>WYAU01000016.1 GCA_011525665.1 Candidatus Brocadia sp.
TATTGCATCTTTACACCCTGTTTTCACCTTCAACCCTCCTCCTGTTGTGTATAATCTGTTCTTTACAAACATCTTATACCATAAACAACAGGGGATTTCTATCTCTTCGGTGAGAAATCCGGGTTAGGGTTCAAAATCAGGAGTCTTTACAGAAGACGCTGAATTCATTTTCTTCGTTGTTGAATAGATGAAATCGCCAGCGGGATTACCGTTACCGTTTGCCTCATTTCCGGCAGCGTAAAATGTTATTGGATCGGTTGCGTCAGCGGGGGCCTTCCACTTGACCCTCCATTTCTTTTTCTTATTGCCGGCAGCCGTATGCTCGATGTATTTGCCCCTGTCCTCTTCTTCAAGTCCTCGAAAATCATTGGGACGAATCACTTGTGCGTTTTTATTTATCCGCTTAAACTTTCCAACCCTGTTATTACCGGCATCCAACGCCGTCATCTCAAACCCGTGCAATTTCCCGTTTGACTCTGTAAATGAAATCTCTAATTTGATGAACTTGCCCGGTATGTAAGTGTCGGGGCCGGTAATTGAAAACACAGCACTCCCTGAATTGAGTACAAAGGAATTATGACAGCCTATGTCATTACACGTGCCTAAGTCGTTTGGCGCGCCAGTCCGGTAAGCGGGGGGTCCACCAGACCAGGCATAGAGAATATTTATGCACACGCTATTAAAAATATAACAGAACACAAGGCCTATTACGGATATTTTAATCATTCTCATTTGGCATACCTCCTTTTTTTCACCCAAGTTACACAATACCGGTGTTTTTTTCAATCAAATTATTTTCTACTGCTTTTTATAAAACGGTTTAATAGCAATCATCTGGATGTTTTGATATAATTATGATATATCATTAAAGAAGTGCAACCCAGGGGAAGGGGAAAAGTAAAAAATGAAGGTGGGCAAGTTCGAAATTTATCCGGTAACGGATGTCGATATTTTCCTGGATGGTGGGGCGGTCTTTGGGATCGTTCCCCGCGTCTTGTGGAAGAAGGTCAGTCCGCCTGATGACAGCAACAGGATACAACTATCCCTCCATTGTCCCCTGGTAGCGACAGAGAGATATAACATCCTGATCGACACGGGGGTTGGAACAAAGCATAATGAGAAATTTTGCCAGATTTACGGTATTGATAAAAAGTTCTCTCTTTTGGAGTCCCTGCATCGTTTTGGTTATGAGTCCCGAGATATTGACCTTGTCATCAATACACACCTCCACTTCGACCATGCCGGTGGAAATACGACCCTGAATGAAACGGGAAAGGTTGTCCCTGCATTTCCAAGGGCAAGATACTTTATTCAGAAAGGGGAAATGGAATCTGCCGTAAATCCCAATGAAAGGACAAAAACAAGTTACATACCTGAAGACTTTTTACCCCTCGATAGTCATCGGTGTCTCACCCTTATAAAAGAAGAACGTATAGAAATCGATAAGGGGATTTCTCTTATAAGAATTGGGGGACATACCCGTAATCATCAGTGTGTAAAAATCGAATCGGAGGGGCACGTGGCCTTCTTTCCGGGGGATTTAGTGCCTACCGTCGCCCACCTGCATTATCCTTACATCTCCGGCTATGACCTGTTTCCGCTGGAAACCCTGGAAAACAAAAAGAAGGTTTTACAACAGGCATTTGAAGAACACTGGCTCCTGATCTTTCAGCACGACCCTAAAGTGCAAATGGGCTACCTCAAGAAGGTGGATGGGCGGTTTGAGATTGAAGAGGTAAAAACATCTTGAACATGCATATCTGTATAAAGTCATGGGCCAAAAGTGTTTTCCCTGTAGGTATCGAGTACGGTAATGAGAACTTTTTGCGGAAAGGAGGAGATATGCACAATGGGAAAGTTGACTATTTTTAAAAACTGAAGGAATATGTGAAGTTTTAAAATGTTTCTGCTATTGGACAGATTGCCAGACATGCAACGAAGGACAATTTATATGCTTTTTTAAAACAACCTATTCTTCAAGGAGGGTAAAATGCGAACAATTTTAAAAAATATCGCAGGTATGGTTAGAGCAAACTTGAGGATGCAAAAAATAGGAATAATCGCTTCAATCGCATCCTTTCTGTTTCTGACAATTTCAGGAGTTCCGGTGGGTGTTAATGGTCAGGCGGGGAAAAGTGTAAAGCCATTCACCGCCATCTTGACCGGAGGCCAGGAAGTTCCACAAAATGATAGCAATGCTTTCGGAGTTGCATTTGTAACCTTCGAAGAGGATGAAAAACTCCTCTACTACTCAATAACCTTTACCGATGCTAATCTGGCCGGTACAGAGACTGCCGCACACTTCCATGGGCCGGCTAATCCTGGAGAGAATGCATCTGTCATCTTCGAGATAACTCCAGTTCCTGGCAGTCCAAAAAATGGGAGTGTAGGGCCGCTCTCCCAAAAGCAGATCAGGGATTTGAAGAAGGGATTACTCTACATCAACATTCACACAGAGGCATTCCCTGGTGGTGAGATCAGAGGGCAGGTTCTCCCTGTTCGAGGGTTAAATTTTAAAGAAGTAGATGAAGGCGATTAAATATATCAAGAATCGCCCAGTAACTGGCATCTAAGGGCACATGCCCTTAGATGCCAGTTGTTACAATCGGGGAAAAATTTTGTCCTCAGTATTTCCTGCAACATGAATGCTTCCTGAGGAATTACCTTTTCCCTGTTTTGATTGAAGGGTGCGGGTGTGCCGGTTAAACAGTTGCCTGTGATATAGGCTGCTGTAACGAAGCCTGTGCCGCTGCTAACCGGGCAATGGGAACCCGAAATGGTGAACAACTCACGTAGTTCATCCCGACCTTATGACAGAACAAAATGGTCTGCGGGTTGCCACCGTGTTCACCGCAGATACCTACTTTCAAGTCCTGCCGCGTGCTTCTCCCCCTTTTGATTCCGATCTCTACGAGTTGTCCGGTACCTTCCTGGTCCAATACCTGGAACGGGTCTTTCTCAAGGATGCCCTTTTCAATATAGTCGGGTACGAAGGAACCCACATCATCACGGCTAAAACCAAAGGTCATTTGAGTAAGGTCGTTCGTTCCAAAAGAGAAGAATTCCGCATGCCGGGCAATTTTATCAGCAATCAGGGCTGCCCGCGGCAACTCGATCATTGTGCCCACCATATATTCAATCTGCATACCCTTCCTCTTCATAACGTCTTTCGCAATCCGATGGACATCTTCTTTTAATATACTGAATTCCTGTTCGGTGCTGACTATGGGCAACATGATCTCCGGACATACGGTAACGCCTTTTTTCTTTACGGTGCAGGCCGCCTCAATAATGGCCTGCACCTGCATCTCGTAGATCTCCGGGTAAGTAACACCCAGCCTGCAGCCGCGGTGCCCCAGCATGGGATTTAATTCATGAAGAGCAGCCACCTTATCCTGTACCTCTTTCAGGCTGATCTTCATCTGTTTTGCCATTTCTTTCTGGTTGTATTCTTCCTGCGGGAGAAATTCATGAAGAGGGGGGTCAAGGAGCCTTATCGTAACCGGGAGCCCGTCCATTGCTGTGAATATCTGTTCAAAATCACGACGCTGCATGGGGAGCAATTTCTTCAGGGCAGATGTATACAAACCCAGCGGTTCTTTGAGATCTTTTTTGATTTGCATCACTTCCTTTTTGATGGTATCCGTTTTATTATTTGCGGCCTTAGCCAGTTCCTTCTCCAGCGCAGCAATCTTCATCTTTAAATTTCTTACATCCGGGGCGGAAAGGATCATCTGCCGCACGGAATCAATCCTGTTTTCGCCAAAGAACATGTGTTCGGTCCTGCAGAGTCCGATGCCCTCTGCTCCCAATTCCCTCGCCTTTTTTGCATCCGTTGGTGTATCGGCATTTGTCCTTATCTTCAGTTTGCGGGCTTCGTCAGCCCATGCCATAAGTGCGGCAAAATCTCCGCTGAGCCCGGGATCAACGGTAGGAACCATCCCCAGCATCACTTCGCCGGTACTGCCATCTATCGAAATATACTCTCCCTTTTTTATTATCTTACCATCCACTTTAAAGGTCTGGCTTTTATAATCCACATGTAATGCACCGCATCCGGCAACACAGCATTTCCCCATCCCCCTCGCTACCACGGCAGCGTGGGAAGTCATGCCGCCGCGTGTGGTCAGGATACCTTTGGCAATATGCATGCCTCCAATGTCTTCGGGCGAGGTTTCTTTTCTTACCAGAATAACTCTCTCTTTCTTTTCGAGAGTCCATTTTTCGGCGTCTTCAGCGCTAAATACCACCCTTCCCGTGGCCGCACCTGGTGAGGCCGGAAGACCTACGGCAATAATCTCTTTTTTGGCCCCGGGGTCAAAGGTCGGGTGTAGCAACTGGTCAAGTTCACTAGGATTAATACGAGAAATTGCGGTCTTTTTGTCAATCAGCCTTTCTTTCACCATATCAACCGCAATCCTCACGGCTGCCTGGGTAGTACGTTTACCGGTTCTTGTCTGTAACATGAACAACCGATTTTCCTGGATGGTAAATTCGATATCCTGAACGTCTTTAAAGTGGTTTTCCAGGATATTTTTATATTTCACGAGTTGCTCGTAAACGTCGGGCATTTCCTTTTCAAGATTGGCAATCGGTTCAGGGGTGCGGATTCCGGCAACGACGTCTTCGCCTTGGGCATTGATGAGGAATTCACCGTAGAATTTGTTTTCGCCGGTCGAGGGATTTCTCGTAAAACACACACCCGTTGCAGAGTGGTTTCCCATATTTCCGAACACCATGGCCTGAACGTTTACAGCCGTTCCGAGAAGCCCCTTAATTTCGTAGAGTTGCCGGTATTTTACGGCGCGCGGGTTATTCCATGAGGCAAATACCGCATCTATCGCCTTCTGGAGCTGGACTTTGGGATCATGGGGAAAGTTTTCACGGGTCTTCTTTTTATAAACAGCTTTGAATTCTTCGACAATTTTTTTTAACTGTTCAGTGGTGAGTTCTGTATCGCTCTTCACCCGCGCCTTCTTTTTATATGCGTCAAGAATCTCTTCAAAATAGTGGCGTTCCACACCCATGACAACATCGCCAAACATGGTGATAAATCTTCGGTAAGCGTCCCACACGAAACGTTCATTGCCTGTCTTTTTTATAAGTCCGTTAACGGCATCCGGTGTTAAACCAAGGTTTAACACCGTATCCATCATTCCCGGCATCGACGCAGCGGCGCCGCTTCGGACTGACACCAGCAAGGGATTGTCCGGGTCGCCCAATTTTGCCCCCATAAGTTTCTCTAAACGGGAAAGATTCTGTGCTATTTCTTCTGCAAGACCTTTAGGGTATTGTTGATTGTTCTTGTAATATGCATCACAAACCTCTGTAGTTATGGTAAAACCGGGAGGAACAGGGATACCCAGATTGGTCATTTCTGCAAGGTTAGCCCCCTTGCCGCCGAGCAGGTGTTTCATATCAGCCCTCCCCTCGGCAGAGCCATTGCCAAAGAAATAGACATACTTAGGCGACATCCAAAAACTCCTTTCTGCAATATATAAGATGAATACGCATGAAAAGCATAATTTTTATCATGAAATGCAGATAAAATGATTCTTCATGCTATCAAAAACCCCTGTGACTCGCAAGGAAATTTCATCAACAGATTTTACCGAATGAGGAGACGGAGAGACCTTTTTCCAGTGTGTCCACCCCTCACTGCCAAGGATAATACATTTAAAGCGTATTTCAACAACATTTTTCTTTGAAACGGTCCGGTTTTTCAAAAAACTGAATTGTTACGAAAATTCTGCATTCTTCAATTAATTTTCATGGCAAAATTGGTTAATGATGATAAAATTTACTGTAATTATACAGTATTTCCATCAGGAGGTAAAAAAATATGAGAAAATTAATTTCCGTTCTTTTCGTTGCCATGATTGTCTTTAGCGGCATCAGCTATGCCCAGGACGCTCCGAGGATAGTTGTAGAGAAATATCTTAATGCCGTGAAGAACAACGACTACGACAGGGCATATTCTTTCATCTCGAAAACTGATACTACGATTATTACTTGGCTGCAACTCCTACAGTATGTAAAAAAGATCACCCCGGCAAGGCTCACCGAAGTTATTGATCTCGCACATAATGCAGCCCGGCAGGAGATCGTAAGTATATCAGTAGGCGGCAACACCGCTTTTGTGAAAATCCACTCCAGGATCCCAAATATGGAGGAAACCCTGAGGATAACGCAGGATCCTGAAGAGATAAGATCCCTTTTAGATCGTGGCGGATTACCTATGAAAGAAAGGGTCGGGGAGTGCACTCTGGTGGTAGAAGATGGCGACTGGAAGATTTCGAGGGTTAAGGGCATTTCTTCAGACCAGGCA
Organism: Candidatus Brocadia sp.; assembly: GCA_011525665.1. GTDB lineage: Bacteria > Planctomycetota > Brocadiia > Brocadiales > Brocadiaceae > Brocadia. The sequence goes on from WYAU01000016.1 coordinate 6,329, forward strand.
GCAGAGATTGCTACGGACTTTGCTGAACTCATCTTAGGCAAGGACGAAGCCAAAAGGATCAGTAAAAAAATTGATGAATTTATGAAGGGGCAGGATAAGGGCGTTTAAGCTCGTGCGGTTGCATTTTGGTGGCTGAATCCTCGCAATAACAACAGACTTCTTGCATTCACTGTACTTATAACCACCCCTAGTTTATTCTAGTCAAGTATTATTTTATAATAAATTAAGATTAATTTGATTGTGGCTAACGGAAGGAGGGCGTAGCCCGACTGGAGTTAGCCACAATCACCGCTCATTTTTCACTTCATCAA
>WYAU01000017.1 GCA_011525665.1 Candidatus Brocadia sp.
AAAGTTCCATGGAAATAAAATCGTGAAAACCAAGATTTTGCAGGCTATTCCGGCTATACCAACCTCACTTCCCTTACGGAGGGCTGGTTAGCTGGTGTTTGCTCTATTTTTCACGCAACTTATGTGTGATTACCGAGCTTATGAAAACTTTTCGCACGTTAGTTTATCCTCGTTGAAAGATAACTCCTCCCATAATCACGAAGGACGACAATAATTCCAGAGTTTTTGAACGATTTGTATAAGGCTCATAATATAATTTTCAGGTAATTACTTTTAAATAAAATTATACGGAATGTTTTCCTAACATTTCATAAATTTCTCTGATACATATCGGTGAAATATCTAATGTCTCAAGATCTCTTTGCTTCAACCATTCCATAACTTGTTTCCTGTCCATATTCTTGTCCACTACGATACGAGATAATACTACAGCAGTAGTTCTTGATAGACCCATTCCTATCATGGAAACCATTGTTTTAGAGGAAGCCCCCAATTCTAAGAACAATGGTATAGGTGGTATACTCAACACTAAATCCTCAAAATCACAATCACGAAGAGCCTGAGCTAGTATATCATTATAACAACTCATGTACTTAACGTATCGAAAGCGAAGATCTTGCTCAATGTCTGACAATACCTGCCGAATAACGGTAGCAATAGATGGCGCTCTTTGTCTATGTTTCACCTGATATTGATAAGCATCATCAATCAATCGCACTAATGCATCTCCTCGCATCCAGCGAATTGCTAAAGGAGCAAAATATGTATGTCTTTTATCCCGAGGGGGCCAGCCCTGAAAATATGAGTGAATTCTCTTGAAAAGACGTATATAGTTTTTGTGAACATCAGCCCATTCATTCAATGGATGCATAGGAATAAAATGGTCTGGGCCATCTTCTCTTATACGCTTACAGAGATAAGCGAACATTCCTTGTTGGCGATAAACGGAAACGCTAGGGTGACGTTCTAAAATTGCTGATGGCATTGTTATGCGCTTTTCAACCTCCTGCAGCGCTTCGATAAGCTCTTTTATTGCAGCCGTGGAAATCTTAACTGGTGATCGCTGAATGACATCGTCCAAACGCCCCTTACGAAAGTCGTTAAATAGTTTGACGAAAGAGTTTTCGAGGTCCTCCACTTTTCCAGAAGGATGTTCTGCTGAACGAATAAAATTGATTAACTCTTCCCGTCTTTCTGTAATATGATTATAAAAAGTTGGCACAACTGTTTGTTCTCTATTACCGCTTAAAGGGTTTGACTGCCATCGGTCATAGTCGATCATAAATACATTTCCTTCAAAGTCCTTGCCCAACCGACCTGCCCTGCCAGCCAAATTCCAAAAATCTACAGATGATATGGGGATATCTTCCCTAGTGTCCCACTGCACTCCTTTGGCGGGATCTAACATAAAAAGGTTTTTTGCAGGAAGATTCACACCCTGTAGAAGAGTACTTGTACAAACAAGATATGATAACTTCCCCTCTACAAAATAATCCTCAATAGTTTTTCGGATAAGAGGTGGCATATTTCCATAGTGAAACGCAATTCCACACTCTATTGTCTTAGCCAATAGAAACTTTGGATGAATTTGCTCTTTAATAAGAGCAGAGAGGGAGGTCCTTGGTCTCAGAGTCTACATCTTCGGAGTTTTCTTTTTTGAATAAATCAAGTAATTTTGTGGCAATATCTTCACATGCCGCCTGTCCTCCATAATAAACAAGATTTTTATTGGCTCTCCCGAAAAACCATGATAGGTAGGCCAATTTCTGAAGTTTATCGCCATCATATAGTTCAGTAGATATTTTTATCAGACCAAGATCACGCCTGACCCCATCCACCAATGCCGATAATGATAAAATATTTTGCTTAGTGGCGTTAGTATTGACAAAGATCAAATTCTGAGCTACAGGGCTCTCGGTCTCGCTTAATGTTACTACCGAATCTAAATTAAATATTTTCCCATATAAATCAGGATTTTTTGTTTGTGGCGATCCAAACAAAAACTGAATATCGGGATTTCTCTCCTTTAATCGTTCCAAAACAGAATGAAGGATTACTCCTCGCGCTCCTTCTGCCAGCATCTGGGATTCGTCAATAACTATTAAATCAACGGGTAAGTCTCCGGATGCATCAAGTAATACTTGCAGACGCTCTTGTGTAAGTACATATACTCCTTTATGCATATTTAGTTCTTCCCGAGGAGAAGGCACAGATGAAATAATAATTTCTTCGTCTGAAGTCTCAATCAGACGATAAAGAGCAGAAGTGACTTGATTAATAAGAGCACGCGTTGGTACAAGATATATAGAAATGAATGCTTCAACTTTCAGAAGTTTAGACGCTAAAAACAATTGTAGAGCAAATGACTTTCCAGCAGATGTTGGCGCCGTTACTGCTAGCGATTTGCCTTCATATAGCGTCTTCCATATACGAACTTGAAAGTCAGTAAAGACAAACTGAATATCACCATCAGAAAAGAAGGCGTTATCGACCCGATGAGAGGTGGCCTCAAACCACGGAGCACCTTTTAGGTTCGTATCTATCCACTTCCCGAATGAGCCAAAAAGATAATCACCTGTTGGAAAGTTGCCAAGGCGACTCAGTATAAGAGTAACAATATCTTTGTATGCACGTTCAGTCTTACCAGTAAACTTCCAAGTTGCGGTAGCAATCTTATAAGATGCTTGTCGATACTTAGGGTCATCCGACCCTGCAAAGACGGCAGCAGCTTGGAGCAATTTCTGCAAATCAGATACGTCGATTAGTCCAAATTCATCCCCACTTGAAATATTAAGTGATGCCCGCAGATTGGCTTCCAATAAACTGGTATAATTTTCATGAAATTTACCATGTTTCCAGATCTTTTCGGAAAGCTCATTAATCACTTGCTACCCCCAATCTCCGCAAAAACTTATTCCTTAATTCTTCCACAGAAGGGAATGGTATTAGAAAAAAATGAAATTCCAAATGATTGAGTCCAGAGTCTTTAATTTTGCTTTCGAACATGCTGCAAGCATCTTTTATTCTAGAAAAATATTTTCCCTGAAAATATCGCTCTATCTCATCCTTGTTCACACTACGCAGGTCACTATATACGCTGTAATCGAAACCCGCAAAACAGGCATGCACTTCCCGTAAAAGATTACTCCTTTCCGAGTATGGATCAAAGTACTCAAGAAGCTCTTTCTTGAAATCCTCGGATATAGCAGGCAAGGAGATGTGATCTTTTATGATATCAATATTCCGTTCTTTAGGTGTCCTGCCCTCTTTAGGGGATATAAAAGATAAAATTGATTTTATTATTTCATAAAGAGCGGACGATAACTGCTGGTATAGCTTTGATTCACCCCAGTAAAGCGTTAGCACCGAAGAAGAAGGGGCGTATGTCATGTGTATAGAATCTGCACCATGAACTGGCATCATCTCACTTGTCTTGAGGTACATCTTACTGGCTAATTGAGGCGCAAACAATGCTGCTTCCAATATAATGTATAAAATCAATTCACCGGGCTCTCCAGAGATTACTCTTTCATTTCTGGCTTTAATAAACAGATTGCGAGCTTTATCACTAAGTTTTAACCATATTGAAGTGTCATTTGTCTCATTAAACTTCTGGTGTGATTCACGTATTTCTCTTGCGGGTATACAAAACGGTATGATCTGGCTATAGATGTAGTCAATGAACTCATCTACCGTGGGTTTTCCATCTTTAAAAGAAAGGTAGAAGAATTTGCCTGCCGCTGTTATTTCCCTACCTGCCCATGCTAAAGATACCTCCCGAAGTCTTGATCTGAAGCCATTTATGGCACGAGGGGATAATGACAGGAGATCACTGGGATTGAAGCTATGTTCGCTCATGCTCCACTCTCTTTAGAAATAAGGGCACACATCCCTTTATGAGTCTACCTTTAATGGAAGAAAATTTCCAGGTATAATCATTTTGCATTTTTTCAAGGGATTTATAGGAACGGATATTTCAATAAAAAATTCGTTTGAGAAAACAACTCTATTTGCGCATGATTGTCTTCTTGACCTGACTGCCATAACAACAAATCAACTTAATCCTCTTCTATCGTCAAAGCAAACTTCAACTCACGTTTTTTCTTGCCCGTGACGACGGAATATGTCAATGGAAATTAGACACATTTTTAAATAATTTAGACTCTAAAGGTAGAGTCGAATTTTGTTTTGGTTGATTAATCCAGGCAGCCACAGGCATACTTGGTGGTTTAGGCGAAATTCCTTTGAATCGTTCAGGGTGATTTTCAAAGGCGGTTTTTAAGACAAGACTCCGTTCTTTCATAATTTGATCCGTACGTCCATAGTGGACGTCTTCGGGTTTCAAAAGTCCGATGCCGGAATGATGATGTTCTCTATTGTACCAGGTAAAGAAACTTTTACAGAAGACCCTGGCATCCTCAATTGAGCCGAAAGTATCCGGGAAATCCGGCCTGTACTTGAGGGTTTTAAATTGTGACTCCGAATAGGGGTTGTCGTTACTGACGTAAGGACGAGAATGACTTTTTGTTATTCCCCGATCAGACAGAAGAAACGCCACAGGCTTCGATGTCATGCTTGAGCCGCGGTCAGCGTGGATCACCAGTTGTTCAGGCGTGATGGCCTGTTTTTTACAACTATCAGCGATAAGCCGTTGTGCCAATATGGCCTGTTCACGGTGTGCAACCATCCATCCGACGACATAACGGCTGAAGATGTCGAGAATGACATACAGATAGAAATATGTCCACTTTGCAGGTCCTCTGAGTTTTGTTATATCCCATGACCATACCTGATTAGAAGCCGTTGCCAGGAGCTCCGGTTTCTGGTAATTGGGCCTGAGCACCTGGTTTCTTCTTTCTCGTACTTCGCCATGTTTTTTCAGGATACGGTACATGGTTCTCGTGGAACACAGGTAGGTTCCTTCATCAAGCAAAGTTGCATAAATCTCATGCGGGGCCTTATCAAGAAAGCGTTCGCTATGTAAGATATCAAGAACCAATTGCTGTTCCTGCTCTGACAATGCCAGGGGAGGCGCCGAAGATACCCTTATACAGGAAAGGTCTTTTTTGTACTTTTGGTAGTAATAATAACTTGCTCTTGGGATACCCAGCGCCTTGCAGGCCTTTTTGATGCGCACCTGTTGAGCAAGGGATTCAGCGGCACGCATCATATCTTCTCTCCTGTTGGGTCGAGTGATATCCGAAGTATTTCCGAGAGTTTTTTTTGGACGTCAATAATGGTTTCTGCCTGTTTGAGCTTCTCTTTCAGCTGCTGGTTTTCTTTTTCCAGTTCAGCAATACGACGATCGGAGGGGTCAATATTTTTCGCCTTTGGGCCGCGATGTTTTGGGGAAAGCGCTTCCAGAGCGCCTTTCTTCTGTTGACGACGCCATGTGGTGAGGTTGGACGAGTAGAGTCCTTCACGGCGTAAAAGTGCCCCAATTTGACCCTGTGTAGTACATGCCTCCGCCTCTTGAAGGATGCGGAGTTTATATGTTGCGGTGAATTTCCGGCGAACAGCCTTCTCTGTTACCTCAGGATCAGGAAAATGACCACTTTGGGTCGCGCTGTCTGTGGAAACTCCAGTCGCCCTACGGGCTCCTTCCGTTTCCACAGACAGGTTATCTGTTTTCAGACTTATTGGACTACTATTTTTCATAGATCTTCTCCTTCCCACCCTACACTAAACTATATATGGGAAAGTGTCCAACTATTATTGACACAGAGGGCGACTTTGTGTCCGCACTTGTTACTTTTATCTGTATATTTCATCATGCGTACCGATATCAAGAAGGGTTATCTCTTTTTCAGCAATGACAATCGTCAAAGATATTCTATATTTGTCAGTTATGCTTACGGCCTGAATGCCTTTGAGCTTTCCGCCGAGACGATGGTATTTCAGGTGGGGTTGAAAAGGGTCTTTTTCGAGATCGCGCAGGACACTGGCAAGTTTTGTTTTCAGTTCAGGATGGCGCTTTTTGAACTTTTCCGCTGAGCGCGTGAAATGGGCAGTCCATACTAACCGGTACATGCTCAATCTTCGAGCCCCAGTTCCCTGATCAGTTCTTCGGCAGTGCCCCTTTTTACCCTGCCTGCCTTTACATCCTCAAGCGACGCACGCACGCGGGCAATATATGCCTCATCTTCCGCTTCAATCAATTCCCGATAACGTTTTTCGGAAAGCACAACATACTGGGGCTGATTGTTTTTGATTACATGGACAGGACCTTTTTTCAAGGCATCTTCAACTGCACTGATTCCCCGTCTTTTAATATCCTGCGCTGCAATAGTATTCATATTTAGACTCCTTTCAGTACCTGATTCAGTACCCCAATTATACAAATTAATTACACTCGGTGGCAATACATAAAATAGTTATCTTGAGAACTAATATTTCCATAGAAAATTCGTTTGAGAAAAAATCCTATTTGCGAATGATTGTCTTCTTGCCTCAACTGCCGGGAACAATGAATCAAGTATTTAAGGAATGTAATGGAAGCCCTGTTCTGCAAAATGGGAATCGAAGGTAAAAATGGTTTTAATTGCTGAATTGCGCATTATGTTCAATATTTTAGCAATCAACAAATATTCTCATTTGCCGAATGCCTTTATAAGAGTAACTATTCAGCGTACTTTTTACCCACAATCGCTACCAGTGAACAAAATATTGATTATGGAATCCCGAAGGGATGTCATGATTATAGCATATCCGTTATGCAAGTATTGTCAACCCCATAGGGGTGGCATAGTATCATTAATTTTGTAATATTTCACCCCTACGGGGTTGAATGTTCATGTTGTGGTGTGTTTTTTCTACAATCATGTCATCCCTTCGGGATTTTCCCGTCTGCGCGTTTTTCCCTATTGGCTCTTAACTATTCCGAGAAAATATTCTCTGTCAGTTTCGCTGAATAGTTACCCTATAAGGTATGTATCGTGTTTCCTTGAAATGTCACGCTTGCCGGAGCTGAATCTGCCCACGATGTCAATAGCCCTTTTCCGTCTTTCTTCAATATCAACCATGGTGTTGGTCCGGATAACGGTATCGACTGCCTGCCGTATGATCTCTGCAATAGATAGATGCCGGGATAATGCAATTTTCTTTAATGCCTTTACCTGTTCTTCTGTCAATTGAATTTGCGTACGTACCATAGTACCCCCCCGTGATTACCGTTTTGGCCCGATGATAGCAGATTTAAACAGACCTGCCAAAAGGGCATATTTTTACTTTTAAAAAGAACCATTATAAGTTGTCTATCAATTTATGTGTTCCTACAAAATAGAGCCAAGTAGCCAATAAGGTTGGGTTGTCTGAAAACGAAACCCAACTGAGCAAATTAATCATCTTCTATCATCGAAGCAAACTCAATTTCATCTTTTTTCAGTACAGGATTCTTTAATGCCACGGAATAATATTCCATATCATCCTTCAATTCTTCTAAAGTCTCGCCTTCGGGCGTAATTGGGTCTTCTGAAATGGCAGTTATTTCACCTGCATCGTTGTAGTAAACTTCATGAATCCTGAATTTTCCATTATCATCTATTACTCTTTAATTCCATGTCATAATCATTACCTCTCAGGCAGTCCAGTCCATAACCTTCAGATTCTTTATACGTTCAAATTCCCTGACATTGTTCGTAACAAGGGTAGCGCCGAGACACAGGGCATGCGCCCCAATCAATGTATCCAGAGAACCGATAGGTTTACCGGTCTTTTCAAGTTGTGAACGGATTAATCCATACGTTTCTGCCGCCTTTTCATCAAAAGAGGCAATTTCGAGAGGCAGGACAAATTCTTCAAGGGCAATTCTGTTTTGTTTCCTGTGCTGGCTTTTGGCAACCCCATATTGAAGTTCTGCAAGGGTGATAGTAGAAATGCCGACTTCACCTGCGGTATGTTTTTTTAAATTCTCAATAATTCTCTTAGACTGACGTTTGATTAGGTAAATGCAGATATTGGTATCAAGCATGAACTTCATCAAACAGTTCCTCCCGCTTCTGCGTTTCCGGCTGAGTTCTTTCGCTCATAAAATCATCAGAAAATTTTCCGAGACTCCTGATCAGTGTGTCCCAGGTCTTTTTTTCAGGAATAAGGAGAACGATGTTTCCTTCTTTCTTAATAAACACCTGTTCGCCTTCGAATCTGAACTCTTTTGGCAATCGCACAGCCTGACTCTGGCCGTTTTTAAAAAGTTTTGCTGTTTTCATATCTCACCTCCCTATAGTATATACGAAGAATATATACTATTCGTGCTTGAGCTGCAAGGATAAATTCATAAATAAGTCGTGTAGGTATAATTGAGTAAAACGAAGCCCAATAAACCAAATACTAAAAATTGTCTATCCGTTTATCTGTTCCTATAAAATAGAGTTTGAAAACATTGCCCTCTTGTTTAAAGACGCACCGATACCCCTTATCAACAGAAAATTCCCAAAAGTCTGTACCTTCAAGTTTGTGTGTCTGTAATGAATTGTGCTTTGGATTGTCTTTCAGATAGGTTAATTGCTTCTTAAACTTCTTTTTAATCTCTTTAGGCAGGCTGTCATACTGCGGGAAAAATTCAGGTTCTATGGCAATAAGATGCCTGCTCACTCCTTCAGTTCTTTTACAAATTTATCAACCTTAAGCGTCCTGAAATTGCCCGCCTTAAAATTTTCGTCAACCTTCTTAACCTTCTTCTGTACTTCTGGTGACCAAAAGTACGACTGTGAACGCGGTACGCTCACTACCGGCTCTAATACAATCCTGCCCCTGTCCACCTTATACACCAGCCGGTCACCTTCCTTGATATGCAAAGAATCCCTTACTTCTTTTGGTATTGCAATTTGCCCTTTCGATGATATTGTCAACGCCTTCATATTCCCTTATCTCCCATGGTAGATGAAAAGTAAAATGGTAAGAAGATCTTACTACACTACCTGTTCATATTCAATCACTACTTTCTTGTTTTGAAATCCCAAACAGAGATTCTTCGGGAGTATTCCCAATTTTTTGTAAAATGCCGCGCAGGTATTGTGCGGGGGATAAACCACCCGCGCAACGACACACATTGCATGGTAGCGCCGACCCTTTATGGTCGGCTTTCTTTTAATTTACAAAAAGAATCGAAGCAAACCCAATCTCGCCTTTTTTCAGTACAGGATTCTTTAAATCCGCGAGCCGACTGCCAGATAGTGCGCTTCCCGGTCACTTTCCAGAAGCGCAAGGAAGGCGTCAATTTTTGCCAGCATCGTTTGTTTGTCCTCACTCATCCTGCCGGACACCTGGACATAGTTGTTTCCGTGATCGCAGGTCACGAACGTGGAAAGGTTGTGAAGCCGTTCGATCAGCAGTCTGAGTTCCAGGACGGTGCCTTCCGGGCTCTGCGGGTGAAAATTACCGGTTCGTATTTCATGGAGAAGCGGTGATTCCGGTCCGGAAGACGGACTGTTCCTTTCATACGGCCATAGTCTCCTGATGCGCACGAATTCAGGTTCAGTTTCATTGATGAGCCTTGCCGTCTCCTGAATATGCCGCTGCCAGTGATCCCTGCCGCCCAGTCCCAGGAGGACATAGAAGGATATTTCGATACCCGCCTCCTTAAGCCAGGCGGCTGTTTCCTTTGCCATTTCAGGCGTTTGCCCTTTCCGGTGAAAGCGCAGGGTAGCAGCGTCTCCGGATTCAAGACCGATATGTACCCTGTTGAGACCAGCCTGCGCAAGTGTTTTTATGGCGTCTTTTTTAAGCTTCCAGAGCGTCGATACCCTGGCATAACAGGTGATTCTCTGAATCGGGAAGGCATTACGAAGGTATCCGGCGATTTCAACAAAGGCGTCAACCCCTGCCTGTAATGGATCGGCGTCACCGAGGAATACGGTTTCCGCATCAGGGTGGTGAAGTTTGAGGAGATCGATATCACGTTTGATTTCTGCCACCGACCGGATGGAAAACCCCGGTTCTCCAAGGTGGGGATAGATACCGCAGAAACGGCATCGGTTCCATTTACACCCCCTTGTGACGCGCACGAGCAGGCTACGCCACTCGTTTGGTGGACGGATGACAGGCACTTCAGGAATGTCGTTTTTTACACTCATGACGTCTTTCTCATTCACGTTTGCACAGCGCTGTGTAGCTGCAACAAAATTAACCACCCCTCTTTTTCCTCCTTCGCAAGGAGGGGACTTCATCGTGGGCTCAGTCGAATTTTGTATGAATACACCTGCCCTCATTCATCTGAAAAAGGGATTGGTGTATTTTTCAATACCCACGGTGGTCATGGGTCCGTGGGCGGGAAAGACCATGGTCTCGTCCGGCAGAGAAAAGATGTGCTTGCGGATATGGTCGATCTGGCGTTTGGTTTCTGTTAGCGAACCTGTGCCGCCCACCGTACCGCAAAAGAGGGCATCACCGGTAAACACGCAACCGGACACGTAGTACGAGATGCCACACGGTGTGTGCCCCGGTATGGGGAGGGCATGAATTCGTAAATGTCCGACCTCGATGGTCTCACCACCTCGCAACGAATGGCTGACAGCATCTACCTCCCCCTCTCCGGCAGAGCTTTGTAGCTGATAGCGGCTGGTAAATTCCGTTAACCCTTCGGTATGGTCCCAATGGCCATGCGTAATAAAGAGCTGCTGCAGCAGGATGTGCCGTTCTTGAACAAATGCCTCAATCTCTGTGCTGAAACCGCCTGGATCAATAAATGCCCCGACACGTGTCACGGGATCGGCCACCAAATACCCGTTAATCGGGAAGCTCCCTACCGTAAAGCGTCTCAATATCAGATCATTAATCATACCGAACCCGCTCCAGGTTGGCCGCCTGCTGAATATCGGTGTCAATCCACTTCGTGTCGATAAATCTGGCCTTGTGGAATACCGATTCGTTGAGTGTGCATTTCTCAAAAGTGCAGCGGATGAAGGTTGCCGCACGGAAAATGGCCTTTTGCAAACGGCACCCCACGAACGTTGTTTCAAGAAAGACCGACGAGGGAAATCGGACAAAGAAATAATCTTCCCCTTCAAAACGACAGCCTTGCCACCAGGTACCGCTCAAGGAGACCTCACTGAGCCGGGAGCCGCGGAGGATGCAATCTGAAAAAGCAGATAGACCGAACGAACTGAGTTCTCCTTTTGTCGCCTCAAACGTGCATCCGGAGAAATGACTTTCGGTAAGAAAAGAATTCCTGACCTCCAAACCTGTCCATGCGCAATCCTGATAATGTCCCTGATCACCCAGGACATGGTCAACGGAAAAATTTTGGAAACGGGTATCCTGCGCCCGGAGATAACGGCAACGCCCATCCCGCATCTTGAAGGACTGAACTGTGCTGCCAATCAGGCGCCGGTTAGAGAAATCTTCCTGCGTTAGGTTCAACCCGGAAAGGGTTTCCTGAATAAATATCGTTTTATCCCAATGTTGATTTTCTTCCGTATGACTCATAATCAAGTATCATGATGTTAAGGAATTTCAATTACCCCCCCCATAATCCCCCCGTTTACGGCTTACTGTTGGACAATTTTTTTGCTGGACAAATTATCCATAATCAGATTGAGGTATACGCATTGTGAGAGAAACACCTATCAAAATATCAGCAATCCTTCGTATTCCACGCCACATTACTTCCACACCAGGTTCCCTGCCCTTGCCCTTTACAAATCCACCAAGCGTCGCAATAATAAGAATTGCCTCGCTCAATGACAAACTCTTCCCCTTATTTGCGGCATATTCTCCACGGTATTTGATCAGTTTTAAAACTTCTATTTCCTGCTCACTAAAAAACAAATCACTGGCAACCT
>WYAU01000018.1 GCA_011525665.1 Candidatus Brocadia sp.
AGGTTGCCAGTGATTTGTTTTTTAGTGAGCAGGAAATAGAAGTTTTAAAACTGATCAAATACCGTGGAGAATATGCCGCAAATAAGGGGAAGAGTTTGTCATTGAGCGAGGCAATTCTTATTATTGCAACGCTTGGTGGATTTGTAAAGGGCAAGGGCAGAGAACCTGGTGTGGAAGTAATGTGGCGTGGAATACGAAGGCTTGCTGATATTTTGATAGGTGTTTCTCTCACAATGCGTATACCTCAATCTGATTATGGATAATTTGTCCAGCAAAAAAATTGTCCAACAGTAAGCAAGGAGCGCGGGGTCTTCCCGCCCCTTTGTCCCTCCTTGCGAGGGCAATGTCATTGCCTTGCGAAGGAGGGGATTCAGGTGTGGTTAATTTGGTTGCGGCTTTTGCTGCGCTCTGATGTTGTTGGTTGTTTCGGTGCATCCTCCTGCCGCTTTCCCCGAGACCTAAAATGCAAAGATATTTCGCTTATGCCCTTTTTGCTGCTGGCTAAACAAAGAGAAATCGGAAAAGACATAAAAAAATCACGAAATTTAGTTCAGGGTAATTATCTCAGCCCCCTTCGGCATCGGGAGGGTAAATAGTCTTGGGTCAAGGGTGCCGTTTACCGTAATATTGGAAAAAGTGATGCTCAGGGTGGTACTATGGGCTGGCCAGCGAACGTCAATCCTTTGAGGTATCCTGCACCCATTGAGGGTTGTGTAATCGGTAAATACCGCTTGTAACCGTACAGAACCGTCTGAATTAAACAATTCACACCGAAAAACCTCTGCATTGACCCTGTCAATCAACAGGTTTCCTTTCAGAATTACACCTTCCTTATCCATTTTTAACATATGAACCAGCCAATAGGCAGGCCAGATTTCCAATATGGGTTTTTCCCCTTCCAGGATTTCCCGATAATTGAAGAGGCTTGCCATATCACCGGGAAAAATGTTAATGCCAAGCGACTCAATCCGGTGAAAAGTGTTGGACGCACCTGTATAAATCTTATTCTCCAGAGGAATATGCAACCAAAATTGCCTTCCGTCTGAAGACATATCAAAGAGTGTTGTGGCAAACTTGGAGCCTAGCGCCCGAAAACTCCTGGGACTCTGGTATAATATCAAGCCGGTGCAGCGGACGGGGCCTTTGACGTCTGGCGTGGTAAGTGTTAGGTCGACGTTTGCACGAAAGGTGGTAAGCGTGGAATTCTTGGAAATCAGGGAGTCTCTTATCTGTTGCAGTGAAAGATTTTGCGTCTCCCCCTGAATATTCTTCAAAATTGCCGAAGTGTCTTCCCACATCGGTTTTTGCCCAACCGGGGTCTTAAAGATCGCACAACCGGATACCAGAATTGCAAAGAGAAAAGAACTTTGAATTAAATATGAATGTGTCATTATGATTTTGCTATACTTCTGCCGTGATCTTACACGCATCTGAAAATGCCTCTTTTTCCTGTTGTTGGTTTTTATACAAAGTCCCATTTTAACCGGTAAAATCGGGCATTTCAACTAACTTCACCTCTCTCGGAAAAAAGGTCACGCTTGGATAAGGGCAAGTGTAAGTCTCGGAATGCCTTCAGAGAAACCTGCAAAGGATAAATATCCTTATCTTTTTCATTAGGAACATGTCCTTTCGGTTCCATGTGCAATACATACATAAAATCCAAGAAAGTGTGCTTTTGGTCTGATAAGGACACCGGCGCGTGAGTTCCTTTACAACTTGACAGAGAGGTTGTGTTATTATAGCATGAAGAAATTACAAAGGCACAATCATGGGACTCCTTTGCGCCGTTGCGCCGAAAAATCTGGGTAGTATTATCGTTCTTCGTAAGGGCAAGACCGACAGGTGAAATTGCGTTTGCCGGATGCGGGAAGTGAGATTGACAGGTTTGAAAAAAACATTTTCTCATTCACATAACCTTGTTCGTTTGTCTGTCTGAAGACCACAGCGGGAAGTTTTGCCTTCGGTTTCTATGGAAACACATGATGAATTAAATATTGTGACAGGCGCCTTTGGCTATACGGGTAAATACATAGCCCAAAAACTCCTTTCTCTTGGGAAAAAGGTCAGGACACTTACCGGGCATCCCTCCCGCCCTAACCCTTTTGGCGACCGGGTGAGCGCTGTTCCGTTTAATTTTGATAAGCCGGGAGACCTGATCAGGAGCCTCCGGGGGGCAACCGTTCTTTATAACACCTATTGGGTTCGCTTTTCATACGGATGTGTTACCTTCGACAGGGCCGTGGAAAATACGAAGATCCTTATCAAAGCGGCGGAAGAAGCAGGTATGCGGAGGATTGTTCATATCAGCATCACGAATGCCTCTGAGACATCGCCTTTTCCTTATTTCAGGGGAAAGGGAATTCTGGAAAAGGCCATAAGCCAGTCAGGGCTGTCCTATGCCATCATCAGACCGACTGTTCTCTTCGGACATGAGGATATTCTTATTAATAATATTGCCTGGATGCTCCGGCGATTCCCGTTATTTGTTATCATGGGATCCGGTGATTACAAAGTACAGCCGGTTTTTGTGGAAGATGTGGCCGAAATCTCAATAAAAACCGGTCAACGCGGGGATGACGTGACCGTGGATGCAGTTGGCCCGGAAATTTATTCGTTTCGTGAAATGATCGGACTTATTGCCGGGAAAATCGGTAGCAAGGCAAGGATTGTTCATCTCAGGCCGGAGATGGCGCTTTTCTTTTCAAAACTGCTTGGCTATGTTGTCAATGACGTGGTGTTAACCCGGGATGAAATCTATGGGTTGATGTCAAATCTCCTGGTCTCAGAAAAACCTCCGGCAGGATCAGTACGCCTGAGTGACTGGCTGACTCGCAATGCTGATAGTATTGGGATGGGGTATGCATCAGAACTTGGACGACACTATCGTTAAGCGGTAAAATTATATCCCGCGAATGAGAACAGCGGCTGGCTCAAAGCGGAAAAAGAGAATCGGGATGAGGATAGCAGACCGAATGGTTGTTTGATAATTCAAAATCATAAGACAAGGCGCATTCCCTTTTATGGGGAATGCGCCTTCTTGCTGCGCATTGCTTATTGGCCGTACACATTATTTGCAAACGGCCATAGACCAAGTACCCCTACCGCCGCAAATGTTTGTCCATGTCCCGGAAGCGGTCTTGCCGCTTTTGCCTGTGTGCGTCCCTGTATAGGTAAACTGTTTGCAGCATGATTGGTTGCCAGAAACATTATTTGCTATCAGTTGTACATTTACAGCGTCAAAGGTGCCGGTTGCATCCCAGACACCGCAGGTGCCGGTATCAACCTTTCCAACCAACTTGCCAGGGCCTGCTACCTGGAGCGTCCACACGTATCCGAAATTATCACATAATGATGGCAGGGTTAGTCCTTCTGATTTACCGAAGAATGTTGTGTCATCGCCAACTTGGGGTGCCGTATCGTCAGCAGGGCCTGCATAAACCGAACTTACCAATGCCATCGTAACGAACATCGCAAAGAAAAGACCTAATAACTTCTTCATAATTCTTCGACTCCTTTTTCAAAAATGATTTAGTACGGTTACCATCCCATGCTACTTCTTTTTCTTTTCTTGTTCAGTTAATATGGCACCTCCTTTCCTCTGTTTTTCCCTAACTCGGGATACGCAATTTCATAAGCGTAGATACGAAGGTTGTCTTTTTCACAATTACAAGAATATATATCGGCATTGTTAGATAAAATTTTAAACGAATTTTCAAAGAAGATTTAGAACCCTTCTTGAGGGTCTTGTGCAACAAGTGCAATCTGGGGGCTGTTTTATACCCGTCGGGGAATTAAACTATAAATCTTTATTTAATTCCAACAGCATTAAAAGCGGCCTGTACTGCACCGAGTTCTGATCCCCTGCCGTAAAGATCGATGGTGGCCTGTTCTACCGCATCTCTGGCGTCCACAAATTGAGAGTTTGGCGAAAGGTAGAACATGGCATAGTAATAGATCTGTTTTGCCTTTTCATCGCCAACGCTTGCATTGGTGGTAATCAGATAAGCAGCCTTATTGGGGATGCCGGAGTTTACATGTACCCCTCCGTAATCTGTCCAGGGTCTGCTTGCCGCGCGATATTGTTCAGAAGTATGTTCCGGCTGTCCCCAGCTGTTCAGTGCATCTTTCGGATTGTAGTCGTTTTCTGAATAACTATCGGTTCTAAAGGGGGGATCATCCATTCTCCTTAGCGCATAGTAGGCCTCTTTCCCGGGTGTTTTCGCGATCTTCATAATCTCCTCTGCCATCAGGTAAGGGAGGTCATCGCCGTAATCGATAGACGCAAACATTCCCATAACATCAGACCAGGACTCATTCAGCGCCCCGGATTCTTGGCTGTATATGAGGTTGTTTATGGCCTCGGTAACACCGTGGGTGATCTCGTGGGCAACTACATCGAGCGCCCCAGAAAGGGGGAAAAATGTATTTCCACCATCGCCATATACCATCTGCGCCCCGTTCCAGAAGGCATTATCGTAAGCCGTGCCATAATGTACAGTAGATAAAAGGCCATGAGAGGTTTCGAAGCCGCTACCGATAAACCAGGAAAAATTGCTGAAGTTGTTTTTGTAGAAATCATAGACAAAGTTTCCATAAAAATGAGCATCTACCCCGGCAGGGTCCTCCCAGTAGTTATTTGCATCGGTCAGTATTTTCCCGGGAATGATTTTTGTGTTGGTGGAGGTGTGGGTTCTTATACTGGGAGATTTGCGATTTGTTTCCGGGTTATTGCCGAGATAAAAGGTTCCGCCTTTCTCGTAGGTATCAAAGCTCTTTAAATTGCCATCCACGCCAAAACCTGAACCAACCGCCAAACCACCATGCATAACCCTGTTTTCACCAAGGATGACATCGCCATTATGCGCGTCGATATATATCCGATACCTTGATGGTTTTGGACTCGGATTAAACGGAAAGTCTATCCTGTATGCAAGATAGAATTTTCCTTCCCAGTAAAAAACGACGAGGGTTGCTTTTTCTGCCTTTTCCGCGCCGTCTTTGTTGTGCCCGGCAATGTCCTCCGCCTCTTCCGGTGAAAGGGTCGGTTTCGTGGCAACGGGAATGTATGGCTCAAAGTGGTTTGCAACGGTAGTTATTACACCATCATCTATCCTGACCGTAATCTTGCCACCGATCACATCCAGTCCGTCTTTTTTTTGTTTTAAACTGACGAAACGTCCCCTGGAGGTGGTATTGATGCCTTCCAGCTCTATCTCTTTTTCCGGGATTTGCACCCCGAACAATACCTTATAGTGTTTAATGAAGTCGAATGAAGACTCTTCTGCAGACATCCCGGATGTTTTGGCAAGGTGCCCTGAAATGAATTTTACAACCCCTCTCCTCTCGTCCCATGTAATACTGAAATCTCCCGAAGATGTTTTTTCTATCTCTGAAATTGCTTTCCTTTGTTCTTCATTTGTAGGGATAAGAAACTCTCCGCCTGTCGCACTGCCGCAACCAAATATCAAGAAAAAAAGAATTGCGCCGTTTATCCAATTCTTCATCATTATCAATAATCTCCTCTCGTTGGTTTGTACCTGGGACTTTGCAGATACACATATTAAATTGCTCGATGAGGATTTGTCAATAAAAATATACCGGCGAATGATGGCTTTCCGGATACGATACCCTTCGATATAAGAGAGAAGGGGTGTTAAATTTGGCGCGAAACTGAGACAGAAACATCATCGTAAAAAGACAAAGCATATACAAAGGTCATACATGGCTGAGCGCCGTTTATTTATGCATGCAAAGAATAAAGAATATTGATATTTGTTGTTCTATTTGGTAAATTTGCCTTCTGCAAAAATTTATCTTACCCCTCAAACTTTGGAAAGGAAGGTATGATTAATGAATTTATCCCAGGCCCTCGATATGGTGGCAAAAGATGAACGTGAATTGCAGGAAAAGTATTTAAAGATAGCAGACCAGGAAACAGACCCGTTTGTAAAAGCTTTTTTTCACAGAATTGTGAAAGACGCCGTAAGGCATGAAAAGAAAGTGTATAAAAAATATGAAAAAATATTAAAGACAGTAAACAAAAAAACCTATTAGGCCTTTTTCTCGCTTAAAGGTAAAACAAAAACCCCAATATCCCTTATAGATATTGGGGTTTTCCTGTCGCCATTATAAATAAGTGACAACTCCATATTTTTATACACCTGTTAACGAAGATCGATTTTGCTGTAAATATAAGAGTGCGCTTGCTTTTAATATTATAATTTGACGACTTTTGTGGCTTTGTAACCCTTCTGGTCTTTTATTACTTCAAACTCGACCTTATCTCCTTCTGCAAGTGTTCTAAAGCCTTCACATTGGATCGCGGTTTGATGCACAAAAACATCCTGGCCATTATCCTGGGAAATAAAGCCAAATCCCTTTTTGTCATTAAACCACTTTACTGTTCCGGTTGCCATTTTAAAAATCACCCCCTCTCATTTTCAGGTAATTTAGAAAAATAAAAAAGGCTACAGGTGCTAGCACTTGTAGCCTTGTTATTTCCCATAAGAATTACAATACGACACTACACTGCAACCAAACCACATGAGACAAATATTATCAAACAATAATTACGAAAGCAAGGGAAAATAATAGAAATAGCATAAAATTATGTAATAAATTTTATTTGAATTTCCGATGCGTGTTTGTTAAACTCCACCATTCAAAGGTACCTAAAGTTGATATTTTGACAAAAAGATGTTTTCGTTTTTAAGAAGCAAGGGAGGCTGAATACCTGTATGATGAAAGCCGCTGCTGATATTGATTTTAACAAATTGCTGGAAGGGGAAACGATATCGAGGGAAACTGTCACATACATAAAGGATCATGTGTACAGTTCTAAAGAAAATAGGGAAAAACTTGACGCAAAGATTGAATCGTTAAAGCAGGAGATAAAAAAGGAGCACGACGGCGCCAAAGTAAAGGATTTAACGCTCATATTGGGAATATGCGAGTGGATAATAGAAAGGGTAAAAGAGGCGTCCGAGCTCCTGAAAGAGGTGAAATCAAGGAAGATAGGGGCTTATTATTTGGGAAAGTGTTATCAGGAGTTAGGTGATTATCGCCAGGCTCTGGAATGTTTTGAACGCGCGAAAAAAACGGATGCAGAGGAGTTTGATATTCATATGGATATTGCCGAGACAAAAAGGATGGCCGGAGATGTCGAAGATGCCCTGGGGATTGTCAAACGTTTTTCACAATCGCAGGGCAATAGCGCCGAATTGCATTATCAGTGGGGATATTGTCTGGATGAACTGGGCGAGTATCAGGAGGCATTCAAACATTATGAGCAGGCGCTTCAGATTGATCCAAACTACGCAAAGGCTCTTTTCCGTACGGCATTCAATTACGATATGGACGGAGAAGACGAAAAGGCGATTGAATACTACGAGAGATGTATCACTGTGGTCCCCAATCATAAAAATGCATTTATCAATTTGGGAATATTATATGAAGATAGAGGCGATTACGATGATGCAGCCTATTGTTTTGAGACCGTTTTAGATGCTGATCCAACCAATGCGCGGGCGTCTTTATTTTTAAAAGATGCGAGGGCATCGATCTCCATGTATTATGATGAGGAGATTTCCAAGAAACAAGGGAGAGAAAGCGAAGTGCTGAACATTCCGATTTCAGACTTTGAACTCTCGGTAAGAAGTAAAAACTGCCTGGAGAAAATGAGTATCCGGACATTAAAGGACCTTACAAGAATTACAGAGGCCGATTTGCTTTCCTTTAAAAATTTTGGGGAAACCTCACTGAATGAGATTAAGGCTATTTTAGCTCAAAAGGGATTGCGTTTGGGCCAGGCATTGGAAAGTGATGCCGAACCGGAGTTGTTTGGTAAAAAAACGACAGAAGAAGAAGATCTGGATGCCATGGAAGACATTTCTGATCTCAGGCTTTCTTCCCGCTGTAGGAATACCCTGAGCAAGGCTGGTATTGACAGGGTTGAAGACCTTATAAAAATGACTGAAATGGATTTGATTCAAAGGGGTATCAAAGGAAATTATCTGGAAGAGATAAAGGAAGGTCTCTCCGCAATTGGCCTGAATCTTAAAACCGATGACAATTCTGATGCAGAGTTGGAAAGGAACGTTACCGAATAGCCTATTGAAACTAAGTCCCGATGCCGTAAATGTTGTATGCTGGGGATGATGTATACATGTTAGATCGCATCAGGGGACAGGTGATTGGTAAATCTCCTACCAAAATTATCCTGGAAGTAGCAGGCATCGGCTATCTCTTACACATTCCGCTATCTACCTTCGAGAAGATACCCAGCCATGGAGAGGTCACAATTCTTACCCAGTTGTTTATAAGGGAAGACCAGATAAAGATATTTGGATTTGCGACAGATGAAGAAAGGGATTTGTTTCAATTGTTGCTTTCCGTGAACGGCATAGGGCCCAATACGGCAATCATGATACTGTCCGGTAGTACTGTTCAAGACATTAAGAATGCAGTCGTCCATGAAGATGCAAAGGCATTGGAAAAGATTAAAGGGATAGGCAGGAAGACTGCTGAACGGATTATCCTGGAGTTAAAGGGTGTCATAAAAGAAATAACAACGTTTCCCTCCGGTGCAGCAGACGGAGGGCAAAAAGCGCTTGTATCGGATGCCGTTATGGCCCTGGTTTCTCTGGGTTACGGACGGTCGGTGGCGGAAAACGCAGTAAGTGAGGCGCTGAGGAAATTAAGAACGGCCGAGAATGTTGAAGCGCTCGTAAGGGAAGCGCTGAAATATAAAGCCTGATTTACTCCCGTATGTGGTTTAAAATCAATTACAGGATGTAACTATGGCGCATGAAGATATTTTATCTTCTACGGCAATTGTTGATGAGAGAAATCTGGATCTTACGCTGAGGCCAAAACGATTCAGTGATTTTATCGGGCAAAATCGCATAAAAGAAAACCTGCTCATTTACATTGAAGCTGCAAAGAAGAGGGGAGAGCCTTTAGATCACATCTTGTTTTCCGGCCCCCCCGGTTTGGGGAAGACAACGTTGTCGCAGATTATTGCCAATGAAATTAATACTACGATTAAAACGACGTCCGGCCCCATTTTGGATAAACCGGTAGACCTTGCAGGGATTCTTACGAATTTGCAATACGGCGATATCCTCTTTATTGATGAAATTCATCGGCTAAACACAGCGGTAGAGGAATATCTCTATTCGGCGATGGAAGATTTTTTCATCGACATTATCATTGATCAGGGCCCTAAAGCGCGGTCGGTAAAAATCAAATTGCCGAAGTTTACGCTTGTCGGGTCGACTACGCGGGAAGGCTTGCTTACCGCTCCTCTTCGGTCACGCTTTGGCGTGCTGGAGAAGCTTGAGTTTTATCCCTGGGACGACCTCTATAAGATCGTGTGTAATTCGGCCGGTATTCTTTCCATTCATATAGAAGAGCGGGGGGCTCAGATTATTGCAAAAAGGTCCAGGGGGACCCCCAGAATAGCCAACAGGTTTTTACGGCGGATTCGGGACGTTGCCCAGGTGCGCGGAAACGACGTTATTACTGAAGATGTGGCTAATATGGGGCTGGAGATGTTGGGCGTGGATGAAAATGGTTTGGGAGACATGGATCGTAAAATACTGGAAACCGTCATCCGGTATGGCGGCGGTCCTGTTGGCCTGAAAACCATTGCGGTTTCGGTAAGCGAAGAAGAGGATACGATTGAGGAGGTGTATGAATCGTTTTTGATCCAGCGGGGTTATCTCGATAAGACACCCCGGGGAAGGGTGGCCACGAAGCTGGCTTATGAACATTTAGGATATCCGTATCGCGCTGAGGCCGGACTCCAGAAAAAATTATTTTGAGGAGTCGTTTTATGAATCTGCTGCTTCACATTTGCTGTGCATGTTGTTTGTGTGCGCCGCTCAATGAACTGAGAAAAGAAGGTTTCACCGTAACCGGGCTCTTTTACAATCCAAATATACATCCACTGCTTGAATTCAGGCGGAGACTGAAGGCCCTGCGCGTATTCCAGGAAAGCGATCTCATTCCGGTCATCTACTGCGGGGATTATGGATTAAGAGAATATCTGAAGAACGTCAATTATGAGGGAGACGACCGTTGTGCCGATTGTTATGTCATGAGGCTAAAATTTACGGCCGCCTATGCGCGGGAAAACGGATTTGACGCCTTTACGTCCACAATGTTGTTTAGTGTCTATCAGAATCATGAACAATTAAAGGTGTTTTCTGGAAATGTATCGAAAGAATACGGGATTGATTTTATCTACCGTGATTACCGTTCCTTGTCTGAGTGCAGCCGCGATATGGCCAGGAAAAAAATGATTTACCGGCAGGGATACTGTGGCTGTGTGTTCAGCGAATATGAGAGGTATAAAGACACCACCCGGGAATTGTATAAAGGCAATAACCCGCATTGCAGGGACAAGGAGAATGCCCGTAAGGGTTCTGTGGTTCATGATAGGGTGCAAGGATGCGGATGCTTCGGATAGATTTTTGGGATTAACTGTGAATACACGGCGATATGGGTAGGGCGTTACTCTTTATGATTACTACACTATTACCGGCTCTTTCCGCAGGGATACCTCTTTCGTGCCAGAGAGGCACCATCGTGGTACAGGATGATGTCCTTGATTATGGACCCCTTCTGGATAAAACACCCGTCGTGCGCGTCCTCCTGATAAATGACAAGCGGGAAGCACAATTGGCCATCAGTGGCTGTTACCAGATTACCGGCAGCCTGATGAATATTATAGAGCAGGGGCAGGGACTGCAAAAGTGCACAATAGCAGCAAGTGATGGCGGTATCATTTTGGGAAATAAACGGTATAACAATAGCGAACTCAGGATTACCAGCCAGCAGGACGGAGGGATTGAGTTAAATAACGTACGATATCGCGGTGAAATCAGGATATTGCAGCAATTTAATAACAAATTCTCGGTGATTGAAGAAATAAACCTTGAGGATTTTATTGCCGGTGTACTTGGCAGCGAAATGCCTCCAAGCTGGAATGAAGACGCTTTGCGGGCGCAGGCGGTAACGGCGCGGACCTACGCGATGTATAAAAAAAAGATGAGACGGGATGATGTATATCATTTGGATATGCTGGAGCTTGCATACAAAGGCGTTGCAGGAGAAACGGCGCGGCTCAGCAAAATAGTCCGGGAAACGAAGGGTGTTGTCATGGTGTTTAACTGGAATATTTTCCCTGCCTATTTCCACAGTACGTGTGGGGGACACACGGAAGATGTTAACCATGTATTTGGGAAAAATAGCATACCACCCCTCGGCGGGGTGACGTGTAATTATTGTAATAACTCAAAACATTCCTCCTGGAGTATTGACATCCGTAAGGCTGAAATTGAAAAAAAGTTACGGGAAGCTAATGTCTACGTTTCGAATATCAGCGCTGTTAAGGTGATAAATCCAGGGGCCGGTGCTCATGGTTCGAAAGTCGAGATTACGTCCGCCAGCGGACGTAAGGAAATGAATGCAAATGATTTCCGGCTATTGGTTGGTCCGAATTACTTGTTTAGCACGGCCTTTGATTCCAGGAGTAACGGGAAAAGTATTACCTTTTCCGGCAAAGGGTGGGGACATGGGGTGGGGCTCTGTCAGTACGGCGCTCAATCCATGGCCCAAAAGGGTTTTCCGTGGACTGCCATTTTAAAACATTACTATCCAAAGATAGAATTGGTTCGGGTATATTAAGGCCTCTCTGCGGAGGTAATGTTGATTTTTAGAGCCTTGGTGGCCGATAAGCAAACAAAAGCTAGGTGCGGTGAACTTCGATTCGCCCGTCATAGTATCCCTACACCGGTTTTTATGCCGGTTGGTACACAGGGAACGGTTAAAACTTTAACGCCCAAACAACTCAAAGAGACGAACACAAAGATCATTTTGTGCAATGCGTATCATCTCTGCCTGAGGCCCGGAGAAAAAATTATTAAGCAATTGGGCGGCCTCCATAAATTTATGGGATGGGATGGAGCGATTATTACCGATAGTGGAGGATACCAGGTTTTTTCGCTTACCGGCCTGACAAAGATCTCGGACAATGGTGTGGAATTTCAGTCCCCTGTCGACGGAAGCAGGATGTTCCTTACCCCCGAAAGGATGATGCAAATACAAAATGACATCGGGGCGGATATTGTCATGCCGTTTGATGAATGTGTGCCATATCCCTGCGAACAGGACAGGGCGGGTGTGGCTGTCAAAAGGACACTGGAATGGGCAGGGCGATGTCTGAATGCGCACAAGAATAAGCGACAAACGCTTTTTGGCATCGTTCAAGGAGGCGTATTCAGGGAACTGCGTGTTGAATGCGCCAGAAAACTTGTAGAAATGAATTTCGAGGGATACTCGATAGGGGGACTCAGCGTTGGCGAAGGAACCCTTCTGATGAACGAGGTACTTGACTATACCGTAGATTATTTACCGCCGGAGAAGCCCCGGTATTTGATGGGCGTCGGGTTTCCCGTGGACATCGTAAACGCTGTAGAACGCGGAATAGATATGTTTGATTGTGTTGTTCCCACACGCAATGGAAGAAACGGGTGCGCCTTTACAAGCACCGGTAAAATAAAGATACTGAATAGCCAATACAAAGAAGACCGGGACCCCCTGGATAAGATGTGTGGCTGTTATACATGCCAGAATTTTACCAGGGCATATTTGAGACATCTCTTGCTGGCGAACGAAATTCTGGGATTGACCTTGATCTCGTCACATAATGTCTTTTATTTCCAAAACCTGATGCAGCAGATAAGAGAATCCATTACAAAAGGAGAATTTAAGGAT
The DNA here is from genome assembly GCA_011525665.1 of Candidatus Brocadia sp. GTDB lineage: Bacteria > Planctomycetota > Brocadiia > Brocadiales > Brocadiaceae > Brocadia. The sequence continues at coordinate 12,781 of WYAU01000018.1, forward strand.
TTTAAAGAGGATTTTTTATTAAAGCAGTCTGGGTGACAAGCGTTAGCACTGTCATTCAGACTGAGCAATCGTACTTTCGGGTAAAATTTTAACTAAGATTAGGAGGATTAGGATGCTTTTTTTATTACAAGCGGCTGGAAAACAATCATCACCGGGTGGCATGCTGTCAATGTTGCTTCCGTTTATACTCATGTTTGTCGTGATGTATTTTTTGATACTCAGGCCTCAGAAAAAAAAGGAAAGGGAGCGCAAGGCGCTGTTGTCCAGGATCAAAAAGAACGACCGTGTTGTAACGGCAGGTGGCGTTCATGGGGTTATTACATCCGTCAGGGAGAATGAAGTTATCCTCCGTGTGGATGATGCCAAAGACGTAAAGATCAAAGTCGACAGGAGTGCGATTGTCACGGTACTGGAGGTTTCGCATGATGAGGCGGAAGAATTAAAAGAAACCACAAAAGAGAATAAAGAAAGCGGAGAAAAAAAATAATTTATATTACTTGCGGATCGGTAGGCTATCATAAAACAACGGAAAGGGAGCCTTTGAGGAGAAACAAATGACTAAGAATTTAAGGTGGAGGATACCTCTCATTGCGGTAGTTATTGCTATTGGTACCATGGTTTTGTATCCACCGGCAGAAAAGGTCTTGAAGAAAGAGCGTGTCACAGAGATTGACGGCAAGGTAGTGGAAAAGACTACACGGGAAAGATCGTGGACACAGTTTTTCATAACGAATCCTGTTATCCGGGAGACAATTGTCAGCGAAGAAACGGACAAAGACGGCAGGAAAATCCGGAACAAGGAGATAGTGTATGTGTCAAAGGGTAAAATAAAGCTTGGATTGGACCTCAAAGGCGGCTCCGAATTACTGTATAAGGTAAGGGTGGATGAAAAGGAAGATCGCCCGGGCATTACAAAGGAAATTATCGAGGTTCTCAAGAAGAGAATTGACCCTCAGGGGGTTATCGAGTACAGAATACAAGAACATGGCAGCCATCGGATACTTATTCAGGTTCCCGGCGCGACAAGGACGGAAATAGAAGGGCTGAAGAACCGAATTACGCGGCTCGGCAAGCTTGAATTCCGGCTGGCAGCCAGTAGCGACAGTCCGGAGTATAGGGATGCCATGGAAGGGAAGTCCGTCCCCGGCTTTTATAAGCACTGGCTAAGAAGGAAAAAGGGTGAAGAGGGCGAAGCTGATAAATGGTACCTTGTTCAAAACAAAATAGCAATTTCCGGAGAACATCTGTCCAGAATCTATGCCGACCGGAAAGGAATTGAGCCGGTTGTGGGGTTTGAGTTTGACGCTGTCGGTAAGTCCAAGTTCGGGCAGATCACAGAGCGTAATATTGGCAAACCTCTGGCGATTATCCTGGATGGCATCCTCTATTCGGCGCCTGTTATCCGCGACCGTATTCCGGGGTCAGGGATTATTGAAGGAAATTTCACGCAGGACGAAGTGAATGAACTCATCGCTATTATGCGGGCGGGAAGCCTCCCGGCAGACCTTGAGCTTGAGATGGAAACCATGGTTGGGCCAAGTCTGGGAAGGGATTCTATTGCCAGGGGGTTGTTGTCCGGCGCTATAGGCGGTATTTTTGCAATTCTTTTCATTGGTATCTATTACCAGGGAATAGGATGGGTTGCCAACTGTGCGAATTCATTAAACATCTTTTTGGTAGTGGGGGCAATGGCGCTGCTCAACGCTACCATGACGCTTCCAGGTATTGCCGGTTTGGTGCTCATGATTGGTATGGGAATCGACGCCAACGTGCTTATTTTTGAGAGGATCCGTGAGGAAAAAGCCAGAGGGAAGCCTGTCCGGGCAGCCGTTAAGGCAGGATATGAAAAGGCATTTTCTGCTATCTTTGACTCTAATATTACCACCTTGATTACCGGGGTGATCCTTGCCGCAGTGGGTACCGGTCCTGTAAAGGGGTTTGCCTGGACATTGATCCTTGGCCTTATTATTAACCTGTTTACCGCCATTTTTGTGACACGGGTCATTTATGAGTTGTTCATGGATTTGGGCTGGATCAGGAATTTTTCCATGTTTAAGCTGATTGGTATCCCTCACGTCAGATTTCTTAATTACCGTTTTGTTTTGATAGCCGTTTCGGGCGTATGCATTATTGGTGGGCTCACAATATTTGCCCTTCGGGGGAATAAAAAATATGATATTGACTTTACCGGTGGAACCCTCGTGCATTTACACCTGAACAAGCCAACCCCACCGGGATTTATAAGAACTGCATTGGCAGATACGGGTTATGAAGAAGCCGAGGTACAGAGTATCTGGGCTGAGGAGAATCTGACTCAGTTCGCATCAACAGCGAACGAATTTGGTATCAGGATAAAAGAGCTCAACGAAGAAAAGATAAAACAAAAAATAACAGAAGATGTAAAAAGGGTTCTTGATAAGACGGGTCTGTTTGCAGAAATTGATTTTATCGAACCTTTGGTTTTTCACCTGAAACTGCAAAAACCTGCAGATGAAGCGGCTATTCAAAAAAGCCTGAAAGATGCAGGTTATAGTGAGGAAGATGTGGTGTCTATAGCGCCCGTTAATCAGCCGGCCAGAGAATATGTTGTGAATATTTTGGGTTTGGAAGACGCGAAAAAACGCTCACAATTGGTTGGTTCGGTGGTAGATGGATTAAAAAACAATCTGGTCTTTCACGACGTCAAAATAACACTGGGTGATATTATTGAAACATTGCAGGCTGAGGATGTGAATCTGCAGACATCTAAACCTTTCCTGGATGCGGAGGCAAGTGAGCCCATAGATCCAGCTCTTCTCAGTTTTGAACTTAACAAGCGGGGGTTTAATGTTTCCGTAGCGGGACAGTCGAAAGATTCTCCTATGGCTCGGTCGGGCAAGCTGAAAATTGAAGGTTCACGAACTGTCTTGCAGGAAATAAAACAGACCCTGGAGGAAAAGATTTCCAGCCCGAGCGTCAGCATTATGGGAAATGAAGCGATCCGGGTAGAATTGAAAGAGGGTATCCGCAAAGAAGATTTTGTGGCGATGATTTATGGGATTAAACCCGTGAAAGATACCGTAAAAAGTGTTTACTCTGTGAACGCGCCGGCGCCATTATTTGCAGTTCGTTTGGAGCCTTTGAGCGCGGAAAAAGTTCAGGAAAAGATCAAGGAAGATATCCTTAATAAATTTAAGGATAACTGGTACAAAGAAAAAGTTGATGTTGCTTTTGAGGCGATTCGGGAAGACCTTGGAGATACGGCAGGCGTTGAAGCACTGCAAAATCAGACACAATTCCGTATGACTTTGTCGAAACCTTTGAAAAAAGAGGTTATCGAAGAGGCGCTTACCGCGGCAGGATATCCTAATATCCTTGAACAAGGTTTGGAGGAAGGGCGTGAATATCAAACTGTTAGAATTGTTCTTAACTCTGAAAACATAGAAACCGTAGAAAAGACTATTGAAAATGCATTTGAGATACCACAGCCACTAAAAAGGATCGTGAGTATCGGTGCTGCCGTTGCGGGTGAAATGAAAGGCCGTGCTATCCTGGCAGTAATCTTTTCCTGTGTTGCAACGATATTTTACGTCTGGTTCCGATTCGGAGATTTTAAATTTGGTTCTGCTGCAATTATTGCCGTGATCCATGATATTCTGATTACGCTGGGCGCTGTGGCTGTTGCGGACTATTTATTCGGGAATATGAAGATCGATGGCGCTATGGTGGCGGCGTTTCTCACTGTCGTGGGTTATTCCCTGAATGATACAATTGTGGTGTTTGACAGGATAAGAGAAAATATGGGCGGACGGGGCAAAATACTGAATCCGCAATTAGTTAATGATAGTATCAACCAGACCCTGAGCCGTACCCTCCTGACGGGCATCACGACTATTGGCGTGCTGTGCGCCTTGTTCTTCGTTGGCGGAACCGAGATCCACGGCTTTGCATTTGTTATGTTAGTGGGAATCATTGTGGGTACCTATTCTACAATATTTATTGCATGTCCGGTGTTGCTCAACTGGAAGGGGCTTTCTCCTGCAAGCCAAGAATTGCCGCGGCCAAATTACCCAATCCGGGGAAAGGAGACAGCGCAAAAAACACTGAAAGGATAAGAATCGCTAAAATTTTCCTGAGGGAAATTATTATGTGGGATATGAATGGAATTAACCCCATGTCTGTCTGTTCACAAAATGGCATGATAATATCAGAAGTGTTTTATTTGGGTTCTTCATTCCTTTAACACCTGCGAAAGGAATAAAAAACGATGAAAAGAGATGTGCAAGTTGGAGTAACGTTGGGAGTGATTATTCTGGCAATTATTGGCGTCTTTCTGAGCACAAGAACTACTGTTCAGGAGCCGGCCATCCCGATTCCAGAAGGAGAGGAGGAAGCGCAGATTGATGCACTGAATATAAGCGACTTGCCACAAGACCCGCAAACAGCATCTCAGGAATCTTTTCAGGGGGCAACTACTGCCTTGCAAGGTACGAATCAAAAGGCATTGGCTATTACAGGTACAGAGAAAATCGATGTGCAACCCGCAGAAAAAGAGGATAATATTGTCGAGGGGGAATGGAAGAAGGCGCAGGAACAAAAATCGGTGGAATCAGGAAATGTTGCCGTAAACGATACAGAATCATCAGCAATCTCAAATGCTGATGATTGGAAAGATGTTCCTTCCGGTGATCTAAAAAAGACTCCTTCAAAAGGCAGGATACACAAGGTGCAAAATAATGACAATCTTCGGAAGATAGCAAGAAAATACTACGGGGATGAGTCCAGGTGGCTACTGATTTTCAATGCAAATCAGGATAAAATTCAGGACCGCAACAGCCTCAGGATTGGCACAGAACTTATTATACCCGAAGAAAAGGCAACCGTACAAAAGATAAAGGCCGAGATAAAGACAGAGGTTGCAACCCCCCCTCTTTCCCGGATAGTCGAACAGGTAGATACAAAACCATCCATGCGAAATCATGTAGTTCAACAAGGTGATTCGCTCTATACCTTAGCCGTAAAGTATTACGGCGACGGCGCAAAATGGAATAAAATATTTGATGCGAACAGGAAAATCCTTAAAGATCAAAAATCCTTGAAAATCGGGCAAGAGCTGGTTATCCCCGATCTGTAATGCTTTGGAAGGAGCAAATAATAATGAAGAAGATGAAAAGTGTTTTTTCGTGTATTGTAGCCCCCCTTTTGGCGTCGGGCATACTTTTGCTGGACGGCTCAGCGCAAATATCCTCTGTTCATGCCCAGGGCACAGTTAATATATTTCCCTTGTACAGATCTAATTTACAAAGGACCGGTTGTGTACCATTTGCAGGTCCTTCTGACAATAATGTGAAATGGAGCATTTCCAGCTCCGGAGAAATATGGTCGTCTCCCGTGGTGGATGCTGACGGCGTTGTATATGTGGGAAGTACCGATGGCAGTTTGTTATCCATTACCCCGAATGGGAAGGTGATATGGGCTTTTAAGAGCGGCGATGAAATCTTCGGTTCGCCGGCATTAGGAGCGGACGGCGTTGTTTATTTTGGTTCGGTTAGCGGCAGGCTTTATGCGATCAATCCTGATGGAAAGATGAAGTGGAAATTCCAGACCGCCGGGGCTATTCATTCGTCCCCGGCTGTTGATGATAAAGGTACTGTGTATGTCGGCTCATATGATGGAAAACTTTACGCATTAGGCGCGAACGGAAAACTCTTGTGGAGTTATAAAACCGGGGCTTCTATTATGATTTCCTCTCCTGCTGTGGGCAAGGATAATACCATTTATATCGGTTCCTGGGATAAGCATTTGTATGCCATAAACCAGGATGGAACTGTGAAGTGGAGTCTTGAAACGGAAGGGAAAATAGATTCTACACCTGCCGTTGGCAGTGACGTTGTTTATGTTGCAGACATGAACGGAAAATTATATGCCGTGAGTTTAGACGGGACGCTGAAATGGGGTTTCGACTTAGGCAGCCGCTCACACTCCTCTCCGGCTATTGACCCGGATGGGGTAGCCTATATTGGTACACAGGCAGGAAGCTTGTATGCAATAAAAAAAGACGGCACAATGAAGTGGGAATTTAAAACCGGAAATTCTATTACGGCATCGCCTGTCATCGATGCAAATGGCGTTATTTATATAGGGTCATGGGATGGAAAGTTATATGCTATAAATACGGATGGCACACAAAAATGGAGTGCAACGATCGGCGAACCGTTGCTTTCTTCCCCATCGATTGATTCAAAAAGTACGCTCTATGTCGGTTGTGTAGATTGGAGATTTTATGCCATAGGGCAATAAGTTTATTAGAGTCGCAAAATCTTTTTACTTAATAATCTTTTTAGGTTATAATAAGCAAAATTATTTATCATCAAAATAGTGCCGGCGTATTTACACATTTATTATAACCGTACATGTGCTCAGTAACATCTCGTTACTTTAGCACATATACCCTGTGCAGGAGATGGAGTAACATGATTGGTATATCAAAATTATATTGTGGTACCGTAGAGCCGTCAGATGCTTTACGTTACGGCAGGGAGTCAAAGAAACTTCCCTCCCATCTGTTACAATTTTCACTAGACAAAAAACCCGTTGTTGTATGGAATGTAGGACAGCGTTGCAACTTAAAATGCATCCATTGCTATTCGCAATCGAAGGATATGGAATATCCCAATGAACTGACCACCAATGAGGCAAAGGCAATGCTGGATGATCTTGCTGATTACGGGGCCCCTGTGATTCTGTTTTCCGGTGGGGAACCTTTAATGAGACCCGACCTCCTGGAATTAATTGGTTATGCGAAAGCGAAGGGTTTGCGGGCGGTCATTAGTACCAATGGTACCTTAATTACGGTAGAAAAGGCCAACGAATTGAAAAAATTCGGACTTTCCTACGTAGGGATCAGTCTGGACGGTCTTAAAGAAACTAACGACCGGTTCCGGGGTATTCCTGGTGCATTTGATGCGGCCTTGTCCGGTATCAGAAACTGCATGTCTGTGGGCATTAAAGTAGGTTTGCGTTTTACGATTAATAAGAGGAACGCTCATGATGTTCCGGGTATCTTTCAACTCATTGAAAAAGAAAATATCCCAAGGGTCTGTTTCTATCACCTGGTCTATTCAGGGAGGGGTTCCAATTTGATCGAGGAAGACCTTTCTCACAAAGAAACCCGGGAGGTTGTTGATCTAATTATCAATAAGACCAAGGAGGCGCATGACAGGGGCAGAAAAATAGAGGTACTCACCGTCGATAATCATGCCGATGGCCCGTATGTGTATTTGCGGCTCTTGAAGGAAGATCCAAAAAGGGCAAAAGAGGTATATGAGCTCCTCCAGATGAACGAGGGAAATAGCTCTGGTAAGGGACTTGCCTGTATAAGCTGGGATGGGGAGGTACATGCCGATCAGTTTTGGAGGCAATACTCGTTTGGAAACGTCAGAAAAAGAAAGTTTAGCGAGATATGGGAAGATACTTCCAATGAGTTAATGGCGAAACTGAAGAATAAAAACCCCTATATCAAAGGGCGTTGTGCAAAATGCAGATGGCTTACTATTTGTGGCGGAAACTTCAGAGCAAGGGCAGAGGCATATTATGGTGATATGTGGGAACATGACCCTGCTTGTTATCTCACCGATGAAGAGATTGGAATCGAATCCGGATCTCCCAAAAAAGCGAGGCAAAAGGTAACTGTCCAGTGATTTAATTTTAACTGTGACCCTGTTACGTTGATTTGTCTAACATATTTTCAGGCAGTAACCTTTCCCTGGCGTAAGGAGTTTCAAATCTGCAATTGTAGCGCGAACTTCAGTTCGCTTGCATCCTATGCGAACTAAAACTCGCATTACATTGAAAAAGACACGAACGCCTGATTTAAGAAGAGGCATTACATCTGTCTTTTCAGGATAAAAGGCAAATGTACCTGGTCTTGTTTATAGTCGCCTGTTAAAGCATACATAATAATATTTATGCCGAGGCGGAATGCCATAGCCCTTTGTGTCTCACCGCCGGGAATTACTTCATATTCCCAACTCCCAAGAGGATCTTTTGCCCAGGCGCCGCCGAGGTCGTTCTGCGAATAGATGATAGCCGCCCGATTTTCTATCATGACAGCTTCCAGATAAGATTTTTCCATAATCCTGCCATAGGCCTGATTCAGTAAGTAAAAAGATTTGAAGATAGTATGGTCTGCAGGCAGCCTTTCCAGGGATTTATGTGGGAATAGTCGTTTAATTTCACGCCGGACGGATGTATCAAATCCAAAATTGCTCTTTCCAATACAGTCGTCAATTAATAGCGTGCCTCCGAATTCCAGGTATAATTTCAGATTGCTGATTTCTTTCTCGCTGAAAGGTGGGAATTCCTGATCGCCGGACATATAGAGGAATGGGTATTCAAAGAGATTGACGTCACCTGCCCGAAGGATTACGGCATCGATGCGCGCCTCAACGCTGGTTCGCTTGATAAGTTCCCACATCAGACGTTTTCCCGCATTGGGCCTGGGATTCCAGTTCCCACCAGAATATTCCAATTGGGCGAAGGTAAACTTTGAAGCCTCACCCATAGCGAAAATATGGTGGGGTGAAAGTATGAAACCACAGATTGCATAGATTGCGCAGATGAAAAATCTGAGATTTTTGTGGATAGCAAACCACACAGGCTCAGAGGCACTAATATTATAAAACACGGCTATTATTCTCATTAATAAATATTACACCTGAATTTCTTTTTAAGTTCGTTATTATATTTTATCTTCTTTTTATAAATCCGCTTAAAACCCCGGTCATATGCTATTCTAATCGCCTTTTAGATCTTCATATAAATCTTTTGCCGTTCCTATGTTTCTCAATCCTTTCTTGAGATTAGTCACAGCATCTTTAGCGCCTTTACATTCTTAATTTTTACATTGTTTAGATTCTCTTGTTTCAAACTTAATGTCTGTCAATAGTCCATGCCCGAATTCTTGACCTTATATTGCAGTTTGCAACTTCTTTGCATAAGGCTTATAAACTATTTGTAATTGTTCCACTTTTTATAAAATATTCTTTATTCTTTTCCTTACAAAATTCAATTACTCGTTCACTTAAATCATTAAAATATTTCTTGTAATTTGGATACTTTGATACCATTGAATTGTAATTCATCCTTCCAAAAATAATTTTATCGACAAAAGATATCGAATTCAGAATATCTCCGATATCCTGCTTAATTATATTTGGGGTAGGATAAGGTTCGATACTTACCCATGTTTTTCTTCCACGCTTGTGAAGCTTATAAAGACATTCTATTCTTTCATCATATGGAGCAGAAAAAGGCTCGGTTTTCTTTCTAAAATTTTCGTCTAATGAAATTAATGTAATTCCGAATTCATTATCTTCTGAAAGCTGTTCCAGTTCTGAAGGTAAACAACCTTTTGTTAATGCAGTACACTTAATTTTAGCTTCATTAAGCATTTTAATTAATTTAATACTCAACTCTTCGATTTCATTATAACCATACATAAAAGGGTCCGTGCTAAAACAAAAGTGCACGAATTTCATTCTGGTTTTGTACTTGGGAATTTCTTTCTTTAATAAATCTATAGAGTTTTCAACAATCTTCGGTTTCATCCATTCTTCATATGATTCAACTTTACCAAATCTTCTTGCCATTAACATAGCGTAGCACGGATATAAACACCCGTGAGAACAGCCCAAAACATGGTTTATTGTATAGTCTCCATATTCTACACCTGTCTTATACAGTAAGGAATTTCTTTTGATATATTCAAGAACACTGTTTTTCAACATTTCACACTCACAGTAATTTTATATTTTCGGTAATCTAATGCAGTAGCTTTTCTGCCTCCTTCTGTATATGCAGGTTCTCTATCTATTATTATTTGATTGCCTTCCATCTCCTTCATTTTACCTTCATATTCTTTTTTAGAAAATGCTATTCCATATTTTTCGAATAACTTAACCAACAATTCCTGAAGAGGCAGAGATTTTTTATGCTCCTTCAAAACATTCAAAATACCTTCTTTTAAATCGAAACCAGGTTGAATTGATGAATCAGGAAATTCGCACTCAAATAACACTTTCTGACCGCATCTTTGAATATTTTTTAATTCATTCCAAATTCGGCTCATGCTATCGGCCATAAGAATCATACCTTCTTGGTGGTTAGAACCAAAAATTAAACGATATTTAGGGATATTTCCACTTTCTAACCTAATCGGTATATTAACAACATATGTAAACAGATTTTTAATCTGTTTCACATATTCATTTAAGAAAAGTTCTTCTGCTCTGAACATACCAATTTTATCATTTTTATAATCGTCGATGATCGACTGCCAGTATTCTCCATGGGCAATATTATTCATGCGCTCTTTAGTATTCGCCTCGTCCAATTCGTATTCATCCCCACTTTGGTCATCACTAAAAAGACTTTCATAATTTAACTTTAGCAATCTGCAACCTTCCCGTAAGAAGCCAAAGGAATTGAAATTTAAAAGCATTTCTAAAGAGGAAAAATTTTTAGCCTTTATTCGTTCAAACTGCTGGAAATCGAGACATTTGATCCCATAAGGATCAATATAGAGAAACAAATTACAACGTGAATTCAAAGCAAGTATTTTACCTATGTTTTCTTCAAATGTTCCCGGCAATACTTCACAATTTTCATAACCTCTTAAATTGGTCTCTAACTCTTTGGTATAGTTGCGTTCTATAAATAAACCGCGTATGTCCTTGTTTTGGTTATCGTTTGCAAGAACAGAACGTATATGATTGGCAATTATTATTGGAGAACCTGTATGGCCGTCATCGAATCTTCCTTTTCCAGCAAAACAATCAATTATTACCAAAGGTCTACGTGTTTTAAGGATTTTGGCAATGTAAGGCACTAAGTAACGATCAAAAATCTCATCCTTTTGAAGAGACCAGCCTTTTTTTATTTTAAAAAAATCTTTTGTATGTCCCATTTTGCCTAATTATAGTAAACGAAATAAACAAGTTGACATGTAATAGCCAATTTTGGTGGAATAGCTAACAATTTATACCTATTTATTAATTGCGTTTACTATAACTTAATCCAAAATCATTTTTTTCAACCTCTTTTTCGCTTCTTCGATAAAAGCAATCCGCCATCTTGGGTCTTTTATATCAAGCATTTCCACTGCTTTTTCAAAAAATTTACCATAACAGGAACGTTCTTATTTTATCCTTGCTGAAGCTTCTGCTCCGAATATATAAACTATTTTCATTACATTAGCTACTATATTATTTTGGTTGATATTTTGAAATCGTCTTGAGCTTTTCAAGAAATGCCTCTGCCACTCTGCGTGATTTTATCAAGACGGATGCCTCATGGTTTTTCTTTAGTGCACTATACGTCCAGTTCGTACTGCCCACAATGGTGATATAGTCATCTATGACCAATATCTTACTGTGGGTAACACGGTCGATACTGTCGTAATACACAGGGACGCCATTCTTTTTCAGCAATTCGTATGCTTCACTACTTTTCCTTTCCGTCTTTTTCTGTTTTTCCCCCGTTTCCCAAAACATGATATTTTGATCAAAGATAACCGTTACATTTACTCCACGCCTATGTGCGTTAATGAGGTCATTGATCAGGTTATATTCCCAACCCTGTTTATATTTTGGATTAATATCGGCGATGTACATGACACACAGGATAGATTTCTTTGCGGTGGTTAAAGCCTGGTGTACCTGTGAGTAATAGTCTCCATCCACCAAGGGTATGACATCGTCGGCAGGCAGAGCAAAGGAAGGAGGCGTGTAAGAGATGCAGAGAACAAAAATAACTATAATGGGAAATTTATTTATCATGTGTTTCAGGTATTTCATAAAATATGTTAATTTTTGCATTTATTGTAAAGTCCCCATCGCAAGCGAGGGGGAAACCTCTTCTATCCGTACCGAAACAATTGAATTTTTGATAGTGTCCGGGCCGTCAAATAAGACCTTGATGTACCGTTCGGAGTATCCACATAATTTGTTTGTCTTAGGGTCCCTTTCCGTTTCTACCAGGACTTCAGCACGTGTGTTTAAAAAACGTTTTTTGTAGGTAAAGGCCGAATTTTTTGCCACAGCATCCAGGAGTGTCTTTCTTTTTTTGATAGTTTGGGGTTGACAATGGTCAGACATTTTCGCTGCCGGGGTTCCTTCCCTTGCGCTAAAAGGGAATATATGCATACGGCTAAAGCCCGCCTTTTTACACAGGTTGATGGTATTTTCAAAGTGTTCGTCTTGTTCCCCCGGAAAACCAACTATGATGTCCGTGGTAAATGATGGTGCATCAATCTTTGAGCGGATGCCATCAAGTACCTCTAAATATTGAGATGAGTTATATTTTCTGTTCATCCTCTTCAGGATAAAATCATCTCCACTTTGTATCGGAATATGAAAATGGGGGCATATCCGGTTTGTATGTGCAACAAGGTCGATTAATTCATGTGTTATTTCATTGATTTCAAGAGAGCTTAGCCGGAGTCTTTTTAGACCAGACAAATTACTGAGCATGTTGATAACATCCAATAATCGGAGATTTTCCTGTGTTTCTTTACCGTAAGCCCCCAGATGAATGCCGGTCAGTATAATCTCTTTGTAACCGTTATCAATTAAACGTCGTGCTTCTTCCAGGATATCCGGTGGTCTCCGGCTCTTGATACCTCCCCGTACGTAAGGGATGATACAATAGGAACAATACAAGTCACATCCGTCTTCGATCTTGAGGAATGCCCTTGTGTGACCTGCAAAATGGCTTATCTTGAGATTGTAAATAGATTCTTTCTCGGACCCAGGAATATATGTATCATCACCCCATCCCCCCCTTTTCGAAGGGGAAGTAGGGACACGGTGCACCGTGTCCCTACTGACAATTTCTGCTAATTGTGCCTCTTCTGCCTTGGTAATCACAAAGTCTACCCCTTCCAGTTTTTTAATGGCTTCGGTATCTGACTCTGCATAACACCCGGTGACAACGACTGTTGCCGCGGGATTTTTTCTTCTAACCTTTTTGATGTATTGTCGTGATTTTTCGTCGCTGGCCGAGGTGACCGTACAGGTGTTGATTACATAAAGATCGGCAGCTTGTTCAGGAGCGGTTTCTACGAATCCTTTCGCGGCAAGGGATTCCCGTATGGCCTGGGTCTCATACTGATTGACCTTGCATCCAAGCGTGATAAAAGCGCATGTCTTCATGTTTTTGCCAGAGTTGTAGTACGAACTTCGGTTCGCTTGCATTCTATACGAACTAAAGTTCGTGCTACATTGAATATTTGGAATTTCGAGGACAAACTTGTTTTGTCCGTGCCTAATTTTATCATTAGTAACTTTAAAGTGAGTTCTTCAACAACACTGTGCTCAAAGAGACGCCAATTTCAAGCTGAATTAAGGAATCTGATTTAGCTTGACAAAAATTACCGTCTGTGTACACTACGTTTGACCGATAGGCCGAAAGAATTATTGTGCCGCGAATTGACACAAATTTCCGCGAATATTTTCCTTTCTCTCATGTTTAGTCGGGTTCGATTCGTGGTTAAAAGTTAGGAGTGATTTTATCAGACGATACATTCTTTTTGAAGAGAAATTCAGATGATCATTGGCGTACCGAAAGAGATTAAGTCAGACGAGTACCGGGTGGCTCTTATTCCTGCCGGTGTGGAGGAGATGGTGAAACACCGCCATACAGTACTTATAGAAAAGGGTGCCGGGATGGGGAGCGGTATCTCTGATCAGGAATATACAAGGGCAGGTGCAAAACTCATCGATAATTTTAAAGAGATTTATAACCAGGCACAGCTCGTGATGAAGGTCAAAGAACCCCTGCCAGAAGAATACCCTTTCCTGCGGGAAGACCAAATCGTCTTTACCTTTTTCCACTTTGCCGCCTCAAAAAAATTGACTGACGCAGTACTCAAAGCAAAGGTAATAGCCATTGCTTACGAAACGATTCGGGACGCACACGGGCAACACCCGATCCTAACACCCATGAGTGAGGTCGCAGGGCGTATGTCCATCCAGGAGGGTGCAAAATATCTGGAGAAACCCATGCTTGGACGCGGGATACTTCTGGGCGGAGTACCGGGAGTAGCCCCTGCAGAGGTGGTTATTATCGGTGGCGGTGTGGTAGGTACCAATGCCGCCAAGGTGGCAGCGGGACTTGGTGCACGGGTTACCATCCTTGATATCAATATAGATCGGCTCAGATATCTGGATGATATCATGCCAAAAAATGTAGTTACGCTCATGTCGAATATCCAGAATATCCGGGAAAAAGTACGGGATGCCGATTTGTTCATTGGTGCCGTGCTGATTGAAGGTGCACGAGCGCCTCATGTCGTAACAAGGGAAATGGTTCAAACGATGAAACCCGGTGCAGTGATTGTCGATGTCGCCATTGACCAGGGGGGATGTGTGGAAACCAGTAAACCCACAACCCATAGCAACCCTATTTACAGGGAATACGATATTATCCATTACTGCGTAACCAATATTCCCGGCGCTGTGGCATGTACATCAACCCATGCACTGACTAATGTAACGCTGCCGTATGCCCTGGAGATTGCTGACAAGGGATATGAACGCGCAGCCCGGGAAAATCCTGCCACACTGAGAGGGATCAACATGGTAAAGGGAAGGCTTACCAACAAGGCAGTGGCTGATGCATTTGGAATGGATTGTAGTACACCTGAGTAAAGGTAAAAAATTCCTGATTTTTCAGTGGCATAAAAAAGGTTAGAAATGACGCCATTCAGAATAAGCGAGGCCCAAACCCGTTATAATTATATTGATCCCCAACTGGAAAAAGCAGAGTGGAATCTGAATGACCACACTCAGGTGGGTTTCGAAATCCCTGTCGATGGATATGATAAAACAACAATCGGCGGAATTACTGATTACTGTCTCTATCGTGAAAATGGCGAAGTCATTGCGGTAGTAGAGGCAAAACGGACGTGCAGAGATGCCCGTGTCGGCAAGCAGCAGGTGTTTGACTATGTTGCAGCCATCGAGAAAAAGCAAACCTTCAGGCCTTTTGCCTTCATGGCAAATGGTGAAGATGTTTTCTTCTGGGAGACGGATTCTGGCGCCGAGCGACACGTGGCAGGTTTTTTCTCTCGCAAAAACCTCGAAAGAATCCTTTTCTTAAAACAGAACCGGCTTCCTTTAAATGCTATCCAGATAAAGTCATCAATCATAGATCGGGCTTATCAGGTAGAAGCGATACGAAGAATCTCCGAGGCCATCGAAGTAAAGAAAAGGCGAAAAGCCCTCTTGGTCATGGCTACCGGAACCGGAAAGACACGTACCATCATGGCGCTTATCGATGTATTTCTCCGTGCACGAACTGCCCAGCAGGTACTCTTTCTTGCAGATCGGGACGCCTTAGTAGATCAAGCCTTAACGGATGGTTTTAAGGCGCATCTTCCCCATGAATCCCGCGCGCGAATTCGAACTTACAAAATTGATAAAACGGCCAGGGTATACGTTTCTACCTTACAAACCCTGGAAATGTGTTATAACCAATTTACTCCCGCAGATTTTGATTTAATCATCTCCGATGAATGTCACCGTTCTATCTACAATAAATATACCGATGTCCTTGCGTATTTTGACGCAATACAAATCGGATTAACCGCCACACCTGCACAGTATATCGACCGCGACACTTTTAAATTCTTTGATTGTGATGGAATTACACCAACCTATCTGTATATCTACGAACAGGCTGTTAATGAGAAATACCTTGCCGATTATAATGTGTATGCCGCACAAACGAAATTCCAGCGCAAGGGCATTAAAGGCGTAGACCTTACTGAAGAAGATAAAGAGAATCTGCGTGCCCGTGGTATTGATCCCGATGAGATAAATTACGAAGGTACAGACCTTGAAAGGAAGGTAACAAATCAGGACACCTTGCGGCGACAGTGGGAAGAGTTTATGGACGTCTGCCAGAAAGATTCAACAGGCCAATTACCGGCAAAAACCATTGTGTTTGCCATTACCCACAACCACGCAATGAGGCTTTCAGAAACCTTCAATGAGATGTATCCGGAGCATCAGGGTAAATTGGTGCAGGTAATTGATTCCAAAATGGAGCGTGCTAAAGATTTACTAGATAATTTCAAAAAAGAGAATTTCCCGCGCATTGCAATCTCCGTAGATATGCTGGATACCGGTGTGGACATCCCGGAGGTCACTAACCTCGCATTCATGAAGCCTATAAACTCACAGATAAAGTTCTGGCAGATGATCGGGCGTGGGACGCGAAGCCATGAGACATGTACTCATCTTGACTGGCTTCCCAATCGCAAGAAAGAAAATTTCCTTATTGTTGATTTCTGGGAGAATTTCAGTCATTTTCAGATGATGCCCAAAGACGAAGATGGCACGAGGCAAATCCCTGTATTGGTAACCATCTTCAATACCCGTCTTAATAAAATGAGCTTATTTTTAGGAGATCAGTCATCGGAAGATGCTAAAAGAATTGCAAGGGATTTGCGTGCTGACATTGCCAAAATTCCTTTAAAATCGTTTTCCGTAAAAAAGGTATTCAAGGAAGTCCGTGAGGCATGGGAAGACGATTTCTGGCGTTATCTGACTCAGGATAAGATTCAGTTCCTCAGACTCAAAGTGTCTCCGCTTTTACGTTATGTGCCTGGTATAAACCCAATCGAAGCATTCTTTGTAAGCAAGATGGAACGCTGCGGGCTTTCCTTCTTACAGCATAAAGAACTAACACAACATATAGAATCCATCCGTGAGGACGTTTCGCTCCTTCCATCAACGATTAAAGATGTAGAGGCGCAGCAAAAGTTAATAAACGATGTCTTATCAAATGAATTTTGGTTCAATATTTCACTCAAAAAAATTGATGATGCAAAGGAAACGCTCACGCCGCTCATGAAATACCGCCGTGAACGTCCATCATTGGTGATAGAACTGGGGCTGGATGACATCATTGATTCACGGAAATGGGTAATCTTGCGAAAAGATACCCAGAAGGTCTATGTAGAAGAATATCGGAAGAAGGTGGAAGAAAAAATCGAGCAGATTGTCAAGGAACACCCCACCATTCAGAGACTCAAGCGTGGAGAATCAGTTAACGCAAGTGATCTGGTAAAATTAGAAGAGACCTTAGAAAACGAACTGTCTACCGAAGATATCAGCCTGGACGAGGAGAATATGCTAAAGGCGTTCGGTATCCGTGCAGGAAGCTTTGTTGATTTCCTGAAGCACGTTCTCAATATTGAGACAATGCCGACGTATGAGACAATCGTACGCAAGGCGTTTGATGCATTTATCCTGGAACACAACTACAATGCCGATCAATCACGTTTCTTGCACGCAGTCCAAAATGTCTTCATTCATCGGCGTAAGCTGGAACTCGCTGACCTTTACGAAGAGCCGTTTACCAATTTTGGGACGAATGCAGTGGAAAAGCTGTTTAGTAACAAAGACATTAATGAATTAATCGAGTTAACCAATAAGTTAACGGCATGATTGAATTGAGAAATAATAGATAGTCACTAACTAAAGAAAATTCTCGAAGCGATTTTTGGCATAATTCAAAAACAATTTAACGAGGAAAAAATGTATCTGTGTAAATTGGAATTGAAAGACTTTCGAGGAATTAAAAAGGGTGTAATTATTTTTCCTGAACACTGTGTATTGATTGGAAGAAATATCAAATTCATAAAAAGTATAAAAAATCACAATGCTTACCAACCCAATTTTAAGATCCAAAGTAGATGCCCTCTGGGACCGTTTCTGGTCTGGAGGCATCTCTAATCCACTTACCGCCATCGAGCAGATGTCCTATCTCATCTTTTTGAAACGTCTTGAAGATATGGACAATTCCAGGGCTGTATCCGCCAAACGAAGAGGGCAGACCCATAAATCTATTTTTAAGGGGAACGAAAAATGCCGCTGGTCGTACTGGAGTCAATTGCCCGGTGACCAGATGCTCAAACACGTGCGGGATACGGTATTCGAATTCCTGCGTTCACTCGGTGGAGAGACAAGTTCATTCACTCAGCACATGCAGGATGCCGTGTTTATTATTCCAAAGGCATCACTACTACAAGAAGCCGTGAAGATTATTGATGATTTGCACATTGCGGAACAGAATATTGACGTGCAGGGCGACCTTTACGAATATCTCTTATTACAGCTTACCACGGCAGGCAAAAACGGTCAGTTCAGGACGCCAAGACACATTATCCGCATGATGGTCAAACTTGTTGATCCGAAGATCGGCGACCGCATTTGCGACCCTGCGGCAGGTACGGGCGGATTTCTCGTCAATGCCTATGAACACATCCTGGAATCCAACACCAGCCCGGATATACTTGAATATGACAATGAAGGAAAGCCACATCACCTGATTGGTGATAAGATAGCCGACAAACGACTCCTGCAGTTTCTGAAAAACCATGCTCTTACCGGTTACGACTTTGACCCGACGATGACGCGCATCGGCGCTATGAACCTGATGCTGCACGGTATAGACAATCCAAACTTCTGTCAGACGGATACACTCTCAAAGGCATTTAAAGAAAAGGAAATATATGAAGTAGTCCTTGCAAATCCGCCCTTCACAGGTTCAATTGATAAGAGTGACATCAACGAACGGTTTTCGGTAAAAACGACAAAAACGGAACTGCTTTTCGTGGAACTAACGTATGATCTGCTCGTAACAGGTGGTCGCTGTGGCGTGATTGTGCCTGACGGTGTGATTTTTAGAATGAGCAATGCCCATATTAATACTCGGAAAATCCTTATGGATAAGTGCAAGCTTGAGGGCGTTATCTCCATGCCTTCTGGAGTTTTCAAACCGTATGCAGGTGCCTCTACGGCAGTATTAATCTTCCAGAAGAGTGGGACAACGGATAAGGTATGGTTCTATGATATGGAAGCGGACGGTTTTTCTCTCGACGACAAACGGCAGAAAATAGAGGCTAACGATATCCCTGATATTATAGAGAAGTGGAAAACAAAGGCAGAATCAAAGAAGTCGCTCCTTGTATCTGTGGATGAGATACGGGAAAACAAATACGACCTCTCCATCTCACGTTACAAACCAATAGAACACAAAGAAATTAAATACGAAAAGCCTGATGTGATTATGAAAAAGGTGTTGAAGCTGGAAAAGGAAATCGCACAGGATATTGAAGAAATTCAGACAATGTTGTAACTGTAGCGCGAGCTTCAGCTCGCTAACTACAAAAGGATTTTACGCAGGATATTGAGGAAATTCAAGAGACGGTGCAATGAAGAAAAACACTCCATTGGTTCCATTACTAGAAGTTTGCCAGATAAATCCAAAGTCACTAAATGGTTTTCAACCAAATACTGGAGTTACTTTTGTACCAATGGCAGCTGTTGATGAAAAGACAGCAAAGATTCAATACCCAGTGGTTAGAACTTATCAAGAAGTAGCAAAAGGATTCTCAGTTTTTAAAGAAGATGATGTTCTATTTGCGAAAATTACTCCATGTATGGAAAATGGGAAATGTGCTATTGCAAGGAATCTTTTGAATGGTTGGGGCTTTGGTTCAACAGAATTTCATGTTTTGCGCGCTTCAGATAAAATCATTCCAAGCTGGATTTTCTATTTCTTGCGGCAGGAGCAATTTCGTCAATTTGCTGCTGCGAATATGACAGGAACGGCTGGTCAACAGCGGGTGCCTAAGAGTTTCTTCGAAAAAGTAAAAATTCCTCTTCCTCCGCTTCCTGTTCAAAGGAAAATAACCGCAATATTGGAGAAAGCCGATGCTGCGCGGGAGAAGCGGAGGCAGGCAAACCAACTCACCGAACAGTTCTTGCAGTCCACCTTCCTCGAAATGATCGACGATCCTGTAACGAATCCAAAGAAATTTGAAATGAAAAAATTTGGAGATGTTGCAAGAATAAATATGGGACAATCTCCACCTGGTGATAGTTATAATAATACAGGGGAGGGAATTCCTCTGCTTAATGGACCTACTGAATTCGGAGTTAAAAGCCCTACTGAAAAGCAATGGACAATAAAACCTACAAAACTTGCCAAGAAAGGAGAAATTCTATTTTGCGTTAGAGGTGCAACTGCTGGAAGAATGAACTGGGCTGATAAAGAATATTGTATTGGTCGTGGGTTAGCTTCTATTTCTTCATTAGATGTAGTATTAAATGAATATGTCTATTTTTTCCTTCTTAATAAATATAATTATTTTCAAAATCTGGGGCAAGGAAGTACTTTTATTAATTTGAATAGAGATTTGATTTCAGATATTAAAATCCCTGTTCCACCGCTCTCCGAGCAGCGGAAATTTGCTAAATTGGTCGAGAAGGTCGAGTCGTTGCACGCCAGGCAGCGTCAATCGGAGCAGGAACTGGAGAATCTCTTCAACAGCTTAATGCAGAGGGCATTTCGTGGAGAGTTGTAGCAGTAGCGCGAGATTTATCTCGCCTGCACGGCGATTTAAAATCCTGCTACAAAAAACAGCAAAAATTTAGGCACTGATCGAGGGTTGTGTACCAAGCAGCGTTAATTGGAATAGGAACTAAAAAATCATGTGTGATATTCGGCATTAATTGTCACATATTCGTGTGACAGGTCACACGTCCAGACGGTATCCTTGTAGTCTCCCAGCCCCAGTTCCAGGCGTATCTTAATGTCCCTGCCTTTCATGGAGATACCCAGTACATCCAAATCGCACGGTGTTGGCATCCCTTTGGCAAAGATCAGGATATCGTTTAGATAGAGGTTGGTCTTTGATTCGTCCAGTTCCACGCCCGCATAGCCGGCGGCAGAGACGATGCGTCCCCAGTTAGGGTCTTCTCCGTTCAGTGCCGTCTTTACCAGGGGCGAGTCTGCGATTGACCTGGCAATCCTTGTAGCATCACTGCGCGACCTTGCTCCAACCACATCGATCTGTACAAATTTTGTTGCGCCTTCACCATCCATCACAATGGCCTTTGCCAGATAGCCGGTCACGTAATCCAGCCCTTGCTGAAAGACCTGGAGATCATGGTTTTTCGAGGAGATATTTACCCCGGAGGCGCCATTTGCAATAATAGCAATGGTGTCGTTGGTGCTCATGTGGCCATCAATGGTGATGCGATTAAAAGAGGATTCTACAGAGTTTCTGAGGCATTCGTTAAGAAGCGATGACGGCATGGAGATATCGGTGGTAAGAAAACACAGCATGGTTGCAAGGTTTGGGGCAATCATCCCGGCCCCTTTTGTAATCCCACCAATCGTTACATCTTTGTTGCTTATCTGTAACCTGACGGCAATGTCTTTTTGTTTCGTATCCGTCGTCATAATGGCACGCGCCATGGCATTGCCATGCTCCTGGGTGTTTCCCAAAGACGTAGCAGCGGTCTTAATACCGGTAAAAATCTTATCCATGGGGAGCGGTCTGCCAATAATTCCCGTTGAGGCGACCAGTATCTCGTCCTCCTGAATTTTCAGGTATTTTGCCGCAATTCGTACCATCTCTTCGGCATCTTTGTAACCCTGCTCTCCGGTGCAGGCATTGGCGTTGCCGCTATTGATAACAAATGCCCGTACGCGTCCTTTTTGAACGGTTTTTCTGCTGAGCTTTACCGGTGCTGCGTAGATTTGGTTTGTGGTAAACAGGGCAGCACCCGTTGCGGGATATTCTGAAAAGATGATTCCCAAATCAAAACAGTCTTTTGCAGTTTTTATTCCACAATAGGCAGCCCCCGCCCTAAATCCCCTGGGGGCAATAATGCATCCCGTCGTTATTACTTCCACGTCACAAGATATCCTTTCCCGTGGGCCAGCTTGAATGGGGGGCATATTGATAAAACAAAAACCAAAGGAGACATGTTGCGTTGAAGATATTGGGAAAGGCAAGTAACAAACGGCTTGAGTTGTTTAAATGGCTTCTTCCGGTTAGATGAAAACATGGTCATAAAATAAAAACAGCCGCGGCAACTACAGTGGTCCACAAGCCATTTTTATCTCCGCGTGCTGCTTGTGTGATATTTCTGGTTTTTACAATTTTACCGCTCATTCGATAGGTTTCCTTGCGTTCATCATAGTTTTTTGCCGGGTCGAATTCGATACCCAGTGTAGTAGCGAGCATGGTGGCGGCAAGGTCTTCCGCATAATCGCCGGATTTTTCTTCAGTTTCACCAAAGGCATGATGTTCGCTGAGATACCCGTAATGTTCCTGTTCTGCTGGCACTGCCATACCGACAGAGGCGGAGATCATCCGGTTGGGTTCGTTGGTTGAATTTTCACTCATTACGCAAAAAATTACCTGTCCACCCTTTAACATTGCAGTGCCCTGTTCTTTCGTAACGATCTTGCAATTCGGGGGAAAGATGCTTGATACCCTTACTAAGTTGCATTTTTCTATACCTGCTTTTCGCAGGGCAAGTTCAAATGACTGTAACTTGTCTTTGTGTTTTCCAGCACCTTTGGTAAAGAATACCAACCTCGGTATCATCATAATTGATTGGCTCCATCAAATAGTTTTAAAAACATAATAATAAATAAATTTAAGTTTTTAAATAAAGCAAATTTTCCATTGAAATTCAATAGAATTTTGAAAAATTACATCTGCTTGTATCCGGAACCCCCCGCCACCAAAAACATCCGGGCCAAATAGGCGAGACTACAATGGATAACCCAGCGTATGAACTAGCCGGTTATTACCGACAATTCTACAATAGTACCTACCTGTTTATGCAATACTTTTTACAAGGATTGCCAGCTGATTTCCATTAGCTTCATGAGCGCGCCTTTTGCATTACCGGAGCCGATGGATTGTGCGGCGATTTCCAGCCCTTCCTGAAAATCTTCTGCCAGTCCTCCGGCGATGATTGCAGCCGCTGCATTCAAAAGTACTACGTCTCTTTTGGGACTGTGAATACCATCCAATATCTCCCTGATTGCCATAGCGCTTTCATCGGGGGTATTTACGGTCAGGTCGGAAAGCTTTGATTTTTTTATACCAAAGTCTTCCGGGTTTAGATAATAACTCTTTATCTCATTTCCAACAAGTTCACAAACTTTGGTTTTGTCTGTTGTGGTGATTTCATCCAAGCCGTCCAATCCGTGCACAACAAAGGCATGGTGATCTCCAAGTATTTCCAATGCCTCTGCCAAAATGAGGGTCATGTGTTCACTATATACACCAAGGATGCGGTGGGTGGCCCCGGCAGGGTTCGCTAATGGTCCAATGATGTTGAATATGGTACGAATTCCGATTTCTTTTCTGGGGCCGATGGCGTATTTCATTGCCTGATGTAATAGGGGAGCAAAGAGGAATCCAATATTGGCCACGGCAATGCATTTTTCTACAACCTTAACATCTGCTTCGATATTGACGCCCAACCGTTTCAGTACATCTGCACTCCCACATTGGCTGGTGGATGCTTTATTGCCGTGTTTGGCAACCTTCAGACCAGCACCTGCAACGACAAAGGCGGATGCGGTTGAGATATTGAATGTGTTTTTAGCGTCGCCTCCTGTTCCGCAGGTATCGACGACGATACTATCCCCGGTCTTTATTTTGACAGCCTTTTTCCGCAGGGCAATGGTACACCCCGTGATTTCATCAACAGTTTCGCCCTTTATGCGCAGGGCTGTGAGAAAAGAGGCAATCTGTGCATCAGTGGCAGTTCCTTCCATGATTTCTGTCATTGCAGCAAGGCTTTCTTCAATGCTGAGATTTTGTTTATTTACTAGTCTGGATATGGCTTCTTTTATAGACATAGGATTAAATGAGGGTTTTTTTCTTGACGTAGATTAAGATATAAATTACAATGGTTTTTTGAAATTTTTGTGAACAATAATACGCCGGAACACTTTAAAGAAAGGATTGATGGTTTATTTATGGCAAAAATACAAATAACATCGGATGAAAACATACGGGAAGCGCTGAGAAGATTCAAGAAGATGTGTGATAAAGAAGGTATCATTAATCAGTCAAAGCGCATAGCCTATTTTGAAAAACCTTCGGAAAAAAGACGTCGTGAAGAAAGCCGAAGGATTAAAAATATCAAAAGGGCGCAAAAATTGGGCATTTCCGGGCTGGCAGGTCCTCTGCGTTCTCAAAAGAATAATTACTCTAAATATCCTTCATTTTAAAAATTAGTTTTTCCATGACAACTTCCGTGCATCGCCCCACAGGAGTTCTAAGTCATAGAACTGGCGTGTATCTTTGTCAAAAAGGTGTATAATCACATCCCCATAATCCATGAGTATCCAGTGAGCGTCCTCATACCCCTCAATGCCCGCCCGACGAATGCCATAGCTGCGCAGTTTTATTTCTATCTCACGGGCAATACTCTGCAACTGCCGTTTGTTGAAGCCGCTGCAAATAACGAAGAAATCGGTAATAAAAGTTAACCCTTGCACGTTAAATATTAATATATCTTCGGCCTTTTTGTCATCAGCAATTCTTGCGCACTGGATTGCAATCTCTTTCGGGTTTAACGTTTCTGTTCCCTCCTGAAAGGCTATCGTCGTTGTTGTACGCCGAAATTTTCGCCAAAATCCGCCTCATATTGTACAGACGGCTTGGCTTCAGATAAACTGCTCCCACAGTAGTAGCAAAATCTTGCGTATCGCGGGTTCACATCGAGACAATTTTCACACCGATGATACAAAAGCGTGCCGCAGAGGATGCAGAAATTCGCCCCTTTCACATGATTGTCGTATTGACAATTCGTATTAGGGCATATCCTTTCATCCCGTTCTGTTATTATATTGCCGGACATAACTACCTCCCGTTTTTAAGGGTATTTTCTCAAACTGTAACCACAGTCCTGCATGTAGGGGCGAACGGCCGTTCGCCCCTACAATTTCTTGCTAATGAAGGTGCAAAAGGGCGCCTATCTTGGGTGAAAATTTAATAATAATTCCAGCAAAGACAACCGACACGATTGACATAAGCTTCAATAAAATATTCAAAGACGGGCCTGACGTGTCTTTGAATGGGTCTCCCACCGTATCCCCTACGACAGCCGCCTTATGCGCCGGTGAACCCTTTCCACCGAATATGCCACTTTCAATGTACTTTTTCGCGTTATCCCATGCTCCGCCTGCGTTTGCCATAAAGACTGCCAGTAGGAAACCCACCGTCAAACTTCCTGCCAAAAGTCCCACGACGCCCGCCACTCCTAATACCAATCCAGAGACAATAGGTACTAAAAGCGCCAAAAGAGAAGGGACGAACATTTCACGCTGCGCTCCTTTGGTACTGATCGCCACACAGGCTGCATAATCGGGTTTTCCCGTTCCATCCATGATACCGGTAATTTCCCTGAATTGTCTTCTGACTTCTTCCACCATGCTTCCCGCAGCGCGGCCTACGGCCTTCATCGTCATGGCGCTGAAGATGAACGCTGACAGACCACCGATAAACAAACCGATGAGTACCCTTGGATTAATTAAGGTAATATCCAGGGAGTACATGAGGTCGGATAATTTTGCATTGACCAGATTAACAGAAGTCCCGGCAACCTGGATGGTATGCACTCCTGTCCGCTCCAATCCTACTTTTATTTGTTCAACAAAGGAGGAGATCAGTGCCATGGCAGTTAGTGCAGCCGAACCAATGGCAAACCCCTTTCCGGTTGCTGCCGTTGTGTTTCCCAGCGCATCGAGTGCGTCGGTTCTTTCCCGGACGTATGGCTCCAGCCCGCTCATTTCCGCATTGCCTCCGGCATTGTCTGCAATAGGTCCGTAGGCATCCGTCGCCAGTGTCAACCCCAGCGTGGAAAGCATACCAACTGCCGCAATGGCAATTCCGTAAAGACCGAGTGAGATATTTGAGAAGCCACCTGCAAATGCGTAACTTAATAAGATTGCTGCTGAAATAGTAACGACGGGTATAATCGTTGAGATCATGCCTGTGGCAATACCGTCAATAATCACAGTTGCGGGTCCCGTCTTTGCATGTCCGGCAATGCCCTTTGTCGGAGAGTAATTGGAAGAGGTATAGAATTCTGTGCCTTTACCGATAATAACACCTCCTATCAATCCCGTTACAATTGAACCCCAGACACCGAAATTTTGAGGCAGCATGAACTTAATAACCACGGCAGAGGTGATCAAGATTAGTATCGAACTAAGGTTGATCCCTTTTCCCAATGCCTTCAGGAGTTCTTTCTGCGATGCCTCTTCCTTTGTTTTAACGGCATAGATACCGATAATGGAAAGTAAGATACCTATCCCTGCCAAAATCATAGGCACAACCATCCCGGCAATACCAAGGCCTGCAGTTACACCCAATGCTGCACAGGCAAGCATGGAATTATAATAGGATTCATAAAGGTCTGCACCCATACCCGCTACGTCACCGACATTGTCTCCAACGTTATCTGCTATGGTGGCTGGATTCCGCGGGTCGTCTTCGGGAATCCCTGCCTCTACCTTACCCACCAAATCAGCCCCTACGTCGGCAGCTTTTGTGAAGATTCCACCACCCACCCTTGCAAACAAGGCCTGGGAACTGGCACCTATGCCGAAGCACGGCAGCATCATTGCCATATCGAGCAGGGAGATATTTGTGAATTTACGGAACACAAAGAACCACAAAGAAATATCCAGCAGCCCCATACCAACCACGACCAGTCCCATGACGGCGCCGCTTCTGAACGCGACTTGCAGCCCTTGATTCAGGGATTTCCGTGCACCTTCCGCCGTCCTCGAACTGGCGCTGGTGGCGGTCTTCATCCCCAGGAAACCGGCAAGACCTGATAAAAAACCACTGCTCAGGAATGCAAAGGGAACGACTTTGGACTGGGCATGTAACCCGAAGGAGATCAAGATGAGAACAAGAAAGGCGCCAAGAAAGAAGATGCTTACGACCTTGTATTGCTGTTTCAGATAGGCATAGGCGCCTTCCCTGACGTGACCGGCTATCGAGATCATTTTCTCGTTACCCTCAGGCGCCCGCATCACTTCTTTGTAAAATTTCCGTGCATAGAAAAGCGCAAACAACGCGCCAATCGGTGCAATCCACCATAATTTGGGTATCGTATCTGAGGTGTCTCCACCCACCCTGTGTGTCGGGCCTTCCAATTCGAATAAAGGTCTTTCTTTTTGGGTAGATTCTCCAAGCTCAAACACGGGTTTATCCGCGCTGCTTTTTAATGTATTCTGGGCATGAGCGGGGAGTGAAAATAGTCCCGATTTTGATATCCCCAGGATCAGGATCGCTAGCATTAAGAGTATTGTTACAATGCTAACCCGGTTGTTTTTAAAAATAGGCTTACACTTACGAAAAAGACTATTCATCGACTTAAATTATTCTCCTTTCTGTTTTTTGACTTTTACTATTTATGTATCAGTTGTCATACTGACAAAACGAAACCTAAGAACCATAAAAATACAGCAACCCAAGGCTTTAATCGTGAAGATACATTTAAGGGATATTCAAACTTAAAAGTTTGAGTTGCAAATTTTCGTATCAGCCGGTGTGTAAGTTTGTCAGAACACCCCCTCCCTCCCCCCTCTTTTTAGAGGGAAGCCTAAAAGTCGCTGCCACAGTCAGCCTAATCAAACTACCAGCTATTCTCCGATGATAAACCTTGGAAAAATTTCCTTTTCTTATCGAGCATACCGATGAATTCCGCTACGTTGGCCGAGGTATCCTCCGGATGATTTGTACGATAAGTCTCCCATTCATGTATGGCCGATTCCGTATACTGAAGCGCCCTCTCAAAATTACCTTCCCTTTCAGCACAGAGCGCTGCATGCCATAAAGCGTGACAAATCGTTCTTTCTATAGCCAAAATATTATGCAATTTAGGGTCATTTTCAAGGGACCTTCTTAGCCAGTAAACCGATGTTTCATAATTGTCTTCTCCCTCTTCTTTCTTCAATTGTTCCCTGTAATAAGGGGCATATTTGAAGATGCGTTGATCAAATAAATGCAGATACATATACCCCAGTTCAAAGAAAAGGTCTCCGCTCTTGGGATTTTTAACAGCCCCCTTTTTTGCAAAGTTTAATCCGGTGTATATCCATTTCCATTTGTTTTGTGGCGCACCCCATTCATGTGCAATATTATACGCCATATTCCATGCCTGAAAAATCCAGACCGCCGGGAAGTTTGGTTGTAATTTAGCTATCAGATTGTTGATCGTCAGTAATTCATAATATTTCTTTTCTTCATGCCGGGCAATGGCCCTTGCCCAGAGAAAATCTACCGCAATCCCCCGAAAGCCTCCCATGAGAAGCAATGGAATGCTTTCCGCCGGATCATAGTGAATTGACTTATTTGCTGATGTATCACGGAAAGAGACGATACATACGTTAATAAAAAAAATAGCACAGAGCAGTGCGAATAATAAAAGGGTCCTCTTTCCAAACATCCAATACTTAAAAAAACTCTCTCTTTTTAAAGATTATAGCGGATATACAGAGGCAACTACCTGCATAGATGGCGGTATATCCCAAAGAAAACCCAAGGGTTTCCGGAGGGATGTTTATACCTTTCAAAAGAAATTTCAAGCTGTCGAACCGTTTGAAGTCCGGCAAAATAAACGAAAGCCATTCCAAGGGTTTTTTCATAAGGTAATCCATATATACCAGAAAGATATTTGGTTTTTTTAACACTGCCGGCAAGTCATGGCTATGCACGTTCTGGTGTTGCATCAGCAGAGAGAAATCCCTGATAAATTCCAATATATGTCCGCACAGAAAAACAACCAGGGCTGAAACGATACTAACAGGCGCTGAGAGATAGGTGGATCCCATCACTGCAATAGTTACGATCAGCAAAAATTTCAAAAAGGTTATTACAATAGCCTTTGCATAATTAGAAACAAAACCTTTTTGTATGGAAAATACCGTAGCACTATCATGTCTTACGCCGACATAATCCGCCAGATGGATGGGGAAAATGGTGACATTTATGGCGCCACCCTCCTGCACAATTTCAGCATCTAGCTTTACTGGCAACGGTTTATCTACCTTTGCGGATAAAACTTCGGTTTTACATCGGCCTGAAAGGGCATTTTCAGTTCCTATGACTAATGGGACGGTGTCAATGAACCCCTTGCCACTCTCAATCTTAAGATTTAACTCAATTTCAAAGGAAGATTTATTTTCGGACTTTTTGCACAAGTCAGAAAAACTCCAGGATGCAATACCAGTCCTCCCACCCGCAATCCATAGAATTCCTTCACGGGTATGGTGCGGGTCGCCTTTAATGGAGAACTGCGATGCCTTAAACTCCTTCCGCGCCTTTAGTATACCTTTATATTCTTCCGGCAATTTTGATGCAATCCGTTGAATGGTTGCCATGTTTAAAAGGCTTAAAATCATTAACAAAAGAGCGGATAGGAGGGCAAAACCGGCGATTTTGCCCGCAACAATCTTCAGCCGTGATACGGGTTTTGATAAAATACCATAGATCGTCCTGTCTTCTATTTCATGAGGTAACGATGTTGCAGAGAGGAAAATCACCCCGATTATACACAGAAGCATCACTACCTGGAAAAACGCCACCAGCGTTATTTTTATCCTGGCATCAGGCTCATCTGTCGTCGGGATAAGAGGCGAAACAATCAGGATGAGGACGCCAAGCCCGATTAGTACGTGTAGTGTTTTTTTCCGGATTGCCTCCCGAAAGGTATGACTGGCAATGGTTAGTATCATCATAAACCTAAGAAAAAGAGCTATCTATGAACGATGTTGAATGATATTTACAAACAGCTCTTCCAGGGTGGTGGAAGGGTGGTTGATGGATATCACATCGCCATTCCTGTCCTTAATAAAAGCCGCAACTGCCTGAATGTCATTGCCTGAAAGATTCTTCACCATAAATTCTATAACGTTTTTTAGAGATAACAATTCTTTCACGCTGCCCATTATCTGCACAACACCCCTGTTGAAAATGGCGATCCGGTCGCAAATATCCTGCACATCAGCCAGCAGGTGGGAGCAGAGGACAACGGTCTTTCCCTGCCTTTTGAATTTCAGGATGAGGTCTTTCATCTCACGGCTGCCGATGGGATCCAGACCGCTGGTAGGCTCATCCAGTATTACCAGTTCAGGGTCATTGATGATGGCCTGTGCCAGCCCGATCCTCCGCAACATCCCTTTTGAATACTGGTGTAACGGTCGTTTGCGATGGGGATACAGTCCCACATCGTGGAGCAAAACATCGATCAGTCTTTTTCTTTCTTTTTTTGGAATATCAAAGAGCTTTGCGTAAAAATCCAGAATCTCTTCTGCATTAAGGAATTTATATAAATACGATTCCTCGGGTAAAAAACCTATCTTGCTTTTCGTCTTTAAATCGCCTGAAGGATATCCCAGCAACCAGGATTTGCCGCTCGTGGGAAAGAGGAGGCCGAGCAATAATTTTACGGTGGTCGTCTTACCTGAGCCATTAGGACCAAGTAATCCAAATATCTCTCCCCGTTCAATAGTCAGATTAAGATTTGTTAAGGCTGAGGTACTTTTACGTCTCCAGAAATCCTTGTAGACCTTAGTAAGTCCTTCTGTTCTAACTGCGAAACTATCCAAAATATTTTAAACTTCCCCCTTTAATAAAAGAGATCCTATTTATTAAAAGTATGGAATAAATTTTCAACAATGTAATCAAAATTATGGGATAAGTCAAATATTATTTGGGGATTAAAACTTATCGAACAATAATTGCAACAATTTAGTATTTTGAAAAAACAGCCTGAATCGAGCAAGTCAGGGCATGGAACATGTCGCACGACATGTATGTCGCTGTCCTGCGAACTGAAGTTCGTGCTACACAGACGTCAAAACCTGGTTTTTTTCAAAAAACTAAATAGTTACAGTTGTTAAGATAGGGAGTTAATAATTCTGTATGATGTTCTCAGAATTTGTCGGGAGTTGCAAAAGAAGGGGCTTACGAGGCAAGATTTCAAGAAAATCGACAGGCTTACTTAATGGCCTGGTCAAATTCGTCTGATGCCACGATTCCGAACGTAGTGCTCGGTTGTGAGGGCAGCGGCGGTGTGTTCAACGACAAATCGACGTGCCTGTTCTTTGACCGGCTGTTGGTAAGTGAGAATTGTTTGGATCCTGCTCGCTCGTGTATCCTTCGGCGAAGATTCACCCTCTAGTTTGGCTCCAATTCCAGCTACTTTTAACCCTCCGCCTCCTGATGCAGTCTTACCCTCTTCAACTGTGACGGCGATATCGAAATCCACAATCGTAGAACTAAGACCTGCCTTAATAGATACGCGGGGATGATTGGCATAAGCATGCCCGCCGATTCCACCTTTTCAAAGATTACGTGTGTTTTTCACGGTCTTTTGCACACTCAGTGACCGTGCCCTTGATGAGGTCAATGGTATGGGGGATGACAGGGAGGACAACGGCCAGGTTTTCTGCGACACCTTTGGGGCTCCCGGGGAGATTGATGATAAGGGTTTGTTTATAAATCCCGGCAATGGCCCTTGAGCCCATAGCCCTGGGGGTATGTTTGAGTCCCTCCGTCCGCATGGCTTCTCCGAAGCCAGGTAATTCTTTTTCTATGACTGCCCGTGTTGCCTCAGGGGTAACGTCTCTGGGGCCCACGCCCGTTCCGCCTGTGGTGACAACAAGGTCGGCTTTTCCGGCAAATTCGAAGAGTTTTTTTGTAATAACGTCCTTTTCGTCAGGGATGACTTCATAGGCCGTTATGGTGGCATCAATTTCCTTGAGCATATTCCGGATGACCTCACCGCTCTTATCCTCCCGTTCGCCCCGTGAACCCTTGTCGCTTAGCGTTAAGATCGCCGCCCGTATCATACCTTCACTTCCACTTCAGCACCCTTTTCGAGGATTGTAATTTCATCTCCTGTTTTAATGGTGCCGCCGGTAAGAATTTCAGCAAAAACACCTTCCCGTGGCATGATACAGTCGCCGGCCTTATAATAAATAGCGCAACGGTCATGGCACAGCTTGCCGATTTGCGTTACCCGAATGATTATGTCTTTACCAATTTTTAAAATAGTTCCAATGGGGAGGGATTTGAGTTCGATAGCTTCCGTTACAATGTTTTCACCAAAATCGCCATCCCTGATATTTAATCCCTTTTCGCGCATAATGTCGGCGCTTTCTCTTGCCAGCAAACTGACCTGACGATGCCACTTTCCCGCATGGGCATCCCCTTCCAGTCCAAAATGCTCAATCAGCTTGCACGTGCCGACATCCCGTTTTTGAGTGCCCTTTTTTTTGCTTATGCAGACGGCAACAACCTTTCCCATAATACCCACCCATGTTCAGGAATTTTCATAGGAGCGAAGTGGCTCTTCTCCCCCGCTGATTTTCTTTAAAAATTGCTGTGTGTTCCAAAAATTCGCCAAAGGCCTTATTTAGATTGAAGTTTAGCATGTGGTATGTATGGTGTCAAGCACGAACCATTATCCTGACATGCTTATAAATTACTTGTTTTTTTGCATCAATATGATTAAAATGATTTACTTACTACAGAGAAACAGTCTGTATTTGTTTGAGCCAAAGTGCGGCGAACCGCGCCGGATTTTCTATCTTCCGACTATGTTAGAGAAAGGTAAAATTTTCATGACCAGCGAGCATATAGATTTGGCAATTATTAATCGGGCAAAAGAAGACAATGTAAAACTTGTCCAACTGCAATTTACCGATATAAACGGAAATATCAAGGCCGTTACGATACCGATAGAGAGGTTCCCGGAATCCATCGAAAAGGGGATCTGGTTTGATGGTTCGTCCATCGAGGGGTTTACACGAATTTGCGAAAGCGATATGTATCTGAAGCCTGATACAAGCACGTATGCCTTGCTTCCCTGGGAGACGGAAGAAATAACGGCAAGACTCTTTTGTGACGTCTACATGCCGGATGGAGCCCCTTTCGAAGGTGATCCCCGGTATATCTTGAAAAGGGCAATTAAGAATGCGCGGGAAATGAACTTTGAATATAATGTGGGGCCCGAACTGGAATTCTTCTTGTTTAAACCCAGGAGCAATGGACAGGTGGAGCCCACACCGCATGATGTGGGTAGTTATTTTGACTTTTCGCCGAGAGACCTTGCGGGGAATGTGAGAAGGGATATTATTTTTACTCTGGAGAAGATGGGGCTTAACGTCGAGATGAGCCATCATGAGGTCGCTCCTGGCCAGCATGAGATTGACTTTAGATATGCCGAGGCATTAAAGACGGCAGAAAATGCCTTGACGTTTAAACAGGTAGTAAAGTCCATTGCGCACCAGCACGATTTATATGCCACCTTTATGCCGAAACCTATTTTTGGGGTATGTGGCAGCGGAATGCACTGCCATCAAAGTTTTTTTGATATCAGGACGCGAAAGAATGTGTTCTTCGATGATAAGGATCAATATAAGCTCAGTAAGGTGGCGAAACAGTTTATTGCGGGACAACTCCAGCATGTCCGCGCGATGAGCGCTATTTTATCTCCCACGGTAAATTCCTATAAGAGGCTGGTGCCTGGGTATGAGGCGCCGGTGTATATCTGCTGGGGGCAAAAGAATCGTTCTGCCCTCATACGAATTCCCAGATTCTCCCACGGGAGGGAGCAGGCAACACGGGCGGAGTTGAGATGCCCTGACCCCAGTAATAATCCATACCTTGCCCTCGCCGTAATGCTGGAGGCAGGGCTCGATGGTATCAGAAGGGGTGTTACGCCTCCTCACCCCGTGGAAGAGAATGTCTATGAGTTTGATAAGGATGAATTGGCATACCGCAATATTGCTACCCTCCCGGGTTCCCTGGGTGAAGCAATTGAGGAATTGAAGAAGAGCAAATTGATGGAAACGGCATTGGGTTCACATACGTACCAGGTATATATCCATGCAAAAATGGCCGAGTGGGATGAATACCGGATACAGGTAACAGACTGGGAACATAAAAAATATTTCGAGACGACGTAACAGAATGAAAAAAATATATTAAAGATGTACGTTCTTTAACCGTCAGGCGCTGTTTTTTTGAATTGCTGATTGCATGTGCGGAAAAAGGCTTTATTACGTTTAAAGCGTACAGAACTTTAATATATATGAATGTTTTAATTCTGTTAAGGAGGAGATATGGAAGTTGGAAATATTTTTCGGCATTTGCTCATCCACAATGAGGCGTTTGTAAAAAACACAGAAGAGACGAAGTTCTTAGCGTATGCTACACACCAGACTCCGTATATTACCTTGCTTACGTGTGCCGATTCCCGGGTTCAGGGCGATATCCTGGGACGGGACATCTTTAACAAGGTGTTTATTGTCCGGAATGCCGGTAACCAGTTTGCAGTAAACAGAGGTTCCATAGAATATTCACTCTTTGTCCTTAATACCCCTGTCATGCTTGTGTTGGGGCATACCGAATGTGGCGCGGTAAAATTTGCCACCCATGCCTGTATAACGCAGTCCAAAGAGATTATTAATCTGGCAAAGTCCTTTGATAAGCTCATGAAGACGGATTATTCAACAATTAGTCGCGAAATAAAGTCTGAAATGCTTCCTTTGACCATTCCCATAGAGCGGGGGATACCGGACTTGAGAAAGATTCAAAATGAAATGAAGGAACTTGCCTATCTGAGTCAAATTAATGTGGACTATCAGATAGAAAAGGTACTGAAATATTACGGCGGCAGGGTAAAAGAAGGCAAATTGACGATTATTGGCGGGGTATATGATTTTGTCGGCGCCTATTCAAAAGATCTTGGCAGAATTTTGATTACCAATATTAACGGCATCATTAACCCCATAGATCTTCAGGATAATGCAAGAGGAATTGTGAGAAAAATTCCAAATTACGATGAAAAGGGTGAGGGATATAAGATCGTGAGTAAATTAATTGATGAAAAGGTGACTCGTATAACGGCATAGGATTTTATGAGTGCCATGCGCCCGATAGATAATAATCATGGCAATATAACTTTTGCGGAAAATGAATGTTCGGACGGGATGTGCTGTTTTACCTGCGTCATTCCGTCAAACAACGGACATATTGGTTTTTTAAAGTCCCTGTGGAAAAATGGCACCGGTTACCCTTACGTGAAGTTATTGGTTACCAGCGAAGGGTACAGAAGTGAATTGTATGATTCCTGTAAATTTCTGAATGTCACTGTTTTTGCGAGTCAAACAGATCCAGGTCTGAAAATGGACCTGCGTTGCAGCATTTATAAATATCGTCCCTGGCAATGTAAGGGTTATCCTGATGAAGCGGGTGAATCTTTATATGAGAAAATGAGCGGCCCGTGCATATTGAATGAGTATGCCGCCTCCGGTACATATAAAGAACTTGTATACAAGAGGGAGTGGAAGGCTTTTTTTGCAATCAGGGACGATCGGATGGCGATGCGGAATATATTTGTCAGCGATAATGATGTGTCCGTTGTAAGAGAGAAAATATTAAAAGCAAAGGACGTTTGCCTTGCAACGTTAGCAGGGAATGATACGGAGGATTTGGAGTATATTTTGATACCGGTACCCCGGCAAACCCACAACATCCTGTATTTGTCAGAAAAGCATCAACCTATCGGAACGATAAAGCAGGCATATCATAACTGGCAAAAAAAGATACAGAAAAATCTCGAAAACCATTATGGGCCGGAGTGGGAAACGAAACTCAAAAACGCCATAGAAACGGAGGAAAAAGATGCTTGTAAAAGATGTAATGAAGACACAGCTGGTAACCTTGAATGCTGATTCCAAACTCGGCTTTGCAAACGACATCATGTATTTGGGGAGGATACGGCATTTGCCCGTTGTGAAAGGAGAGAATATTGTTGGCATCCTGACACAGAGGGACCTCTATCGTGCATCTTTGACGTCTATCCTTACAAACTGGAAGGAAAATAAGGAATTTTTGGATTCCGTTAAGGTTTCAGAAGTAATGACGAAAAATGTGATTACCGTTTCTCCCGATGCCTCGGTCGAGGAAGCCGCCCAGATTATGATCGACAAGAAGGTAGGAGGGCTCCCTGTAGTAAAAGACAAAAATAAGCTGGTTGGTTTAATTACCGAAACTGATGTATTGCAGTATTTTGTGGATGAGAGTAGAAAGAAGAAATAAGTTTTAAGGCGAGAAGGAGAATTTCATGTGTGACGTTGGCGGTCATATAAGTAGTGACATGATTACGTGGCAGTGCGCATGTTGTGGCGCGGCAATACAGGATTCACACGGCGCAACCGAAGGTCTTTGTGATCTCGGGATATGTGTGTCCTGCCGTAACACCCCTGAAGACTGGAGAGAGTTTGTCAGGGAAGAATGGGAAGAAGGTATCTGTATGGATTGTCCGTCACCCTGTGATCTGAAACGATGATGTCGGGTAATGGCGGAAGATGCACAAAAGATTCAGCCATCGATGGAGGGAAAATACAACATTTGCCTTTTCAAGCAGACCCGCTGGCCGATAATTTTTTGACATGCCGCGCCGGATGTCATGATACCTTCCGATTCAATGCAGGAACGGCAAAGTTTCTTCGTTCTGCGCTCGATGCGGACGACCACCATGCTGGCATATTCGGCAGCGTTGACATCAAGACGCAAACCGATGACGGAAAAGGGAATTCCATAAAACACACCTCAACGGGGAGCAGCCAATCTGGAAATGTTTCGGGGAAGATGAGATGGACTGTGCCCTCTCACGGCGGTCTAACCCGGATTTCTCACCGAAGAGATAGAAATCCCCTGTTGTTTATGGTATAAGATGTTTGTAAAGAACAGATTATACACAACAGGAGGAGGGTTGAAGGTGAAAACAGGGTGTAAAGATGCAATA
>WYAU01000019.1 GCA_011525665.1 Candidatus Brocadia sp.
AAACGATCAGGATATTCAATGTTGATGCATAAAAGCAGAAAAATCAGTCTTGGATACCAAACTCATTATGTATTTTGAAACCTTTTGATATCACAAATTACCCTCTGTGAGAAATGCGGGCTAAACCCGATCGTATCTATGCAAAGGAAATGCAAAAGATCAAATTCGGGCATGAAAATTTAAAGATGGCGATAAAGAGAAAGGGTGTAAAATAACTGTATTGGCAATTAGAAAATTTTAAGAGCCGGGGTGCCGCGCCTCCAGCGTGGCACCCTTCTTTATTTCATTGATATAAGGCCAATGTATGTTAAACTAAATCAATTGCTTCGGGTTCGGTCTTGATTAAGTTGTGAACCGGTTGCGGGTGAGTTGTCGATACAATATGACCTGCTCCTTATGAATAAATGCGTATCGTGGAAATGAACAATTTACTCGAGGCTTATTGCAGGAATAGTTTATAGATGACAAAAATTTTTAGTATTGTATTATGCATATTCGTGGGTTCCTCTGCTGTTGTGAAGGGGGATGCAATAACGCTAAGGAATGAAGGCAAGGATATCGATCTTAAGGTAACAGGTGTAACGGAGGAATATATAACTGCCATAATACCAAAGAAAGAGCTGAAATCCGTGAATATGCAATTTCTGGACAGCCGGAATTACCCGGATGTAATTTTTTTAAATGGTACAAATATAGCTGTAGAATGCAGGGTTAAAGAAATCGCGGAAGACACCATTACAGTAATTATTCCTACCGCCCTTATTTCTTCGCTCAAAATGTCATTTCTGCCAGGGGATAAACAGGTTAGAGAGGTTTCCTCTGAGATTGAAGGCAAGCCAAAGACAATGGATGTGGACGTCGTTGTGAAAAAAGAGAAAGAGGAGCAAGCTGAAGAACGCCGAACAGAGTCCAGGTCAGAAGACGGGGGGGAAGGGGGGATTGCTGATGCCATAAGAACGTCTCCCGTTGGCAAAATGTCCGAGGGGAAATACTACCGGCTAAGGACGAAAAAGAAGAAAGTGGAAAAAGAGGAGGCGGAAGGAGAACTGCCAGGGGAGGAAACAGAAGATGTGACGGAGGATGTGGATGAAAAAACACAGGAGCCGGGCGCAGAAGTGTCTGAACGGGAACAGAAATTGGCAAGTGAATTTCCCCATGAGGAAAACGGAGAAACTGTTAAAGAATTTCAGGAAGAAAAGAAACCTGTTGTTCAGGATCAAAATCTTGGCAGGGTCGAAGGACGGATATTCCACAGTGGAAAGCCCCTTCCGGATTGTCAGGTAAAGTTGCAAATGTTAGAAAAAGGCGGGTTGTTAACCAAAGGGTATCGCCCTGTGGAGGGAGCCATTGAACTTGAGACTACAACAGACAAAGACGGCATGTATCATTTTATGAATGTGTCGCCGGGACTGTACAAACTGTATTGGAAACCTCCGTCGGATACAACATGGGTCCGACGATTCAAGATGGAGCCGGATGTGATTGTAACTGCCGGTAAACTTACAACTCCCAAGGATATTGAGACGCTGAAGAGAACATTAAATTAGCAGAATCCGGGAGAACTGTGGTGTGTTTGTCTACAAAAAAGAGCACGGCTGTTTTTGGTGAATTTAGTGAATATGAATAATTTTGTAATACTTTATTGAAACTATTATTGCATTGTTGAAATTCCGTCTCAACTGCTCGTACCAAAGAAAAGTCTTTTTCTCCGGCGAGGGTAAAAACTAACAATTTGAAATTTAATTAGTTACATAAATTTTTTTTATTTTTTTCTTTTTTTAAAAAAAAGGAATGAATATTGTTAAGTTTCTAATCCCATTGATTAGATTTTTTATGCCTTGAAGTTCGCTGTTTTGGTTTCTCTGTGTGACCAGTTTGTGGTTGACAAACTCTTCTCGCAGATGTATTATGCGCTTCTTTGATCGTATATATTAGGCAAACTTCTTATATGTTTTAAATGCAGAATTTATGGAGGTGACGATGGTGAAAAGTTTACGGTATGTATCTATTGTTGGGGGTTTGGTGTTTGGGGTAATGACCGGTACGCTGTGGGAGAGCCGTGTGGTGAAGGCGGACGCCTATAAAGAGATAGAGGTGAAAGACGGAGGCGCGATTGTCGGGATGGTGAAGTATGATGGTGATATTCCGGCCCTAAAAGTGCTCAAGGTAGATAAAGATGAGCAGACGTGCGGTCATGAAAATAAGCATTCGGATGAATTGATAATTAATGGGGAATCCAAGGGCATCAAAAATGTTGTGGTTTCCCTGGTTGATATTGCAGCGGGTAAGAAGGCAGAAACAAATGCTTCCGCAGTATTGGATCAGAAAGAGTGTGTGTTTATTCCCCACGTGTTAGCCGTATCTGCCGGCACCAGCGTGGATCTGTTGAATAGCGATAATGTAATGCATAATCTCCACTCCTGGTCAATAAAAAACCCGGGATTTAATGAAGGGGTTTCAGGTGGTGGGAAGATGACAAAAAAATTTGACATCCCTGAGGTAATAAAGATAACGTGCGATGTTCATAAGTGGATGAGTTCTTTTATCGTAGTGAAGGCCAACCCTTATTTTGCCGTTACGGATGAGAATGGGCGTTTTAAGATAGAAAATGTGCCGACGGGTTCGTATAAAATTGAGGCTTGGCAGGAAAAGCTTGGAAAAAAGACCGGTGATGTGGTTGTAAAGCCGAATGAAGAGGCTACGGCAGACTTTGTCTATACAAAGAAATAACTGTGATTATAGTTTTATCGAAATGTGTAACTTACTCGAATAAAAAGGCGCACTGCTAATGAATAATTTGAAGATCTTGCTGCAATTGACAAAAAGAAGTGCTTTTGTTGTTGTCTTATTGTTTTTCCTTTCCCTTGCTTTACCGATGCCGTCTTCTCAAAATGTGATTGCAGGGGATGTGCTGGCGGAGGAGGTGAAAGAAGGTGGAGGGGTTGAGTTGCCTCAGTTTGAGGCGGGGCAGTCTCCCGTATCCCCTCAATCGCCCGAAGGTCAACCTGCGGAGGGCGCGGAAGCCGGGGTAGCGGGTGGAGAGGAAGAAGAAATGGCTCCCGTGCAGTACCGTGCGTTTTTTGGCATGGATTCCCGCACGGTTGTCTGGATAGTGTCAGAGTTGCACCTTATGTTTGCGGCCTTTGTGCTGGGTGTTCCTATTTTTGCCGTGATCGTGGAGATTGTGGGATTCAAGGGTGGCGACATTAAATATGACAAAATGGCCAAAGAGTTTACCAAACTGCTGTCGGCGGCCTTTGCTACGACGGCCTCGTTGGGGGGGCTGCTTGGATTTTGCCTGTTCGGTTTGTATCCGGAATTTATGGGTCATATGACAAATGTCTTTGCGCCGACCATGTATGTGTATGCCCTTATGTTCTTTGGTGAGGCGTTTACGTTATACGCTTACTATTACTCGTGGGAAATCCTTAAAGGAACGGCGGCCAGAAAGTGGTTTCACATTACCTTGGGGGTACTCCTCAATCTCTTCGGAACGGGGCTAATGTTCCTGACGAATTCGTGGGCAACCTATATGATGAGTCCTGCGGGCATTGTGCCGGCTACAGGTAAGGTTCTCAGTTTATATCATGCCTTTTATAATCCGCTCTGGATGCCGGTAAACATTCACCGGTTGATTGCCAATGTGTGTTTTGGCGGTTTTGTGGTGGGCGCTTACGCTGCGGTAAAATTCCTGGGTGCAAAGACGGAAGAAGAAAAGGCGCACTATGATTGGATGGGTTACGTTGGA
The DNA here is from genome assembly GCA_011525665.1 of Candidatus Brocadia sp. Taxonomy (GTDB): domain Bacteria; phylum Planctomycetota; class Brocadiia; order Brocadiales; family Brocadiaceae; genus Brocadia. Next base: position 3,749 of record WYAU01000019.1, read on the forward strand.
AATTTTATAGGAGTGGGGGCGTTAATCCCCTTGCCGTTTGCCGGATACTGGCTCGGTCGCGAGGTATATAGTGCCAGTCCTGTAATGGGGAATATAATGATGGGAGGCGCATTCTCCTGGACTTTTATCATCCAGGCGATCCTGATCGGCATGCTCTTTATTGGCGCTAATTATTATCTCTGGCTCGGAATGGGAAGAATCAGAGGGTCTGAGCGGTACACAAAGTTTATCAAGTATCTGGTGTTTGTCATTTTCATGTGTTTTGCAGTCTGGCTTACCCCTCACAATTTGCCTCTGAGCGGTGAAGAGCGTGCAATGATTGGAGAGCAGTACCATCCTTTCTCTAAATATTTTGGGGTCATGGCTGCTAAAAATGCGGTGGTCAACCTGATCATCCTATCGACCTTTTTCTCCTTCTTGATTTACAGACGGAGCAATAAGGGCGAGATGGTACCGTTTTCTGAACAAGGGCGGGCAGGCAAGATAGGAATATTTTCTGTCTTGATATTTTGCCTGTTAATGCTGGTTTCTTACGCCATTTCCCTGAATTTTGTGGAATTAGAGGCCAATATAAAGGTTTTTGTAAAGCCGCTTATACGGGCTCTTTATATCCAGTCGTTTGCGGTCTGTCTGGCTGTTTTCCTGACGTTTAAAAACAGAGGAAAGTTGGCGCAGGCAATGCTGTTTGGGGTTACTGCGTGCATTGCTGTGCTCTATTTCTGGTATTATGGCTTTGAGGTCATGCAGAAGGCCAACCTAGTGCTGAGATACTTGTCGGTGACACAGGTTTCTATTGTGATGAGTTGCCTAATCATGAATGCCGTTATAGACATCTTTATGTTTCGCAAGGCAAAACTTGTGGGGGGAATTGCGTGGGGAAAGATGCCTGTCAGGTCACAGTATGCATTGATTCTTCTCTGCGTTGTGATCGTCATTTTAATGGGCCTTATGGGTTTTATACGTTCCGGTCTGAGGATGGACTGGCATATTTACGGTGTTCTGCAGGATACCTCCCAGTGGGCGTATACGCCAACCCTGGCATTTATGGGCAGGATAGTAGGTTTGATCGTTGCTCTCTTCCTGGGTTTGGTTACTTTTGTGTTTTGGCTTGCTAATCTGGGTGAAAAGAAAGAGAAAGGTGTACTGAAAGAAGGGTGTGAATTAGCGGAACCGCATCCGGAGCACTAGACGGAGAGCCGCGACCCCGGTTGTTTTATACCAGAGAAAGAAAATTGAATTTCAGGATGAGCATAAAGTGCCGGGAATAAGACGAAGTGTGCATACCGTGATGGATGTTCGTGGATTGGAAATACGTAAAGGGAGTGATTGATATGGTAAATAAAAATGAATTTCACTATGGTAAAATGAAGGCCTGGAAAAACTTATGAATAAGAGCATGCTAAAAATTACAGCTTTTGGAATTGCAGTTATAGGATTTTATATCTATATCACCATATATGTAGCGGGGCTTTCTGGTACGGGCGGAGGCGAGACCGCCGGCGGTGTAAGCCCGGAGGCCGGTGAAAATATCTTCTGGGGAGACGGTCAGTGTGGTACCTGCCATAAAATAGGGTCAATCGGAAGTGCTACGCGGGGTCCGGATCAGGAAGGATTAGCAATGAGGGCTGAGGAACGTGCAAAAGAGTTGGGTTTGCCTTCCGGGCTGGATTATCTTGTAGAATCCATTGTGGAGCCAGATAAGTATATTGTCAAGGGTTACGATAAAATTATGCCCAAGGTATACGATCCTCCTATAATGCTGTCGCGCGAAAAAATACTGGCGGTTTTGGCATATTTGCAGACATTGGGCGGGGAAGCGGACATCAACGCTATTATGAAGTATAAAGATAAGATACCGGAGGCATCAAAGAAGAAAGTAAAACCGTGGGTACCTCCTGTCGTAGTTGATGCGAAGGAAGGTGAAAAGGTATTTTTTGATGAAACGCGACCCGTAACATGTGGAAAATGCCACGTCGTGAATGGGAGAGGAAAAAAGGTGGGACCTGAGCTTACCGGGATTGGTGCAATCCAGACACCTGAATATTTTGTAGAGTCCATCCTTAAACCCAGCGCAAAGATTGTGAAAGGCTACGAGACGATGTACGTGATAACTTCTGATGGGATACCGTACAACGGATTAATTAAAAGTGAGACCGAGGAAGAACTTGTGTTGTTAAAGGAAGAAAGCGGTGAAATCGAGGAGGTCGTAATTCCGAAGTCTGATATCGCCGAAATGAAAAAACAAGAAGTGTCTATCATGCCGGGGAATATTGGTGAGCTTCTGAGTGTAAGGGACTTTTACGGTATTGTGTCATATTTGCAAAGTTTGAAATAGAATGTGCAGTGCATAGCGATTGAATAATAGTGAGGAGTGTGTGAATGGCTAATAAACGCAAGACTTTTTTGTTTATCTGGATAATAACAGCCGTCGTCTGTTTGTTTCTGTTCCTTAAATATGCTTCGCCAAAGATTTTTCAGGTGCTCATGGGGAAAGGCCACCCCATGCCCACGCCGAGCACCCTGATGATGTGGTATATGATTATGGGGGTTTTGGCTGGTCTGGTATACGCGACCACGAGCAATCAGAAGTTTGTGGATTTTTTAAGCTTTTTGCTTCCCGATCAAGGGCCGAGGATCAAGTTTTTTCTGCAAAAAATAATATTTGTCGGCTTCCCTGTGCTCGTCGGGTGGTTTGTGTATACATGGTCGATTCCGGGGGCTGCTTCACCTGTTGAACTGAGGATTCAGCACCCAACGTTGCCGCAGGATTTTGAAAAGCTTGAAAATCCGTTCCGGCAAGCAGATGCAGACACACAGAGGAGATGTATCGAAGAAGGAAAGATACTTTTTCAGACGTATTGTCGTCCCTGTCACGGTTCGAAGGCGGACGGCAATGGGCCGTTTGCGAATTCGTTCCGTCTGAGACCGATCAACTTCCAGGATCCCGGCACGATTGCAACGGTGGTAGATAATTACCTTTTCTGGCGAATCAAAGAGGGAGGACCAGGCCTCCCTTCGGAATCTACGCCTTGGGATTCGGGTATGCCATCGTGGAAAGACGACCTGAAAGACGACGATATCTGGAAGATTATCATGGGTGAATATGATACGGCCGGGGTAATGCCGCGGCAAAGAGAGAAACTTGAGTAGTGTCGTGTTCTGGGTAAAAGCAGGCGGGGGGGTTACTGTTTTTACAGATTAATTTATAAACAGCAAGGAAAAAGAGCAAGTAATACTATGATAAAAGCGCTTAAAAAAGGATTGATTGGTTTTGGATTAATTGGCGTATGGGGCAGCGCCTTCTTGGTATACGAGGATGCGCACGCACAAGCATCGCATTTGTTTAGAACGTATAAGCATGAAGTGCCTCAGAAGCTTCCAGAGACGCCGGAGGCTGTTTCTGAAGGAAAAAAAGTTTATGAAAAAAGATGCTGGTATTGTCATGGGATCGAGGGAAGGGGTGACGGTCCAGCCGCGATAACAATGTTCCCAAAGCCTAGAAATTTTACCAGGAACGAATATAAGGTGCGCTCTACTCCTTTTGGGTCAGTCCCTACGGATGAAGACTTGTTTAGGATAATTACCAGTGGTATAGAAGGGACTGCCATGCCTTTTTGGAGTACAATCAGCGAAGCGGAACGGTGGCAGGTGTTGTACTACGTCAAAACATTTAACGAACAGTTTAAAAAAGAAGCTACGCCTAAAGTTATTCCCATCAGTGTTGTAGCCCCGACCCCGGAAAGCGTAAAAAGAGGGGAGGAACTATTTCGGGAAATGAAGTGTTTCGAGTGCCACGGTGATGATGCAAGGGGGAATGGGCCTTTAACGGTCGCTTTACAAACCGAGTGGAACATGCCTTATAGGGCAAGGGATTTAACAAAAGGATGGAATTTTAAGGGCGGTAACAGAGCGGAAGATATTTATCGCACGGTTTCTACGGGATTTAACGAAACTCCCATGGGATCGTATTTAGAAAAACTTTCCGATGAAGACCGTTGGCATCTCGCCCACTTTGTAAAAAGCGTGGCAAAAGATATGGCGTCCGATGTTGTGGTGAAAGTGAAGTTACACGAAGGTGATCAACTGCCATCAGAACCTTTGGACGAGAATTGGAGTAAGGCGTCCCCTGTAGAAATTCCGCTGGCCGGCCAGATTATTGCAAGTCCAAGACATTGGACTCCTTCTATAGATGCAATCATGGTCAGTGCGTTGTATAACAACGATGAAATTGCGTTTTTGGTGGAATGGGATGATTCTACGAACAAACAGGAGGAGATATTCAGAGACGCTGTTTCTCTGCAGTTCCCAACAAAAATTCCGGAATCTCTCAAGAAACCGTATTTTGCGATGGGCGATTCCAGTGGGGCCGTTAATCTATGGAACTGGAAGGCTCACTGGCAAGAGGGTTTTGGGCAGATCATGGAAGCGCCTGAAGCTGAGCCGGGGATGGTAATCGAAATGAATGCAAAGGGATTTAAGAACGTTACGACACAACCACCCGAAAGTCAGAATGTTACAGGTAGGGGAATATACAAAAACGGAAGATGGAAGGTTGTGGTAAAGCGAACCCTGAAAACTGAAGATGTGAAGGGTGATATTCAATTTGAGATTGGGAAGCTGATACCGGTGGCTTTTGCGGTATGGGATGGTTCTAATAGTGATGTTGCAGGTCAAAAGTCGATATCGACGTGGTATTACGTCATGCTTGAAAAACCGGTTCCTAGGACGGTTTTTGCGTATGTGCTGGTCGCCATTGTCATGGGTGCAAGCGTTGAAATGTGGTTTATCGCCAGGCTACGCAGATTCCCTCCAAAGTTAGAAGAACAATAATAATATCTTGTTAAGGAGTATTGAATGAGGTTACGGTCTATAGTTTGCGTACAGAAAGTAACATTAGTAATAACTATGGTGTGCCTATCTCTGCTGATAGTTGACAGGGTCTCTTTTGGAGAGGAGAGAAGGATAGATGCCCTTTTTTTAGAATTAGACAAAAAGTATCGGATTCCTGAACAGTGGACAATCCTTCCTTTTGAACTCGAAGATCCTTATAAGAGAATCAAGAACGGACCTCCTTTGGTCAATATTATTCATAAGGCAAAAGTAGAGTGGATTTCGCGGTGGATCGCCAATCCTAAGGGAGTTGTGCCAAACGCAAAGATGCCTGATCTCGGACTTGACTTTGAGGAGATTAAGGCCGTTATTGTCTATCTTGCCAGTATTGCTGAAAAGGAAGTACCCCAGGTCTCATGGGATGATTTTTTGTTAAAAAAAGAGGAGGAGCTTTCGGATGACGAGTATGACAAGATGGATAAAGTTTATAATAACGGTAAAGGTGTGTGGGGTCGGGCGCGTTGTACGATTTGCCACCCGATAAAGGGCCTGGGAGGAAATGTAGGGGTTGGGCCTGATTTGGGTGAAATTACTACAAAGGTTAGCAGAAATTGGTTATATGACTGGTTGAGCAACACGAAAAATCATTTTCCTGACACGATGATGGCTCAATATCGTTTTAATGATGCAGATGTGCGGGGAATTGTTGAGTTTGTCTTGCGAGATACGCAGTTTATACCTGAGGAAAAAGAAGAAGAGGAAGAGGGGGCAGACAAACCTCCTGTGCCGGAAGTACAAGTGCTTACGGAAAAAGAATTTAGCAACATAAGGAGGGATAATGCACTTGTTGAAAAGGGAAGGGATGTAATTGAAAAAGCAAGGTGCTTTGTTTGTCACGACATAAAAGGAATTCCCGAATTGATGCCTGTGGTGGAGAAAAAACGCGATGGGATAACAGGATTTGAAAAGCTTTTATATGAGATACGGTGTTTGACCTGTCACCGGATACAGGATAAAGGCGGTACCTATGCACCCAACCTGACAATCGCCGGTAGTAAGATAAAGATGGGGTGGGAGCGTGAGTTTTTGCAGTCGCCTGATATTATCCGCCCGCTTAGTCAGCAGATGCCAAAGTTTAATTTGACTGAAGACGAGTCAAAGATTGCTACTGAATACATCGAAAAAAATCTGGTAACCAAAGAGGCTCTTCCGGATATTTATAAAGAAGGTGCACCCTCTCCCGAAATAATTGCTGCCGGGGAGAAGGTTTTTTATGAAAAGGGTTGTAATACCTGCCATTCGGAAAGTATTACAAAAGGCGGTGGTGTCGTTGGTCCAAACCTCTCGACGGTGGGGGACAGGCTGCAGCCTGCATATATTCTCTATCATCTGCAAAATCCGCAGCAGGTAAACCCTCAGGCTGTAGAGCCTAACTTTGGTTTGTCAGAAGATGAGTTGAAGCAACTGGTAGGTTTCTTGGTGGATCATGTGCAGAAGAAAGAGGGTAAATAATGGGATATTTGTTATCTGGTAAAAAATTAATTATAAGCTCATTCGTTGTACTGAGTGTCTTGAGTGCCTGTTTAACGGCAAAGGGATTAGAAGTTTCTCCGCGGGAGCAAGCGTATTTGCTATCACCTAAAAAGACCTTTGAATATTATTGTTCTCCCTGTCATGGCATGAAAGGGAAGGGTGATGGGACGTTCTTTACCATTGATTTAAAACCGAAGCCAAGAAATTTTACCGATGTAGAATACATGCAAAAGAGGACGGATGATCAACTTATAAAGTCTATTACCGATGGTTCTAAGGCGGTTGATAAATCCAGTCTTTGTCCTCCATGGGGGAAGACGCTCACAGAGAAAAGGATCAAAGAGTTGGTGGTCTATATAAGAGGTCTCTCTGCGCCGGAAACTGTAAAGCCGGTTGTGGCTGCAAAAGAAACTGTCGTTGAAGACAAAAAAGACAGTGTATTTAAATCATCGATGAGATGGCTGTTTGTTGGTGTGATTACCCTGGCATTAGCAGGAGGGGCCATCAACGAATGGAAGAAGCTCAGGAATGAATCGTCCCGGTGTTAGAGAACAATTAATTAAACGTGCCTATGTATAAAAAAATATTTGTCGCCATTGATAATTCACGCCACTCAAATTTTTGCATTGATATTGGTATAGACCTTGCCAAAAAGTTTGATTCCCTGCTGGTGGGATGTCACGTCTATGATGCCACATTGCATCAGAGGAGGTTTCGAGATATGGAAAAAGGCTTGCCGCCACAATATCAGGATGAAAGCGTCCTTCAAAGGCAGCGTGACCTCCATAGTTCGTTAATTAATCTCGGGCTTAAGTTGATTTCTGAGTCTTATCTGGATGTTTTTAAAAACCGGTGCAGGGAGGAGGATGTTCCGCACGAAGGCCTTTTATTGGAAGGCAAAAACTATTATGAGATCATAAGAGAGGTGCAGGAAAATAGCTATGATCTGTTGATTTTGGGGGCGCTTGGTTTGGCGGCAGTAAATGAGCATGTGGTCGGGAGTGTTTGTGAGCGTGTGGTCAGACGCATTAAGACCGATGTCCTTGTGGTAAAGGACAGACGTTTAGAGGGTAAGGTGGTAATTGCTGTAGATGGAAGTTTGCCCTCTTTTGCCGGTGTTAAATCGGCCATTGCGTTTGCAAAATTGTATAACCTGAAGCTTGTTGCGGTCTCCGTTTTTGATCCGCATTATCATCGTGTTGCCTTTGAAAGTATTGCAAATGTACTTTCCAAGGAAGCAGGGCAAATTTTCAGATTTAAGGAACAAGAAACGCTCCATGAGGAAATTATTGATAAGGGACTTGCAAAGATATATCAGGGCCATTTGGATCAGGTAAGTCGAATGACGGCGGTTGCCGGGGTGGAAACAGATATAATTCTCATGGACGGTAAACCCTATGATAAAATACTGAAATATATACAGAACGAAAGACCCACAACGGTAATACTGGGCCGTACGGGAGTTCACAACACCAATGGTTTAGACCTTGGCAGTACAACAGAAAATTTACTGAGGCTGGCCCCTTGCAATGTGTTGCTTGTCGGAGGAAACAAGGAAGCGGGGCGTGATGTATCGGTAGATTGTCAGGAATTTCGGGAGACGTCTGGAAACGGAAAAGAGGCTGCAGGGAACACCCATGATCAAGTGTTTAAGGAAAATAGTTTTTTGAGAACCCTCAAGGGCGATCAAAAGGCCTCTGTAGGACAGCAAGCAGAAACACATATACCCGTTTGGACGCAGGAGGCACAAACGCAAACGGAGCGTATTCCCTTATTTGTCAGGGACATGGTGAGGAAAAAAATTGAGGAGTATGCACAGGAGAAGGGCTGCAGAGAAATAACTACCGAGATAGTCGATGAAGCAAAAACCACGTTTATGAATGAAGGTTCGTATCGTAAGCCTTGACAAACGGGTTGCCATATACTAAAAATAAGTAAAAATCAGTATTAAAATTTGCAAGCGTTGTTGAAATTGCGAATAGCCTTGCCAAATAATCTTTCCCGGCCAAAGGGAACAGAAGGTATCCATTTCTTTTTTGTATCGGTATTTTAATATCCATTTCGACAGTGCATTGCTCATTTCAAAGAAGAAATGCCTCCGTTGTTCACCTCTTTGGCAAGGTCAAAAGGTAAAAATTCGTAATATAATGAAAATAAAAAAACTACGCCATTTCCGTTTCTGTATAAATTGTTTTTCCGAAGTGGAATGGGATTTGTTAATTTTGTAATAGGGATGTGATATAAGGGTCTGTTTGAAACTCTGCAGGCTGTTTTCGTATCAGTCATGTGCGTGTGTGCAAATAACAGGAGGGAGGCTGGTAGTTTTAATGTATTTGTGTTTGTTGCTTTGTTATGATATGATTTAAGCAATCTTAAGATTATTTTGTAATGACTATTAAAGGAGGAGGAGAGAATGAAGAATGCATATGTATTGTTTAAACGGTATGGTGTGGCCCTCCTGAGCTGCGCGTTTCTGAGCGCTACCCTGTATGCAGCGGAGGAAACGGCGCCGGGGGTTAAAGGGGTGACCGAAGAGGAATTTACTCCGGCGAAAGAAGTGTTGACGGTGAAATACGTGGAGATGGCGAAACCGTATCATATGGATGTGGAATCGCTGGAGGGTTTTTTTAAGGATGCGCAGGGGGTTACCGTTCCCCTTCAGATGCAGGATAAGGCATTTCCCAATGGTGGGGGGTCGGTGAAAAGCGCCGAAGTGAAAGGTATTCATGATGGCCTAGCGATATATTTCAAGGTTACCTGGAGCGACCCAACCCGGAATGCAAGGGCAATTGCAGTTCAGGAGTTCAGGGATGCTGTGGCCTTGATGTTTCCTTTGGGTGCGGTGGAGATAACGCCAGCCGAACATTTTAGTCCGAGGATGGGAGACAGAGAAAAACCGACAAATCTCTGGCATTGGAAGGCAGACTGGGAGGCGGATTTGTTAGTGAAAGGCGAGTTGGAGGATATGGAGAACCAGTACCCGAATATGCATGACGATTGGAATTTTAATCCTTACAGTGCATATTATCACAGGGAATTAATAACCAGCGTTGAAGTGTTATCGGGGGGAAGGGCTGCCCATAACTTGCTTTCTCAACCGGGGAGGGGGAGAGTGGTAGAAGATTTAAATGCAGAAGGTTTTGGTACACTTACAACTCAGGCGCATCAGGATGTAAACGGATGCAGTAAATATGAAGATGGGACATGGACGGTGATTATCTATCGTTCATTGATAACAGAGGATCCCCATGACGTGCAGTTTGTCCCCGGTGGTACTACCTATTTCAACATGGCGGTATGGAATGGGGGAGAGCAAGACAGGAATGGACAAAAGAGCATATCTTCTCAATGGCATCCTGCGACGCTTGAAAGAGTTGCCTGGCAATAATTTACTGTGGAAACTATAAAGTTTAAGGAGGATTAAAAAATGACTTTAGTACATAACTGGCATTTAGGGAGAAGGATGGAATATCCCTATTTTGAATCCAGACCGAAACACCAGTTTGCTGCAATATTTAACATCAACAGGTGTATTGCCTGTCAGACGTGTACCATGGCCTGTAAGAGTGCATGGTCATATAACAAAGGGCAGGAACACATGTGGTGGAACAATGTGGAGACCAAACCCTATGGCGGTTATCCGCAATCGTGGGACGTAAAAACGTTAAAATTGATTGATAATGGTGAAAATACCTGGTATACCGACGAAAAAGATGAGAAGTTGTCGCCTTATGGGGTATATGAAGGCGATACGATTTTTGAAGCGGCAGCAAAGAAGAATATAAATCAATGGGCAGTCGGGTACATTCCGGAAGACAAGGAATGGCGCGCGCCGAATTTTGGAGAAGATGTAGCCAAGAGTAATAAGCCGGATGAATATTCCTCGTTACCGGAACATAGTAGATGGTTTTTTTATATTCAGCGCATTTGCAACCATTGTACCTATCCAGGTTGTTTGGCCGCATGCCCCAGAAAGGCTATTTATAAAAGAAAAGAGGATGGGATTGTTTTAATCGACCAAAAGCGGTGTAGGGGATACCGAAAGTGCGTGGAGCAGTGTCCTTACAAAAAACCCATGTACCGTGGTTTAACACGGGTAAGTGAAAAGTGTATCGCCTGTTATCCAAGGATTGAAGGAAGGGATCCGTTGACGAAGGGACGTCCCATGGAAACGAGATGTATGGCCGCCTGCGTAGGGCAGATTCGGTTGCAGGGATTCCTGGACGATAATCCGAAGAACCCGGTCACCTGGTTGATCAGGCACGACAAATTAGCGTTGCCTCTTTACCCCCAGTTTGGTACGGAGCCTAACATATACTATATACCGCCACGGTGGGCGCCGAGGGCTTATTTGCGGCAGATGTTTGGTCCGGGTGTTGACGAGGCGATTGAGAAATTCATGGTGCCTTCCCGAGAAAGACTGGCGGTGATGTCGTTGTTCAGGATGACTCAAACCATCATATTTGAGTATAAGATTGAGGAAGGCCCAAAGGTGTTTGAGACGACGATTCACGGTAAAAAGTTTGAGTTGTTCAATGATACCGTTATCGGGTATGGTGAGGATGGACAAGAGATTGTAAGGACAACTATAGAAGAGCCTGTTCACATCAGAGACCCGAAACATTACAATTCAATTTAGAATTGAGGTTTATTTATGGAAGCCGATAGGAGTAGTCTTTTAGATTCGGAGGTAGCATTCAGAGTAGATGGCTTGCTTACACGAAGCTCCATGTATCAGGTTTTATCTGCCTGTTTTCTCTATCCAACAGAAAAAAATTTGACAATGCTGAAAACTCCTGACATTCAGGAATACCAGAAAGAGTTGATGCTGTGTTACGAAAGAGATGAAAGTGCTGAGTTGAACAGGTGTTTTGGGGAGGTTCTGGAGGCATTTGCAGCGACATCCATCGAGACATTACAATCTGAATACCAGCGCATTGTCGGGCATACGATGTCAAAGGAGTGTCCTTTGTACGAAACGCAATATGGCGCATCCCAGGTGTTTCAGCAAGTGCAGGAATTAGGGGATATTCAGGGTTTTTACCGGGCATTCGGACTTGACACTTCTGATATAGAGAAAGAGCGATGCGACCATGTGAGCGTGGAGTTGGAGTTTATGCATTTTTTGTTGTACAAACAAGCCTACGCCATGGAAAACCATGGTGATGAAAAGGCTCAGATATGCGTGGATGCACAAAAGAAATTTCTGAAAGAGCATGTAGGGAAATGGGTTCCCCTCTTCTCGGTTCTTTTTGCCAGAAAGGCGGGGGAAGGTTTTTATTCTGCTGTGTCTGCTTTGACAAAAGAGTTCCTGAGGCTGGAAATGAAATTGATGGATGTGAAAACAGAGATATATAAGGAATCTGATCTCAATCAAGAGGCGGTAGCAGGGGCTTCAGATGAATGTTTGTCCTGCGCATCCTCCGAAGATTTCAGTGAGGAGTGATTATGAAGCTGGAATTTGATCCGGGTTTGATTGAAGAAGTACTCTTTGGGGAGTTAAAGGCACGGGAGGGAAAGGGGGATTTTTCCCTGACGCTCGAGTATCATTCATGCATTGATCCTGTCTATGAAAATTTTCCCTTAGATGAAAGACCTTCGCAGTTTAAAAAGATTGAGTGGGATTTTTTTAAAAAACTGGAGCTCCCGAAGCTCATAAGAGAAATTTTCGAAGAATTCCCCGATCTTGGCGAAAAAGCCTGCGGGGGGGTTATTGCCAAGGCTGTGAATAATTTTGACGAAGGCTCTTATCTTACCAAAGGTATGAACCAGGATTCCGGCCAAAAAAGGATTGTTATCAAATTGCTGCCAGACCGATTCCTGGACATTCCTTATCTTAAAAAATTGGTCAGGCATGAATTGATGCATGCCTCTGATATGCTCAGCGAATCGTACGGCTATCGTGATGAGCGCCTCGGCGGTAACCCCATGGAGGAAAGCATTGTCAAGGAGCGGTATTGTGTCTTTTGGGATATTTACGTTGATAGCAGATTGATCAGGAAAGGGAAAGAGACGCTTTCCGATAAGGAACAGCGCTATGCCGAGTTTGCATCTCTTTATAAAAAGATTCCTGATGAAGTGAAAATGGCTATCTTTGATGTCCTGTGGCAGGATGAGAAGTTAACTCATGACAGGATACTGGTTATGGCAAAAGATGTGAATGAGGTAATTAAAATTTCTGAAGGGTTGCCGATAAATCATGTCCTTAAGAAGAAAAAGACCATCCTGCCCGGTGCCCAATGTCCGCTATGCCAATTTCGGACATATCAGTGGGCGGAGGGTATTGAACAAGATGCCTATCTTGTGAATGAAATAAAAAAGGATTTTCCCGACTGGGAACCCGAGGATGGTGTGTGTGGTCAGTGTATAGAGGCTTATAAAATAAGAAAAATGGTTTGTTGATTTCAAGAAGAATTAGGTAAAATTTTTATATACAAGGTTTTACATTGAGAAAGGAGTAGGAAATATGAAACTTACCAGAAGAACTTTCCTACAAGTGGCAGGCGCAACAGGAGCGACATTTACAGTTGCCAATAAGGCGATGGCTTTCAGGCTCTTAAAACCTGCCGTGGAGGTAGGGAACCCCTTAGATGCTTACCCCGATCGTGCATGGGAAAGTGTCTATCGAGACCAGTATCGGTATGATCGGACATTTACGTTTACGTGTTCGCCGAATGACACCCACGCCTGCAGGGTGAGGGCGTTTGTGAGGAACGAAGTGGTTATGAGGGTTGAGCAGAATTATGACCATCAGAATTACGCAGACCTCTATGGGAATAAGGCAACCAGGAACTGGAATCCTAGGATGTGTCTGAAAGGTTATACCTTCCACCGCAGGGTTTATGGCCCATATCGGTTGCGATATCCCCTTATCAGAAAAGGGTGGAAACAATGGGCAGATGATGGATTTCCTGAATTGACACCGGAAAATAAGTCAAAATATATGTTCGACGCCAGAGGACAGGATGAACTCTTAAAGGCATCCTGGGATGATGCCTGGACGTATGCTGCAAAAGGGATTATCCACATTACTAAGAAATACAGTGGTGAAGAGGGCGCCAAGAAGCTCATAGAGCAAGGGTATCCGAAAGAGATGGTAGATGCCATGAAGGGTGCAGGCACGAGAACGTTCAAGGGGCGTGGCGGTATGGGTCTCCTTGGCGTTATAGGGAAGTATGGCATGTACCGGTTTAACAATATGCTTTCCCTGGTTGATAGTCATAACAGGGGCGTAGGGCCTGATAAGGCATTGGGCGGGAGGAACTGGTCGAACTATACATGGCATGGCGATCAGGCCCCAGGTCACCCTTTCTCTCATGGTCTCCAGACCTCAGATGTTGATATGAATGATATTCGGTTTTCGAAACTGGTCATCCAAACGGGAAAGAACCTGATTGAAAATAAAATGCCTGAGGCGCACTGGCTGACCCAGGTTATGGAGAGAGGCGGAAAACTCGTTGTTATTACGCCCGAGTATAGTCCGTCTGCTCAAAAGGCCGACTACTGGATCCCGATCAAGTGTAATACGGATACGGCGCTCTTTTTAGGCTTGACAAAGATATTGATGGATGAGAATCTCTACGACGCGGATTATGTAAAGAAGTTTACCGATTTCCCGTTGCTTGTCAGGACAGATACCTTGAAAAGATTGCAGGCAAAGGATATTTTCCCCGATTACAAATTAGAAGATATTTCTCATGGCCCAAGCTACAAGCTTCATGGCCTCCACGATGACCAGAGAGAAATCATAGGGGATTTTGTCGTGTGGGATGCAAAGACAAAGGGTCCAAAGCCGATCACGAGGGACGATGTTGGTGATAAACTAACGGCCAAAGGAATTGACCCCGTTCTTAATGGCACATTTAAAGTAAAAACGGTTGATGGTAAAGAGATTGAGGTTATGCCTCTCTTTGAGATGTATAAGATTCATCTGAAAGATTACGATATTGACAGTGTCGTAGAAATGACCAATTCTCCAAAAGAGTTGATTGTAAGGTTAGCGCACGACATTGCGACCATAAAACCAGTGGCAATCCATTATGGTGAGGGTATTAATCACTATTTCCATGCGACACTCATGAACCGGTCCACCTATTTACCTCTCATGCTAACCGGAAATGTAGGGTATATGGGATCTGGTTCTCATACCTGGGCAGGAAATTATAAGGCTGGCAATTTCCAAGCAGCAAAGTGGTGCGGTCCTGGGTTTTACGGTTGGGTGGCAGAAGATGTGTTTAATCCAAACCTCGATCCGGACGCCCCGGCAATGGATTTAAAGGTAAAGGGCCGTGCCTATGACGAAGAAGTTGCATACTGGAACCATAATGACAGGCCTTTAATTGTAAATACGCCGAAGTATGGACGTAAATGCTTCACCGGCAAGACGCACATGCCAACTCCGACCAAGATCATGTGGTTCACCAACGTAAACCTGGTCAATAACGCAAAGCATGTGTATCAGATGCTGAAGAATGTGAACCCCAATATTGAGCAGATCATGTCTACGGATATCGAAATGACGGGTTCCATCGAATATGCAGATTTTGCGTTCCCGGCAAATAGCTGGATGGAGTTTGAGACCCACGAGATTACCAGTTCTTGCTCCAATCCGTTCTTCCAGATATGGAAGGGTGGTATAAGACCGGTGAACGACTCCAAGGACGATGTGATGGTCCTGGCCGGTATGGCGGCCAAGCTGGGTGAGTTGCTCAGGGACATGAGATTCAGGGACTTCTGGAAGTTTGCCCTGGAGGGAAGGCCTGAAGTCTATATTCAGAGATTGTTGGACGGCAGTACGACATCGAAGGGATACACCTTTGATGACATCGTAGCCGGTAAGTACGGTGAGCCTGGCGTGGCCCTGTTAAATTACAGAACGTATCCCAGACAGCCATTCTGGGAACAGGTGCACGAGAGTCTGCCATTCTATACGCCAACGGGGAGATTGCAGGCATACAATGATGAATCAGAGATCATTGAATATGGCGAGAATTTCATCGTGCATCGTGAAGGTCCTGAGGCAACGCAGTACCTGCCGAACGTAATTGTGAGCACCAATCCTTACATCCGTCCGGATGATTATGGAATTCCGGAGAGTGCAGAGCACTGGGACGAAAGAACCGTAAGGAACATCAAGAAATCATGGGCAGAGACGAAGCAAACAAAGAATTTCCTGTGGGAGAAAGGGTATAAGTTCTTCTGTGTAACTCCAAAATCAAGGCATACGGTGCACTCTCAATGGGCCGTGACCGACTGGAACTTCATCTGGAACAACAATTTTGGTGATCCATACAGAATGGATAAGAGAATGCCCGGCGTTGGTGAGCATCAAATTAATATCAACCCGCAGGCAGCGAAAGACTTGGGTATTAATGACGGCGATTATGTGTACGTCGATGCTAATCCGGCAGATAGGCCTTATGAAGGATGGAAGCCAAATGATCCTTTCTATAAGGTGTCAAGACTTATGCTCAGGGCAAAGTATAATTCTTCCTATCCTTACGATGTAACAATGATTAAGCACTCTTCGTGGATTGCAACAGAAAGGAGTGTGAAGGCTCATGAAACCAGGCCCGATGGCAGGGCATTATCAGCGGGTACTGGATATCAATCGAGTTTCCGTTACGGTTCTCAACAGAGTCTTACCAGGGACTGGTCTATGCCGATGCACCAGCTTGACAGCCTGTTCCACAAGGCCAAGATCGGCATGAAGTTTGTCTTCGGTTTCGAGGCCGATAACCACGGTATCAATACGGTTCCCAAGGAGACCCTGGTGAAGGTTAGCAAGGCTGAGGATGGTGGTATTGGGGGTAAGGGGTTGTGGGATCCGGCAAAAACCGGATATACAACCGGCAATGAAAATGACTTTATGAAGAAGTATCTGAATGGTGAACTGATAAAGGTGGAAAAGGCTTAATACGTGTGGAATAAAAGTGAGCTAACAGATGAGTGAAAAACATTTGTTAGCTCGCTTGTTTTTAGAAAATTTTTATGAGGACAGAAGGAGAGAAAATTTTTATGAAAAAATATCTTATTTCCGGTATGCTGGCTATTTCGTGCGTGGCATTCTCGTCTTATTCGCCTGTGTGGGCTCAAGCTGAGGAGAAGAAGGCGTTGACGGCTGAAGAGGTCGCTGAAGCCCAGAGGAAGCTGGAAGAAGCGCAGCAAAAGCTGAAAAAGGCAGTCAAAAATTTACCCAAGGTAGAGAATGCTGGTTCCATTACGGGCATTGTAACCTGCCAAAAAATGAGGAACAATGCCGATGCGGTTGTATTTATCGAGAAGGTTGGAGACAACAAGTTTGATCCTCCCGCGGAACATGCAGTTGTTGATCAGCTTAATCTTACGTATGTACCTCGCGTTGTAGCTATGCAGAAAGGTACAACCGTTGATTTTCCCAACAGTGACGCAGTACGTCACAACGTATTTTCTCCTCCGACCGCAGCCTTGCAGTTTAATCTCGGTACATATCCTACCGGTGTTGTAAAAGAGGTGCTTTTTGATGTTGTGGGTGAGACCCCCCTCCTCTGCAACGTTCATGCGGAAATGGCTGGATTTGTTGTTACCTTTGAAAATCCTTATTTTGCGATAACGGATAAAGATGGAAATTACACAATTGATGGCGTTCCGCCGGGAAAATATGTGGTAAAAACATGGCACGAAAAACTCAAGGAGCTATCCCAGGAGGTTACCGTAGAACCGGGGAAAGCAAGTACGGCGAATTTTGATTTGAAGAGAAGAAGATAATCTGCGAGTTGAAGTGTTCGTTCCATGTTCTTGCAGGCAGCTAGTGCAGCAGTGAAAATTCCAGCGAGGTCTGAAGAGCCTCGCTGGATTTTTTTTATCCCGTATAAAAGTCTGACAAGCAGTGTTGAGCAGGGAAACAGCGGTTGCCGTAACTCAGGTAATAACTAAATTTGCATTTGACAAAATCCGCAGTTTACTAATATAATTATTGTTTTAAAACACTAATCGAGTCAAGATTTCCAAGATAAGCCTTTGAAGTTATGACACACCATACAAATCACCATCAGTCCCCTTTTGCTCAGTGAGGTGAATTTCGGAAGAATTATTGGGTTGTGGCTATGCGGCGCTAAGGATAAAAATTATCGGAATTATGATTCAACGACGTAAAACACGTGTGGTCAACGTTGGCGGTATCCTAGTTGGCGGAGATAATCCTGTCTCCGTTCAGACTATGACAAAGACCCATACTGAGGATATTGATGCGACAGTACAGCAGATCAGAGAACTGGAGGCGATTGGCTGCCACATAGTTCGGGTGGCAGTTCCCACGATTGTTACGGCGAGGTGTCTCGGCGCCATTAAAAGACAGATACGGATTCCGCTGGTCGCCGATATACATTTCGGGCACCATCTTGCTCTGGAAGCTATTGCTCAGGGGGTCGATAAAATACGCATCAATCCGGGAAACATGAAAGACAAGAAAAAGCTGGAAGAGGTGGTTCTCGCTGCTAAAAATAAGGGGATTCCTATTCGTATTGGAGTTAACTCCGGCTCTGTGCGTGGCGAAGGAGACGAGCACGAAAATCTCACCACTCTGATGGTAAAAACCGTCTTACAATATTGTGATCATTTTGAATCAGTGGGATTTAAAGACATTGTATTATCGCTTAAGGCATCTGATGTCCCTTCAACCCTGGATGCGTATCGGTCGATAGCGACCTTGTGTGATTATCCGCTGCATTTGGGTGTTACGGCTGCCGGGCCGCCAAGCTTGGCGACGATCAAATCGGCTATTGGTATCGGAGGTTTGCTCTCCGAGGGCATTGGAGATACCTTACGGGTTTCTTATACGGGTGCATCTGAACTGGAGGTTAAGGCCGGATATGATATTCTTGAAGCTCTTGGTCTTCACAAGCGCCAGGGAGCTGATCTCATTTCGTGTCCAACGTGCGGCCGGTGCGAAATAGATCTGGTGCGCATTGTGGAACAGGTCCGGCAACGGTTGCCGGGCGATAGAAAACATCTGCAAATCGCCATCATGGGGTGTGTGGTAAACGGTCCGGGAGAGGCGCGTGAGGTTGATATTGGTATTGCAGGTGGCAAGGGTTTTGGATTTCTGTTCAAGAAAGGTGAGAAAGTGCGAAAGATACCGGAAGACCGCATGGTCGATGAACTTTTAGAAGAAATTGCCCGCATGGCGTAGATAATGAAAAATATTGTCGTCCTTGGTTCCACTGGTTCTATAGGAAAAAATACCCTGGAAGTTGCCCGAAATTTGAAGGATAAGTTTCGGGTGATTGGTTTATCGTCAAACACACGATGGGAACTGCTGGCAGAGCAGGTCGAAGAATTCAAACCCCGATATGTTGCCTTGAATGATTGCCAATTCGGTGAAAAGTTAAGGAGCCGCTTTCGGAACAATCGGCTGAAAATACTTACCGGGAGCGATTGTCTTCGGGAAATCGTTTTGCGCCGGGAAGTGGATATTGTAGTGTCGGCAGTGGTGGGGGCGGTGGGTTTGCCTGCTGCTATCGCAACCATAGAGCAGGGGAAGATTCTTGCGCTGGCCAACAAAGAATCGCTGGTTATGGCCGGTCATATTGTGATGTCACTGGCCAGAAAAAATCAGATATTGCCGGTTGATAGTGAACATAGCGCAATATTCCAGTCCCTTCATTCCGGTGCGCCGGCTGAGATCAAGCGGGTTATTATTACCGCGTCAGGCGGTCCTTTTTATGATTTCCCGCCGGACAAACTTCCCGATGTAAAACCCGCACAGGCCCTCAAGCACCCTACGTGGCAGATGGGGCAGAAAATTACCATAGATTCAGCCACTTTGATGAATAAGGCGCTGGAGATTATTGAGGCCCGGTGGCTGTTTGATCTGGATGTTGAGCAGATAGACGTTGTGATACATCCACAATCGATTATCCATTCTATGGTTGAATTTTGTGATGGGTCGGTTATTGCCCAGATGGGAATGCCGGACATGAAGGTGCCAATCCAATACGCCTTAACGTATCCGGAAAGAAGCCCTCTCCGTGTTCAGCCGTTGAATTTGTCGGACATTGGAAGCCTCACATTCAAAAAGCCCGATATGGAAAAATTTCCGGCCCTGAGGTTGGGTTATCAGGCAGCCAGGGAAGGTGGTACGATGGGGACGACGCTCAATGCTGCCAATGAGGTGGCAGTGCAAGCATTCCTCGACGGGCAAATTCGGTTTACTGAAATCACTTCATATGTAGAAAAGGTGATAAATAATCACCACTTTATTAAAAACCCTTGCCTGGAGGATATCCTGGCGGCAGACGTCTGGGCAAGGCAGGAGATGAAAAAATGCCTTATGTAAATGTTTCAACCAATGTCATCCTTGTAATACTCGGTATCGGTTTGCTTATCTTTATTCATGAACTTGGCCACTTCCTTATGGCCAAAAAGATAGGAGTCCGGGTACTGGCATTTTCCCTGGGTTTTGGTCCGGCAATACTGAAAAAGCAGTGGGGAGAGACCGAGTATCGGCTTTCCCTCTTTCCCCTGGGAGGATATGTCAAGCTGTCTGGTGAAAGCTCGGAAGAGGAAAAGACGGGTTCTCCCTGGGAGTTTTCTTCCAAGAGCGTAGGGCAACGCGCCTCTGTGCTTGTGGCGGGAGTGGCATTAAACGCTCTTTTAGCCTTTGTTGCCTTTATTGTCGCCTTCCAGATCGGTGTGCCTTTTATTACTCCCGAGGTAGGTCAGGTAGCGCCGGGTTGGCCGGCATGGGATGCGGGAATTCAACGCGGGGACAAGATCGTTGAGATTAATGGAAGCAAAGACCCTGATTTTGAAGACCTTTTTACGGTCGTTGCCCTGAGCAATCCGGACGACGGTGTAAATCTGAAAATTGAACGGGAGGGTAAAGTTTTTGATGTAAATGTTACGCCTAAGTACGATACCGAACATGGTATCCAGCGCATTGGAATTATGCCGGCTACCAGCCTGGAGATTGATAAAATATTTGCCTTTGAAAATAATTATTCCCCGGCCAGGGACGCCGGTATTCAGGTGAAGGACGTTATAGTTGCCGTAAATGGTAAACGGATTTCCACCGAGGATGAATTTCGGGAGGTCGAGGCGTCAAGCGCTGGGAAAGAGATCGCGCTTACGGTGCTGAGGGATAATAAGGAAGAAGAGATAATTGTGGTCCCTTTTAAGTCTACCCGATGGATGCTGGGTCTCTCCTGCGCAACTGCATTGTTAGATGGAGTAAAAAATAACAGCCTTGCAAGCCAGGCAGGTTTCCTGAAGGGTGACGAGATTGTCGAAGTTAATTCAAAACCCGTGACTGGTTTTACCGACATCAGGAAGCTCGTTATTGGCTCGGAAGAAGAAACAATTGTCTTCACGGTTAAAAGGAATGACACGATAACCCTGATTCCTGTGCTCCTTCGTGATGAAAAGGCAAAAGAAGAATTTCTGGGTGGGCTTACCCCTTTCTACGGATTGAAGGTCGATTCTCTTGTTGGGGGGTTTCCGGCAGAAAAGATCGGATTAAAACCCGGCGATAAGATTATCTCGGTTGACGAGAAGGAGATAAAAGAATGGGGTACCCTTCTGCAGATAGTAATGATGAGCCAGGGGAAACCTCTGGTAATCGAATGGATGCGTGACAATGAGCGATTTGTATCTACTATCGTCCCCCAAAAGGACGAAAAGAATGCTATCGGTAGTATCGGGGTAAAATTCAGGGAAAAAACGGTAATAAAGCAGTATGGTCTGCTCGGTTCGTGCGTTGTGGGTACAAAAAAGGCTATCGTTAATGTGCAGAGACTGTACCTTACGATAAAGGGGTTTTTCTCCCAAAGACTTTCGACAAAGAACGTTGGGGGATTTATCCTCATCGCCCAGGCATCTTATGAGTCGGCAAAGGTGGGTTTCGGTAAATTGGTGTATTTTCTGGGTATTCTGAGCCTTCAGCTTGCTCTATTGAATATCTTGCCTGTCCCGGTGCTGGATGGAGGCCATTTGTTGTTTTTAGCTATCGAACGGATCAAGGGATCTCCTGTGAGCCAAAGAACGCTCTCCATAGCCCAGTATATAGGTTTTGGTCTTATTATTACCCTGGTCATTTATGCCACGCGCAACGACATCATGCGGCTGCTGACACTTTAGGAAATAACCCCAAAAATCTGTCCTTTTTTTATGGCTGAACTAATTGATATCACCATTCCGGGGCAGAACAAGAGTTACTTGCTAAAGGATATCACCATTATCGGTCGGGCATCCACTACGGATATTCAACTCGATGACCTTATGGTTTCCCGGCACCACGCAAGGATCAGTAAATCGAATGAAGGGTATCTTATTGAGGATCTGAACAGTCGTAATGGGGTTTTTCTGAATGGTGAACGCATAACTTCCCCCCAACCCATTCTCGGTGGCTGTAAGATCTGTATCGGGCCACATACCCTGGTCTTCCAGGACGCCGAGTCCTCGCATCCCTATCTCACGGAATACCCGCCCGGCGAGTACACACAGATTATTGTCGCTACAAAAGAGCAATCGCCGATTGGAACCATGGATGAAATTTGTCATGATACCGCCGGTAAAGAGGAATTCGAGCGATTACAAAAAAGGTTAAAAATCTTCCATGATATTACAAGGGCTATTGATAATATTTTTGATATTGACGTATTGCTCAAGGAGATTATACAGATCGTCTTTGACGTGTTTCCTTATGCCGGACGATGCTTTGTTGCCCTGCAAGACCCCGGGGAGGCCAAAATGATAATCCGAACGATTCAAACAAGAGACCCTGCGCTCGCGGAAGAAGAGTATCTCCTGAGCCAAACG
Organism: Candidatus Brocadia sp.; assembly: GCA_011525665.1. Lineage (GTDB taxonomy): Bacteria > Planctomycetota > Brocadiia > Brocadiales > Brocadiaceae > Brocadia. The sequence goes on from WYAU01000019.1 coordinate 25,907, forward strand.
CTTGCCCGCCGCGCCATTGAGGAACGAAAATCGTTACTCATTATGGATACACAAATGGATTCCAGTGTCAGTATGAGTATAAAATTGATTGGTGCTAATTCCATCCTGTGCGCCCCCCTTATCTGTCCCCAAAGGACTTTAGGTATATTACAAATAGAAAGCAAGAGCAAAAATTACGAGTTTTCCAGGGCAGATCTGGATCTTTTTACCGGCATTGCGTCTCAGGTGGCGTTATTAATCTATAATGCCGAACTTCTTGACGATCTCAAGAAGGCGAAGGAGCGCATTGAACATGAGAACAAAAACCTCAGGAAGCAGCAAAAGGTTAGGTCTTCTCTTGACGCTATTGTTGGGAGGAGTTTAAAGATTAAAGAAACATTGGAATTAGTGAAAAAGGTCAGTAACTCCCCTTACAGCATCCTCATCACGGGTGAAAGCGGCACGGGAAAAGAATTAATAGCAAAGGCTATCCATTATAATAGCACAAGATCGGGTTGTCCCTTTGTGGTCGTAAACTGCGCTGCGATTCCGAGAGATTTACTCGAAAGCGAACTCTTTGGGCACGAAAAAGGGGCATTTACCGGGGCGGTAGAGACCAAACAAGGGCTCTTCGAGGTGGCAGACAAAGGGACTATTTTCCTGGATGAAATTGGGGAAATGCATGCCCATACCCAGGCAAAGCTTCTGCGTGTTCTGCAGGAGAAGGAACTGCTGCGGGTGGGCGGAACCCGGATAATGAAGATTGATGTCCGCATCCTTGCGGCAACCAATAAAGATCTGAAGGCTGCTATCGGTAACGGGCAGTTCCGTGAGGACCTCTTTTACCGGCTAAATGTTGTGTCCATTCATATTCCACCACTGCGCGAGCGTAAGGAAGACATTGTTCTGCTTGCAGAACATTTTCTGGTACTGAGCTGTGCCGATGTCGGCAAACGGGTCAAGGGGTTTACCCCTGAAGCATTGACTTTTCTTTCAAATTATTCATGGCCCGGCAACGTGCGGGAATTAAGAAACGTTATCGAGAGGATCGTTACCCTTGCTCCGGATGATTGCATAGTTGGGACGGAGATGCTACCGCAAGAGGTCTGCAATACATCTGCCGCACGGCTGCAGAAATATAAATCCGCAGGAACTCTTTATGAGGCCCAAAAACAATTGGAGATCGAGATGATCATGGATGCACTGAAATCAACAGAAGGTAATAAGTCAAAAGCGGCGGAACTGCTGGGAATCAGCCGAAAGGTGCTCTACGAAAAGATAGAAAATTATAAAATTACGTAACAACTCAGCGCCGTACGTATGCCTACCAAAAAGAAGACTGGCGATACTTTTGTTCGTATATTATCTACAAATACCGAACGGTACTTTGCATAACGCATAAATAACAAACCCCCCGTGTTTACCCTTGACACAGAAGCCCCTTTTGTTATAATTTTGACTTCTTTTCATAGTATCATACTTTTGTATTAGAATAGGTGTTTAGCCCATGGAAAATGCCATACGTAAGGCGAGTGTCCTTATAGAAGCCCTTCCCTATATACGATCATTCAGAAATAAGGTGGTTGTAATCAAGTTTGGCGGAGGGGCAATGTCGAGCGATGACGTGTTGACGGGTGTGCTTCAGGATATTGTCTTTATGAAGACCGTGGGCATTTTGCCCATCCTGGTGCATGGCGGCGGTCCTCATATCAGCCAGGAAATGACGCGGAGGGGCCTGAGTCCGAGGTTTGTGGAGGGGCACAGAATTACAGACCGCGAGACACTGGAGATAGCAAAAGATGTCCTGATAAATCAGATCAGCGCTTCCATAGTAAAGAAGATTTCCGGGCTGGGCAATGAGGCTGCCTGTATCTGGGAAAATGGATACTGTCCGCTCAAGGCAGAAAAATATTACGTTGAATCAAAGACAGAGCAGGGGGACAGGAAGAAATTAGATATTGGTTTTGTGGGAAGGGTTACGGCGATCGATAAGGACCGGTTCCTGAATTTATGTACCTCATGTACCATTCCTATTGTACCACCGATTGCGAAGGGTGACAATGGAGACGTCTATAATGTCAATGCAGACAATGTTGCCGCATTTATTGCAAAGGCGCTTGGCGCAGAAAAGCTCGTGTTTCTTTCAAACACGCACGGCATCATGACGAAACCAAGCGATGAGACATCTTTTGCCTCTACATTGCATGAAGATGAGGTTCATACGCTTATTGAAAAAAAGATAATCAGTGACGGCATGCTTCCCAAGGCGTTGGCCTGTATCAGTGCGGTTAAAGCCGGGGTGAAAAAGGCACATATCATTAATGGACTGATTCCCCATGCGCTTTTACTGGAAATTTTTACTGATAAAGGTGTGGGAACGCAGATTATCGTGTAGAAGATTGTTGTATCTGATAATGAATATTGTATAATTCAGGGATTGAAATCGGTGTGCTATTTCAATCCCTTTTTTCATTTTTGAGCAGAATCTAAGGAATAAAAAAGTATGAATACGAAGGAGATGAAAGAAATTTACGATCGCTATGTCATTCCCAATTATATCCGGAATCCTATTTTGCTGGTCAAAGGCAGAGGCGTGGATGTGTGGGACGCCGAGGGCAGGCGGTACCTCGACCTCTTTTCAGGCTGGGCGGTAAGCCTCTTGGGACACTGCCATCCCAACGTCGTTGCAGCCATTCAAACTCAGGCAGCAAAACTCCAGCACGCGCCAAATATCTATTTTACAGAACCGCAGGGATTGCTGGCGAAACATATCTCCGAAAAATCATTTGGCGGACAGTGCTTCTTTTGCAATAGCGGAGCTGAAGCCAATGAAGCTGCGATCAAACTCGCCCGTATCCATAACTCAAACACAGGGAAATATAAGATAATTACTTTCTCCGATTCGTTTCATGGCCGGACAATTGCCACGGTTACCGCCACTGCACAACCAAAATATCACAAAGGATTCGCACCGCTCGTTGAGGGTTTTTCCTATGTTCCTTTTAATGATCTGGAAGCGCTGAAAAAATCGATAGATGATAAGACCTGTGCCATCATGCTCGAACCTATTCAGGGGGAAGGTGGTATTAATATTGCCACCAAAGAGTTCATGCAGGGTATAAGAAGGCTGTGTGATGAGAAAGGATTGTTGATGATCCTTGACGAGGTTCAGTGCGGCATGGGGAGGTCGGGCAAATATTTTGCCTATCAGCATTACGATATAGAACCCGATATTATGACGCTGGCAAAGGCCCTCGGCGGCGGCGTGGCTATCGGCGCTATGACGGCAAAAAAAGAAATTGCAAAGAGCCTCATTCCCGGAAGTCATGCCTCCACGTTTGGCGGAAATCCGCTGGCGTGCGCCGCAGGGGTGGCCGTATTTGAAACGATTGAACGAGAAGGGCTTCTCGATAATGTAAAAAAAACGGGTAGTTATTCCATAGAGCAATTGAAATTACTCCAGAAAACGCACAAAATGATAAAGGATGTACGCGGGGCTGGTCTCATGATCGGGATCGAACTCAACGTACCGGGGGCCGAAATAATCAAAAGCTGTATCCGGGCAGGTCTCTTCCTCAACTGCACTCATGATACGGTCATCCGGTTTATGCCTCCTCTTAATGTTAAAAAAGAGCATATCGATGAGGGGCTAAACATTTTAAAATCCGTCCTTTCTGAACCTTAATTAATGAGAGAATGCCTATGAAATGCAAAGATTTACTTTCAATTGCAGATCTTTCGCAAGCTGACATTGAGGAAATATTTCATGCTACAAAGGAACTCAAGGAATGGCATAACAAGGGATATGATGAAAAGTGTCTGAATGGAAAAATCCTGGGAATGATTTTCGAGAAGAGTTCCATGCGCACACGCGTTTCCTTCGAAGTGGCAATGATACAAATGGGCGGTCACGCCATCTACCTGACTCAAAGTGACATAAACCTTGGCAAACGGGAGGCGGTAAAAGATGGTGCACGGGTGCTCTCGCGCTATGTACAGGGGATTGTGATCCGTACGTTCGCCCAGGAGACTATTCAGGAACTGGCGCGGTATGCAACGGTACCGGTTATTAATGCCTTGTCCGATTACCTTCATCCATGCCAGGCGCTTACGGATATGTACACTATGAAAGAAAAATTCGGCACCTATGAGCAGATCAAAATCGTCTTTATCGGGGATGGAAACAATGTTGCACGCTCTTTGGCGCAAATCTGCGCAAAACTGGATGTTCATTTCCATATTGCCTCTCCAAAAGGATATGAACTCACGCCAGATTTTATTTCCAAAACGAAACAAATGGCAGAGGGAAATGATGTCGTCCATCTGTACCAGGACCCGAAAGAGGCAATCGAAAATGCACATGTTGTTTATACCGACACATGGGTCAGCATGGGACAGGAGGCAGAAAAAGAGGCGCGCCAGCACGCCTTCAGGGGTTTTCAGATCAATAATGATATTTTGAAGTTAGCAAAGGAGGATGTAAAGGTAATGCACTGCCTGCCGGCTCACCGGGGAGAAGAGATCACGGATGAAGTTATTGATGGTCCGCACTCTATCGTCTATGACCAGGCGGAAAACAGGCTGCATGTGGAAAAGGCGCTTTTAAAACTTCTCTTACGCAAATAAAACTATGAGAGTCGATAATCGTGCACCCGATGAACTACGGCCGTTAATCATCACCCGGCACTTTACCAAATATGCGGCGGGTTCTGTTCTCGTCCAGGCCGGTAATACCAAGGTCATTTGTACCGCTTCGATAGAAGAAAGCGTGCCTCCCCATGTTAAAAATACCGGCGAAGGCTGGATAACGGCGGAATATTCCCTGCTGCCAAGTTCCACATCGGTTAGGGTTCCAAGAGAATCCACCAGGGGGAAAGTAGGGGGGAGGACCCATGAAATACAGAGGCTCATTGGCCGTTCATTGCGTTCCATCATTGATCTTGCCGTGTTAAAAGAGCGGACTATCTGGGTTGACTGTGACGTTATTCAGGCAGACGGGGGTACACGCACTGCTGCCATTACAGGTAGTTACGTGGCGTTGATGGATGCTGTTCAAGGGCTCAAGAATAAAGATCTGATCAAAGAAGACCCTGTCCTCAATAGTATTGCAGCCGTAAGCGTCGGGATTGTGAACGGCGTTGTTCTGCTAGACCTCTGCTATGCTGAAGATGCGGCAGCACAGGTAGACATGAATATAGTAATGACCGGGGATGGTAAATTTATTGAACTACAAGGTACGGGGGAAGAATATACTTTTGATGACGAACAATTAGCGGAGATGTTGAAGATGGCAAAAAAAGGCATTTGCGAGATTACGGAAATCCAGAAAAAGGTATTGGAATTGTGAAATGGATGCAGATGATATTATAGAGAGACTGAAAGGCTACTTTGAGAAAAGAAAGGATATTTCTATGGCATTCCTTTTTGGTTCATGGGCAAAATGCCAGGGAGGTATTGATTCTGACGTTGATATAGCTATTTATTTTGAACCAAAGGGAAATACACTCGAATGGGAAAAAACTGACTTCTGGAGCGAAGACGAAAAATCTGTATGGTTAGACATCGAAAAGATTATTGAAAAAGAGGTCGATCTCCTGGTACTCAACAGGGCTGCCCCAACCATTGCAGACAGCGCTCTCAAGGGAATTCCCATTATCATAAAGAACAGAAATCTCTATATGGAATTTCTTTTACGAATAACTTCTGAGGCTATAGATTTCAGGCAATGGGTTGAGTCTTATTGGAATTTTAAAGAAAAAATGAAACATGGAGTTACTGCCAGAAGATAGAGAGCGGCTTATACGGTATGTTGACTTTATGAAGTCAGAAATATCTGATTTCCCAAAATTTTCCACGATTGATTGGAAAACATATACGGACGATAAAGACATAAGGAGAAATCTCGAGAGGTGGATTGAAAACATTGTTAATTGCTCTATCGATATTGCCAAGGTTATTGTTGCCTCTGAAGACAGAAGGATCCCACCCTCGTATAAAGGAGCTTTGAAAGAACTCGGTTCTACCCAGTATTTTGATGAGGCTTTTGGTGATGACATTTCTCAATGGGCAGTTCTGAGAAACATACTTGCCCATGAATATTTGGACATTCGCTGGAATACGATAAAAAATTTCATTCAAAAAGCAGAACCAATTTATAGAACGTTAATTCAAAAAATAGAAGCCATTTTGCAAACGGGAGAATAACTATGACTTCGTTCGTTAATACAATACATGCAAAGACCATTTTGGTGGCCACACAAAATGAAAAAAAGAAGGCAGAGATAAAAGATATCCTCAAGGATGTTTCCGGGATAGTGCTTGTGGGTACGGAAGATTTTCCTTTTTTGCCGGAGGTAAAAGAAGACGGGACTACCTTTCAGGAAAACGCCATAAAAAAGGCAACTATTCTGGCAAAGGCCTGCAATACCTGGGCAATGGCGGATGATTCAGGGCTTGAAATTGATGCACTGAATGGACGTCCCGGTGTCTATTCCTGCAGGTATGCGGGTGCAAATGCAACCGATGAACAAAATATAGAAAAAGTATTGTCTGAATTAAGAGGCGTGCAAAAGGAAAGGCGCACGGCGCGGTTTGTCTGCACTAGCGCCTTGGCCGGTCCACAGGGGTTGTTTTTTGTTGTCGAGGGTCGTTGTGAGGGATTTATTACCGAAGAACCTAAGGGAAAATATGGTTTTGGATATGACCCTGTCTTTTACGTGCCCGATTACCATCAAACCCTTGCGGAATTACATCCTTCAATCAAGAATAAGATCAGCCATCGCGCCAATGCGCTGAAGCAATTCAAGGAACGGATAAGATCCCTGATTCAAAGGATTTAATTGCGTGAGAAAATTCATGGCGTCATGGTGATTGGTATGAAAAAAGATACGCTGAGGGGGACGGTTTACGCATTTAATACGACGGATACCGTCGCCACCTATGACCTTGATATGGATGTCTTGCATCCGAACCGCGCCAGAATGGCATCTGTTGTATGCGAGGTATTGCCGTTTGATAAGGCGGAAAATGTACGCATATTAGACCTGGGTGTTGGCACCGGCTACCTGTCCCAGAGGATTATTGAAACGTTTCCCCATGCAAGGATTGTAGCCGTGGATGTTGCCGAACTCATGATAGACAAGGCCAAGTTAAGGCTTAAAAATCACCTTTCACAAGTTACATTTCAAGTCTCTGCTTTCCAGGAATTGCCGGATAAAATAAGTACCCTTTCTCCTGTGGATGCCGTGGTTTCTTCATTTGCACTTCATCATTTGTACCGGGAAGAAAAGCTGACGCTCTTTCGGTATATTCACTCCCTACTGAAACCCCACGGCTGGTTTGTGAATTGCGATATCTTTAAGACTGCCGACGCCATGCTCGAGGCCAGATTCAGACGTTTACATTATCAGGGGATACAGGAGAGGACGCGAAAGATTAAGCGCCAGGAGAAGACCCTTGACCAAATATCCTCAGAATTGGCGGGTAAGGAGAGAAAGGACGGCGACCATCTTTTATTCCTTACGGACGATCTTCAACTTCTGGCAGAGGCTGGGTTCCGCACTGCCGAGTGTTTTTGGAAGGAATATCGGGAAGCAGTGTACGGCGGGATAAAATGATTCGATTGGACAAGGTCTGCCTGGCCTTCGGCAGCAAGGTGATTTTCGATAATATTTCTCTCCATATACGGAGAAACGACCGGATCGGTTTGATCGGTCCCAATGGCGCAGGTAAATCCACTCTCTTCAAACTCATTTGTAAATTCATTGAACCCGGCGCAGGCGGTCTTGTATGTGCGAAAGGTACAAACGTCGGTTATCTTCCTCAGGAAGGTTTTGTCTTCAGGAAAAAAACCGTCTTCGAAGAGGCCGGTTCGGCATTTGAAGACATTCTTGAGTTAAAAAGCCAGATCGATAAGATTCATTCCCACCTGGAAAATCTCTCGGTACAGAATGAAACCTCCGTAAACCATGGGCTCGCAAAAAGAGACGAAAATTTCCCTCCCTGCTCCCTCCCTCCCCATAGAGGAGGATTTCCGGACGAAGATCATCAGGTGATTTTAGACCGGTATGCTCACCTGCAGCATCAATTGGAGGTTGTTAACGGCGCCAAGGTTGATGCGGAGACCAATAAGGTCCTAAAGGGTATGGGGTTTAAAGAATCAGATTTTGGAAAGGACATTAGTACATTGAGCGGTGGATGGCAAATGCGGGCGGCCCTTTCCCGGCTGTTGCTCCAGGAACCCAATCTGCTCCTCCTGGACGAACCAACGAATCACCTGGATATTGATTCAATCCTCTGGTTGGAAGAGTATCTCAAGGGATATAAGGGAGGACTGATTATCATTTCACATGATCGGGCATTTCTTGACCGTAACATTTCCAAGGTTTGGGAATTGGAGAGGGGAAAGATTCATGAGTATTACGGGAATTATTCCTTTTATGAGGCTGAAAAAGAGAAACGGAGGGAATTGCAGACGGCGCGTTATGTCAACCAGCAGAAACGGATCAAGGAAGTGGAGCGGTTTATCGAACGGTTCAGGGCAAAGAATACCAAGGCCTCACAGGTGCAGAGCCGAATCCTCATGCTCGAAAAGATGGAGAAGGAAGAATTACCAGAAAATACGGTAGAACAAATAAAATTTAGATTTCCTGCGTCGAAACAAAGTGGTATAACCGTTCTGGACATAAAAGATGTCTCGCATAAATATGACGGGCGGTTGATCTTTCAGGATATTTGCCTTTCGATTGAACGGGGGGAAAGGGTTGCCCTTGTGGGACAAAATGGGTCGGGAAAGTCTACCTTATTACGTATCATTGCGGGTATTGAGCGACCACATTCCGGAACTGTCAAGATGGGGCATAATGTCCTCTTCGATTATTTTGCACAGGAACATGCAGAAAAACTAAATAGCCGTAACACGGTATTTCAGGAAATCGAGTCCGTCGCCCCCCTTTCCATGGTTTCCCGGGTTCGGCACATATTGGGCGCCTTTCTTTTTTCGGGCGACGATGTTTTTAAAACTGTCGATGTATTAAGTGGTGGTGAAAAATCCCGCCTCTCCCTTGCAAAAATGCTCCTCAAGCCCACAAATTTTCTCATCCTGGATGAACCTACCAACCATATCGACATTACCACGAAAAAAATTTTAAAAGACGCATTGCTGGATTATACAGGGAGCCTGTTGATTGTATCCCATGACAGGGACTTTCTGGATGGATTGGTTTCCAGGGTTTATGAATTAAAAAATGATAATATCCACGTTTATTTGGGAAGTTTTAAAGATTTCCTTGAAAAGAAGGAGTCTGATTTACAGAGAAGGGCCGCAGATACCGGGTCGAAAGTACTATCCCCATCAAAATCGGAAGAAATTGGTTCACAGAAACGGCAGTACTTACGAAAAAAGGAGCAAAATGCCAGACGGCGGAAGCTCGCAAAAGAGGTTCAAACTATAGAAGACGAGATTGCTTTAAGGGAGACACAAAAGAGGGAGCTTGATAGCGTTCTTTCGGATTCTGCGCTTTATAGCAACAAAGAAAAATGTGCCGGGATCAATAAGCAGTATAAGGTTATTGTCGCGGAATTAAATACCCTTTATGCCCGGTGGGAGGCTGCTCAGGCCGAATTGGAGTCGATGGATGATAATGGCGGCGAATGACAAACGAAATGCTGCGGGGAGGGCATAAGTTTATCGTATACAAGGAATTGTCATTTTGTTTAAGCGGGTTTTCGGGTGGCGCGGATAAACCTTGTTTGTCCGTGTTTAACGTGAATGCATTTCAGTCACCGCGCACGGCAGGCCAATATAATATCCCTGGGCGTAATCTACTCCGTATTCCAGCAACAACTGCACCGTTTCCTTACATCCTACAAACTCCGCGACGGTTTGTTTGCCCAGCCCGCGTGCCACCTCTACGATTGCCTTGACCAGGTGTTGGTCTACCAAGTTGTGTGTCAGATCACGAATAAAGCCGCCGTCAATTTTTAGATAGTCAACGGGGAGGTGCTTGAGGTGGCTGAATGAGGAAAAGCCGATGCCGAAATCATCGAGAGCAAAACGGCTGCCCACGGCCTTGAGATTGGCAATGAATCGCTGTGCGGTCGTCATGCTTTCGATGAGGGCGGTTTCTGTGATTTCAAATACAAGGCTTTGCGGATTAATTGATGTTTCGGCAAATTCCCGTTTAATCAGCGGCAGCAATTCGGGATCTGTAAATGCCCTGCCGGAGAGATTAACCTCAAGGAATAGTCCCCTTTCGGTAAATCGCTGTTCCGTGGCGAGGTGAATAGCCCGCCGTACTACCCAGCGGTCGATCTCCTTGATGAGCCCGCAGTGCTCGGCGATGCCCAGAAAGTTGATAGGACTAATAAGCTCTTTTTTGTCATCTACCATGCGCAGCAATGCCTCGTGGCCAACAATCCTGTTCTGTCTTATATCTAATATTGGCTGTAAGTGCAATACGAACTGGTTGTTTTTCAGGGCGCCTCTGATACGTCTTTCCCAGCCCAATCTTGACTCAATCTGGATTTTGTGATCGGGTGAAAAAACGCAGATACGGTTGCGTCCTTCCTCTTTTGCCTTATAGAGGGCAAGATCAGCGTACGAAAGTAATGTCTCGGCCTCATCCCCATGCTCTGGAAATAGCGCAATGCCAATACTGGCGGTAATACTATGGGATTGCCTTTTATCCACAACGATATTGTTTTTTATCAAAGCGAGAATGTGCTCCGCAATCGACTCTGCCTGACCTGCGGTGATATGGGGAAGGATGAGCGCAAATTCGTCCCCGCCCAGTCTTGCGAGTGTGTCGGTATTCCGCAGCCGTTTCCGGAAGAGAACGGCTAAGTCTGTAAGGAGTTTATCTCCTACCTGATGGCCAAGTGTGTCATTGATGTGTTTAAAGTTGTCTACATCAAGAAACAACAATGCCCCCCCGTTGCCGTATCTCCTTGCCTGCGCAAGGCAGTTTTCCAGTTCTTCATGAAAGCGACGCCGGTTTAAGAGGTTGGTAAGCGGATCACAGTTAGCCAGGTGTGCGAGTTGTGCCTCGAAGTGTTTGCGCTCGGTGATGTCTTCCTTCACTGCAAGAAAATGGGTAATGACCCCTTCCGCGTTTCTGATGGGTGAAATGGATGCGTAATCCCAGTAAAGTTCGCCGTTTTTTTTCTTGTTACAGAATTCTCCCCGCCATTCTCTGCCCGATGTGATTGTATCCCATAGGCGCTTGTATTCCGAGGCGGATGTCTTGCCGGATTTTAATATGCGGGGATTTTTCCCGATGACTTCATCCAGGGTATAGCCGGTTAGTTGGGTAAATTTAGGATTTACGTATTCAACATTGCCTTTTATATCGGTAATTACTATTGATACCGGACTTTGTTTTACGGCATTTGATAGCTTGCGAAGTTCTTCTTCTATTCGCTTGCGTTCTGTAACGTCACGGTCAATGCCGCGATAACCGGCAAAGTTTCCCTGAGCATCAAAAATGGGTATTCCGCTGGTTTCCAGCACCACCCTTTGGTTGTTCTTGTGCAGGTTCACATTTTCCAGCCGTACAATGGGCTTTTGTGCATCGGTAATTTCTCTGTACAAACCGGTTATGCGTTCCGCTTCGTCAGGAGGCATCAGCTGAAACGGGCTTTTTCCCACGATTTCTTCCGGCTCATATCCTAATAAGTCCTTGATCTTTGGACTGGCGTACGTGAATGTTGTATTTTGGTCTACCTCCCATACCCAGTCGCTGGTGGTCTCCACAAGGGCGCGAAACCGGCTTTCACTCTTGCGCAACTCTTCTTCTGCCTGTTTGTGTTCTGTGATTTCTCTTCCGAGTTCATCGGCCATACTATTAAAACTCATGGCCAGTGCGCCAATTTCATCACTACGGGTTACCTTTACCCTGTAACGGAGATCCCCTCCTGACAACCTTTCTGCTGCATCCGTTAAATGCCTGAGGGGCCTTGAAGTTGAAACTGCAAAGATGATCCCCACACCGGTAACAACCGACGCACTGACTGTTCCGATAATCAGCGAAAAGATACTCAGCGTTTTTAACGGTTCAAAGGCCTCTGTCTTATCGATCTCTGCCAGAAGCGTCCAGCCGTACTCACGTATCTCCATCGAAACACCTGCAACGGGAGTCTTTCTGTAGTCCGGATAAATGCCAACCATTTCTTTGTGATCTTCGGCAATCTTCCGGACCGGTTCCGTATCCACAAGCTGCCGGAGTGGTGCGTTATCGATAAAGCGTGATTCGGTAAGCATTACCCTGTCTCTGTTGACTATGTACACCTCGCCGGTCTTTCCTATTCCAACCCGGTCGGTTGTAATCTCATCCAGGGCGGAAAGGCTATAGATATTAATAATGGCGCCTATTGTTTTATGATCTTGTTTGGAAATTATGGGAGCCGAGACAAAAATGCAATTCATGCCAATGTCAGTAGAGCAGTGGGGCTGTCCAATTACGGCGTCGCCATATTTTTTCAGTATCCCTTCCGCAAATACCGCCTGGCTAGAAAAATCCTTTCCTATGAGGTTTTCATTGGTGGACGAGATGACCTTACCGCATGTATCGGTGATGGCTATTGCCACAAGATGGCGGTAGAGCGGCAATTTGTTCGCGGAGAGATATGCGTTGAGGTGAATTGCCGCATTCCGCTTGGAGATCTTGCCGTAAACGATCCTGTGAACGCTGGTTCTAATGAACCCGTCTGTGCTGAAGTCCACCGAACGTGCCCTTATAATCTCCAGAAGAGATTGGACATGAAGCCTTCTGGACTCTGCAACCGCCCTCAGCTTTTCAAAAATCTGGTGCCTCAGGTTGTTCCTGCCTTTGATTGATTGGAATGGTTTCATCTTGCAAGACCTCCGGGAGTAAAACTAACGTTGACTTACAGGGGGAGTCTGTTGCTCGCAGCTTCTGTTGCCGCTAGTCCCAAAACAAGCGAGCTTTCCAAGACCCCGCTTGTTTTGGGGCTCGTAGACGGGAGAAATCTCCCGCCTGTATAAAATTTTCTTGCTGATGGACGACAAAAGGCACCCCGGGATACTGGACGAACTGCTTAAAAATCCCTGAAATCATCGCCCGGCGTAGAGGCGAGGAGATGTGATCTTGCTCCTGACAGGATAAGTTCCTTTCCATTTTCCTCTGGTGAAGTATCTTCGTGATAGCCGGATGAAATCTTCCTGTTTGATGGAGTCATTGGTCTTTTTGTTTTTAAACGGCCGTGTTCTTTCTTTTTCACAACGGCAGGCTTTACTCCCGTAGTGTCTCTATCGCCTTTCCTATTTACCTCTGCTGCGATCCTGTCGACGAGGGCATTGAGTCCCTGCGCCTGAGCGGACAATTCTTCACTGGCTGCCGCCGTTTCCTCGGCGTTTGCCGCATTCTGCTGAACAACCTGATCCATCTGCTGGATGGCTTTGCCGATCTGCTCTATCCCGTTGGTCTGCTCTTCCGAGGCAGTGGCAATCTCGTTTACCAGGTCAGTGACTTTCTTTACCTGTTCAACTATTGCGGAAAATGCCTCTTCGGTCTTTTTCACCAGGTTCATACCGACATCCGCCTTATCTCCGCTGTCGGTAATCAATGCTGTAATGTCTTTGGCGGCTGTGGAACTTCTCTGGGCGAGATTTCTGACCTCCTCTGCCACGACGGCAAATCCCCGTCCGTGTTCCCCGGCGCGGGCTGCCTCCACCGCTGCATTTAAAGCCAGCAAGTTTGTCTGAAAGGCAATACCTTCAATGATCTTGATAATGTCGGCAATCTTTCCGCTGCTTTCTGAGATATTTCTCATTGCATTATTCATTTCTATTACGGTGGTGCCGCCGTGCTCAACCGTGTTATTGCATAACTTTGCTAATTTGGCTGCCTCAGCGGCATTATCGGCATTCTGCTGTGTCATGGATGATATCTCTTCCATGGTTGATGAGGTTTCTTCGACTGAAGCGGCTTGCTCCGTGGTTGCTTCCGACAAACCCTGGCTGGATGCCGAGATCTCTTCCGACGCCGATGCTACCTGAGAAGCGCTCTCCGTAAGGTCGGTGACGAGGTTCCTGAAAAGGGTTGTAATCTTTGCCGGCAAGAATGCCGTCAGGAAACTGCCTACCGCCATACTGATTCCCACTGCAATTACGGCAATCAGCCACATCGACCTTTGCAGACCCAGGGTCGTCCGTGTATCCTCTTCCAATAGTTTAGATACGTTCTCCCCAATGTGGTCTATATCTTTCTGGACGGTAGCAACCAGCGGGGCCAGTTCTTCCCTGAGGTGTTTCAGGTCCAGCCGGTAATCACTTCCC
>WYAU01000020.1 GCA_011525665.1 Candidatus Brocadia sp.
TAATTCTTATATTATTCAGTGTATACATAAATCGTCATACAAAAATAGCCACAACCCATTGTTTCATCATAGGTTGTGGCTTACCGCCCCGCCTTTATATCAACTTCTGTAATAAACTCACGCTAGGGAGTGGCGTCTGAGCAACCAGGGGTCGTAAGTTCTTAATTGGGCAAAGCTGCAGGCCGCAGCGCAAGCGAACCTACAAGTAGCCTCGTCAATACCAAAACGAAGATGCCGACCTCGTGGACACGTGGGGAAGGCCGAAGATTGCAGACACAGACAACGGAAGGAGTCTGTAATATCTTTCGGGGTAGCAGGGGCGGCATGCAGTGGAAGATAAACAGACCAGTGCTGGAGACCCTATGCAGTATGTTTGAGGGGCATAAACCGCTCTGTATAAGGAAACGAAATCACAGCGGGCTGTATAGGGAGTCGGAGGGGTTCATGGTACCGTTTGAGGACAAGGGACAATAAAACCCTGTTCGAGGAAAGGAACCCTGCTTTGTTCATGCAACCGAAGAGTAGAGGAAAAGGGAGATTGCAGAAATGCTAACAATCCCGGAAAAGATCAGGATACTACAGAGGAAGCTATACCGAAAGGCCAAGCAAGAACCAACCTACCGCTTCTACGCCCTCTATGACAAGGTATTCCGGGCGGACATCCTCAGTCATGCCTACGCCTTGTCCGTGCCAACAAAGGGAGCGCCGGGATAGGCGGCGTAACCTTTGAGGCCATCGAGGAGAGAGAAGGGGTATGGACGATATATCCCTCTGTGCAATTTATTTACAGAACACACATGAGTTTGAGCTGGATTGCCGACCAAGCCAGTGGCAATTTGAGGCCATCTGACATCTACATAAACAAGTACACGCCAACAAGTATTCGAAAAACACAGTAACAAAAACCCAAGAGCCATTATTATTCTAAGTCGATAACATTTAATAAACGGATATACACTGATCATAATCTTCTTAAATTTGCCGAGTGAATAAGTGATTTACCTCTTGGGTTTTTCACACCAATTAAGGATGAACATTGATTTGGGAAGGAACAGTTTATTATCAAGTTTGCATGCCCTATAAAACAAAAAGCCTTACTGCAAAAATGTTCATTTAAAACATCTTCGGCAGTAAGGCCATCTCTTTATGAATACAGTAAATTCGTCTTTAGCAACCTACATCCGTGTACGTCTGAAAAGACCCTTTTACTTTGCGTCCCCTGATCACTCAGGGTTTGCCCTTATCGTGATGTATTTTTTTGATAAAGTGTGTAAGTGTGTAAAATACACTTTTTTTCCCCATGTCAAGTAAAAAATAAAACGATTTCTAAAGAGGGAAATCTTCAGACCTATAAAACCTTTGTAACCACAGATTCCACAGATAAAGATTTTAATAAGTAATCAGAATCTTGCAGAACGACCAAAAAAATCCCGAATGTAAAATTTATTGCCATACGCATGAAAAGGAGTATAATCTTAAAAGAGTCATTAGAGAATGCATTTTAAACTTTATTTTGGTAAAGGTTTGGTGACGTTAATTCTAAAGGAGAAAAATATGGCTACCACCACGAAGCAAAAAAATAAATCAATCAAGGTTAAGCAATATATAATAGACGATAATGGACGAAAAGTAGCGGCAATTATTGAGATTGAAGAACTCAACCGACTAGAGGAATTGCTTGAGGACTTATCAGACATAAAATCTATTGAAGATAGAAAAAATGAGCCCGATGAGGATTATGAAACCTATAGCACCAAAAGAAAGTCACAATTATCATAGTGTATAAATTAATTATGAAAAAATCGGCAAGGAATGAACTTGATACTATTCCCCATCCCTTCTTTTTAAAAATTGACGAGGCAATCTTAGCTCTAAAAAATAATCCACATCCTTATCCTCAATCTAAAAAATTAAAAGGCGAAGACAAGTACAGATTACGCGTGGGTGACTTCCGGGTAATTTACACTGTTGATGAAAAACAAAAAATTATTTCAATATACCGCATTAGACATCGTAAAGACATCTACCGATAATCCTATTTTGGTGACACATTCGTAACACTCGTAAAGCTATTAAACCAAATTCGGACCTTGCAGAAGCCCTTTATCAAAATACCCAGCTTAAAAATATTCAACAAAGTATTAGTAGTCTTGAAAAAGCGATAAAATTTGATAGAAATTGTTGCATAAAAGCAATCTTTATTAACAATTTAAAAAGAAAGGGTAAAGATGGCAAGAACAATTAGGGTCAGATTTTTGCATGGCGTAATTAAGCCTTTGGAAAAAGTAGAATTTTTGGAAGATGAAGAATTCACTGTCACTATTCACGAAATACATGAAAAGCACAAAAAAAGGAAAAATTTCCGGGATGCCCTAAAATCTACGGCTGGCGGATGGAAAGACTTGATCGATGCTGAGGTGCTAAAAAGAAATATTTATGCTGATTGTCTTATTAGCACAAGACCTGAGGTGAAATAGCCGACCGAAGAATGAGACAGGCAATTATCTATAGGCCCATAGGCACTATTAATTCTCCCTTCAAAGAACCTCACGACGCTCCCTCCAATTCCGGGGACACAATTCCCAAAGCCGCTAAAAAGATGAAGGTTAGGAAAATATATTTTCCCTTGCTTATTCGCTCTCTACACTCGTCAAGATCAATAATCGCTTATAGATGCTTTTATATCCATTTCTGTTATAAATTCTTTTGGTGTTGTATACTCTTCAAAACTTTCAAAGTCTTTATCATATGATACTAAAAATTTGTTAGAGTAGAAAAAGAGAGACCTCAATAAAGAAATTTATCATTCCCTTGGGGGGCCTTCTTCAATTGGCAACTCAGGGTGCCTTGACCATTCATTCCATGAACCGAAATAAACTCGCAGATTTTTAAAACCGGATTCCTTCAAAGCTATGTAAGTATTTGAAGCCCTGGACCCTTTAAAGCAATAAATGATAATAGTATCGTCAGGAAAAATATCCCTTTTTGCGCAAAGCTTTTGTATTTCCTCTTTTGATTTAAAGGCGGGAATTTCCAGCGTTTGATCCATAAATTCATACCATTCTATCCATTTTGCCCCGGGTATCCTGCCCTTTCTTGGTGCAAAGTCTATGCCGTAAGGTGACGAACTTTCTCCCAGCCATTCAGCCTTATCACGATCATCAAGCAGGATTATTGACGGATTATGTAATGCCTTGAGGACATCGTCTTTCGTTGCTATAATACTACTATTAATATTCAATGAGAAATCAGTTGTTTTTGGTAAGCTTATTTCTTTGTTTACAGGAAAACCGGCCTTTATCCATGCGGATAAACCGCCATCGAGGATTCCTGATTTTACCTGCCCCAAATAACTGAGTAGCCAGAATCCTCTGCATGAACCACCGTATCGGTTGTTTAAACTGTCTTCATACACAATTGCAGTTTTTTCCGCCGATAATCCTGCGTTAGAGAAAAGGTCTTTGAATTTTTTATGCATATTGGCTAAATCTCCCGGGGTGCTTTCACTCAGGTAGTAGAATATTTCAGGTATGTTTACTGCGTTTGGGATATGTCCTTTTTTGAATTGTTCGGCATCCCTGATATCGATAAGGACAACAGGTTCTTTTGAAACAAGTTCATTTACTTCATGAGGGGTGTACAATATTTTCTGGCTCATTATTTAATCCTTTCCATGCGCCACATTTTATGATTAAAAAAATAGAATCAAATATATGATTTGACGTGTGTTGCATTTCTTATAAGTATCAAAATATTTACAATAATGCAACGATTTATTCCAGGCGATCGTACGGATGCAAAAAAACGGGATTGCTCCCGTTAAGGAGATAATGTGTGCAGTAAAAAAAGTCTGAAAGGTAGGACTGAAGAATGAGACCAGCAATTATCTATAAGCCTATCGGCACGATTCATTCTCCCTTCAAAGAACCTCACGACGCTCCAATACAGTCCGCCTGTGCCGGGGATAGTGAGGGAACAATTGAGATATTCCCGAAATATTCAGAAGGGCTCGCTGACCTGGAAGGATTTTCGCATATTATCCTGCTCTATCATTTTCATTTATCGAAAAAAGGGGTTTCCCTGAAGGTGAAGCCTTATCTGGATGACCAGTTACACGGGGTGTTTGCCACGCGTGCTCCGGCACGTCCGAACGCCATCGGCATGTCGATCGTGCGCCTCGTCAAGGTCGAAGGATCGAAACTCACTATCCGGGATGTCGATATCCTGGATGGTACGCCCCTCCTCGACATCAAGCCCTATGTGCCTGAATTTGATTTACGTAATGCCGATAAGATTGGCTGGTTTTCCGGCAAGACCGGTAAACTTCCTGAAACACGAGGTGATGGCAGGTTTTATCACCGCGCAAACGTTTTTGACCTTTTAACAGACAAATACGATGCCTGGTATGACTCGGATGAGGGGCGCCCCCTCTATGAGAGCGAGCTGAGATGCCTTAACCCTATGGTCGAAGATTCTCCTAAACCCATTCTTGAGATTGGCGTCGGCACAGGAAGATTTGCCATGCATTTCCCGGATGTTATTGGAATTGACCCATCCCTGAATGCCCTCAAAATGGCGGAAAAAAGAGGGATAAAAACGGTGCATGGTGATGGAGAACATCTTCCCTTTCAGGATAAAACATTCGGCTGCATCCTTATTATCGTGACCTTGTGTTTTGTCGAAAATCCCCTTGGTGTATTAAGAGAGGCGAAAAGGGTTTTGAAGAAGAATGGAAGCATGCTCCTGGGCATTGTCCCGAAGGATTCTCCGTGGGGTATATTTTACGAGGAAAAGAAGAAGGCAGGACATCCCTTTTCTGGCAGTGCAAGGTTTTACACCGTGAAGGATATTGAAACTATGCTGCATAGGGCAGGACTGAAGATATCGAAGATTTGGAGCACCTTGCTGCAGAGGCCTGAAGGCTCCCGCATAATTGAAGAGCCGGTTGAAGGCTATGCAAGGGATGCAGGTTTTCTCTGCATTGAAGTGAAAAAGAAAACCGAATTTCAATTTTCTGAAAGAACTTAGAACTGAGATAAAAAGGGGCTTCATAAGACCGCTGTAAGACAGAAATTAGTGACACTTTGGTGACGGTATTTTAAAATAGTGTAAAGGTGGAAGTATTTGTAATTTAAATTGTTAAGAAATGCCGAAGCAGGGAGTCGAACCCTGACCCCGTTGCCGGGACTAGACCCTGAATCTAGCGCGTCTGCCAATTCCGCCACTTCGGCTGATGTGAAAATCAAGAGGCATAATTGTAAAGAATAAAAACAGACAAGTCAATGGAATTTTAATAAATTGGTCTTGCATTAATAATAACAATTTGTTACGATTTTAATCATTTTTAGTTATTTGACAATTATTCATGGGCTGTTATAACAGATGGAAATTATAGCCAAAAATAGGAAAGCGTATTTCCAATATGAAATCCTGGAAAAGTTTGAGGTTGGTATTGTGCTTACGGGAACCGAAGTTAAATCGATTCGAAATAAGGATGTAAGCATCAATGAAAGTTTTGCCCACCTTGAGAATGGGGAAGTTTTTCTCTACGAAATGCATATCGGGCAATATAAGCAAGGAAATCGGCAAAATCATGAACCCAAAAGGGTAAGAAAGCTCCTCTTGCATAAAAGAGAAATCAACAAGATAATCGGAAAGGTCAAACAAAAGGGATATACAATGGTTCCTTTGTCTTTATATTTCAAGGAAGGCCTTGTAAAGGTGGAACTTGCCCTTGTGAGGGGAAAGACGACTGTCGATAAGCGTGAGGATATTAAAAAACGCACTATTGAGAGGGAAATCCAGAGAGCCATGAGATAATTTTGGAATTTTTTATGACAGATCCTCTAGAGAAAGTGAAAGGGGGAACATGCCTCCTGTAAGGATATTGATCGTAGAAGATGAACGTCAAACAGTTGATACGTTAAGGGATTTATTTGAACAGAATGGTTACGAAACAGAAGTTGCCCTTACTAAACAAGTGGCTTTGGCCATCCTCCAGGAAAGAAAAATGGATATTGCAATCATAAGCACGGCGGTGCAGGAGGTTCCCGGTTTAGAAATACTATACGAAATAAGAAAAATAATTCCAAACATCCCTATAATTGTGATTAGTAATCAGAAATCTAAACGTATCGAATCTTCTTTCATGAAAGCGGGTGCACATGTTTTCCTTGTAAAGCCATTAGAATCATCATTTGTCTTGCAAACGGTTGAGAATTTATTGGAAGCCCGGTTTGCAGCAGCTATGCCCAAAAAAACAAGGTCGTACACTAAAAGCAAGAAGTGATTTTTTCCCCGATATTGCAAGACTTATGCATTGTTTCAAGTTAAACTTAAGAAGATGTTCTCACGTCATTGCAATCCTTTTGATTTTTGATGCTTTTTTTGCCGCTTTTCTTGACGCAAAAACAACAACTCCTCAGGATTTCAAAAGCCACCTCAGACTTTTATTAAATAATCCATCCCTCAGGAATGTGTCGTACGGTATCAGTGTTGTATCTATAAAAAAGAACTCCTCACTGTTTGATTACCGAAGTAATGATTTATTCAGCGTTGCTTCCAATATGAAACTTCTTACCACGTCAACAGCGTTGGACTATTTGGGACCGGATTTTGAATATAAAACAATTGTTGTAGCCCAGGGTAAAATAACCACGTCAGGAGAACTTCACGGAGATATCATTATTAAAGGAAGCGGCGACCCGAATATTTCCGGGAGGTTTTATCACGGGAATATCCTTGCTGTTCCTGAATCATGGGCACAGGCTATCAAAGATCGGGGTATCCGTGTGATCAGAGGGGATATTGTTGCAGATGACACGATATTCGATCGTATCTATGTTAATCCTCATTGGCCGGCAAACCAATTGTCGGCATGGTATTGCGCCCCGAGTTGCGGGTTGTCCTTCAATGATAATTGCGTCGATATCACGCTTGTTCCGGGCAAAAACCCCGGAGGTGTTGTAACACTTCTCATAGACCCTGATACATCCTATTTTACCATCTTTAATAGCTGTGTTTATACAGCCAGCAAAAAGGAGCACAGGTATTCGATGTATCGGAAACCTGACACGAATCAAATTTTTATCACGGGGAAGTTCTGTGTCAATGCATCTCCGGAAAAGACATGGGTGAGCGTACATAACCCGGCGTTATATCTTGCGACTGTCTTCAAGGAAGTTCTTGAAAAGAATGGTATTGTTGTGTACGGAAATGCGCGCTTAATTGATGAGTGTAATCCTGTCAAATCTGATGGAGAGGTGATTACACAGACCACTTCTACGATGGAACAGGCCGTCTTTGTAACGAATAAACGGAGTCAGAATTTTTATGCCGAACAGATAATTAAAACGTTAGGGGCGCAGATTAAGGGAAGGGGGACTTTAGAGGCCGGGATTGAGGTCGTCCACGAATTTCTGAGCAAATTGGGTTTTCAACCTGAGGAATATACGATTGACGATGGATGCGGTCTATCGAAAGGCAACCGGCTTTCCCCCAAAATGATAACTACCCTTCTGGCGTACATGAGTAAGCATCCGCACGGCGGGGTGTTGTGGGATTCTTTGCCTGCTTCCGGAACAGATGGAGGGTTGCGCCGGAGAATGATTTCTCCGCGATACAAAAATAAAATACACGCAAAGACCGGTTATATTGCAAAGACATCGGCTCTATCCGGTTATATTGAGACCTCTCGTGATGATGTGCTTGCATTTTCAATTCTCATGAACAATTTCAAAAATCTCAGTACTATTATGAAACTGCAGGATGCTATTTGTCAGACCTTAGTAGATTGTTATAATTAAATTTCATGGGAATTTTCATTTTGTTTATGCAGTTTTTCCGGTTATCTGGTAGCTGGACGAATTTATTTAAATAATTTGAGGAAGACCTCCCCTTTATCGTTCGACTGAGCTCACGACGAAGTCCCCTCCTTGCGAAGGAGGGGAGAGGGGTGGTTATAAATTTAGATTATATGAGTGAACATATTAAAAAAGTATACTCCTTCTATTCATGGATTTACGATGCCTTTTTTGGAAAAATTTTTGAACATGGAAGATATTCCGCCTTTCGTATGATGAATGTAAAGCCCGGAGAAACCATACTTGAGGTTGGCGTGGGAACAGGATTATCATTGCCTTTGTATCCAAAAGATACGAGGGTGGTTGGGATAGACATTAGTCGGGAGATGCTGGATAAGGCAGAAATGAAAAAACACTACTACCATTTATCCAACGTCAATCTTTATACCATGGATGCATCGTCCATGTCATTTGAATATGGCGCTTTCGATAAAGTTATTGCGTCACATGTAATCACGGTGGTACCGGACCCTTTGCGTACTTTAAAAGAGATAAAAAGGGTCTGCAAAAGGGACGGCGAAATTTTTATATTAAATTATACGGGTTGCAATAACAAATTTATTTCCCGGTGTGAAGAATTTATTTCCCCCTTCCGGGATAAGGTAGGATTAGGGAAGCATATTGACCTGGATGAATTGTTAAGAGAAGTTCACCTTTCTATACTCTCCGAGCAACGGGTTAATTTGTGGGGGATGTGCCGTCTGATAAAATGCAAAAACACTCTTATACCGGCCTGAATATTCAGATTCTTCGGCCTATACAGATATAGTTAAATCCCAGTTTCTCCATCTCCTCCGGTTCGTATATATTTCTGCCGTCAATAATATTCGGGTGCCTTATGAGCCGTTTGACTTTTTTTAAGTCAAGGTCTCTGAACTCATTCCACTCGGTGACGATAACCAACGCATCGCATCCTTTTACCGTCAGATAGGGATCGTTGCTGTATGTGACATCTTTTAAAATCTTTTTCGCAGTTTCTTGTGCCTCGGGATCAAATGCCTTTATCTTCGCCCCTAACTCTTGCAGATGACGAATGATTAAGATGGATGGCGCTTCCCGCATATCGTCTGTTTTCGGCTTAAAAGCGAGTCCCCAAATGGCTATGCTTTTGCCCTTTAAAACAGGCAGAAGTTTCCTGATTTTTTCGACGAGAGACCTCTTTTGCTGTTCATTTACCTCATCTACAGCGGTTAATATTTTTGCCTCTATTCCGTTTGATTTCATAATCTCTGCAAGGGCTTTAACATCTTTGGGAAAGCAAGAACCGCCATAACCAACGCCTGCTTGAAGGAATCGGGGACCTATTCTGGAGTCCAGTCCAATCCCTTTTGCAATGGCCTTAATGTCACCCCCGACCCTTTCACAGAGTTGTGCCATCTCGTTCATGAAGGAAATACGCGTTGCAAGCATGGCATTGCTGGCATACTTAATTAATTCAGCGCTCCGGATATCGGTAAACATAATGGGTTTGTCCGCCCGTGCAATGCCGCTATAGATGGAAGTCATAATATGCCGTGCTTTTTCATTTTGCAATCCGATAACAATCCGGTCGGGATTTGTGAAATCTTTAATGGCTTCACCCTCTCTCATAAATTCAGGATTAGAAACCAAATCGTATTTCATACGTTTATTTTGGAATGATTTTATTACCTTTCCGATTTTTTCTAAAGTTCCCACAGGCGCAGTGCTTTTGTTTACAATAACCTTGTATCCGTTCATGTATCTTCCGATATTTTCTGCAACGGATAAGATGGCGGAGATGTCTGCGCAATTATTGGCGTCGGGAGGTGTTCCCACGGCAATAAAGATAATTTCCGAACGTTGAATCCCTTCTTTTAAATTTGTCGAAAAGCTGATCCTTTTTTCCCTTGCATTCCGGTCCAGCATATCCTTGAGTCCCGGTTCATAAATCGGTATAATTCCCTTTTTCAGGTTGTTTATCTTGTTTTTGTCCACATCAATGCAAATTACGTCATTGCCCATGTCTGAAAGGCATGTGCCTGCAACAAGTCCTACGTAACCACAGCCAATGCAACAAATTTTCATGTTACCCTCCTGAAAAAGGTTTTCCTTTTAAAGAAAAAAGCAGTAAGAAAAATGAATTGCACATTAATCATTACTGCTTTTTAAACTTACAAAACCTTTTTTTGGTTTTATTGCAAAGGATTCTTCACTAACCGGGTGCCAAAAGCGTTTGCTGTTTTTCCGATGCGATACTCACCATCTATTGTGACAACAACTTCTTTCACCATACTGTTGGCTGATACATTTTCCTGCTCACCCTTAAGAAGTATGACTTTATAGGACAAAGACCAGTCTTTGATGTCTTTATCAGGGTCGACAAATAAGGATCCGATTTTTTTTGAAAGGTCGCTGGCCTTTTCCGTTACGAATATGAGCCGAATTTTGTCTACGTTAATCAAACGTTCCTGATAGACCTTTGGGCTTTGGTAAGCGGGTTTAAACTCGGGAATAAACTCAGCAACTCTTCCTAAAGGAACGGGGGCGTCCAAAAATTTTACTGAATATTCCTTTACACGGTACGTTTTCTTGCCTTCGGACAGATCCTCACCGTAATAGAACCGATATTCAAGATTAGTACCGTTTTTTGTGAGGTAATAGAAATCATGGATTACCACATCATACAGAAAGGTTGCCCTGAGAGCGCTTTCATCTTCCGGTTTTACTATTATATATCGTCTGAATGGTTCTTCTTCGCAATACAAGAAAG
This sequence comes from Candidatus Brocadia sp., assembly GCA_011525665.1. GTDB lineage: Bacteria > Planctomycetota > Brocadiia > Brocadiales > Brocadiaceae > Brocadia. The sequence goes on from WYAU01000020.1 coordinate 10,594, forward strand.
TTGGCTTGCCAAACTTTTCGTTGACCTCTGTTTTCGTCGACCAGAGAATGCCATCGTCGAGTGCTTCGTTCGCACGTAAATTGCCCGGCGAAAAGAGACACGCATTAAACAAACCCAAAAAAGACAGAACAAAACTCCATTTCCTCTTCATAATTTCCGTTCCTTCCCATTTTTGCATATATGGTCGCAAGGTTGCATCCAAATCATTACACAATAGTAAAAATAAAAAAAAAGTATATAAACAAGTAGGGGGTTTGTCAATCAATAAATTAGATGTGTGGTATATTATGTCACCCGGAAATGTTCCTGATGTATGATAGTGGCATCCGAACGAAGCATTTTTGCAACACTGATGCAAAAAAGCGGTTTTTAATATCCCGGATATGCAGGTAATAATTGAAAAAATGGAATTTGTAAAAAATTTTAAAATGTTTGACAATTCTGTCTTTAATTGTTACAGATATTATTTAAGGAGCTTTTATAATAATTTTGTTGATTCTTAATTTAGATAACAGGGAATAGATAAAATGTTCAGAAAAATTTCCGTTTCGATGATTGTTATGCTTTGTGCTTTAAACACGTTGTGTGCTTTTGAAACTGGCACTATCCGCGGAAGGATAATTGATGGCTTTGGCAAGCCTATTCCTTTTGCAAATATCGAGGCCCTGTCCGATGGATCAAAATCGAAAATAACTTCTGATCCGACGGGCAATTTTTCCGTTAGTTATAATCCCGGTAATATTAAGCTTACTTTTAGCAAGGAGGGGTACGTCCCGGCATATATACCATTATCGTTTGAGGAAAAGACTGATCTTTCGGTGGACGATATTACTTTATGGAGGATTCCCCATAAGGGAGGACTTTTTGTTGTAGGTGAAAATGACTATAGGGAAATCAATAACGCCGAATATTATTATGAAAGCAGTAGTAAGGAAAGACGTTTTTATGTGAAGGGTTCTCCCACGGTGATAAAAGGCCAAAGCCTGAGGATTCTTGATTTCCAAATCGATAATCCTTTGGTGATAGGCAAGACGTTGTATCGTGTGGATTCGAATGGTTCCGTTGGGAGCATTGTCTTTTATCCCTCCCAAAAGTATGTTTTGAATAAAGAGGAGGATTCCTATACGAAGATTGCCGATAATGTGGGAATGAGGAAAGTGAATTTACCGCCTGGCCGGTATTTTTACTGCACAGGGGAGATAACCATCCGATCAAAGACCGGATTTGGGTTCTTTTTCGAGATATCTTCTTAAACAGAAGATATCGTTTTATGTCCCGAGGCAGTCTCAGAAATAATCTTCCTGAGTTCTTCCCCCTCGATAACCTCTTTTTCCAAAAGGAGCTTCGCGAGCATTTCTAAACGGTCTTTATTCTCTTCGAGGATGCCCTTTACCCGTGTGTGCGTGTCAAAGATGAGATTCTTCACCTCATTATCAATGTCCTTTGCTACTTCTTCGCTCAATTCCCGTCCCGTGCGAAACCCGATATCAAGGAATTGCGGCCTTCTGCCATTTTGGAACGTCATAGGTCCCAATTTTTCACTCATACCGTATTCCCTCACCATGCTCATAGCGATATCCGTTGCCCGTTCCAGATCATTCTGCGCCCCTGTGGAAATTTCATGAAAGGTAATCTCTTCTGCCACGCGGCCACCGAGAAGCACCGCAAGGCGGTCCAATAATTCCGATCGCGTCAATAAATAGCGATCCTCGGTAGGCAACTGCAAGGTATACCCAAGGGCAGAAATTCCGCGGGGAATGATGGAAATTCTATGCACTTTGTCGGCGCCGGGAACTGTCTCCGCCACTAAGGCGTGTCCCGACTCATGATAGGCGATAATCTCCTGTTCCTTTTTGCTCATGACCTTTTTTTTCTTTTCCAGTCCGGCTATTACCCTGTTGATGGCTTCTTCAAAACTGTCCATATCTACGGCCTCCTTGCCAAGCCGTGCGGCGAGAAGCGCAGCCTCGTTGACGACGTTGGCCAGATCCGCGCCAACAAAACCAGGGGTTCTTGCTGCAATGATTTTTATGTCAACGGTCTTGCCAAGCTTTACGTTTTTACAGTGTACCTTCAGTATTTCTTCCCGCCCTTTAATATCCGGTCTGTCTACCAGAATATGCCTGTCGAACCTCCCTGGCCTCAGTAATGCCGGATCCAGTATCTCGGGTCTATTGGTTGCTGCCATAAGGATAACGCCTTTCCTTGTGTCAAATCCGTCCATCTCGAGCAGAAGTTGATTCAGGGTGTTTTCCCGTTCCTCGTGGCCGCCCGATATCGGCGCCGCAGCCCGCACCTTTCCCAGGGCGTCGATTTCATCTATGAAGATAATGCAGGGGGCTTTTTCCTGTGCCTGTGCAAATAAATCGCGCACGCGCGCGGCGCCGACGCCCACAAACATCTCGACAAATCCTGATCCTCCAATGGAAAAGAATGGTACTTTTGCTTCCCCTGCAACCGCCTTGGCAAGTAGCGTCTTGCCTGTTCCCGTGGGGCCAACCAGCAATACCCCTTTGGGAATCCTTCCCCCCAATCTCTGGTATTTCTGAGGGTTTTTCAGATAGTCTATGACCTCTTTTAATTCTTCCTTTGCCTCATCTACTCCGGCTACGTCATCAAAAGTAACACCCGTATCCTTATCGATGTAAAGATTTGCCTTGCTCTTACCGATAGACATGAGCCCTGCTCCCGTTGCTCCACGCCTCATGCGCGACATCAGTATTAAAAATATTATCATGGGAACAAACCAGAGTAAAAAAAGGCTTTGGCCCCATCCTCCGTCTGTTGTGGCGGAGAATTTTACGTTGTGCGCTATCAATTCCTTGATCAGGTCGGGGTCTTCTACCTTTACCGTTGTTACCGCATTTTTGACCTTTTGCCCCTCTTCAGCTTTCAATATTCCCCTGATAGTGGTGGAATTTATAATTACTTCTTCCAGCTTGTCATCCTGAATCAGCTTCTTAAAATCGCTGTAAGGAATTCTTTCCGTTGCTGAGAAAACAGCGAGAGCACTACGGTGTATTATTGCCGCAGACAGGAAGAGGAAGAGAAAGATTATTGTGAGGATGGGAAAGAGTCTTTTTGCCATTTTACCCGTTTTTCCAACCGCGCCTGTTATAAAGAAAAACTTATTCCATCGATTTTAGATAAAATATATCAAATTATATACTTTATTGGCAACTTATTATTTTATCTGGATTTAATTCCCCCTGCGTGTTCTGCGATGTATCGTTTATTGTTGACTCGCGGAATGACAATCCCTACAATTCATTTTTGCCACATTTCCGCGTGAAAAAAAGTTTGATAATAAAAAGGCAGCACGAAGATTTGAGAAGCAAAAATGTGGAATTTGTCAAAGGGGTGTTGCACGATAGGTTTTATGCTCGAACCAAGTTATATAAATTTATACCGGACGGGCAAGCTTGACGAAAGGATTGAAAATGCCCGAAAATTATTAAAAGAGTGCCGGATATGTCCGAAACGGTGCAAGGCCAACCGGCCTGAAAATGAATTGGGCATTTGTAAGGTAGGCAGATTGCCAAAGGTTTCGAGTTATAATCCACACTTTGGAGAAGAGCCGCCATTAGTGGGCATGCATGGTTCCGGAACCATCTTTATCACTTCGTGTAATTTGGGCTGCGTATTCTGTCAAAATTACGACATCAGCCATCTCGGAGAAGGGTTCGAAGTTTCTTTAGAACGATTTGCACAAATGATGGTCGAATTACAGAATATGGGTTGTCACAATATCAATTTTGTAACCCCTACCCACGTTGTACCCCAGATACTTGAAGCGCTTCCCATTGCCATCAGGGATGGACTGAAAATACCGCTTGTCTATAATACCGGCGGCTATGATCTCGTGGAAACCCTGCAATTACTGGAAGGGGTGTTTGATATTTACATGCCCGATTTTAAATTTTCTGATGGTGACGTTGCAGCCAAATTGTGCAAGGCAAGGGACTATCCCCTGGTGGCCATGAAAGCCATTAAGGAGATGCATAGACAGGTAGGCGACCTTGTTATAGACGAACTTGGCATTGCAGAGAGGGGACTCATCGTCCGGCATCTTGTTATGCCCAATGGATTGGCCGGGATACGTAAGATTATGAAATTTCTGGCTCAGGAAATCTCGCGAAATACCTATGTAAATATCATGGATCAATATTATCCCTGTGGTCTTGCCCACAAATATCCAGAGATAAACCGGCGTATCAGCTTTGATGAATTCGGGGACGCCCTTCAAATAGCGCAAGAAGAAGGTATCCGCAGATTAGCCAATTAGTCAGTTTGAACTGTTTTCTGCCGTATCCTGCAAAACCTCCTTCTAGAATTTTTGTAAATGCCCATTTTGCTTGCTTCGCTAGACAGTAAGCAATAAGTGACCAACAGATATCAATGGTCAACTGTTTCCGGCGTCTTTTTGGATATCGTTGCTTCGCGCGATATATTTCGCGATCTGGTGTTTGCATGTAATTTAATTATGACCAATAGTTATGACTTCATTGTTATTGGCGGTGGCCCTGCCGGAATGATGGCCGCTGGCCGCGCCGGTGAAAGGGGGAAAAAGGTCATCCTTCTTGAAAAAAAGGACCATTTAGGCAAAAAACTCCTTATATGCGCTTCAGGGAGATGCAATGTAACGAACGCAGCTCCATCAGATGTATTCATAAAGGCATACGGAAGAGGCGGGCATTTTCTCCGTACGGCATTAGAAACATTTGATAATGAAAGATTACGTTCCTTCCTTTTGTCGTATGGCGTAGAAACGGTTGTGGAAAATAAGGGACGTGTCTTTCCTAAAAGCCAGAGGGCAGATTCAATCCTGAAGGCGCTTGATGCCTACATGCATGATCACCAGGTGAGAATACAAACAAACTCCCTTGTCCTGGGGCTGAAGTTAGGAAATAACCATTTATCCGGTGTGAATACTAACCATGGCGACGTTTGGGGCAAAAACGTTCTCGTCGCAACTGGTGGTCTTAGTTACCCTGCCACGGGAAGCACGGGGGATGGTTATAATTTAGCCGCTTCGGCAGGCCATACAATTCGCTCACTGTACCCTGCTATTATTGCCTTCGAGACGGCGGAAACCTGGGTTAGATCCTTGCAGGGAACCCCCATTAAAAATGTCAAAATCACAGCCTGTCAATCGGGCAAAAGGATTGCTGAACAGTTTGGGGAGGCGCTCTTTACCCATTATGGTATCTCCGGGCCGTGTATCCTGGATATAAGTAAATGCATTGTCGAATGTTTGCCGGCAGGACCCGTGGGAATACGCTTAGACTTTAAACCACGTTATACGTTTGAGGAACTTGACGGCATCCTCCTGCAACAGATCAAAAGGCACGGAAGTAAGGCTATTAAATCTTGCCTGACCTTTTTTATTCCGGAGAAATTAGTCCCTATTCTATTGAATCTTTGTAACATTGAACTTCAAAAAAAGACATCTCAAATAACTACACCCGAAAGAAAGAGGATGCTGAAACAACTCAAAGAGTTTCGTCTTACATTAATACGCCATCGTCCTATCGAGGAGGCTATTGTGACGGCGGGCGGTATAAGCCTGGATGAAGTTGGTGCAAAGACCATGGAATCCAGACTCCTGGAAGGCCTATATTTTGCGGGGGAGGTGCTGGATATTGACGGCCCCACGGGGGGATTTAACCTCCAGGCGGCATTTTCCACAGGATATCTCGCCGGAAATTCCGTCGATGAAAGAGGGTCTTTTGCACGGAGGGCATAAAAAAGGAGAGCGGTTGTCTGAGTGGAAAAATTTATGAAGCCATTTCATAATGTAAGTGATGGCGTAAGAGAAGAGTGTCTATCAATGCCTGAACCGACAACTATTTGTGAATACATTGAAACTGCGTGAAAAGTATGATATTTATTGTTTTTTATAAAAGTAATGGTATTATTAAATCATTACAATGCTTTAAGAGTTACATTTTTAGAGAGAAGGTAGTGCACAATAGTGTATGGATGGCTTTAAAACGAATAAAAATAAGGATATTCAGGGAGACACCCTTCCCTGGTATAAAGAAGGGTTAAGGTTCGAGTGTCAGCGGTGTGGCAGATGCTGTCGCGGTGAACCCGGTGTGGTATGGGTTAATAAAAAGGAGATCGAAAAGATATCAGCCTTTCTGGGTATTACGCAGAACTCGTTTGCAAAAAACTATTTAAGGAGTGTTAACGACCGATTCAGCCTGCTGGAATATGGTAACGGTGATTGTATTATGTATGATAACGGTTGTAAGATTTATGATGTAAGACCCTGCCAGTGCAGGTCATTTCCATTCTGGAAACCGAATCTGGAAAACAGGTTCGAGTGGGAGAAATTGAAGAAGACGTGCCCTGGCATAGACAAAGGAAAGTTGCATACCTTCAAAGATATAGAAGATAATGTAAGGGTATATGAAAGGCGTTACGGTTAATATGTGGGCAGGAGGGCCGTTGGCAGTAGACCTCTCTTCAGAGTTAGGGGATCTCTATCAGCGTTTGGAAAAAGAGTTGATGCTGCTGGATCCGGGCTGTAATGCGTGCGGAGCGTGTTGTGATTTTAGCGTCTTTGATCATGTTCTTTATGCGAGTGATATAGAAATCGATTTTATTGCCCGGCATGTAGAAGCGCCGGATTTCAATGTTTCAGACAACATTTGTCCCTTTCTGGAGGATAATAAATGCATTATCAGGGACTTTCGAACGCTTGGATGCCGCATTTTCTACTGTAATCCGCATTATAAAGAAGTTTTATGCGAGCTATATGAAAAGTATTATCAAATGATCAAGGAGTTAAGTAGGAAATACAATACGCAATGGAAATACCTGCCTTTTCTTCAACAAATTGCTGAGTTTAAATCAAAAAAAACGGGTTCCTTCTGACATCCCGGCCCACCACGTTTCACCCCTTCAAACCGAGGAAGAAAAAGTTTGACTTGTTTCGCAAAAGTATTATACTTTCGACAAGGAGACTCAGTATCAATGGATGCCCCATTCAGTAATTTCGAATGTACTGCAGGTCATTCCCGCGAAACTTGATTTTAGAGGAATTTTTGTTTTATTCAAGCGGTTTTCGGGTGGGTTAAGCGGGGCGCCGACCATGTTATAAATAGCTTTATTATCGGGATTTTTGTTTATACGGGAATGGCAGAAACCCGTCCTCATGGAAACGGGGAAAGGCAATGTCGTTTCGTCTTGCAAAAAACCTGATTAGATGAACAGGATTGAGCAAAATGTCTGTGGCTGATATAAAGACCTATAAGGTTGCGTTGGTGGGAAACCCAAATGTCGGGAAGAGTGTGATATTTGGTTTGTTAACGGGAAAATATGTAACCGTTTCGAACTATCCGGGAACAACGGTGGAGGTGTCTAAAGGTATTTGCAGGGGGTTGGACGGTGGAATTGAGGTTGTAGACACACCGGGGGCAAATAGTCTCATCCCCCTTTCAGAGGATGAGAGTGTTGCAAGGGATATGCTTTTAGAGGAGTACAGGAAGCATATCGTCCAGGTCGCGGATGCAAAGAACCTTCGTCGTGGTTTACTGATTACGACCCAGCTTGCAGAGATGGGACTTCCCGTTGTACTGGTGTTAAATATGTGGGATGAACTCCTGGACAGGGGCATGAATATTGATGCAGACGCATTGCAGGGAATTTTAAGTATACCCGTCGTGAAAACTATTGCCACACACAGGGTGGGAACAGGTGCGTTGTTTCACGCTATACCCATTGCAAAAGTACCAAATCTTCACATTGATTACGGACGCTTAATCGAAGAAGGTATTTCCGGAATACAAAAGATAGTGCAGGGTAAAACGACAGTAAATGAACGGGCGCTAGCTGTAATGCTTTTATCTGGCGATGAAACCCTCGAAGAGAAGTTACGGCATAAACTTGCGGAGGATTCGCTTGCTGAGATCCAGCGTATTAGGGGCAGTGTCCAAAGCCATTTTAGCAATCCGTTGAGTTATGTGATTAACATCAAACGGGCAAATTTTGTGGATGCGTTGGTTGACAGGGTAACGCTCACTCTCAGGAAGGAAAAAGAAACCCATCCGGTTATACGGGGGATATTTTTTTATTTCCTTGTGCCGTTGGTCTCTTTTTTTATGGGATATAAGCTGACGGCATTATTGATGTATCTTATTTCATCCCGGCTTCCTTCCGACAGCATGTTGTCACTTATCACGTCTCTTGCCGTTGGTGGTATATCGTCTCTTTGGCTCTCGTTGTACCTCTTTTTGAGGGAATACAGGGCAAAGGGTACAATTGCAGAGACATTAGGGCGCATCACCATGCATCCGGTGGCAGCATTTCCCCTCCTGATTATTATTTTATGGATTGTTTATAAGATTGTAGGGGAGTTTGGGGCGGGAAGATGCGTAGATTTTTTTGAGGAAAAGATATTTGGAAGTTCTTTAACACCTTCTGGCGGTTTTGATTTGTATGTATACATTCCCTTTATTAAAAAAACCTATCTGTTTACCCATATAAACTTTCAGGGGTTTAATTATTATTTTGGACTGTTTGCACAGAGAGTGATAAGCAAGGACAATCTTATCTTTGAATTGCTTTTGAATGAACAATCTGGGTTAATACGAGTGGGACTTACCTATGCAATTGCCATTGTTTTTCCCATCGTGGGGTTTTTCTTTCTGGCGTTTGGCATTATGGAAGACAGCGGTTATCTTCCCCGTCTTGCTGTTATGGTGGATAAGATATTTAAACGGATAGGGCTGAATGGAAAGGCAGTTCTTCCAATGGTGCTGGGGCTGGGTTGTGATACCATGGCGACCCTGACAACCCGCATCCTTAATACAAAAAAGGAGAGGATTATTGCGACCCTGCTGCTGGCATTGGCCATTCCATGTTCTGCTCAATTGGGTGTGATTTCAAGTGTACTGGGCAGGGTTTCGGGGACATATTTTGCCATATACGTTTTTGTCATTTGCACACAGCTTCTCTTTGTTGGTTATTTATCATCAAAGGTCTTACCAGGGGCTCCCTCTGATTTTTTGATGGAGATACCTCCGTTTCGGATGCCGAAGTTATCAAATATCTTTATCAAGACGTTTTACAGGGTTCACTGGTTTTTAAAGGAGGCCGTGCCTTTGTTTATGCTCGGCACCCTGGCATTATTCGTGGCGACAAAATTAGGAGCGCTTTCTTTCCTGGAGAGAATAAGTGCGCCAATTGTCAGGAATTTCCTGGGACTACCGGTAGAAACAGCGCAAGGGTTTATCCTGGGATTCTTGAGAAGGGATTATGGCGCCGTGAGTATCTTTAAGACGTTGGAGGAAAAAGGGGGAAGCGCCGGCATCGACCCCAAGCAATTATTGGTTTCTTTGGTCGTAATAACCCTCTTTATCCCGTGCCTTGCCAATTTCTTTGTGATGATCAAAGAACAGGGGATAAAAAATGCGTTTTTCATGTTTGCATTTATATTGCCATATTCTCTCCTTATCGGTGGCATTTTAAGGTTCATTTTACAACGGTTTTAATGAATGCAAATACGGGGGAAGGTAATATCTATTTCAGGCAAGGTTGCAGAGGTGTGCATTATCAAAGAAAATACCGCGTGCGGGAGTTGTTCTGCCTGTCCGAAAAAAATGGGCATGCACGATGTGATAAAGGTGGCAGCGACGGAGAGGGTTCAGGTCGGGCAGGAGGTAATACTGTGCGATACGAGAAATTGGCTTTTCAGGAATAAAATCGTATTCTCCGTGCTTGCCTTTGTGTCAGGAATCATCGTGGCGGAATTTATGTCGATGGTAATATCATTCGGCTCGCGCCACAAAGAAATTGATGTGCTTGCTGGTGGCTTAGCAATGATAATAATGGTGATTATAGTATGGCTCAAGAGGCCACGGTATCTTTTTAGGATGGAGTTGAGGGAAGGGGGAAGAAGGAAATTATGACCGAGCCGAGTGAAGAGGAGATTCTTGAACTGATATGGACAATGGAAGAAGAGAGTAAAAAAATAGAAAAAGATTCATTGATAAAAAGGATGCATCTCCCCGCGGCGGAAGAGAAGCTGAATGCCCTCGCTGATGAGGACTTTATTACGATGGAAAAAAATAGGGTAGAGCTTACCAAAAAGGGCCGGGTGAATGCACGATTAATTATTCGCAGACACCGGCTTGCTGAAAGATTGCTGAATGATGTCTTGGAGGTGAAAGAGGATGTCATGGATTCCAGTGCCTGTAAATTTGAGCATATCCTGGATGAGGAGGTCACAACAAGTATATGCACGTTGTTGGGGCATCCGGTAACCTGTCCTCATGGAAAGACGATACCGTCCGGAGAGTGTTGTGAAAAGGCGAATAAAGAGATAAGGCCTGTTGTAATGCCCTTGTCAGAATTAAGACCGGGAGATACGGCAAAGGTATCCTACATTGTTACGAAATATCACGGACGGCTTGACAGGCTATCATCCATGGGTCTCTTGCCAGGCGTTCAAATCCGACTTCATCAAAGACAACCAACCTATGTCATCCAGATGGGTGAGACACAGATTGCATTGGATACGGCTATAGCACGGGATATATACGTCCGTCTTGTTTAGATTCCCCTTATGGTGATGCCGTTGTAACGTTTTCTTCGAAATACACCGCATAACTTTCAATACGTCAATTATTTTTTGTTCCTCATTCATTCCTCAGTGCGCCTGTCAAAGTGATGGATATTCCCAACTGCTTTAGTATCAGGGGTGGATGGGTTATTCATGTTCCCAGCCGATACCTCCGATGATTTTTGAGACATTCCGGGTTTGTCCAAAATTTCTACAAAAGTACAAAAAGCACACAATACCTGCTTTGCTTTTCACAGTCATAGTGAAAAGCAAAGAAAATGAAAACGTTGGTAAAGGGATAACCGATACACAAGATATTCTCAGTGATATATTTCATGAATAGAGGCACTTATCTGCCGAATATTATGTGCCCTGACTTTTCTTACAGGAGAAATGAAATAATGAGGCATATTATTTGCTCTCACTAATGTGGCAAAATCGGCACTGAGAATCGGTTCAGACAGAGTACTGCTCTGAACCTATTCACGAAACAGTGTCTATTCAACATGTATCAAAACCAGGAAAGGGTAACGAGAAAAAAGTCTTTTATCGTGGTCACTATTAATTTGCAAGGAGCTTGAAATTATGGATCCCGGTGCGCTGATTGGCCTTATCATTGGTGCTGGATTGATCATGGTAGGCATTGTAATGAGCGGTGGAGTAACTGCTGTAATGGGGTATATTGATATACCATCGATTATGATTGTCGTGGGAGGTACAGTTGCAGCGACAATTGTTCGGTTTCCCATTCCCACTGTGATGGGTGCGATTGGTGTGGCAAAAAAAACTGTTTTTGTAAAGACCGGCTCTGCGGAAGAAGAAATTAAGAGGTTGGTGGAATATTGCAAGATCAGCCGCCGGGAAGGTCTTCTGGGACTGGAGAAGGAAATCGAAAAAATCAATGACCAGTTTCTGATCAAGGCGGTGAGATTGTTGGTTGACGGCTCCGACACTGACACCCTGAGAAGTATTTTGGGTACCGAAATAGACTATATTCGTCAAAGGCATTCAGCGGGTAAGGGGATCCTTGAGTTTGCGGGCCTGATGGCCCCCGCCTTTGGTATGATAGGAACATTAATCGGGCTTGTGGATATGCTGAAAAAACTTGATGATCCTTCAAAGATCGGTGGTGGTATGGCGGTGGCGCTTATTACCACATTTTATGGGGTTATTGTGGCTAATCTCATATTATTGCCACTCGCCGGCAGGCTGGAAACTTTAAGTAAAAAGGAACTTTTATTGAAAGAAGTTATCATGGAAGGAGTAGTCTCTATTCAAAAAGGTGATGCCCCCATGATAACGGAAGACAAATTAAAATCATTTCTGCAGCCAAAGGCCGCTGAGAAAATATCCGCGAATCCCGCAAAAGAAGGAAAACCAGCCTGATGAGTGACCAGGAAAAGGGTTATGAGCCTCCCGGATGGCTGCTTACCTATGGCGATATGGTAACGTTGCTGGTCACTTTTTTTGTTATGTTGATCAGTCTTTCTACCATCAATGTGGATAAGTATAAGAAAACCATGTCGGAGGTTCAGAAAACTTTTGTGGGTGATGGCGGAGAGTTTCTTTTGGAAGACGGCACTAGTCCGTTGGAAAACCTTTTTGAAAGGGATTTCGACGTTCCGGAAACTCCTGAAATGGAAGAGCCGATTGAGAATTTCATTGATGCCGAAGAGGCGTACCGTTATCTGTCAAATTTTCTGAATGAAAGCAAACTGGCCAAATACATAAGTATTGAGGATATAAAGATTGGTTGCAGGATACACATTCCCCTGAGTTTATGTTTTGAAAAGGGTGCATCCGTGGTAAAAAGGGAGGCGCACGTGGTTCTTATGGAATTAGGTGCGGCGTTGAGAGGTATCAGAGGTAAGATTATGATTGATGCCAACACGGGAAGGGGTATACAGACCGGGAGGGAAGAGGCGGATTTGTCAGTTGATAGAGCTGCCAACATATGTGATTTTCTCGTGACCAGGGAACATATTGAACCGCACAGAGTCGCGATATCAGGGTACTCTGGTGTTTATGCGCCCGGAAACGATACCATCGGAATTATTCTCTTAAAAAAATGACCCGGTTTATGCAGTTTATCGGAGGCTTTTAGGAAGATGTCTGCAGGGAATCAAAGGAAAAAAAGGGTTTTTGATACAAAGTCTCCCGATATGTTCATGCTATCATATGCATCGCTCGCTACGTTATTACTGGCTTTTTTTATCGTCCTGAATACCTTTACCGAGGAAAAGAAAAAAGAGTTTATTGAGGGATTTCAAAGATCGATGAAAAAAAGGGAAATAACGTTTGGTATGGGCGGGATACTTTCGGGCTGGGGCGGCGATGAGGAAAAAGAGGCCATCCGCCAAAAGAAATATATTTATCCCGGCAAGGGAAATAAACCGATAGAAAGCAATAATAATGGTGTAGACGAAATCAGCCGTGAAGAAGATCATATCCCGGCGGCCGTTGTCGTTTCTTTTGATGAGAATGATACTACTATCCCCCTGGAGGGAAGATATTCTCTGGATAATTTGATCAATTTAATCGGGGAAAGGCCCACTTCCCTCATTATTGAAGGGCATGCGAGAAGAAATTTTATACCCTCAGGAGAGTACCATAACTGCTGGAAGCTTTCTCTGGAGCGTGCGAAGGTGGTGGCGGATTATCTTCACGATAACGGTGCTATTTCTTTTCACCGATTGATTACTGTCGGATGCGGAAATAACAAACCATTGACGCAGGATATCAGGGGTGATAAACATAATGACCGGGTATCAATAATTATCAATGTATTGAAATAGATTGTTTTTCTTTTGGCTTGACAAGACCATGCGGGTGTGATATTAATTCCCTTCCATGAAGACAATTCAAAAATCATGCATGATAATTTGCGGAATGTGTGCCCTTTTCGCCTTATCCAATCTCTCTGTTGTCGCATATGCCGGGATATCCGATTTTGAAATACCTAAAGAAAATAACGAGGAGTCACCTCTGATAGTAGCCAAGAAGAAGGAAGACATAATTATTTATAAAAAGGATATTATTATTCGTTCTGATGAGCTTAAGGCGGATTCAAAAAAAGACACTGAAGATTTCAAGCCCATCGAAAAACCAGCATCAAAAAGACAAGAAACCCCCACACTGGAGGTTGTTGACAAGTATTTAAAAGAAGGGAAAAAATACGAGGCAAGAAATATTCTCTCGGATTTTTTTCTCAATAAAAAAATACCGGAAAAACAAAAAGAGATAAAGGAACTGTTAGACAGCTTGAACCAAGATTTGATCTTCTCGTCTGCACCTTCCCCGGATGCCACAATGTATACAGTCCAGCCCGGTGATGTCCTTGCCAGAATTGCGAAACAATTTAACACAAATTACGAACTGATCATGAAAATCAACGGTAAGACATCCACACGATTGAACATCGGCGAGCAATTGAAAATACTAACGGGAAAGACGAAGATACTTATTAGCAAGACGGGCTTTACGCTGACGTTGATGCTGAATAGCCATTATGTAAAGCAGTATCGCATTGCAACCGGGAAAAACGATAAGACACCGGTGGGTATGTTTGAAGTAAAAAATAAGATGAAAGAGCCTGTATGGTATTCGCCGGAGGGTGGGGTATTCCCCTTTGGGCACAGAGAGAATATTCTTGGTACGCGGTGGATAGGTTTCAAAGATAAACCAAACCTGTCTGGCTATGGAATTCATGGAACAACACAACCCGAAACAATCGGTACGGCATCGTCGAATGGTTGTATCAGAATGTTAAATAGCGATGTAGAAGAACTCTATGATTTTGTGACGTTAAGCACCGAAATTGTTATCCAGGGATGATGGAATTGTGTATAGAAACGAACCGCTCGAAACGTATTTGAAAGATGCTGCTGCCGGGACACCGGCGCCCGGTGGGGGGAGTGTGGCTGCGTTAGCGGGTGCACTAGCAACCTCTATGGCTTCTATGTCGGCAAACCTTACTGTTGACAGGGAAAAATTTAAGCAATACGACTCTCAGTTGAAGAAGATACGCGAAGGTTGTGAAAAGAGCAGAGAAATCTTGTTGTCCCTGATGGAGGAGGATATTACAGTTTATCGCGGGCTCAACAATGCCTATGGATTGCCTAACTCGTCAGAAGCGGAAAAGAATAAACGGTCTGAGGAAATACAAAAAGCAGTCATCCATGCAATGGAAGTTCCTTTAAGGACAACGATGTGTTGCCTTTATGTATTGCAACAGGTGCGAGAATTAGTGGACATTGCGAATCCCCATCTCATTTCCGATGTGGGTGTCGCTTGTTTTTTGGCAGAAGCGGCATTTCAATGTGCGAAATTAAATGTGGAAATAAACCTTGCCACTATCAAGGATCAAAATCTCGTTGAAAAGGTGCAAAACGAAATAAGCCGTGCCGAGGAGAAGGCAAAAACATTTTTCGAAGAGATAAAAAGGCACGTCCGGAAAAAATGAAGAGATAGTCTTTAAAGATTGGACATTTACTATGGAATGGGAGATAAAAAGGAGTTCTAACGGATGCCTTCTTTGCAATAAGGGGTTTTCTGAAGAAGAAGAATATTATTCCGCCCTTTTTGATGAAGGCAATGCCTTTATTCGCAAGGATTTTTGTACTCCATGCTGGGGTAAAGGCAAGGAAGGGGGGCCTTTTTCATTTTGGAAAACGAAGGCGCCAAAGAAGGATAGATCTGTTAAAACTTTTCTAAATACCGAAGTCTTATTAGATATGTTTATGAGATTGGAGGGAAACAGTGAAACTCACCAAAAAAATCTCCGGTATGTACTTGCACTGTATCTGATCAGAAAAAAGGTGTTTAAATTGAAATCTTTTAAAAGGCAAAGCGAAGAAGAGATTATTACGCTTTTTTTCCCAAAGGAAGATCGGGAATTTGATGTGTATAATCCAAATTTAAAAGAAGAAGAAATTAAAGCCATCACGTCAGAAATGAGTCAACTCCTGAATTATCCATGCGTGGAACTCGTCTAAAGTCTTACTTTATAAAGGGGGTATTTGTTATTTGCGAATATTTTGGAAAGGCGCGTCGACCGATAACTACTAATAAGACAACCGATGGAATAAAAGATGATTATGGGCGTTAAGAGGTCTAAAAAAGGAACAACAATATGCAAATCACGGCCAGTAATATGTCCAATAAGATTCGTTGCAAAAAAGTTCCTTATAAAGAGGAATACATAAAGCGCAAGGCTGATAACCTTGTTTGTAGACAGATAACAGCAATAAATGTATGCAAAAACAAGACAAGAACATACTTTTATTGCGTCATTGAAAGTATTTAAAACGAAGGACAGGCAATTATTTTCAATCGATAGCATCTCTAAACCTATCGATAATATGTATTTTGAAAAAAGATACAAACCAAATCCCACGAGAATACCGGAGAATAGTATGCACTTTGTCCATCTGATATAATTTTTTGCTTGTCTGATAGATTCCAGGTGAACCGGAGGAAAGGGAGACATTGCCCCGGTTTTTTTAATGCACTTTTTTAGTTGTCTGATAACTTTTAGATACGCATCTGCCGGTTCTTCATGCAGATGAGAGGATTTGACGTTTGCTGTTCTTTTAGTATCGGCAGAGATAAAGAGTAGATATGCAATAGCAAAGACGACGACCGTTATCATATCGCCGTACATGTCGGGTATACTTGGTGTATGAATATCATACCTGAGATATGAATTTCCTGATTGCAGGATGCGAAAAAAGATGAGTGCATTAATAATATTTTCAGTGGCAAACCTCAGATTAATGCCAATAAATATTAATAATGTGCATATTTTTATTGAATTTAGCATAGGGCCGACACTGGTGTTGCTTATTAAATCCGCTTCGATGAAATATTCCACAAAAAATAATGCCCGAATATCTTAACTATATCGGAAAATTTTGAAAAAACTTTATTTAAAAATCGGGCGACAGAAGGAAGGGTTATTATAAAATTTTGGCTGTTTGAAAAGTGCATATAAAACCTTCCCGTTGCTTGTTCCCAAGCTGTTGATAAGGAAATACCATTGTAGAGAAACTGTGTTTCTCTTTCATAATACACCCCCCCCAAACAAGCGTTTAGGTGGGAGAAAAATAAGGAAGAAGCAACCAAAGATCGGTTCTCTCTTTCCGTCCTTCTGTCCACACCCGACTCCTCACCGTATTTATGCCTTCCATGAGACCCCGATATCTTCCGGTATAAACCGCCCCGTAAAATCATCCGCTGTTGTCGATCGGGTATCCTCTGTGTTCCCGCCTCATGGAGATACCCCCCCATTGTTCCGGTTTAACGCTATGTCTCTCAATCTCATTCCGCCGGCAAGGATAGTGTACGCAATTTGCAACTCACAATCAGCACTGTCAACCCAACCGTGTCACCTTCTTCTAAAAGAGACTCCATAGATAACCATTCATCGTACGGGCTGCATATCGGAAATCATGCTGCCTGGGATTGAATGAATTTCTTCGATATCCGGAGTTTTTCGATGGCAATATGTTCAATGGGTATGATTCCTCCGCCACAGGGAATATGCTTGTCCCTTAGGGGAACTGCATACTCTTCTTCTTCATTGATCCTTTGTTCGGGGTAAGACAAGATAACGATCCTCACCGGTAAGAAGCTTTCCGAACTGGCCCTAAGAATTTTAGCGACGTGCGGGGAATGCAGTTGACTTTTGCGAGAAAGTAATTATAATATATCTTTCAGAAAAATAGTGTGTAGTATTAGGTTTTGCGCTATTTTGCTTGTAGCGTTTTTTGCCCAGTATATTTTGCGCTCGTAGCTCAATTGGACAGAGTGGTGGACTTCGAATCCAACGGTTGCAGGTTCAAGTCCTGCCGGGCGCGTTATTCATAAAGTCTTAAACGGGTTTCGGCATTAAACAAAAAATGCGCCCTTAGCTCAGTTGGTAGAGCAACTGACTCTTAATCAGTGGGTCGAAAGTTCGAATCTTTCAGGGCGCATCAGCTATTTCCATAGTGTCCTCGTGGCTTCAAAGACCTCTTTTTTGTTTACGTTATATTTTTTCTGAGAGGGAAAAAAACAAGTTCAGGAATTCCGCCAGGGTTGTATTAATTGCCATTTTGGGCGAGGGTGGCGGAACTGGCAGACGCGCAAGATTTAGGATCTTGTGCCTTACGGCGTGGGGGTTCGATTCCCCCCTCTCGCATTAGAAAATAGTTTTTAAATCAAGAAGCGGGTGTAGCTCAGTGGTAGAGCGTCACGTTGCCAACGTGAATGTCGTGGGTTCGAACCCCATCACCCGCTCCATTTTTTTATTTTGGATGGGAGAGTATTGCGGGATAATACACAATGAATGTAACGATTGAAGATGCAGGGCCTTGCAAAAAGGTCTTAAAATTTGAAGTACCAAAGGAAACGATTGAAAACGAGTTTGAAAAAAAGACCATGGAGATTTGTGGTACGGTGGAATTGCCAGGTTTCAGAAAGGGGCGTGCTCCGAGAAAATTGGTTGAGAAGCGGTTTGTGACGCAGATTAAAGACGAGGTAAAACATTCAGTTGTTAGTGATTGTTACCAGAAGACGCTTGAAGAGCACAAATTAAACCCCGTGGGTAATCCCAAATTTAGTGAAATAGAACTGGAAATGGGAAAATCCCTTATATTTGATGTGACATTGGAGGTATGGCCGTCTTTTGAGGTCAATCACTATCGTGCTTTGAAATTAAAGAAAAAATCGGCAAGCGTAACCGATGAAGAAGTGCAAAAAGTATTAATGGATATGGCCCTTCAAAAGGCGCAGCTTACCGTAGTTAAAGACGAAAAGGTAAAAAAGGGAGATCAGATTATCTGCGATTCTCGAGTAGAGGTCAACGGGGAAAACGTGTTTGAAGATGATGATATTGAAATTCCCGTTGTAAACGGTATTACAGTTGCCGATACCAAGATCCCGGATTTGGTTACAAAATTAGAAGGTTTGAAGTCCGGCGATAAGAGCAAAATTGATGTGAAATTATCGGACGATTTTGTCAAAGAAGAGTATCGCAGAAAAGATGCAACGCTGACACTTACGGTCAAAGAAGTCAAACGTCTGATCCCACCCGATATTAAGGATGATTTTGCCAGGACATTGGGGTTTGATTCTTTGGATGATTTAAAATCCCATATTCGCAAAAGGGTTGAAGTTGATAAAAGAAGATGGGTTGAGGACAATTTGAAGAATCAGGCGCTTGATATCCTTTTAGAGCAGGCGAAATTTGAATTACCGCAAGACTTTTTGAACCAGCATACAGATCAAAGGGTCTACAAACATCAGCTGGATTTATTGAACAGGGGTGTCCCTTTGGAAGAAATTCAAAAACAAACGGAAATGATTAAAAATGCATCAACTGAATCCGTAATGCGGGAAGTGAAAGCGTCTCTTGTCTTAAATAATATCGCCGAAAAAGAGAAAATATTTGTTACTGAAAACGAAGTGGAACAGCAAATTGCCGATATTGCACGGGCGTATAATACAGATACAGCGCGGGTTCGCAGGCAACTGGAACGTCAGGGGAATTTATCTTATTTGCGAAGCGATATGCGTGAAAATAAGGTAATGAATTTCCTTCTCAAGGAAGCTGAAATAGAAGAATAAGACCAGACCCAATAAAATCAAAAATCAAGGCAAATGAAAGGAAGTTTTTTTGTGTATAACGAGTGTTTGTCATATTTGGAAAATGGTGAGTTTCCTGTTCTTAAACCCAAAAATTCTCAGGGTGCGCTTTTCGTGCCATATGTTGTTGAAAAAACAGGCTATGGCGAGAGGCATTATGATATATTTTCACGGTTGTTGAAAGACCGCATCATCTTTATCGGCTCTGCTATTGAGGATACCCTGTCAAACCTGGTTATTGCGCAAATACTGTTTCTTCAAAACGAGAACAAGAATCAGGATATCAACATTTACATAAATTCACCGGGAGGTTCAATTACTGCAGGTTTGGCTATTTATGACACCATGCAATTTGTGCAATGTGATGTTGCAACCTTTTGTATCGGACAGGCTTATAGTATGGCTGCCATCCTCCTTGCCGGCGGGACAAAAGGGAAAAGATACGGCCTTCCCCATACCCGAATTATGCTTCATCAGCCGTGGGGCGGGATGAGAGGTACAGCGACGGATATTAGTATTCAGGCGGAAGAAATATTGCGGATGAAGAAATGCCTGAATGAAATTCTTGTAAAACACACGGGACAACCGCTGGAACGTATTGAGGCAGATGTTGATCGCGATTTTTATATGTCTTCACAAGAGGCAAAGTCATATGGCCTTGTCGATGAGGTAATAGAATCTCTGCGGGATAAAAAGAAATAAGATCGATAGAGACATAAATAATAGGCACGAAAAATGGGAAAAATAAAAAAGGACACGCAATGCGTGTCCTTTTTTATTTTTCCAGCAACAATCAATTTTGTTCATTCCTGCGTCCTGCGATCTTTTTTGTGTTATTCCCGTCCAGTTAATTCTCTTCCATCGTAATTTATCGATGAAATTACAATATTCCATTACAGGTGAAGATTTCAATAGTTAAAGTAAATTGTTTATATTTTTTACGGATTTTTTGGTTGGTGGTTTCTTTTTTGCTAATTTGCTATTCCGTGCACACGTTCGTTTGTAATCAAAAGGCCTTTGTGATTTTATTTATGTATTTTTTATAAGGAGTTTGCTATGCACAGTATTCGTAAATCATTTGCTGCAATTGTGCTGATATTTGTGATTGGTTTTGTGTGTCAGGCAAGGATTTGCTTTTCTGCTGTGGAGGTAGAGGGAAAGGTAAACATTAATACAGCAGCCGAAGACCAGATTGCATTATTGCCGGGTATCGGCCCCAAGCTTGCCACGGAAATAGTAAATTACCGGACAAATAACGGTAATTTTCAGGTAATCGATGATATCAAAAAGGTAAGCGGGGTGGGCGATAAAAAATTTGAGAAGATCAAAAACTTTGTTACGGTAGAGGGAGATACCACCATAAAATCAACAAAGATGGTAAAGGGTGAAAAAGAACAGAAGCGGGAAAAATGAAAAAATAAATACAGAAGAATAAATACGGTAGCGCATGCTTTTTGAGAAAGAGGATAGACTGGGAAAGTCTATCCTCTTTTTTTATTTGAAAAAAATGAAATTTTTGTATAATAACTAGCAGGGTCTTTGTGCGGAATCAATGGGTTCAGTCCATGACGTGGCTTAATGCTTTGTTACAGAAAGGATGTTAATCTCTATGCGTTTGTCTATCAAGTTTACAGTGTGTCTTGTAGGTATTTTGTCTCTGGCATCTTTGAGCGTATCCTACGCAAGCGATCCCAGGGAATGGTCGCCTACGTGGAAACTTCCTCCTGGCCAGAGACCTGAAAATATTGTTGATTTGCCTATTACCGTACCGGGGGACGTAAAGATAAGTCAGTTCTTCAGCCCGATCTCCTGTGGCGCATGCCATCCTGATATTTTTAAGATGTGGAGTGGTTCGACTCATGCGAATGCGTGGAGAAATCCGCTCTTTCAGGCCCTTTATAATCTGGGCAAAAAGACGGCGGAAGGAGAATCAGAGCGGAAGAACATAGAATCATGCGTGCGCTGCCACTTTCCCATTGGGCACAGCGGAGCGGAAACTGCCCTTTCTCCTGATGACGAAAAGGGGGGTGTTATCTGCGACTTTTGTCATTCCGTCCGGGCAACTACAGGTGTTGGAAATGCGCCATACATACTAAGTCCCGGCAATGCCGCAGCCATGGAAGGTGGCACGAAGTACGGTCCGTTCGATGATTCCCCTGAAACCATCCATAAAAATCAGTATTCCGAGTTGCATACACGTTCGGAGTTTTGCGGAGGTTGCCATGATGTGTCGCATGCAGGAAACAACCTTCCCATCGAACAAACCTACACAGAGTGGCGGCAAGGACCTTATAATACCGGTGATCCCAAAACAACGGTGCACTGTCAGGACTGCCACATGAGACAACGTCCGGGCTTTCCCTGTACCGGCAGTACGGAGAGGCCTGATAACCCCGGTTTCGCATCACCGGAGATCATGGGTGGCAAAAAACGTCCCCATATATGGACGCACTATTTTGTCGGAGGAAGTGTTACCCCCCTATCCCTCCCTCCCGGCTCGGAACTGCAACCACAAATGGCGGTAGAGAGGTTAAAGAACGCCGCAACTTTGGAAATATCGGTGGCTCCTGCCTTAAAAAAAGGCGATTTGCTAAAATTTCACATCGATATAAAAAACACGGGAGCCGGGCATCATATACCTACTGGCCTTACCGAGATGCGGCAGATGTGGTTAAGCGTTTCTGTGACGGATGGGGAAGATAAGATTGTTTATCAAAGTGGAAAGGTGGATGAGAAAGGGAATATTGATCCGAATGCGACCGTTTATCATACAGTGTTTGGAAATGAAAAAGGGGAACCGACACTTCACGTATGGGCTGCGACGCACATCATATCCGATAACCGCATCCCCCCGAAAGGCAAAAAGGAAGAGCATTTTATTTGTTTACTTCCCCACGACGTCAAATCTCCATTAAAAATAAAAGCCGTGCTCCATTACAGGAGTGCACCCCAGGACGTGGTGGATGCCCTTCTGGGAGAGAAGTCCATAAAGCTTCCCATAATCGACATGGCGGAGATATCAAAGGAAATCAGCTTGTAAATGGAGGTGGGTAAAAACTCTATTAGTGGGATGTTATCATAGAATGTTTGAAAAATTCAACGCAGGTGCACGTTGCACGTGTGCCTGCGTTAGTGATACCCTTATGGTAAGTAAAAAATAGGCATCGCCGAACTTATAATCGACGACTAAAGAAAGTTGTCATGCCTGTATCATGACCATGCTGCTGTAACGTTACTCTTGGTGTTTATCAGATGTGTAAGGTTGGGCAAGAACGTAAGTGAAACCCAACATCAACCGATCATGGCATTTAAAAATCCGTTGGGTTTCGTACCTCAACCCAACGGGGGAAGTCAAAGGAACAAAGGTCTACTTTTATAAAGTTTTTGGTAAACCAAAAAGGTAGACCTTTGGGACACTGTATAGGAAATGTAATAAGTATACACGGAAGTGTCGTCTATGCGTGGGCCCTTCGTTATTCCTCAGGGTAAACTCTAGTCAGAAACAATCGCACAAAGCCACAAAGAAGGCGAAAGATAGAAGTTGATGTCTTTCGGGTTCCGTGTTTCGGGTTGGAAATAATAAAACTCTAAAATGATATCTTAGCGGTTTTGTGTGAAAAAACAAAAAGACTTTCTTTTCCCACTCGTTCGGGTTAGGATGAACGAGATTGTTTCATCCGTGTGTGGTGAGTCCTTCAACAAACTCAGCATATGTAGGGCAAGGCATTGCCTGCCTCTATAAATTCAATTTTCGGTAGGCGGTGCCTTACCCTACTTAGCTCGTTTGGGTTAGATAAACAGGATTACCTCATCCCTTCATGGTGAGCGTTCACGATAATTTCTGTTTGTTATAGCAAAAGGCCAATGCTTTGTGGCATACATTGCCAGTTGCAGCCTGTCAGTAACTCCGGCCTTTTTAAATAGACTGGTCAGGTGTTTTTTTACGGTCTGTTCCGTCACGCCCAGGGTGCTCATAATTTCCTTGTTCCGGTAACCCTTACAGATCAAGGTAACGATTTCTCTCTCTTTTCCGGTCAGTTGATGTATTTCCACATTAGCATCTTGTCTGCAACAGATAAGGTCTTTGAGTTTCTTCCGTTTGAACCAGAGTTCGCCTGAGGCAACACTCCGTATGGCCTCTTTAACTCCGAAGGACTGGATTCAGGCGATAAGACGCCAATGAGACCTTGTGAAATAAATCCCAGAAGACTTTCGTCTTCCAGCCGGGGAAGGCAACCCGTCCATAAGAGCAGGATATTTTTGTTTGCAGCCTTGCTGCGCAGGAAACATTTTGGTAACCATCAGTGATGGCGCGGGGACATGCTTTTTTTATTGAATAAAGCCGGTAACGAGCGTAATATAATTGCAATATCGTGTAAAAACTTCCTTTTTAGGAAATTTTATTTTAATTATGCGGATTTTCGGAAGGGTGGGTACTGTGAAGGTGATTCGGTGTAAAAACCAACGCCTTAATCGTTCGACTGAGCGCTCACGACGAAGTCCCCCTTTTTTAAGGGGGACTGAAAAGGATTAAGTTGAATATAGCTCTTATTACCTTAACGGAAGAAGGACTTAAAACTGCACGAAGGATTGGTACAGGTTTTGATCCACCGCCTTCTACGTATATATTGAAAAAAACGGGCGAGGGAAATAATTGTAGTATCGGAGACAAGATACCCTCACACATTATTCCTTTTTCAGAACCGCTGCAACAACTGGTTAATCGGATCTTCAAACAATATGATGGCCTTGTCTTTGTTATGGCCATGGGGATTGTAGTAAGGGTGATTGCCCAAAACATCCGGGATAAATATACCGACCCGGCAGTGGTTGTGGTTGATGATGTGGGGCGCTTTGTTATCAGTGTGCTTTCAGGTCATGAGGGCGGCGCCAATCAGTTAGCCCACCGGATTGCCGCCATCCTGCATACGGATGCCGTGATTACTACCGGCACAGAGGCGCAAAAGGATATTATCGTCGGCATCGGTTGTAAAAAGGGGATTAGTTCGGGGGCGGTAAAACAATCCATTCTTGATGCCCTTCAAAGAGCTGATCTCAGGTTGGAACGGGTCAGACTCCTCTCTACCATTGATATTAAATCAGAAGAGCCGGGTTTAGTGCAAGCGGCAGAGGCATTGGGTATCCCGTTAAGGATCGTTTCCAGCCAGGAAATTAAGACGTGTGACCGGGAACATAGTAAGTCAAATTTTGTGAAAGAAAAAATAGGCGTGTGGGGTGTGTGTGAACCTGCGGCGCTTCTTTCGGGGAGGAAGACCCAATTACTGCTCAAAAAACAGAAATATCCAGGGGTGACAGTGGCTATCGCCAGGGAAAACTTTACGTGGTAGGCATCGGCCCCGGGGCGAGGAACGAGATTAGCCAGAGGGCATTGGACGCACTCAAAAATTCAGAAACGATCGTTGGCTATACACTGTATGTGGATCTGGTGAAGGATATTATAGGAAAGAAACAGATTATTGCCACAGCCATGCGTAAGGAAATCGAGCGCGTAGAACTGGCGATTCAGGAAGCCCTGGCGGGAAAGATTGTGTCTATAATCAGCAGCGGTGATCCGGGCGTTTATGGTATGGCCGGACTTGCGCTGGAAATAATTGCCAAAGAAAACTGCGACTTATCTGTAGAAATTATTTCAGGCATTTCCGCCGCCAATGCCGCTGCCGCTGTGCTCGGAGCGCCGCTTATGCACGACTATGCCGTTATCAGTCTCAGTGACTTGCTCACACCATGGGAAATCATAGAAAAACGCGTGAAATGTGCTGCCGAGGCCGATTTTGTTATCGTCTTATACAATCCTAGGAGTTCTCAGCGGGACTGGCAGATTGAGAAAACCGCCGATATCGTACTCAGGCATAAATCACCATCTACCCCGGTGGGCATTGTAAAGGATGTGTCCCGGGAAGATGAATCAGTTATTATTACGACACTTGACAAAATGACCTCTCACCCTATTGACATGACGACCGTTATTATCATCGGGAATTCCACTACCTTTCACTATCGTGGTTACATGATAACAAAACGGGGGTATCAATTGTAGCGAATGGTTTTCTTCTCCGGTTATAACCCCTGCAAGTGATGTTCATTGAATTTCAAACACCCCCCTCATCCCCTGTTTACTGGGGGGGAATTTGGGGGGAAGTCTTCAAAGACCTAGTTAAAAAAGGAGTCTGGTATGTCAAAGAAAAAATTGCCTGCACAGTATCTGAAAATTAAAAAAAGGCATGAGAAATTTTTCCGTGCGATCGAGGAGCTTGGCAATGTGGTCAGGCAGGAGGGGCCTCTGGATGAAAGGACTGCGCATCTGATCCAACTCGCTGCGGCTGCGACGATTCACTCCGAAGGCGCGGTTCACAGTCACGTAAGAAGGGCGCTGGAAGCAGGGGTAGAACCCGAAGAGATATATCACGCGCTTATCCTTCTTACCAGCACCATCGGGTTTCCGACCGTTGTCGCTGCATTAAGTTGGGCGGATGATATCATAGGGGGTGGGAATACATAAGGGCTTGAATTTTTTGGAATGAAAAGTGGAGAAAAGAAGTTTACAATGCAAACGATAAGGCATGCGCTTATGGCTAAATTTTTATTGCTCTTTAGCCGCAAGAAATACTCTCTTCCGGTCCGTAGTCTCATCCTGTCACTTTTTATGAAAGGCTGTGTATTTAACGATATGAATGCAAACGAGAATGGTGTGCCTCTGCCATCACAACAGGAAACAACAACCTCCCACAAGAGAAACCCCAACCGCTTGATTCATGAGAAAAGCCCTTATCTTCAACAGCATGCGTATAATCCCGTCGACTGGTATCCGTGGGGTGAAGAGGCGTTCCAGAAGGCCATAAACGAGAATAAGCCCATCTTTCTTTCCATCGGGTATTCAACATGCCATTGGTGCCATGTTATGGAATATGAATCATTCGAGGATGAAGAGGTTGCGAAAATTCTGAATGAAAGTTTTGTCTCCATAAAAGTTGACAGGGAAGAACGTCCTGATCTGGACAATATTTACATGTCTGTCTGTCAAGCCATGACCGGCAGCGGCGGCTGGCCTCTTAATCTCTTCCTGACCCCGGAAAGAAAGCCTTTTTTTTCCGGCACGTATTTCCCGAAAACAGAGCGGTATGGAAACCCTGGATTCATCGCTATTCTGAAACAGATATCGAATCTCTGGAAAACGAATAAAGAGAGCGTCGTTGCATCGAGTGAACAGATAACAAAGGTCCTGCAATCCATGGCTGCTATAACACCGGGAGAAATCCTGACTCAAGAGACGCTAAAACATGCTTACGAACAGTTACGGGATAATTTTGACATGATCTATGGTGGTTTTGGCTCTTCTCCCAAATTTCCCACACCACATAACTATACCTTTCTCCTTCGATGGTGGAAGCGAAGTAATGATCCCATGGCCCTGGAGATGGTTGAAAAGACACTTGAACGGATGGGAAGGGGTGGCATGTACGATCAATTGGGAGGCGGATTTCACCGGTATTCCACGGATGAATATTGGCTTGTTCCTCATTTCGAAAAAATGCTTTATGACCAGGCGCTGATTGCTATGGCTTATACTGAGGCCTATCAGTCCACGGGAAAACCCTATTATGCCGATATAGTGAAAGGTATCTTTAGGTATGTCCTGAGGGATATGACCTCTCCGGAAGGGGGGTTTTATTCAGCCGAAGATGCTGATAGTGAAGGTGTTGAGGGTAAGTTTTATGTATGGACGCCCGATGAGATTGTAAAGATTTTAGGCGAAAAGGATGGTCGGATATTCTGTGATTATTACGATGTTTCCCGGGAAGGGAATTTTGAGGAAAAGAACATCTTGCACGTGGATAAGCCGTTGGATGCATTTGCCAAACTGGAGGGTATAAAACCGGAAGAACTCCGGGAATTATTACGCTCGGCCCGGGAAAAACTCTTTGCTGTGCGGGAGAAACGCGTCCGTCCTCACAAAGACGACAAGATACTTACCTCCTGGAATGGTTTGATGATTGCTGCCCTTGCCAGGGGCGCTCAGGCACTACACGAACCTGAATATGCACAAATGGCAGTGCGTGCAACCGATTTTATTTTGAATGCGTTACACCGGAAGGATGGGACATTATTAAGACGCCATCGTTTGGGAGAATCTGCTATTTCTGGTTATCTGGATGACTATGCCTATTTTGTCTGGGGCTTAATTGAACTTTATGAGGCTACTTTTGAGACAAAATACCTTAAAATAGCTTTAGAACTCAACAAGCAAATGGTTGAAAATTTCTGGGATGAAAAAGGAGGTGGGTTTTTCTTTAGTGGCAAGAGAAATGAACAACTTATTGCCCAAACGAAGGAAATTTACGATGGGGCAACTCCTTCAGGGAATTCGGTCGCTTTATTTAATATTTTACGATTAGAACGTATGACGGGGAATCCGGGTTTGGGGAAGATAGGGGAACAACTTGTGAAAACATTTGGAGAAACGATAAGCCAGCATCCGTCAGGTTATACCCATTTCCTGTGTGCCCTGGATTTTGCTCTGGGTCCTACAAGGGAGATTGTCATTGCAGGTGAGCCTGATCACAAGGATACAAAGCAGATACTCGAAGAAATAGGGAAGCGGTTTCTCCCCAGAAAGATTGTTCTCCTGAATTCCCCGAAAGATACATCTCTTGAGGAAATTGCAGAATTTGTAAAGGAGCAAAAACCCATCGATGGCAGGGCAACTGTCTATGTCTGCGAGAATTATGCCTGCAAGTCCCCTGTAAACAATATCAATCAGATAATACAACTATTGGATGAACCATAAAGCTTGTTATTATCTGTGTTATGATCGATTTCATCTTGTTCTGTGCCAGTCTTACCTCTTTTGCCCTTTGGTTCGTGCTGTGGCTTATGCCTGTGCGCTGGCGCATGTCGGAACGATGGGAGGCCTCCGATTGTATACACACGGAGACTACCCAATGGCCAGGCTTGTCCGTTATTGTGCCTGCACGAAACGAAAGCGCATCCCTTCCGCTGACATTACCCTCGTGGCTCTGTCAGGACTATCCAAAATCGGAAATCATACTGATAGACGATGAATCAAGCGATGGTACAGCGGAATGTGCAAAAGGTATTTCAGTGCAGGCAGGTCGAAGTGTAAAGGTCATCCGCGGCACCCCTCCGCCAACCGGGTGGACCGGTAAACTGTGGGCGCTTGAACAAGGAGTAAGGGCTTCGGCAGGAGAATGGTTATTGTTTACCGACGCCGATATCCGTCATAGCCCAAATCTATGGCGAGGACTGGTGGCTAAGGCATTCAAAGAACAAAGGGACATGGTTTCATTGATGGCCCTGCTGGATACGCACGGGTTGTGGGCGCGTTTGTTGATTCCTGCCTTCGTTTATTTTTTTCACGTCTTGTATCCCTTTAAGATGGTACAGAACTTGCAATCAAAAAAATCAGCGGCCGCAGGTGGCTGTATACTCATTTCACGCCAAGCCCTGGATAAAATTGGTGGTATAGCGGAATATTCTAATGCCTTGATAGACGATATTGCGCTTGCAAGAAAGATCAAAGATGCCGGGATGCCTCTGTCTTTCACTGACGAAATCGGTCGTAAGTGTCCGCCCCTACTGCCATCTTCGTGATGTCTGGAATATGGTTGCGCGCAATGCCTTTGCACAATTGAAATATTCATGGTTGGCTTTGGCTGGAACAGCGCTGGGATTGATTACTTTGTTTGTAGTGCCCCTCGTAGGGATTTGTGCATTTATGTTCGGAAATGCCTTGCAAGTGACAATTTTGTCATCAAGTTTCTCCTATTTTATGATGGTATTTATGTACATGCCTACACTACGTTTTTTTGAGTTGGGTATATGGAGGGCATTTACGTTGCCCGTGGCCGGCATATTCTATCTTGCTATGACACTGTCTTCTGCGATTAATTATCTTTCTGGCCGGCACAACTGGCGAGGCGCCCGTCAGAAAAGCGATCATTGAAATGGGGCATTGTGAATAAACTCGACAATTTGTGGGATTGTATTTTGTAAATGAATTCAATGCTTATCAATAATGGATTCTAACAAAAATGCAATATCGGACGATAACTGAGTCATGAAAATTTTGAAACAGGGGTAAAGGTGAGCGATTAAACTTTTGAGCTGAGGTTTGAAGATAAGGTATGAAGTTTTATTTCCAACGCGGGTAATAATTATGAGAAGAATACATATAAATAATGCAGTACCGGGGATGGTGCTTGGGAAAACGATTTATGGATATAACTATGAATTGCTGTTAAACAGGGGAGTTGCTTTGACAGATGCGTATATTAGGCTCCTGAAAAACAGGGGGTTTATCAGGATTTATATCGATGATGAAGAGACGGAGGATATTGTTCTTGAAGACCCGATATCCGATAAAATCCGTATTATGTCTACTAAAGACATTTTTAAAACATACAAAGTAACGCAGTCCTCTATTGCAAATATAGAGGCAGATACCGCTGAGTCTGTTATAAAATGCATTAACACACCAAAGGTCAAAAAGTCGTTTCAGGAAAGTCACGCCTTTAAACAACTGTGTAACGATATTAATTATTTTCTCGATGAAATCATGAATCAGGATATTTTATCGGGATTAAATTCGATAAAGAGCTTTGATAACTATACGTACGAACACTCCGTTGATACGGCGGTGATTGCGCTGATTATTGCGAAAAGGTTGTGTCTTGGCAAGGAAAAGCTGGTGCAGATTGCGATTGGCGAGTTTCTTCACGATATTGGAAAGATCTTTGTAGACGAA
Source organism: Candidatus Brocadia sp. (assembly GCA_011525665.1). Lineage (GTDB taxonomy): Bacteria > Planctomycetota > Brocadiia > Brocadiales > Brocadiaceae > Brocadia. The sequence goes on from WYAU01000020.1 coordinate 40,572, forward strand.
AAGATTGTCAATAAGCCCGGTAAATTGACGGCAGATGAGTTTGAGCAGGTAAAACTCCATGCCACTTACGGATATGAACTACTCAAGGACATTCAAAATATTGGGATAGCTTCTGCCCACATCCCGTATCAGCATCACGAGAGACAGGACGGTACGGGTTATCCCCGGGGTCTGAAAGGCACCAATAAACTCGATAGCAAGGGTGTTACATACACCGAGCGCGAGAAAATGATCCTAATCGCAGAAATCGCAGCGCTTGCGGATGTTTATGATGCCTGTAGTTCAGATCGGCCCTATCGTCCAGGGTTACCACCGGACGTGGTCTTTGAACTTATAAGAGCCGGCGCAGGGTCTCAGTTCAACAAAGAATTGGTGGATTGTTTTTTGGGTGCGGTGCCGAAATATCCGGTAGGCTTTGAAGTGAAGATCAAGAATGGCACGTATAAGGATTTTACAGGGGTTGTCGCTGCGTTAAATTTACACCAGCTATCGAAACCAAAGGTAAAACTGCTCCACGATGACAAAAAAAACAAGATTAGTCCTATTGAAATCGATTTAAGTTCGCAAGGAGTTACCATAGAGATGGAATGTGTTTGTTAGGGTATTTGCCGAGTAGCCACGCCGCTTTTGACAGCAGCGTCAGCTACCGCTCTTGCCACTTCTTTATGAACCTTTTCATTGAAGACGCTCGGAATGATGTAGTCCTCAGACAAATGTTCTTCATCAATGGTATTGGCAATGGCGTATGCCGCCGCCCTGTTCATTTCGTCATTGATTGTTGTTGCACCAATGTCTAACGCCCCCCTGAAAAGACCGGGAAAACAAAGCACGTTATTAATCTGATTGTGATAATCTGAACGGCCTGTGGCGATAATCCGTGCAATGCCCTCGATCGAATCCGGCTCTATTTCCGGGTTGGGATTTGCCATGGCAAATACGATGGGATCATGGCTCATGGTTTTTACCATATCTTTCGTAATAATATTCGGTCCGGAGACACCAACGAAAACGTCCTTTCCCCGCATCGCATCGGCAATCGTTCCTTTTTCATTATGTGGATTTGTAATTTGTGCCAGCTCATTCTTGGCAGCGTTCATATGAATTGCCCTTCCTTTATAAAGAATTCCTGACGTATCGCAGACTACAATATTCTTTACTCCGGTGCTGAGAAGTATTTTTGCAATCGACGTTCCGGCAGCACCCGCGCCGCTGATTACGACGGAAATATTTTCCATTTTCTTTCCTGCCACCTTTAATGCGTTAATAAGACCCGCAAGGCAGACCACCGCCGTGCCGTGCTGATCATCGTGGAAGACTGGTACGTTTAAGGCTGCCTTTAATCTTTTTTCAACCTCAAAACAGCGGGGGGCGGAGATATCTTCGAGATTAATACCCCCAAAAGTGGGGGCAATTGTAAGAATCGTTTTCACTATTTCGTCCACATCCCTGGTGTTTAGCAAAATGGGGAATGCATCGATATTGCCAAACGCCTTGAATAACATAGCCTTGCCTTCCATAACGGGCATACCGGCGACAGGACCGGTATCGCCTAATCCCAGGATGGCCGTGCCGTCAGTGATAACAGCGACTGTATTCTTGATAATTGTATATTCCATGGCTAGTTCCGGTCTCTCTTGGATGGCCTTGCAAACTTTTGCAACGCCGGGCGTATAAACCCTCGAGAGATCTTCAAAGGTAGTTATGCTGATGCGGTTGCTCAAAAAAATCTTTCCTTTTTCATGGAGTTCGAAGACCTTGTCTTTGACGCTGATAACCTCAACAAGGTCTTTTCCGAGAGACGAAAGGGCATCCATAATCTCTGCGACTTGTTTGTCCGTGCTGACATAAACGGCAAGGTCTCTAATCTTAAATTCTCTATCCGCCTTGATGATCTGAATATTGCCCATACTTCCCCCCATCTTGCCAATGGCGCTAAGAGCCTTGCCTAATGTGCCGGGGACATTTTTTAGTCTTAAACGAAAGGTCACGAGATTTTCAGTCAGTTTCATTATGTAAATCCGGGGTGAAAAATTTTTGGCAAAAAACAAAGACTGTCGTTAACAATGAATAACGTTAATGTGTTTAATACACCTTGATTACAAACGCTTAGATCGGTATAATATGAAATTCTATAATATTTATTTGCGGGAAGGCAAGGGAAATACTTAATATGAAGATACTTATACTATCAGATATTCACGGTAATAGAGAGGCCCTGGATGCTGTGTGCGAAAAAGCCGATATGGTGTTTTGTCTGGGTGATTTGGTGAATTACGGACCGTATCCCGGTGCCTGTATTGAGCGAATAAGAGGTCTAACCGATAAAGTTGTTCGTGGAAATCATGATAATGCGGTGGGGAAGGATATGGACTGCGGCTGTTCTCCAAAGTACAAAGAGTTAAGCGATGCGGGCAAGATGTTTACGAAAAATGCCTTACATGCAGGCGAGAAAGATTTTCTTGGTAATTTGCCGGTAACATTAAATGTAGAAATAGAAGGGAAGAGGTTTGTGCTGTCACATGGATCACCTGGCGGCGATATGTATAAATATCTCAGGCCGGATGTCTCTGATGAGCAATTTAAGACTGAATTAACAAACGTCACAGCCGATATCGTCTTTCTGGGTCATACCCACTTTCCCATGGTGCGTAAAATAAATGGTGTGACCGTTGTGAACCCCGGGAGTGTGGGTCAGCCGCGTGATGGCATTCCTCTGGCGTCGTACGCTGTCTGGGAGGATGGGCGTATTGAGATAAAGCGGGTTCGCTATGATATTGAGGCAACCGTGAAAGGATTGCAGTCAACCGCTATTCCCTCCGCTCAGGTTTCGATGCTTGCAAAGATCCTGAGGGAAGGGGGGATGTAGCCACATGGCCGGCAAGCACTTGCCTTTTTTAATTATTGTATTATAATTATGGACTTTGTAAAATGGATTTACAAAAAACCGTATTTTGTGAAGATTCTTTAGGGTAAGACAATAATGTCAAATGAAACTGAAAAAAATACTAACCCCTCCGACAAAGTGGAAGTTGTGCAGGCGTCCGAGGTATTATTTGCAGAACAACAGGCGATAATTCAATCCTTGAAACAGGAATTGGAGGCAAATAAGAAAAAGCTTAATGAACTTCAGGACTCAATGCGAAGACTGGCGGCCGATTTTGATAATTATAAAAAATGGGTTGCAAAAGAACGCCAGGCCATTGAACGTACAGCCTCTGAATCGCTGATTAAAAAATTGTTGGATATTTATGAGAGTCTGGGAAAGGCAGTCTGCGCGCCGGCGAATACAGCCGGAAACGAATTCGTTGATGGGATTAAAATGATTTACAGGGAATTTTCCCGTATCTTGAAATCGGAAGGCCTGGAACCAATACCTTCTATTGGATTACCTCTGGATGTTTATAAACACGAGGTCTTAATGCAAAAGATTAACGATGAGGTGCCGGAGGATACCGTACTGGAAGAAATCCAAAGGGGTTATTTATTAAATACATTCGTGTTAAGACCAGCAAAAGTGGTTGTATCTCAGAAATCGGTAAAGGAAAACGTTCAGAATCAGGAAAAGCCAGAAGAGGAAAAAGGAGGTTAGGATATGGCAAAGATTATAGGTATAGACTTGGGGACAAGTAACTCCGCCGCAGCCGTACTGATTGGTGGCAAACCAACGATTATCCCAAGCGCGGAAGGCTCCACAATTGGAGGTAAGGCATTTCCTTCGTATGTTGCATTTACAAAGGATGGAGAAAAACTCGTTGGTGAACCTGCAAGAAGGCAGGCCGTTAGCAACCCCGAGGGTACCGTTTATGCGATTAAGAGAAAGATGGGTACCGACCACAAAGTTACCATTCGGGGGAAGACATTTACCCCCCAGCAAATCTCGGCTTTTATTTTGCAAAAGATAAAACAGGATGCAGAGGCCTTTCTGGGAGACAGGGTTGAAAAGGCGGTGATTACCGTTCCTGCCTATTTTAATGATAATCAGAGGCAGGCCACCAAGGATGCAGGGACTATTGCCGGACTGGATGTTGTCAGGATTATTAACGAGCCCACGGCTGCATCATTGGCCTACGGGTTGGATAAGGTCGAAGAATCTCAGAAAATCCTGGTATTCGATTTGGGTGGTGGCACGCTGGATTGTACGATTATGGATTTTGGCCAGGGTGTCTTTGAAGTGGTTTCTACCAGTGGCGATACCCAGTTAGGCGGAACGGACATGGATAATGCTATTGTTGATTATCTGGTGGCTGAGTTCAAGAAGGAATACGGCATCGACCTAAAAAATGACAAAATGGCGATGCAGAGACTACGAGAGGCTGCGGAAAAGGCTAAGATAGAACTTTCCACAACGCTGACGACGGACATTAATCTCCCGTTCCTTACGGCCGATGCCTCCGGGCCGAAGCATTTTACTCATTCTATAACCCGCGCAAAGCTGGAACAGCTGGTTTCTCCCATCGTTAATCGATGCGGACATTCGATTGAACAGGCATTAAAAGACGCAAAGCTAACGCCTCATGATATTCACAAAATCATCCTCGTGGGCGGCCCGACGCGTATGCCGATCGTTCAGAAGTTTGTGGAGGATTATGTCGGGAAAAAGATTGAACGCGGGATCGACCCCATGGAATGCGTGGCTATGGGCGCTGCGATCCAGGCCGGTGTTTTATCCGGAGAGGTCAAAGACCTCGTTCTCCTTGATGTGACGCCGCTGTCGCTTGGTATAGAAACCCTTGGCGGAGTGTTTACCCGCCTCATTGAAAGAAATACAACTATTCCTACGAAGAAAAGCCAGGTCTTCACGACGGCAGAGGACAACCAGACCAGTGTCGAGGTACATGTTCTTCAGGGTGAAAGGACAATGGCGAGGGATAACGTTACGCTCGGAAGATTCCATCTCTCCGGGATTCCACCGGCGCCAAGAGGCGTTCCTCAGATCGAGGTGTCTTTTGATATTGACGCCAACGGTATTATTAATGTTCATGCAAAAGATCTTGGCACGGGAAACGAGCAGAAGATCACAATTACGGCTTCAACAAAACTGAGCAAAGAAGAAATTGACCGTATGGTCAAACAGGCGCAGGAGTACTCCGATCAGGATAAGCGGACAAAGGAAAGGGCTGAAACAAAAAACAAGGCGGATAATCTGGCCTACAGTGCAGAAAAGACCTTAAAGGACGTAGCAGGGAAGATAGATGCCGCACAAAAGCAAAAGATTGAGTCGGCGATTAAGGATTTAAGAGAATCGCTAAAAACGGAAGATGAAAAAGATATACAGCAAAAGATGGATGCGTTAACCAGCGCCCTGCACGAAATCAGTGCAAAAGTGTATCAGGAATCCGCGAAACAGGGAGAAGAGCCTCCTCCGCAACCTCCGGGAAGTGAAGGCGGAAAAAAGAAGGAAAGAAAGGGAGAAGGTGGAGAAGATGAAATCATCGACGCCGATTATGAAGTAAAAGAATAGCTTGTTAAAATTCTTTTTGTATGGGTTTTTTCCCGGAGTCAGCCGCCAGGATTCAGAATTCAGAATGAGAATGCGCTTTACTGGACAAAAAGGGCAATCCATTCTGTCCGCTGGATTCTGACTGCTGACTCTTTTTTTTGAATTCGTCTGAGGCTCATCTGCACCATGGTTCATCCTGCCGATAGTGGTCTTATTCAGGTAGCGGTTGCCTATGTCCTGGACATTGCCATCGGAGATCCTCAATGGGCTTACCATCCCGTGCGGCTCATTGGTAGATCTATAGAAGGTATGGAATCTCTGTTACGGAGATTACCCGTACCTGAACGCATGGGCGGGATGCTGCTAACCACACTCATTGTAACGGGGACGTATCTGGTAACCTGCGCTGTGGTATTTGCAGCGGCGAAAGGCTGTTTCCTGGGTGAAATATTAGCCGGGACGGTTATTGTTTATTTTGCAATTTCTGTAAAAGGCCTGGCCGATGAAGCGAAAAAGGTAATGAAATTTCTCAATAAAAATGATTTAATACACGCCCGTCAGACGTTGTCACGAATTGTAGGCCGGGATACAGGGCATTTAACTGAAGAGCAGATTGTCCGGGCGTGTGTGGAAACAGTCGCTGAGGGAAGTGTCGATGGCATCGTGTCGCCGTTATTTTATTTTTTTACGGGAGGACCTGCGGCAGCAATGGCTTATAAGGCTGTAAATACACTTGATTCCATGGTGGGATATAAGAACGAGAAATATATCAGATTCGGCTGGGCATCAGCAAGATTGGACGATATCGCCAACTACATTCCAGCCAGAATGTGCGCCGTATTAATTCCTCTGGCGTCATTTTTGTGCGGCTGTGGCTTTACAAGGTCTTTACGGACTGCATTCCGGGATGGGCGCAGGCATGAAAGTCCCAATAGCGGGATTCCTGAAGCGGCTATGGCGGGTGCACTGGGGGTGCAGTTAGGGGGGCCAAGCGCCTACCAGGGCGAAATTGTCGAAAAGCCCTTTATGGGGGATGCTCAAAATCCGTTGACGCGGGAATCGATTGACGTTGCTGTAAGGATAATGTACGTTACCTCCGTACTGTTCCTGGCCTGTGGAACAGGAATGATTATATTCGTGAAATATTTATGAGATTTACCGGTAGTCTGCTGGAAAGCCTTGACCCCCGGTCAAGGATTATTTCCTTTTTCGCCGTTATTCTCAGTGTGATTCTGACCCCCATTGCGCATCTTAAAGATTTTGGTTTCTACTTCTTGCTGATACTGGCGATTTCATTCCTCACGAGAATTACGCCCGGACAAATAGTCAAAAGGATGTGCATCGTGATGCCTTTTGTTCTTTGTATTGCGATCTTTGTCCCTTTTGTAAAGGAGGGGCAGGTATGTTGGTCGTTAAAAATCAGTCATTGGCATTGGGACGTTACTTATGAGGGCATATGGGCATTTCTTAATATCATCATCAAATCGAGTCTCTCCATCCTTTTGCTCGTGATTGCATCTTCGGCAACCACCTTTCCCGATTTCTTACAGGGGTTGGACTCTCTTCGTCTCCCGCGGCTGCCGGTTATGCTCATATCGTTTATGCACCGTTACGTCTTTGCGCTTTTAGACGAGACAAAACGGCTGATGCGGGCACGATCTCTGCGTTATTTCGGTTCGAGTTACACGGAGCAGTTTCTGGTGCCGGGATATATGATCAGTGTGTTGTTTATCAGGACGTTTGAGCGGGCTGCGGGGATTTACAGTGCAATGATTCTCCGCGGGTTTAGCGGAGAAATGTGGAGTATCAAACGTTTCGGGTTTTCTTATAGAGATTTTTTATTTATTGCGGGTATAATCGTTTCGCTCATGTGCATTGTTTCCGGTTGTATCTATAAAATTGATTTCACGAAAATAAACAGCGTTCATCTATGGAAAGGATTATAACTGTTTCAAACCTGAACTACAGCTATCCGGACGGGACAACGGCATTAAGCGATGTTAGTTTTGACGTGCACGAAGGGGAGACCCTGGTTATCATCGGTGCCAACGGGACAGGAAAGTCAACACTATTTATGAATTTAATGGGGATCCTGAAGGGTGACGGACGCATCGAGATTATGGGTTTAACGCTCAACAAAACAAACATGAACGGGATCAGACGGATGATGGGGTTGGTGTTTCAGAATCACGATGACCATCTGTTTTGTCCCACCGTATATTTTTTTTAACCCATGAGGTAGCAGATCGTGTGCTCGTTTTTAGCGGGGAAAAGAGGCCCGTGGCAATAGGGGATTATAAAGAAATACTGAATAATTACGATTTATTGTTAAGACACGATCTGGTGCACCGGCATCGTCATGACAATATTGTACATGAACACGAACACCTGCATGGTCATATGCACAAGCAGTGAATGAGAAGCGAGCGAGATGAGGGTTCAGACCTATATCTAAAAAACGTGAGACCACAGATTACACTGATTTGCGATTGGGAATTTGGGATTTTCCAAACATTGTTGAACATATTCAAAAAACCCCAAAAAAAAGAAGTTTTAACAGAGCAAACAACCGGAGATTATCCGTATTTTTTGTCTGTATAATCTGGGAGTCTGTGGGTGCCCTTTTGTGGACAACTTATTTGCAAAGATAAAGGGGTGTCGTTATGAAAACTGATGCCAATACTTTTGACTTCAATACGCATATAGATTTTACCGGCGACATCTGTGCCGATGGGATATGTTGTTTTATGAGTATCCCGCGGGAACAGACCCATCTGGGCATGTGGAGACGTTTTTTGAAACGGGGCAATGCCACTGCCGGTATCAAACTGCTTTATACAGCCTTTTCGTCGAAGGATATTATATACAATCCCTGCCGGTGTCTGAATTTTTATTTGAAAGAGCTTAATACGCCGGATGGTTTGACCCTGCAGATAGTGTTGAGATGTGGCGTATTTGGTAAGAGGTGCCGGCCATATACCTGCAAAGAATTCCCGGATAAGGCGGATAGTTTCATGCACGACGTTCTTGCGCCTTGCGTTTACAATGAATATGTTGCACCAGAAGACTATGTTGCGCTGAAACACAAACAGGTATTTCGTTTATTTTACGCAATTAAGGATGACTGTAAAGTGCTTGGAAAAATTTTTCCGGGTTATACAGCCCGTGAGACGAGAGAGAAGTTAAACCAATATAAAGATATTGTCAAGATCGGTGCGATCTGGAATGAAAAACCTGCTGAATATTTTCTTCTGGAAGTGCCCCGGTCTGATTGCGCTTTATACACTTCCGCTGTGCATCCAAAGATCAACGGTGTAAAACAGGCATATAACCTTTGGCAGGGGCACATCGAAAGCTGGTTAGAAAGACACTACGGCGGCCGATGGGAGTATCACTTAGAACACGCAATTCAGCAAGAAAATGATCGATTGAGAAGAATGAAATAACGCTCCTGATATGTGTAAATGATGGGTTTGCTCCGCTTAACCTACCGCAAATCCGTATAAATAAAATAAAGTCTATACAACAAAGTTATGAAATACACTTCTTCTCATTATCCAAGGTTATTGATAGCCGGAACACACAGTGGTGTGGGCAAGACAACCATTTCACTGGGATTGATGTCTGTGGTGAAAGACAGGGGTTACGAGGTTCAGGGCTTTAAGGTCGGGCCTGATTATATCGATCCGTCACATCACATGGCCATTACCGGCCGGCCGTCCCGCAATCTGGATTCATGGCTGATGAGCCGGGATGTGTGCCTGGAATTATTTGAACGTGCCCTTATGGGATCGGATATGGCGGTGATTGAGGGGGTGATGGGATTATATGACGGCTGTCTGGATGGTACGGAATTTGGGAGTACAGCGCACCTTGCCAGGATATTGGATGTGCCTGTGATATTGGTAATGGATGCAAAGGGGATGTCACGCAGCGCGGGTGCGATTGTATTGGGGTATAAGCATTTTGACAGCAACGTGAAAATCGCGGGTGTAATTCTGAACAGGGTGAGGAGTGAACGGCACTATACTTCGATAAAAAAATCTATTGAGGGTAATTGCAATATTCCTGTACTGGGCTATCTGCCTTTTGATGATAAAATAATACTACCGGAGCGGCACCTTGGTTTAGTGCCGTCAATAGAACAGGAGTTATCGAAGGCTGTGTACCAAAAAATCGGGAAATTGTTATCGGCCACCGTAGATATTGATACAGTAATTGATATAGCCTTCTCCCCGGACAGTCTTCCCGCATTTGAGAAGTCGGTCTTTTGTGAGGTTAATGAACGATTTCATCCCAGGATTGCCGTTGCCGTGGATGAGGCATTTAATTTTTATTATCAGGACAACCTTGACCTCCTGGAGCTACACGGGGCGCAGCTTACGTATTTCAGTCCGCTGTATGATAAATATGTGCCTGCTGACATTGAAGGTTTATATATTGGGGGAGGCTTCCCGGAATTACATGCCGCATCACTTGCATCGAATACCACCATGATGGAGTCTATACGAAAGGCACACAAGAATGGCGTGGTTATATACGGAGAGTGCGGTGGTATGATGTATTTGCTTGAACAGATGGTAGATTTTAAAAAGAAGACACACGGGATGTGTGGAATACTGAAGGGGACGACGAAGATGGAGAATAAAAGACAGGGATTGGGTTATATTACTGTTCAGGCCGTAAAGGATAATCTTTTGTGCAAAAAGGGCGACAGATTCAAGGCCCATGAATTTCACTGGTCATCACTGCATGTGCCTGATGATGCACGGTTTGCTTATGCAATTTCGAAATGCGATGACAATAAATCACGGCCTGATGGCCTCTTTACAGACCGTGTGCTGGGTTCTTATGCCCATGTCCATTTTGCGACTGACCCCGAACTCATCAAACACTTTTTACGTTTTATGGGAAGCGCTTAGTTTTGCATCTGTATGAGAGACATTACATCTTCGTTAACACGGAGAGAATGGAAGGGGTAATTTTATTCAGGGGGACGACCGTATCAACAGCGCCCAATTTTATCGCTTCCTTTGGCATGCCGAATACCACGCAACTTTCTTCATCCTGTGCCAGCGTTTTTGCTCCCGCTTCTTTCATTTTCAGAAGACCGCCGGCGCCATCGTCGCCCATACCGGTCATGATTACACCTACGGCATTTGCTCCCGCATATTTTGCAATCGACTCAAATAACACCTCGACGGATGGTCTGTGGCGGCGTACCTGAGGTTCCTGATTTGTTGTTACGTAGTACCGGGCGCCGTTTCTTCGCAATTCCATATGATAATTCCCCGGCGCTATCAGTGCCAGGCCGGGAATAATACTGTCGCCGTCTTTTGCCTCTCTTACTTCGAGAGAGCAAAGGGAATTTAAACGGTCAGCAAACGATTTTGTGAACAGCTGCGGCATGTGTTGCACAATCAGTATTCCCGGCGCATTGGGGGGCATCTGCATCAGCACTTCCTTGAGTGCCTCCGTTCCCCCCGTAGACGCTCCAATGGCAATAATCTTATGTGTGCTGTTGATCAATGCATGGCTTGTTTCCGCGCGTCTGGCGGCAGTGTTTTTATCGCCGGTATTTTTAAAATATTCCTTCTTTTTTACTTTGACGTTTGCTGATTCTTTTATCTTCTCAGCTAATTCGGTTACTATCTCACTGAGTGTATATGAAACATCCAGTGATGGTTTGGTGACAAAATCCAGCGCGCCTACTTCTAACGCCTTCAGGGTGGTTTCGCAGCCTGCCTGTGTCAATGAGCTGACCATAATGACAGGCAAGGGGTAGTATGTCATGAGTCTTTGCAGGAAGGAGATACCATCCATCCGGGGCATTTCCACATCCAGAGTAATTACATCGGGTCTTAAATTTATGATTTTATCCCTGGCAATAAACGGATCCGCAGCGGTTCCCACAACTTCGATCCCGTGATCTTTGCTCAGGCCCGTGGATAATATTTTTCTGACGACGGCAGAATCATCCACAATCAATACCTTTACTTTTTTTAGCATGTTAAACCTCCTTACCAACGTCTTTGCGTTGAAATTGTGTCACTTTTGATAAATCGTGGGACGCACGTACCGGAATCTGGTGTCGGTGCCTGCAAGGCTTTCAGAATGGCCGATGAAAAAATAGCCATCGGGGGCAAGATGTTTATAAAATTTTGCCACCAATTCGCTCTGTGTTTGTTTATCAAAATATATCATGACATTTCTGCAAAAGATAAAATCAAATTGCCCTTTGAAAGGGAAGGTTTGATCGGTAAGGTTAAGCCTTCTAAATACAATCATGTTTCTCAGGAAATCTTTTAACTGATAATGGTTTCTGAGATTATATTCTCCCTTTTCAAAATAGGCATTGAGCATGTGAAGAGGAATCCCGCGTATCCGGTCTTTTGGGTATATTCCCTCCATGGCCTTTTTTAAAACCCTGGTCGATAAGTCAGTAGCTAATATTTTTATGTCCCATTCGCTTAAATGTTCTATGCATTCTGCTAATATCATAGAAATACTGTATGGCTCTTCGCCCGTTGAACATCCCGCACACCATATCCTGATCTTTTTTTCGCGTTTTTTTCTTTTATTTTCCAATAAGGCAGGAAGTACCTTTTCTGTCAGGAAATCAAAATGTGCTGCTTCTCTGAAAAATTCCGTGAGATTTGTAGAGATACAATCAAGCATACTCACCAGTTCTTCCCCGGTTGCGTCTTCTTCGGTAACGTATTTATAATATTCTTTAAATGAGGCTAACGATCTTTCCCTCAAGCGTTTCATTAACCGGGATTTCAACAACTCCTTTTTTGCCGGGGTAAGATTTATGCCGCTCTCATTGTAGATTAAGCGCTGAAAAAGAGAAAATTCTTTATCGTTAATGTCGATGTCCATAGGTATTCCCCTTAAAAACCTTAAATAACATCTAAGGAAAGCAGGAAGATCAGGAATATTATTCTGTAAAAATTACTCTTTTTATTTCTGTTGTAAAATATAGATATTTCCCATTGTCGTTTATAAGGAATTGCACGAGTTCCGAATTCCAATGAAAGTGCATTTTCATAAACTGATCCAAGAAAACCTGGACCAAGGGTTTTATAGACTTCAATGATATCAGCTGTCAATTTTTCAAATTCAAGCCTCACTTTCCTGCCTTCCTGGTTTCATTAGATATTTTTTGTTATAAAATGTCAAAAATGTTCTTGTTAAGAGACCGTCGTCTACTGCCTACTGCCTGCGGAATCATTTTGGTCTTCATTAAATATATTCCGTAGTGACGTTACCATACGATCGTCTTCGAATGGTTTTACCACATAATCTACCGCGCCATGACGGATGGATTCCATCAATGCGTCTTGCTGGTCTATGGCGGAAATCATGACTACCTTTGCCTGTTTATCAAAGGCTATGATCTCTTTGAGCCCTTGAATTCCATCCACTTCCGGCATTACAATGTCCATTGTTACCGCATCGGGCTTCAATTCTTTATACTTTTCCAGCGCCTCCCTGCCATTACCGGCTTCTCCGGCAATTTCAAATCCGTGCCGGGTCAAAATTTGTCGAATTATCATCCGTATGACTTTTGCATCATCTACTACTAATATCTTTTTCATGTTCCTACTCCTATAGAATCTAACAATTTAGCAAACGATTTCATCTCAGGGACCAAAAACAGGTAGCATTCGAGTTTTGAGCCACTAATTTCAAATATTGTTTCTATCAACAGGATACTGTCGTTCACCATGCCTTGTTCCAGTACGAGATTGGAAAATATGACTCCTGCGTAGTCGTTGTGAACCCGTGGAGGCTGTGGAATTAATTTGGCGTTAAAGTCAGAAACCAATGCATTGCTGATGTGGCTTGCGAGAATGTTTCCCAGTTCCTGTACCGCACTTTCCGTAAAAACATCACATTCCTTTGAGGTGCCGATGCGCTGCCGAAGAAACAGGTCGGTAAGAATTAAAGACCCTTCCAGAGGTAGCATAAATAAAAGCCTGCACCCTTCATTTCCCTTAAAATCAACCATGACGCTAATCATCTCTCTTTGATCTTCATTCATTTTTTCTGTAGTTTCACTAAGATCGGCGACGAATACCTTTGAAAGAGAAATCCTTGCCCCTGTCCTCAGTGATTTTGACAATGCCCTGGACGCACGGTCAATGCTGAGCCTTGACATGATTTCCAATATTTTTAGGCGATCTTGCGTAATGTTCATCTCTTTACCTTTCCAAAAAGTGAAATTACTTTGATTTTAGAATAATAGGGAAAAATTCTTCTTTAGCTCAGTTGCCTCTTTACGGCAGGTCTTTATTCTCACGATAAAGTCCTTTTTCCTTAGGGCTTCGTTGGCTTCAATATAATTAGCTCCTACAGCACTAGAAGCATGTATTACTTGCTTACCTTGTTCCAAAAGTGAAACTTTTTTGATAATTGCATTACATAAAGAGTAACATTCTTGGCAAAACAGAATGCTTTTTCTTCTAAATCGCATTGTTTGGATATTTAAATGTAATTCATCGGAATTTATCTGTTATTTTGGTGCGTGTATTTTGGCGCTTAGCAGGGTATTCTAATGATGCTAATAAATTACAGTTGCCTCGCCGAATATACGGCATGTCACGTCACCGGTTCCCGTATCGAACACAATATTATATCCTTTTGTGCCTCCGGTTCTTGACGCTACTATCCTGATACCTTCATCTTTTAATATCCGCCTTACTTCAAGTTCATTTGATTCACCGATATTAAGCAGTCCGTTGGTTTCAAACATTTTTGCGCCGCCAAAAATCTTTGCATAAAGGGCGCCTCTCGTTGCGCCCGCATGTGTAACCATTTGATAAATGAAATAGGGGAGTCCCGTATTTGCATATTTGGTGATCTTTAAATCAGTACCGTTTTTTTTAGGCAACATTATGTGCAAGAGTCCACCGATTCTTTTTACCGGGTCGTGTAACACGACTCCAATACAGGAACCGAGCAGGGTCTTTAATATGCTAGGGGCTTGTGTAATCTTTAGATCGCCAACACCAACTGTAATCATAGACTGAGTATTGTTCACCGGAAAATTCCTTTCTCAACTTAACCATTAGGAAGTATTTTACTTTCCCTCCTTCCCCTCCTCGCGCAGAAGGAGAAAAAGGGAAGTTGCTTTGTTGTTGTGGCTATTCCGCATTTTAATATGTTTTGTGGTGCTAACACCGGACAAGTTACACTTATCAAACACTAAAAATCCTTGAAATCATCAGTAAAGGGTATTAATTCTTCCTGCGTTCTGTTCAATATTTTCTCGCTTTTTTTAGAGCCATTTCCTTTTGTTTCATCGTCCCTCCCTGAAGGGTTGTTGTTTTTTTTGATTTGAGCTGTTTCGCTTTTTTTATTACTAAAGACAACTTTTTTGAAAGAGTGAGATGTGCTTTCACGGTATGTATGACGTTGTGATTTTTCTGAAGTCATTCCCTCATCGTCACTATTTCCAATTTCCACAGCCAGTTCCTGAATAATGGCTTTCAGGTTTTCTGCTTGTGCGGATAATTCTTCACTTGATGACGCCAGCTCTTCAGCATTTGCCGCATTCTGTTGTGTAACCGTGTCAACGGATGTGATGGCCTTGGATATTTGACCGATTCCGTCAGACTGTTCCTGCGAGGCAGCGGCTATTTCACCTGCCAAATCCGTTACCTTTTTCGCCTCAGTTACGATTTCTTTGAGATTTGCTGCGAATTGGTCGGCAATCTTTGCCGCGTTTTCTGTGCTTACCACCCTCGAGTTAATTAAATCAGCAGTCTCCTTTGACGCTACGGAGCATCTTTGCGCAAGATTGCGCACCTCCTCTGCAACAACGGCAAATCCTTTCCCGTGTTCTCCTGCCCGTGCTGCCTCTACAGCCGCGTTAAGAGCCAAAAGGTTTGTTTGAAATGCTATTTCGTCAATAGATTTGATTATCGAAAGGACTTTGTCGTTGCCTGAATTGAGATCGTGCATAGTAGTTCGCAAGGTATCCAGCGCCTCATTTCCGCTTTCCGCGGATGATTTTGTCTTGATTGCAAGCTGGTTGGCTTCCTTTGCATTGTCAGCATTTTTTGTTGTCATTGAGGCCATTTCTTCAATGGAAGCGGAGGTCTCTTCTATGGAAGAGGCCTGCTGTGACGCCCCGTCAGCAAGAGACTGGCTGGAAGAAGAAATCTGGTCCGCCGCCGAAGCGACTTCATCGGCCCCGTTTTTTAAGTTATAGACCAGTCTCTTCAGGAGTGAGATAATATTTTTTGCAATAAAAAAGACTATAGTTCCTACCAGCAATACGTAAATTCCGTTTCCGATGATGTTGAAGTTTCTGTTTGAAGCAATTGCGGCATTTACGGCAGCCATTGGCGCCATTACGCTTATTCCACCCCGAATCTCTCCCTGCTTATAGTTTTCCATTGGCCTGCCCGCAAGGTCTTTACCATCTCCGGTGGGACTCGTTGCCGGGTCGCCATGACACTTCAAACATGCCTCTTCGATCTTCAGGGGTACCATTAACCGGAAGACCTCTGTACCGTTTTCTAATTTCGCTATTTCTGAGAGGTCTTTTAATGCGGGGTCTCGCTCAAATCTTTCTAGTTGTTGAATCTCCCATGCGTCAGGCTTGTTTGCGGGGTTTCTGTATTTAATACTTGTCTGTTTCATCTTAAAAATGGTTGTTTGGCTGAAATGTTCAGAAATCTCACGGCCGACAATTGCAGGGATCACGCCTTTGAATTCAAAATTACCCTTTGAGTCGGTGTTTATTGCCTTCTGCTTTTCAGCGATTACCTTTCTTGCGGAGATGAGCTGATCTGCCGCCATTCTTGCCTGCTTTTGTACCTCTGCCAACATCTGTGTTTTCTGTCTTTTCGTGTTGACGTACGTCAGAATGCTAGTTGAAACGGCAATGACTGCAATGATCGTAACAATGAGTCTTGCCATTATATTCATTTTACCAATCATTTTCTTTCCTCCCGGTTTTTTCGTTTTGCTTCGTTATTGCTCGGTTATCCTTTTGCATTTATGCTAAAGACGCCTGTTTTTATGGAAAAATAAATTAGCTTACACTCGTTAAACTCTCAACCATATTGATCTCTTCGGTTCCCAAGACCTTATCGATGTCGAGGAGAATTTTGACCTTGTTTTTTATCTTTGCCATACCCAGAAAGATTTCCGTATTGATGCCGTCTCCCAGATGAGGCGCAGGTTCCAGCTCATCACCGCTGACATCAAGCACTTCCGATACTGTATCGACAAGAATGCCCGTGAGTTTATTTCTGACCTCCACCACGATGATGCAAGTCTCTTTCGTGTGTTCCACCTCTTGAAATCCGAATTTTAACCTCAGGTCTACTACGGGAATCACCTTACCACGGAGATTAATTACTCCTTTCATATACGCAGGTGTCTGAGGTACAGGTGTTATATTCATAATGCCGATGATTTCTCTTACTTTCAGTATTTCTATGCCGTATTCTTCTCCGCACAGGACGAAGGTTAAGTATTTTCCTTCACGTGACAATGTCTCCATGTCATGTGCCTTTTTTTCTGGTTCCATAACAGCTTGCATGTGCTTCTCCTTTCATCTATTTAATGTAATATTTAAAAAATTCAAGATTTCAACAAAGCGTGGTTTAACCCTTCATCTTCAAAAACGCACCGATTTTTTTATCCTCATTCCCGATATGATTCGTTAACCAATTACATAACTTTTGCTGGACTTGTATTACCAAATGTGAGGTAACACCGCTTGTTTCAAATTCTTTTTTTAAGACGGAAAAGTCTCTGATAAACTGAGCGTGTTCTTCCTTTTGTGATGGATAGCCATCGAAGTTGTTTTTGATCATGATTTCTTCTTCCGAACGGAAGTGTTTTACCACGTAATCTGCCAAAAATGTGATTACTTTGCCTACTTCATCCCTTCCCTTGCCCTGTGCCATTGCGTTTAGCAGATTGTTTACCCTGCTGAATATTCCTTTGTGCTGATTATCAATCATATCTACGCCCACAGCTAAATTTTCAGTCCACTGAATCGCCATTTTATTCTCCTTTTTAACGTTAAGAAATTTCAAAGTTGTTGTGGTTGTAGAGTGAACGTCAGTTCTCTCTGCATTTATTGTGGTGTCAGGAGTTAACTCCTGACACCACAAGGAATCCTTTTTAAAAATCTTTAAATTCATCTTCCGTCATGGGGATTATGCGATTAGACCCTGTGGCCGACATGGCATGTTTCTTCCCGTTTTCTTCTTGCAAAGATTCGTTTAGTATGCGGTTTTTGAACTCTCCGCTCGCTTCGTTTTTCTGTACTTTTGCAATACGGTGATCTGCTTTTTGTCGGAAGGATGTGGCTTTTTTTGCTGAAGGAACAAACACTGCTTTGCTCGCTATTTGCACATTTTCCTTTTGTGAAACTCCGGCATTTTCTTTTCCTGTACCAACCTCTCGGGAGATTCTATCCACGAGCGCTTTCAAACTTTCTGCCTGTGCCGAAAGTTCTTCGCTGGATGACGCAGTTTGTTCTGCATTGGCGGCGTTTTGTTGGATAACCTGATCCATCTGTGTAATTGCTTTGCAGACCTGGTCTATTCCTTCGGCCTGTTCATTCGATGCATTGGTAATCTCGTTTACAAGATCGGTGACTTTTTTTGCCTTCGTAACGATTTCTTTGAGAATTTCGCTTGATTGCTTGACAAGATCTGTGCCGGAAGTGACTTTTTTTGCGCTATCCTCAATCAGCCGGGTTATATCCTTCGCCGCGCTGGCGCATCGCTGGGCAAGGTTCCGCACCTCTTCGGCAACTACCGCGAAGCCTTTCCCGTGTTCTCCTGCCCTTGCAGCCTCTACAGCTGCGTTGAGAGCCAGGAGGTTGGTTTGAAAGGCAATACCATCGATAACCTTGATAATGCTTACAATATTGTTGCTGCTTTCATTGATTTCCTGCATGGACTCGTTTACCTTTGTAATTGACTCGTTGCCTGTCTGTGCAGAATGGAAGCAGGACGTTGCCAGTTCAGATGCCTTATGGGCATTTTCCGCATTTTGTTTTGTCATAGAAGACATCTCTTCCATAGATGATGAAGTCTCTTCAATTGAGGCTGCCTGCTCTGAAGCACCCTGAGCGAGGCTCTGGCTTGATGAGGAGATCTGTTCTGATGCGGATGCTACCTGTGTAGAGCTTTCGGTGAGATCAGACAGAAGCGACCGGAAAAGGCCTGATATCTTGCCTGTGATTTTGACGACAAGGATGCCTAACCCTGCCACAAAACCTGCCGAAGCGATTCCGATAATAATCATCCAATTGCGCAACCTATCAACGGCCTTAAACGCCTCCGCTTTGTCTATTTCGGCTATAATTGCCCAATTCATCCCAAGGACGTTAAACGGTGCATATGCGCTCAAGACAGGTACGCCGCGGTAATCAGAAATAATCTTGCAATCGGTTTTGCCCCCGATGGCTTCTTTAACAGCCTCTGTATCGACCTTATTGACCAAAACGGTGGGTTTTTCCGAGAATCGTGAATTGGAACGCATGAGTTTATCCGCTCCGACCAGGTATGTTTCTCCCGTTTCACCCAAACCTGAGCGCTCTTGCATAACGGCATCAATTTTGTTGATTGGCATCTGAAAGATAAGGACGCCTGTCTTCTGGTTGCCATCATAAATCGGACTGGCAATAAAGGAGGCTGGATCTCCGTTTGAAGGAGCATAAGATTCAAAATCAATCAGTTTTGCAGAGCTATGCCCGTTTACTACATTCGAAGAGGTAACGTCTTTATATAACCGTGCAATGTTGCTTGTATTATAAGGTCCCGAAACTAAATTGGACCCGAAATCCAGTTCCTTAAAAACGGTATAAAGGATATTTCCCGTGTCTGCATCCACGAGAAAGATGTCGTAATAGGCGTATTCTTCGAGATACTGTTTGAAAACAGGGTGAAGGCGTGCATGTAATTTGCTGTAATTGCTGCCGTCCTGCGCATCAAAATATTCCAGTTTTTTCCCGGCGGGAAATGGATTTTTGGTGATATATAAATCCCGTATTTTTTCTGCTCCCAACTCTGTGAATGCCTTTTTAAATTCCTTTACGGCGGCAATGACCATTTCATTTTTTGCGAGGGTAACGGCATCGCATTTTCTCTTTGTGAACCAGTCATCAATAAAGGCTTGTTTGACATTTCGCACGGAAACCAACTGATTAAAGGCCTGTTCTTGCAGTGCTTTACTGGAGCTGTAATAGCTCAGTATTCCGATAGCACTCAATGGCACCAAGCCACCAATAATGAACAGCGAAATAATCTTTGTGCTCAAGTTCATTTTCATGCAATTCTCCTTCTTCCTTTCAATGTACAAATAATGCGGGTCTGTAAGTAGTTTCATAGTGCGACAGCTTTTGTGTATAAATCCTCCTTTCTGGGGTTTGTGTCAGGTGTCGGGAATCAGGGGTCGGTCTTTTTGCCAACGATTTTCAATGCTACCGTCCTGCCCTTTTTCCCCTGATTATACGTGAACTTAAAATAACGGATTACCATAACTATGTATTGAATAGCGAATATTGAACAAGGAATTTCGAATTATGAGGTTTTCTCATCTTCGTTACGTTTTGCAGTTTTTACGCCTGCCACAAAATAAAGAAATAAGCTCATTATTCCTTGTTTGATATTTGATATGAGAATCTTTATAAATTGTAGGGACACGGAGCACCGAGTCCCTCTTATCTGATTAAAAAATACCAAAAATGAGTGAGTTCTTATGCCCCTGATTCTAAATCCATGATTTCTTACTACAACCCTTTTAATTCAACGCCATACTCATAATTCCCCCTACATCAAGGATAAGACCTATGCGGCCGTCCCCGAGGATGGCGCTGCCAGAAATGCCCCGGATATTGCGAAAATGTTCTCCCAGACTCTTAATAACTATCTGCTGTTGTCCCAGGAGGTCATCAACGAGGATACCGCATCTTCGTCCTTCGCCTTCAACGATCAGGATGAGGGCTTCCCACGGATTCATTTTCTTCGGTTGGACGTTATACAAGCTGTGGAGCCGCACCATGGGCAGTAAATTCCCTCTTACGTTGATCAATTCGCCGCGCTGTTGTACGGTGGAAACATCTTCTTTTTTCGGTCGAATGGATTCCTCAATGGAGAGCATGGGGACAATGTATTTTTCCGGACCCACCTGGACTATCATGCCGTCGATAATCGCCATGGTAAGCGGCAGTTTGATGGAAATTTTTGTGCCTTTTCCTTCGACACTGAAAATTTCTACCTTCCCCCGCAAGCGTTCAACATTCTTTTTAACAACATCCATGCCTACACCGCGTCCGGAGACATCCGTTACCTTTTCGGCCGTAGAAAATCCTGCGGAGAAGATGAGACTGTAAATTTGTTGTTCGGAGAGCGCCGCATTTTCATCGATCAGGCCTTTTTCTATCGCCTTTCTTAAAATCTTCTCCTTGCAAAGGCCTTTGCCGTCATCTTCGATTTCGATGACGATGTTCCCGCCCCGGTGAAATGCATTTAATCGCACAAGACCATCAGCCTGTTTTCCCTTTGCTATCCGTTCCTCCTGGGGTTCGATTCCATGGTCGATGGAGTTTCTAATAATATGTACAAGGGGGTCGCCGATTTCTTCAATTACTGTTTTATCCAGTTCCGTCTCTTCTCCTGAAATTTCCAGACGCACCTTTTTCCCCACTTTTGCTGAAACATCCCGCACAAGTCTGGCCATTTTTTGAAATGTCGATTTCAGTGGAACCATTCGCATGCACATAACCTGATCCTGTATATCTTTGACGATCTTGTTAAGGTGAGAAAGATTTTTGTTGGAGCCGTTGCTGATGTTACCCAATGCCTCACTGATAAGGGCGTTGGCGATTACCAGTTCACCCACAAGGTTAACGAGATTATCCAGCTTTTGTGTATCCACTTTAACCGTTTCGGAAGATGGTTTACCTATTACCGACTGAACCTTGAGCGCATTGTTAATCTTCTCCGGTGTGGTTATTCCCTTTTCGACTAAAATTTCACCCAGCCTCTTTCTTCGCTCTTGTTCCTCCAATGCCATTTCCAGCTGATCTTTGCTGATTTCACCGCTTTCAACCAGTATTTCTCCGATATGTTTTTCTTTTGGAAAACCATCTGGGGTGTCGCTTTGATGCACCGAATCTTGGTTTTTCCCCAGAATGACCGATATCTTCAACAAAAACGGTTTGTAATCAATTACATCGGCGGAAACGTTTTTGTTGTCTATTTTTTTTGCTATATACTCCCGCAATCTTTTGAGTATATCTACACCTTCATACAGAATTTCAATAATCTCCGATGTTATTTTTATCTTATTTTTTCTTGCTTCATCAAGGAGCGTTTCTAATTCATGACTTACCTTACCGATGCCTTTCAGACCCAGGAAGCCAGCGCTTCCCTTCATGCTGTGAACCGGACGGAATATGCTGTTGATAATATCCGCGTCTTCCGGATTTTCTTCAAGCTTTAGTATTTTGGATTCTACGTCATCCAGGTGGTCGTTGGATTCAACAAGAAATTCCTTAACAATTTCAATATCGTCCATAAAATTCATGCTGTCTTCCATTTTTTTATCCTCTATGATCACATTTTTGTATTTTCAGGGTGGTTAAAGTGACACTTTACGGAGAATTTAAAAGTATGTTGTTATTGACTATGTGCTTATTGATTTTTTCAATCAGCTTTTGCCTTGCAAAGGGTTTTACAAGAAAATCGACAGCGCCCGCCCGGATGGCTTTTATTACATTCTCCTGCGTCGGGGAAGAAGAGCACATAATGATCGGTATTGTATTGGACATGGCGTTTCTTTTGATCCGTTCACACAGGGTAATTCCATCGACGCCACTCATATAAATATCCATCAGCACGAGGTCGATATGATCTTTTTGAAGCAGTGAGAGGGCGCTATTCGGGTTATCTGTGACCAGCACTTTGTATTCACTGCTCAAGAGTTTGCGGATAATTCGTAAATCTGTATTTGAATCATCTATGGCGAGTATGGTACCTTTGAATTGTCTGTTATTTTCTTCAATGACCTCACAGAAAAATTCTTCGCCTACCAGTTTTGAAACGCTTAATATGAATTGGCCATCATCAAAGCCCAGAATCCTCATGGTAGCCATTAATATAAGGCATTCTTCGTTCAGGACTTCTTCGCGGAGCGCGGTGTTAGCGTTTTCTTTATTTATGTGAACCGTATTTGTTAATTTCAGATGAATGGGTTTGGGTAGTTTTGGCCTTAATTCGTTATCCAGCATGCCGCAGACCTGATTGGTAAATTCTTTAAATGCGTCTGCACAATCACTGTCAAAAAGACCTTTGCTTGCATTATCTCGGATTGCTGCGTCTTCAAGCATTAACAAGAGGCTGCCAACTGTGATAGCTTCCTTTATCGCAAAGATTAAATACATTTCCCCTTCGTAAAATTCTTCGATTGCTAATTTTGCCATTACGTAACTCGTGCGGGACTGTTTTATGAATGTGTCCAGCGTTGTGCTTTGCAGTGCGGGATTTGTCAGGAAAAACTGCTTATTCGTCAGCTTGCCGCAATCGGTACAAATACGAGGAAACGTGCTTACAAGAGTTTCCTCTAATTTGGAAGAAGTCTTTTTGTTCAGTGGTTTTTCCATGTGTGTTACTACCGGATGAATGTCTATTTGTTCGATTCTTTTAGCAGTAAGCCGATGTTAAATTTTTCGTTGTTGGAGATAAAGGGTGTCATGAGCCAGGGATCTTTGCTAAAACAGGAAAGCGTAGTGTCAGAGACGACAGGGTGATTGTTTACGGCGGTAATAGAGAGACCTTCGCCGGCAATGACGATTGGTATGGAGAGGTGCATCTCACCGTATTGTGCGGTGAGTTTTGTCTTTACATTTCCCGCGATCATATTTGATACCTCGCCGATGGCATCTTTAACCTCGCTCGTAAACTCTGTCAGTTCTGTCATCAGCATGGTCGACGCTATTTTCAATGCAAACTTTTTCGAGCAAAACAGGGCAATTACCCCATGATATTTACCGGTGAAACTCACCAAACCTATAATATCCGTTTTTATTTGTGTATCATCTACCAATGACGCCTCGTCATACTTCAAATCCATCATGATCATCGTTTCAAATAATGTTTTCGTTGCATCAGTAATATCTAATGAGATACTTTCCATCATACTTTCTAACGCCATAGTAAGTTCTCTCCTTTTTTCTTTCTAAGTTTTTGGACTTTTACAGTGCGCATAAGACCGGTGTGGTCTTACTTTACGAGTAAAAAATTTCCCAATTTTGATTTTAATTGCTCCGGCGTGAACGGTTTTGTCAAATAACCGTTTGCGCCGCTGTTTTTTGCCTCTTCAACCTTTGCCTCGCTGCCTTCCGTGGTTACCATCACAATCGGAACGTTGTTCTTCTGTCCGGAACCCCTGAGGGCCTTAACAAAATCTATTCCCGTCATGTTTGGCATATTCCAGTCGCACAGGATTAAATCGATATTATGGGAAGTAGCTTTCTCAAGACCCTCCCTTCCATCCCCTGCCTCGACAAATTCATCCACAATAAGGCCGGATTGCTGGATGTTTCTCTGAATAATTTTTCTCATGACTGCTGAATCATCAATTATTAGCACCTTTGGCATGTTCTTTTCCTCCATTTGCGTTGATGTTGGTTATTTCACTTTTTTTTTGTATCCACTGGTCAATTTTGGACTGCTCAAAACGCCACATGTTCATGATCTTAAAAGAGGGAATTGCCCCTTCTTTTACCAATTTGTACACAGTGCGAGGGCTTATTTTAAGATACTTTGCGACTTGTTTTATTGTCATGATTTGATTTTGCATGGCCGTTTACCTTTTTGCATAGATTGTCGTTTCATTGCATTTGATACCTGCGATTATCGGAATAATAAAAAAAAATTTTAGGAACAATTTCACTGTTTTTAAGGGCAAATTGAATGCAGAAATATGATGGGATGTGCAGCTTTAAGACATCAGGATTGACGTGGTTGTGGATGTATTTCCCTTTAAGAACCTATTCACAGACCATTTTCAGGGAAACCGGTGATTACGAAAGAGAAGCTCAGGATGATGTGTCTATTTTTTATTGTTGCCACTGACTATGAGTGTTAGACCGGATGTCATTGAAACACGCGCATCCGGAAGGCAATTTAGCGAAGGGAAGGGGGTTTGTATAAGTTTTATTTAAACAAGGTTTATTAATTTCTGAATATACCGTTGTAAACCATCAATCCCGGCATAATGGACGCCGAAGGTCTTTGACGAGGCATTATCAATGGTGTTGACAGGTTGTTTGGGTGTGCCGCTGATGGAGGACTGAGAAGCACAGAGTTTCCTGGCTATTTGTGCGACGGTCATATTGTCGACATAAAAATCCACCAGGTTGTAAATTTTCCCGGAAGTTTCTTTGTTGCCAATTGCCAGGTCTATAGCGTGAACTACGTCTTCCACGTTTACTATCTTTCCGCCTCCGGAAACTTCTACATTACTTCCGTGCTTGATATCTTTAACTATATTATACCAGGCAGAATGGGCAAGATGTGGATTAATACCATAAATGCCTACTGGCCGAAAGATGGTTGTATCGAAGGCCTTTGTCATGAAATATGCATGGCAAAATGCCTCCACCGATGCCTTATAGGCGCCATAATTCGAGTCGGGTATGAGGGGATGTAATTCATCCAGCGTGATGCGGGAAAAGATATGACCGTATACTGCGCAAGAACTGATGAAAATAAATTGCCTGATACCGGCCTGTCTGGAGGCGTCTAGCAATTCTATACTACCCAGGAGATTTGCCTCCACAAATCTCTTGATGTCTTTGTTGGCTGCCTCACGAAAGGAAGCACCATCCCGTTCATAGGCCATATGAATGACCACATCGGCATCCTGTACAAACTTCCTCAGGGTCTCTTTGTGCGTCATGTCACCTTGCAGAAAGGTAATCTTTTTCTGGTAGTCTGCGAGATGCAAGGTATTGCTGGTGTTTCGTATAAGGGCGTGGATGTGAATGTCTTTCTCGAAGAGTTTTTTTGCTACATAATGTCCTAAAAACCCTGTCAGGCCCGTTATGGCAATTTTCATGAAGTATTTCTCCCGAAAATAAAAACGCTACAGGGCAAAAAGGCATAAGGAATAAGGGGTGAGTGCGTGCAATGATAGCTTACTGCCTGCTGCTTTGTCGGTTCTCTGCACTCTTTTTTCCGTTTGCGTCTTTGTGTCTTCGTGGCTGTATATGTGCATAAAAGGTTATCTTGACTTTTGCACAAAGCCCCGAATGCAGGAGATAACCTTTATCTGGACAAGTGGTGGAGACGAGGGGAATCGAACCCCCGACCTTCTCGTTGCGAACGAGACGCTCTCCCGGACTGAGCTACGTCCCCCCATAATTTTGAAATTTAAAGAATCCGACTTGTTGCAGCAAAAGAGATTATGAGAGGATTTCAGGTTTGCACTTCTGGATGTAACCGACAATCACAACTATCAATCAGAAATCAGTCTCTTTTCTGCTGCGCCCTTTGCGTCACAGTTGCGGTAAATTAACGTCATATTATATATATAAAATTCCAGATTGCAAAACAAATCTTTGGCTCACTTTTCGGATTGACATATCCAATGACCTCTGCTAATCTAATTCACTCATATGATATACTTTTCATTAACAATAGGGCTTATCCTGATCATTTTCCTGAGTTTTGCACTATGTGGGCTGTGGACAAAGTATGCCAATCCCCGGATGGTAAGGGGATTCCTCTTCCCCGGTGCAATCGTGCACGAACTCAGCCATGCGTTGCTGTGCCTTGTCACGGGAACAACCATTAAAGAACTGAATTTATTTAAATCCGATAACACCGGGATAAAATACGACAAACCAAAGATTCCCTTTCTTTTTGATTTCATGATTGCTTCAGCGCCTATTTTTGGTTGTGCGTTTTTCATCTTTTTTATATCACAGTTACTCTCCAATCCCATTCATCTCAGCGATACATTTCCTCAGGAATTCCATTTCACATTCAAAGGGCTTTTCGATTTGATCCGGCATCTCCTTGATACCGTGTGGGCCACTTTTCATGCCTTTAAGAACCAGTTCCATATTAAAAATATACGTCACATCATCTTCGTGATTGCCATCATTATTTTTACGATTTCCATGGCGCCTCACAAGCAGGATATCAAACATCTCGTCCTTGGATTTAGTATTCTTGCGTTGATTTTCTTCTTTCTTACGAAAGCGGGAATAGATTTATTGGAATACAGAGGGTGGAATTTCTTTATAAAAGAGTTATGGGAAATTACTGCTCTCTCGATATCTGTACTTGCAACGCTGCTTTTTATTACGTTAATCACTATGGGTTGCATCAAGGGATACAGATTGACGTTTGGGCAGAAAGGTTCTGGTAAATAACCCAGAAATAATTTGTTTTACTTGTTCGCATACCGCATATTCTTAAATATGCTAATTAAATTTAGAAAACAATTCAGAGGGATCGGCCTTACCGCAGAAGATATTCAAAGGCATCTATCTGTTTTTTTCAATCCCTTTTTCTTCGCAGATTAAATTATATATTTCCCGTGCATTGTGGTGGTTTGGATCCAGCGATAAGACTTTTTCGGCCGCTTCGAGCGCTTTTTCAAGTTGTTTGTCGTTAAAATAGGCGGCACTCAGGTTGTAGAATGCGTCTTTATAACGTTCATTATATTTAATTGCTTCCCGGCATTCGTGTATTGCCTTTTCATAAAGTCCTTTTCTTATATAGGTGGCTCCAAGATTGTTGTGGGCGTCAGAATAATCCGGCTTGTGCGAAATGGCGCTTTGAAATTCCGTGATGGCCAAATCCAAGAGATCAGATTTGGCATACAGGACTCCGAGATTATTATGGGCATAGGGATATCGTGGGTTTAGCTTCAACGCCTTTTGATATTCAGCCATGGCCTCATCATGCATACCCTTTTTCCGGTAGGCGACTCCGAGGTTATTATGGGCATCTATATAGCCACCATACAATGCCAACGCATGTTTGAACTCGGATATGGCCTCGTCGAACCTCCCGCTGTCCCGATAAATGTTACCCAGATTATTGTGAGCCTTAAAACTATCAGGGGATCTTTTTGCTGTGTCCGACCATAAAATTATTTGGTCCATCCAGACAGAGCTTCTTCTGATTGTTGTGACCGAGAAAAGCATTAATACGACGATCACCACGACAGTGGTTACAGCGTTACCCGGGAAAAAAATCTTTTTTCCACTGGCAAGCATACAAAGACCCATGACGGGGAGGTAGAGATACCTTTCGGCCATAATGTTCTCAATGGGCACGATGTTTAAGACCGGGAGCAGGGTGATAAAAAACCATACAATGCAGAAAAATGCTATCTGTGAATAAAAAAACATCCTAGAGGCAATTACGGCAAGGGCGGAGAGGAGCAAGGACGACAGGATGAAGGACGTATCCAGAAGAGAATAAGAATTGGATACGACATAATCTGCACAAAGGCTAAAAGGGAAAAAGAAGAGTTTTAAGTACGATGCAAGTACCTTCGTCATTGTCAGAAAGGTAACAAAAACACTATCGCCCGGGTATGAAACATGCGATTCGACCGGGTTATGCATGATTACAAATCTTATCAGGAGGTAAAAAGAGGCCACAACAATATAACCTGTGTAACGGGAAAATCTTAGGCCGATGTTGGTTTTTTTTGTAAAGAAAAAATCGTGAAAAAAGAGAAAGAAAGGCAGTGTAAGTGCCATTTCCTTAGAGAAAACACCAGATAGATAGCATGCCAGAGAGGCAACATAGGGGGGGGAGAACAGGCGCTCTCCCTTCGCTGCTTTAAGGTACAGCAAGAACGCCGATAAAAAAAAAGTCGCGCCGATAAGGTCTTCACGATAGCTTACCGCATTGACCGTTTCTGAAAGAACAGGATGGCAGAGAAAGAGAAGAACCGCTACCAGGGAGGCCGCCCGGCTGTGAAAAAAATGCACGCACAAGAAAAAAAGCAAAACAATATTGATGGCATGGAAGAGTATGCTGGTGAGATGGAACCCGAAGGGGTTTAGCCGCCACAGGGCATAATCGATAAAATATGTTATGGTGACTACCGGACGATAACTCAATTCCCCGGAAAATTTGAAATATTCCCGGCTAAAAAGTAATGGTAAATTATTCCACGTTTTTATGAAATGATTATTTACAATAGTGAATTCATCGTCGTAAACAAATTGATTTGATAGAGAATTTAAGTAGACGAGTTGAGACAAAGCCACGAGAATGAAAATGAGAAGTGGGAGGTTTATGGTTTTCAGTATTTTCATAAGTGTGGCTGTATAGTTACGGAAAAAATACGCCCGATGGTACGGCGGGGGGATTGTTTGAGGGACTCATAGTTTGCCGAATTCTTTTGAAATGATATTATATACGTGTTTGAGAGGAATGCCTTTTTCCTCGGCAATCTTCCTGCAATCCTCGTATTCAGGGGACATGCTTTTAATATCACCGTCAAATGTCCCGATCTTGATTTTTATTTTCCCCAACGGACTATCCAATTCTTTAAATTCCCGTGCAAGCACTTTACGGATTACTCTATACTTTCTTATGCCAAAGGTGCATGTTTGATTGAACAAAACAGATTCAACGCCGGGTAGATTCCTCTCAGTCACAATAGCGCTGATAATTGTTCCGGGCCGCCCTTTTTTCATCTGAATTGACGTAAAATAGACATCTGCGGCGCCGGCGTGAAATAATTTCTCCATGACGTAGCCCAGGATCTCACCCGACATATTGTCTATGTTTGTTTCGACAACCCACATTTCATCCGATGAAACGCCAGGGCTTGTTTCTCCGATAAGTATGCGCAACATATTGGGGATGTCAGGATCATCGGTACTGCCGGCGCCGTAACCAACCTGAAGGATTCTCATTTCCGGATTTGTGCGCAGACCCTCCCCCAGCGTGGTTATTATGGCAGCGCCCGTGGGGGTGGTCAATTCCTTTTCTCTCGTGGCAGGTTTTATCAACTGATCTCTCAGAAGTTCCGCCGTTGCAGGGGCTGGAACCGGGAATGTGCCGTGCTCACAAGCAGTGTACCCGCATCCCGTGGGAACAGGGGAAAAATATATCTTTTCAATTCCCGTGTGTTTTATAGCGATCACCGAGCCGACGATATCAATGAGAGAGTCAGTTGCGCCAACTTCGTGAAAATGGACTTTCTCTACGGAGGTATCATGAACTTTTGCCTCTGCCATTGCAAGTCTTTGGAAAATTTTGATACTGTCACCCTTGATTTCGCTGCAGAGGGAACTCTTTTCTATGATAGCCTGTACGTCGGAAAGTTTTAAATGCGAATGATGACGGTGGTGGCCATGGTCAGGTCCGTGGGTATGATTGCCCTCCGGAAAGATCGTGACATGAACCTTTGTGCCACGTATCCCGGCGCGTTTTACCTTTTCCGAGGAAATTTCATATCCAGGGAGGTGGAGGAGTGCAAGCTGATCCCTGAGCAGGTTAATATCGAGCCCTGCATCCACAAAGGCGCCAAGGGTCATGTCTCCGCTAATGCCGGAAAAACAATCAAAATATGCTATCTTCACTCAACTATATCTTTCTGTCGGTTAGAGATGAACGTTTGTAATTGCAAGGGAAAAGATTCATAATGCTAACACACGCCTTATCATGAGTCAATGAAAAATGATTCCATTTTTATTGACTTCTCCACATTCGTTTATATAATGCAAACTTTCAAAATTATTGCTTTGTGCGGGGTGTTTTTGAGTCCGACTCTGATAATTACGACACAGAATGAATATCGGTATACTCGGCGGGTCATTTAACCCAATTCATATAGGTCATCTCATTGCTGCCGAAGAGGTTTATCAGCAACGGGCGTTGGCAAAAGTGCTATTTGTACCGACGGGGATATCTCCCCACAAGGAATCCGGTGATCTGATACCCTCTTTTCACCGGTATCAGATGGTGAAGGAGGCGATATCTGATAACGAACATTTTGAGGTTTCCGATCTGGAAATAAAGCGGTCGGGGAAATCCTATACCATAGATACGATTGGTATGTTAAAAGAGCAGTATGGTGAAAAACATCATTTGTTTTTAATTATCGGAACTGATATGATTAATGAAATAAGCACATGGAAGGACATCGACACGCTTTCCGCTCTGTGCCATTTTGTTGTTGTCAATCGTTTGCCGGTTTCACGCAATGGCTGTCCCCCTGAATCCCCCTCTTCGGGAGAGGGATTCAGGGGAACAGAGTCATTATCAGAGAAAAAAAAAGCGGAGATCGAACGACTGAAGGTCATCATTCCACCCATCGGTATATCGTCAACCGAAATCAGGGAGAGATTGAAGAGCGGGCGAAGCATACGATACATGGTTCCGCGCTGTGTGGAAAATTATATCAGGGAGCATAATTTATACAAGAGGCAATAAATGAAGTCTATTCACTATGTAGCGGGAATACTTCTCCTTTTCACAATAAACAGGACCGGCCTTGCACACGGAAACATTGTGGATTATTTCTTAAAAAACCCGAAGGCCTGGGATGAAACGAAGAGAATTATCCATAAAACACCTGCAAAGGTTGTTGTTGCAGATGGCCTGGAGGGTTTGGGATTCGACCTCACGGAATTGACGGAGGGTGATGAGGTAGCGTTGGTTTTTCTGGAGACACAAAAGTCTGAAAAGTTTAAACGGAAGGGGTTTTGCCGTGCGGAAGACAAACTCCTGCCGGGGAAAAACAGGGTCGTGTCCGTCATTACCCGAAATTCGGGAAGCCGCACCGAATTTCACTATAAATTCATGCTTCAACGAAATATCAATAACGTGCCCATCACCGTTTATAATAACGGTAATGCCGTTCTGGAAAGCATATATAACGGTACATTGCCCGTAAGAGACATCTCCAATCTGTCGGGAATTGAACTCTGCGAGGTTGAAATTCGCTAGCCAATTTAATAATCATTGAAACACTCCACTTCCGGCAGATTATGAATAAGATGGGGACTGCGATACTTATTTATGACGCTAAGTGCAGTTTATGCCGTGGTTGTATGAAATGGATTGAATTGCACGCTGTCCGGGCAGATATTTTTGAGTTTATTCCCTGTCAATCCGATGAGCGTAGAAAACGATTCCCGAACGTGGCAGACGAGACATGTTTACAGACCCTTCACTTAGTACTTTCCGATAATCAAATTTTTGCAGGGGATGAGGCATTACCGGAAATAATTAATCGGTTGAGGGGCTTCAGGTGGTTGTATGCATTATTCAAATTACCTATAATCAGGGTGTTTTTATATGCTCTTTATCGATGGGTTGCCAACAACAGGTATATCATTTCGCAAACGATAAAACCTCTCATCGAGGAGTAAAAATACAAACCTGATGTGTCTTATATATCAGATATTAAGTAAAAACAAGCCTAAACAAATTTACTCTTTTACCTTAACAAGGGGAAAGATATGTCGAATAAGGGATTTTTAATATGCCTTTGCCTTGTTTTTATGAGTCTATTTCTGGCTGTTGCAGACATATCCGCAGCCACGTGGCGGATAGAGACTATAGACACTGCCGGGAATGTAGGTGAATATACCTCCATAGCGGTAGATTCAAAGAATAATATACACATTAGTTATAATGACAATACCAATGATGACCTTAAGTATGCCACCAACACCACCGGCACGTGGACAACGGAAACGGTGGACAGCATTGGAGATGTGGGCTGGTACACTTCCATAGTGACAGACGCAACCGGCACTGCACACACCGGATATTATGATTATTCAAATGACAACCCTAAATATGCCACCGGTACATGGGCGACAGAAACAGTGGAGGAGTATGGTGCGATAGGTGCGTATACCACCCTGGCAATAGACTCAGAAGGAGCAGTGCATTTGGTCTATCTTGCTTCTGATATTGATTCTACTGATGTGAGACATGCCACCAATGCCACAGGCACGTGGACAATAGAAACGGTGGACGAAGATGCGGCAAATTATCTTTCTATGACAATAGACGCAACTGATAAATTACATATCAGCTATCCTGGTCGTATGACCCTTGATATCAAGTATGCCACCAATTCCACAGGTACATGGGTGACAGAGAAAATAGAAGGAAGTGGGGATGGTGGATACACCTCCATAGCAGTGGACTCAAAAAATAGGGTGCATATCAGTTATTCTGATTTCTATAATAATGGTTTACCGAAATATGCCACTAACGCAACTGGCACGTGGACAATCGAAACGGTAGATGAAAAAGGCGCAGTAAGTGCGTATACCTCCATAGCACTGGACGCTAGAGATAAAGTCCACATCAGCTATTATGATTATACAGATGGTACCCTCAAGTACGCCACCAATATCATGGGTACATGGACAACAGAAACTGTAGACAAGAATGGGATTGAAGGACGTGATAATTCTAGTACCTCTATAGTAGTAGATTCGAATAATAGGGTACATATCAGTTATTATGATTATATCAATGGTGACCTTAAATACGCCACAGCCCTCTTGCCGGGCAGGATATTTGGTTCTGTGGTAGATAAACAGGGCAATCCCCTCCAGGATGTGCAAGTAAAACTAAAAGGGAAACGAACTAAGATTTAAAAAGAGACCACCTCTGATGTTTCTGGGCAGTTTGCATTTGAGGGATTTGAGAAGGACACCTATAAAATCACTGCAAAGAAAAAGGGGTATAAAAAATCAAGACAGAAAGTTGAACTTGAAGAAGGCGAGGAAAAAGAAATTGAACTCGTGATGCGAAAGAAAAAACAATAACTGAGGTATTGGAATAAAAAAAGACGAATTCGGCCGGGGAAAACATTCTGACAAATTGTTAAATTTCCATCTTGCCAGGCATTATGTGATAGTGATTGATTGTGCTCCTTTTACAGGGATGTCGCCATTGTGTGACGACATCCCTATAAGAAGGAAGATGAGAAGGAGGATATGAATTCGTGGCCGGGTTATGGGTTTGTTAGATGCTCCAATACCGACTCACGGCAGTATTTTAAAGCACAAAATATGCCAGCTAAAACAAAAATATTTGACAGGAACAAAATAATTCTCCCGGCATTTCAAAGAGAACCCTTACGTGTTGCTGTATATTGCATGAATTATTGGCGTTGGTGCAAAATGTAGTATGGCCAACACACTACATTTTCTTATTTTTTTGATTTAAAGGTTTTTAGGGGTGAGAATAACAATTCCGGGATCAATGTACAAATTGGTGCATTTTGTAGGTGTATTATACAAAAATTGAGCAATACTACATCTATATACGAAAGAATGGGACAATTTCATGATGTTATATTTAGAGAACACACGGAGGACAAACAAGGATTTGACAAATTTGACCATCTGAATGGAGCAATTGTGCTTGATTTTTGATATTTTTGTAACTTGTTCATAAAAATCGGTAATTCTTGTCTTGTTTTGTTCAATTTCGTACATATAAACCTTACGATCACCATAAAAATCCACGATGCTGTTTAAATTTTATACAGCATGTTGCACCAATGTTGAATATTACTACAAAACCCTTCGTACAAATCCGCCATGCGCATCAAGTCTTTTTTTTGCTTCTGCATAGTCAATACCCAGTTTTTGCATAACGATGGCAACCTTTGCGTCACCAAAGGCGGATGCCAACAACTTCCTGGCATCTTCCCGGCTGACACCCGTAACGGTCATAATGATGCGTTCGGCACGATCGGCGAGTTTTGCATTCATGGCGCGCAAGCCTACCATGAGATTTTCATAAACCTTCCCTATCTGGATCATCGCCGCTGTGGTGAGCATGTTGAGTATGAGCTTGGTAGCTGTGCCGGCCTTCATCCGGGTAGACCCGGTTATGACCTCCGGTCCTACGATGGGCCGGATGATAACGTCAACGTCAAAGCCCGGGGTGGTTTCTTTATTACAGCACAGAAAGATCGTCCTGGCGTTGCGCTTTTTCGCCTCAAAAAGGGCGCCCATAACATAGGGGGTGGTCCCGCCTGTAGTAATACCCACAACAACATCCTGGTGATTAACCTCTTTTCGCTGGATATCCCTCACGCCGTCCTCGGGAAAGTCCTCGGCGCCTTCGATCGATTGAAACACAGCCTTTTCACCGCCCGCTATAATTCCCACAACCAGGCCGGGATCGGTGCCGAAGGTGGGGGGGCATTCCGCGGCGTCCAGTATGCCGAGCCTTCCGCTGGTTCCTGCGCCAACGTAAATAAGCCGGCCGCCGTCTATAAAAGCATGGGCAATCAGGTCGACCGCCTTTGCAATGGATTCCCGTGCCTTATGAACCGCAGTAAAAACCCTCGCATCCTCGGCATTGATCATGTCAAGAATCTCCCGGGTAGTTTTCGTGTCAATGGTGATAGTGCGGGGGTTCTGCTGTTCGGTTAACAACTGAGAACGGTCTTTCATTTCCATAATAGCCGCATCCTAACATCGCTGCTGAAGATTGTCAAAGGATATTTACAAAAGAAAGGGGGCATGTTATAAATTACTCTGTCACGTTAAACACGGACAAATGAGTTTGTCCGCGCCACCTCACATACAGCTTAAATAAAATGAAAATTCGTATACAATGAACTTAGAGAATAAGCGAAAAAATCTTCCCTCCTCGCCTGGCGTCTATCTCATGAAGGATGCAAAATACACAGTAATCTACGTGGGTAAGGCGAAGAATTTGAAAAATCGGGTGAAGAGCTATTTTCAAAAGAATACGGACGACAGGCTCTACACGGAATATCTGATGAGACACGTTGCCGACATTGATTTTGTGCTCACCGAAACAGAGAAAGAAGCGCTTATTCTTGAAAACAATCTCATCAAACAATTCAAGCCTAAATTCAATATTAACCTCCGCGACGATAAGACATTTATCAGTATCAAACTCGAGGTTAACAAGAAATTCCCCTACCCGAAGGTGGTGCGGCAGATCGACGCTGACGGCGCGAGCTATTTTGGCCCTTATGCCTCTGCCAGGGCGGTAAGAGAGACACTGAGGTATATTCATGACACCATACCCATCCGAAAATGTTCGGACAGCGTATTTAAAACGAGGGTCAAACCCTGTCTCTATTATCAAATCCACAAGTGCCTGGGGCCATGCTGCAACCTCGTGGATGAAGCCACCTATCGCAGCCTCGTGGATCAGGTGGTCTTGATCCTTAAGGGGAAACACGATGAACTTATCAGGATGCTGAAACAACAGATGTATGAGGAATCAAAGGCAATGAGGTACGAAAAGGCAGCAAAGACCCGTGACCGGATCCGTGCTATTGAGGAAACGGTGGAAAAGCAGAGAATCCGTTCCATGACTTTTGTAGATCGCGATGTTTTTGGGTATTATATGCGGGGAAATGAGGTATATATTGAGGTCATGTTTATCCGATCGGGGAATATGGAAGAGGTGATTTCCTATCATTTTTCTACAAACCATACGACGGTCGAAGAGGTGTTCAGGTCTTTTTTAAACCAGTTTTACAATCAGACGCGATTTATCCCCTCAGAGGTAATTATTCCCGTGGAATCTGCGGATGCGAAGCTGCTTGAAGAATGGCTCACGGAAAAGAAAGGCAAGAAGGTCGAAGTAATACATCCGCAGCGCGGTGACAGGGTGCGGCTTATTGAAATGGCGCAAAAGAACGCTGAGAACGCATATCGGGTATCGCAGACCCCTGAAGAAGATTTTACGCGGACGCTCAAGACCCTGAAAGATACCCTGATGCTCAGACAAACGCCCGAACGTATCGAGTGTTTTGACATCTCCAACATCTTCGGTCAACAGGCGGTGGGCTCCATGGTTACGTTTGTGCAGGGAAGGCCGGACAAATCCGGATACAAAAGATTCAAGATTAAAACCGTGGGGAAAATCGATGATTATGCCATGATGCGCGAGGTGTTAACCCGGAGATACAAGCGGGCTGTGGAGGAAGGCGATTTGCCACATTTGATTATGGTGGATGGCGGCAAAGGTCAGCTGGGCGTGGCCTTAAGAGTGTTTGAGAAACTGGCGATAGGCAACGTTGACCTGATTGCCCTGGCGAAAGGCAGGAAGGAAAGTGAACCGCCGGGCAAAAGGAGCGGAGAACAGATCTTTGCGCCGCAGACGCCAGAACCTATCGTGCTTGCACCATCTTCGCCGGAACTTCTGTTCCTAGACAGGATACGCGATGAGGCCCATCGATTCGCCGTTACGTATCATAGAAAACTTCGTGAAAAGGAATATTACCGTTCACCCCTTGATGAAATCCCTGGAATCGGGGTTGCGCGCAAAAGAAAACTCATCAGGTGTTTCGGCAGTATCGAAGGTATACGAAATGCCACCGTCGAACAATTGATGGAAATCAGCAAAATACCCTCCAGGCAAGCGCATGAAATATTTCACTACTTCCGGAAGTCTGTGGCTGCAACTCCCCCGGATACGGATTATCACGAATGATGTTGGATATATCTGTTTTCCTCTCTGACAAAAAAAACGGGGTAAAAACTCTATGACGGCATCAAAAATTATTATTGTGGGAACTGTAACCGGATTTGCCATTCGTCATGATGAGAAGGAAATCGTCTGTTTGCCTGGGGTTCCCGGAGAAATACAGTCCCTGGCGGATAATTTTGTGGAGCTTTATGCGGGGCGGCACAAGGCGCAAGGATGGCGCACTGTGACGAAAAACTTGCACTTCTTCGGCATTTCTGACCGTGATGTGGAAAACAGTATTAAGGATTGTCTGGTGCAGGAAGATCACACGGAGGCAGTAACGTTTGTCCATGATAGCATAGTTACCGTAATGCTCCTGGCGGCCGCACGGGAAAGAGAGAATGCCGAGAAGATCGTGGAGAAGACAGAGCTGGATATTCGGAAAAAACTCGGCCCCGCGCTGTTTGGAGTTGACGACGAGACGCTTGAGCATGCAGTTGTCATGCTCCTGAAGAAATATAACATGACAATTGCCGTGGCAGAGTCCTGCACGGGGGGGCTGGTTTCGGACAAACTCACCAATATCCCCGGCATTTCCGAATTTTTTTTGGAAGGCGTTGTTGCCTACAGCAATGAGGCGAAGATTAATGTGCTGGGCGTTCCGGAGGAGTTAATTCAGAAACACGGAGCGGTGAGTTCGCATGTAGCCAGGGCCATGGCGGATGGTATAAAAAAGGGGGCGTCTGCAAACATTGGTGTTGGTATCACAGGAATCGCCGGGCCTACAGGCGCAACAAAGGGGAAACCCGTGGGTTTAGTCTATATTGCCCTGGCAGGGGACAATTTTGATGAAGTAAAAGAATGTTGTTTCGGAGGTTCCCGGCTGGAGGTAAAAAAATTTTCGGCAAATACCGCGTTGAACATGATACGTCTCGCATTGCTGAACGGACGTTAGAATCTGTAATTAAAATTTATTGCAATCAGGTGAGTAATAAGGTCGTAACGTCCGTCTATGGGGCCTCCCAGCGCATCGCCGACGGTATTGTCTATTTTCCTGTTTTCGTAAAATACCACACCGTAAGCGAGATCCACCCATTTGTTTAATTTTTTTCCCCAACCGTATCCAAGTCCGGTATGCAATGCATGCCGGCTGCTCTGCGGAATAGAGGGTTCCAGGGTTTCAGCGGGAACCGGCGACTCGTGGAAGGCATAGCCTCCCCTCACTTTCAGCGCTTGAGACAACGTATATTCCCCCCCCAGAGCAAAACCCCAGGTATCGTGCCATTCCCGAATATCCGCAATCTTCGTACCGAGGAGGGGATTTGGCGGATCAAGATCAATTTCAAGAACGTCAAAACGCGACCAGTTGGTCCACTGGACGTCCGCTTCTATACTCCAGAGACTGCCATGCCTGTATGCATACCCGAAAGAGATCATCTCCGGTATTGTGGCAGTTGTTTCAGCATCTGAATCGAAACGGTCGAACCCCGTAACGGCAGCGGTTAGGCCGCTTAGCTCCAGTTCACCGTCAAAGTCTATATCTGCCTTGCTCCGGAAAGAAATGCCTATGCTGTGTTGCGGATTAATATTGCAGAGTATGCCGGCATTGTATCCGAAGGCGTCGCCGTGCATTTCCAGATCGCGGAATCCTTCAGGAGCGCCCACGACCATAGAGGGAATGCGACTTTCCTGATTGGACTCTGCATAATAGTAATCAAAGCCGGCTCCGATTGAAAGAAAAGAAAGGGGTCTAAAAGAAATGGATGGGTTAATATTGATAATCTGTAAATTAAAATCAGTAATTACGAACCGTGAGAATCCCTCCTCATCCCATTTACCCTGGAGGCCGTAAGGGGCCGTTACGCCCAGACCGGCGGCTAATGTATTTCCCAGGATGGGACTTGCAAAAAATAAATTTGGTATGATATTTACGCCTGTATCCATATCTTCGCTGATATCATTACCGTGGTATTCTACAGAGGGGAGGATGAGGGCGGCGCCCTGAGAAATCTGCGGTCTCTCGAGTTGCGTGAGGCCGGCCGGATTAAATGCAATTGCAGACGCATCGTTTGCGCGGGCAACAAAGGCATTTCCCTGTGCAAGCGCCAGGGCTCCGAAGACGGGATTATGGAACCCCGAAGCGATCTGTGCAATGGCGGATGCTGACCTGAAAGAGAACAGAAGGAAAAAGGCAAAAACAAAAGCACATCGTTTCATAGTTATCTCCTACCCCGAACAATCCGGGAGTGTAAAAAGAAAATCAAAAATGCAAAGGCAAGGTTCTCTTGTTTCCGTTTTACCCGTTTTCATTAATTTCCCCGATTTTTTTGCCAAAAACATCAAAATTATTTTTAGAAGACACTTCGCCTCTTCTCTGAGAATACTGTCTGACGGCAAGGCTCACAGAAAAATTTTTCAGGATTCTACTCCCCGTTCGTTTTCGGTGTTTAATTCGTGGTATCTATTGATAATGGCAAGAACCTCTTCGGTGAGGGCAGGCATAAATTGGATACGTATCCCCTGTTTAATGATTTCACAGGCCTTCAGGTGGGAATATTTTTTATGATAATGTCTGTCGGTAGTCAGGGCATCATAAGCATCCACGACAGAAAGGATGCTCGCTTCAAAAGGAATGGCGTCTCCTTTCAAACAATCGGGATAACCGGTGCCATCGTACCTTTCGTGATGGTGTCGCACTATGGGCAGACATTCCTTTAAAAAATCAATGGGTTCAAGAATTTTATAACCGATCTCCGAGTGACGTTTCATGACACGATATTCCTCGTCCGTAAGGGAGCTTGGTTTCGCCAGCACCACGTCACCAACCCCAATTTTCCCAATATCATGAAGGAATGCGCCGTATCGTAACACTTCAATTCGTGACTTGTTCATACCAAGCTTTTCGGCTACAAAGGCAAACAGGAGAGACACCCTTTTCGAGTGACCGGCCGTATAGGCGTCTTTCGCATCTATGGCAAGCAAAAGGGCCTCCGCCGTTGAAAATAAATTTTGCTGAACCGCCATCCTCAAATTCTCCACCAACCGGTCTTTCTCTGACAGTTCAATTCTGTGGTTCATGGCCTTTTCCGCCACCGTAAGTATTTCCGAAGGCTGGAATGGCTTGATGATGTAATCAAAGGCGCCGTATCGCAAAGCGGTAATGGTGGTTTGTGTGGTAGGGAAGGCCGTAATCATAATTATCGGGATGGTAGAATTTAACACACGCATCTGTTTCAGAAATTCCAGACCATTGGTCCTCGGCATTTTAATGTCGAGGAAAATCATTTCTGGCTTTATCTGATTGAGGCCATCAATGGCCTCGTCAATGCTGGACAAAGTTGAAACGGAGAACTTATCTTTCAGGATCATCTTTAATGATTCCCTTACGCCAAGGTCGTCATCAATCACAAGCACGTTTGCCGATTTCATTTTTTGATCCATAGCTTAAGCCCTCAAACTAACCCATCTCACTTCTTGTACCAAATCTGCTGAAAAAATTCAATTAAAAACTGTAACTTATTAAATTTCAAATACTAAAGACTGTTCTGCAAAATATCATAGATACGCTTTAGCCATGCGCTCTATTACAGTATTGTTTGTAATTTCCGTTTTTTTAGAAGGTCCCCCCTCTCATTTATGTACACTATTGTCAAATTCTTTTATTTTTTTGTGATTGACGTACAAATATCACAAAAATGTTCATTTGTTGTTTTTATACCCCTTAATATTTACAAATGGCTAATTTTGTCAGGTTGCACCCAAAGAAGGAAAATATTTCAACGAGCACTGTCGCAAAAATGTACAATATTCTTTCTCAATCCCTTACGCATAAGCCATACTTCCTGTTAGGAGTATTCATAAGTATTTTATAAATAACAACTTTCTATTACCAAATAAATATTTTAACAGTTGGTATCAGAATTGCTACTTGCTCATAATTGTTCAAAAAAGAATTACCGTAATTTAAAAGACCTCACTTTTGAAAGGAGACGGATATGCACTCTTTTTTAGTGGTCTCAAACGATAATTCGACATGTGGCTTATTCAAGAAGTCTTTAAACGGGGTAAATCTCGTTTATGCCGCTAAGACACCCGACGAGGCGTTACAAATATGTCTCAGGAGGGATGTTGACGTGATTTTTTTAGACCTCCTCCTGCAGGATGATGGGGCAAACAAATTCCTGGAAAAACTGAGACAAACGAACATTGATCCGCCGATCGTTATGTTAGTCCCTGAGTCTCAGCCGATGTTGTCTGAAGAAGCCCTGAGAATTGGCGCGTATGAACTCCTTGAAAAACCCCTGAGAAAAGAGGAAATCCAGCATGTCTCACAGAGGGCGTTGGAAAAGCATGAAATACGGAGAGAACTGGGCTTTATTCAGTCTCAAATAAAAAATTTAATACCGGTGGGCAGGGACAATGGATTGTCCGAATCGGGCGGCAATAAACAAACATATGCTGGTGACGCACACCTTACCTACAAGGAGGTCTTCCAAAAATTCTCGAAGGTGTTAACGCGGGTTCATGATCTGGGGAAACTTGCCGATATGACGGTTGAGGCAATAGCCGAAATATTTGGGGTGGGAAGGGTAGTATTTATGCTGATATATAAAAAAGAGGGCATGAGCCGGCTGTACCGTTGTCTGGGTATGGATGAGGTAGCCGCGAAAAATATTTGTTTCGACATTAATCATGGAACCATGCTATGGCTTGCCAGAAATCATCAGATACTGAATAAAGAGGTTATCGATAGGGAAGTTGCAGCCAACAAAGTGACTATGCGTGAGGCGATAAACATGCAAAAGGAAATAAATCTTTTGCAATCGCAACTGTGCATACCCGTCTTTGCCCATGGGAATCTCAGCTGCGTAATCGCTTTGGGGAATAAAATTACCGGGAAGGCGTTCTTTGACGAGGATATCGAACTGCTCTCCATGCTGGCGGGATATATAGGCATGGCCGTGGAGAATGCGTTTCTTTACCGCGAGGTAAATCTCAGGAAGGTGAGGAATGAGAATATCCTGGAAAATATCCCCTGCGGTGTAATTGCCATAAACAGCAACGGGAAGATTAATACCTTTAACAAAAGCGCTGCAAAGATGCTCGACATTTCTCCACCTGATGTAATTGGAAAGGATGTCAAGCATATCGGCTCTCTATTTGCTGATATTATTCTGAGAACCTTAAAAGACAAAAAAACTTATGAAATGACGGAAATTGTACATCCCATTAGCCATTCTGTGTATGCTGTGAGCACTTCTTTATTAGATAGCGAGGGTGAATTGGGCGCGATTATTATATTTTCTGATATAAGCGAAATTAAGGAATTGCAGTCAAGCTTGAGCAAGGTCGGGAAGTTAGAAACAAAGATAAAGGATCTGGAAACCCGAACGTTTTCGTCCGGTATTTCGAATATGGTAAGCAACGAACTTGTTGCGCAACCCGTTTGATGGGTAAAACCCGGAAGGGGAACAATCCATTATGCAAACCACAGCAAACTTATCGGGACTCAAAAATTTCCGAATGAGAAAAAAGATATAATGCTGCGAAACCGGGGGGATTGGCTGTGTCCTGGCAAAGGCAAAATGGGTAATGTCCCGGTCTTGCAGGTTACTCGGAATTTTCTATGAAAACTATATTATTGGTAGATGATGAATCCAGCGTAGTGGAATCCCTTCGGCTTATCTTAAAAGACACTTATAAAATTATAGGGACTGTCAGTGCAAAAGAAGCCTTGCGGATACTCGACAAAGAACGTGTAGACCTTGTGCTGCTTGACTTGAGAATGCATGAAATGGATGGGATCGAAATGCTGAGGCGGCTGCAGCCGTTTTGCCAGGAGACGGGAGTTGTGGTGTTGACGGCGGTAAACGACGTTAAATCAATTGTGGAGGCTGTTAAACTTGGTGCTCTGGATTACATCGTCAAACCGTTCGAAATTGAAGAAATCAGGATAACGATTGAAAAGGCATTAGAGTTTAAAAATTTAACAAAGGAAGTTCGTTATCTTCGGTCGGAATATGGATATCATTCCCTCGACAGGCTGATCCATGGCAACAGCCGAATGATGAAGGACATCCTTGACGTGGTTTCCCGGATATCACGGGTAGATTCAACGGTTCTTCTGAGGGGAGAAAGCGGCACCGGTAAGGAATTGGTGGCGCGCGCGATTCATTTTGATAGCAACCGAAGAGAAAAACCGTTCGTTGTTGTAAGCTGTCCGAATTTAGCGGGAGACTTGCTGGAAACAGAACTCTTTGGTCATGAGAAGGGATCATTTACCGGCGCGTATGAAAGGAGATTGGGAAAGTTTGAAATAGCCGAAGGCGGCACCATATTTCTCGATGAAATCAGCGAGATCAACCTTCCTTTGCAGGCAAAACTGTTGCGTGTTCTGCAAGAAAGGGAATTTTCCCGGTTAGGGAGCCATTCCGTTATAAAGACGGATGTACGGATAATTGCCGCAACGAATAAAGATTTGGAGACAATGATCAAGGATGGTCGCTTCCGTGAAGACCTGTACTATCGTATCAATGTTGTCCCTATTTTTCTGCCGCCCCTTCGCGAGCGGGTGGAAGACATTCCACAATTAATCGAACACTTCTTCAACATCTTTCGAAAAGAGTGTCATGCAAAAATGGAATTTGTTTCCAAAGAGGCTATGGATGCGTTGTTGAAATATCCGTGGCCCGGAAACGTAAGGGAACTGAAAAATATCATGGAAAGGACGATCGCGCTTTACGGCTGTGAACCGATCCTGCTTCCCGAACACCTGCCGGTTGAAATCACGTCTGTTTCCGGCAGTCTTCAACGAATGAAACCGAACATATACCGGAGAAATTCCCTGGAAGATGAAGTGGCGCGGATTGAAAAGCAACTCATTGAACAGGCACTCCATGAAACCCGGGGGGTGAAGTCAAAAGCCGCAAAGCTTCTCGGAACCACCCGACGTATTATTAATTATAAAATGCAGAAGTATGGAATTAAAGACACCGGGAATTAGATTATTATGAAAAAACGAATCGTAGTGACCGGCATAGGTATTGTTAGTCCGTTAGGCGTTGGCATGCGGGAAAACTGGGAAGGATATCTCTCCGGTTTGTCAGGAATTAAAGAATTTGTTACAGAAGGGAGGGGCTTAAAAACGTATGCCGGCGCGGTATCCGGCGAGGAACTCGGAAAATTTATTCCCGAAGCAAAAAAGGACAAAACAGATAAATTTACCCGTTTTGCCCTGGTTGCCGCGAAAAACGCACTGCAGGACGCAAAAATTGATGATGGATTTAATAAGGAAAAGATAGGGGTTTTTATCGGCAGCGCTTTTAGCGGGCTGAACATTATTGAAAAACAGATCAAAATCCTTTATTGCGACGGGCCGAGAAGGGTCCATCCCCTTTTAATGCAAAATAATCTTACGAATGCCCCCTCCGGTGAGATTGCAATAGAATATACGCTGAAAGGCCCTAATATCGGTTTTTCGAGCGGTGCATGCTCCGGGAACTACAGCATAATTCATGCATTTAATGCCATACAACGGCATGACATCGATGCGATGATTGCCGGCGGCACCGAAGCACCGTTATGTGCGGGAGTTTTTGAGGAATTGAGAA
Source organism: Candidatus Brocadia sp. (assembly GCA_011525665.1). Classification (GTDB taxonomy): domain Bacteria; phylum Planctomycetota; class Brocadiia; order Brocadiales; family Brocadiaceae; genus Brocadia. Next base: position 85,085 of record WYAU01000020.1, read on the forward strand.
GGAAAGGCATATTTCCCCCAAATAACTGTAGTTCAATTCGGGCCAGCTGTCCTTTTGACGTTGACAGGATGGGTTTCGTTTTAAGCGAGGGGGCCGGCGTCGTTGTGCTGGAGACACTGCGCAGTGCAGAGAAGAGAGGCGCTGATGTTTACGGTGAACTCATAGGGTTCGGGGCATCGTATGATAATAACGGCGATACACACCGGAAAAACCCTGGTTTTTATTCCAAGGCCTCCTGTATGAAACAGGCGTTGGAGTCTGCCTCCATTGATTCATCAGATGTTGATTATATCAGTGCCAGCGGCATATCGGGAATACGGGAAGACAGAGAAGAGTCTGAGGCAATAAAATCTGTTTTTGGCGAAGATGTTCATAAAATTCCTGTAAGTTCAACGAAGGGCAGCCTCGGATTCTCCATTGGCGCATCCGGCCCAATCGATGCGATCTTTTCATTGTTGTCATTAAAAAAACAGATTGTACTTCAGACAAACAACCTTGTGAATCTGGATCCGGAATGCGATCCGCTTTTAGTTCTCAAAAAGGCGGATTCCCGGTCTGTAAACGTCGTCTTGTCAAACAACTTCGATTATACCGGCAACAATGTGTCGGTAGTGTTTAAAAGGCTGTAATCGGGGTGGGGCGCGGAGATGCAGAAGAGAAGTGCCTTTCTTCCGCTCCTCCGCGGTGAAAGAACGGTCGGAACACATCGGAAAGAAAGAGTAAAATGGACAAACACAGTGAGAAAAGCAGGGTAGTGGTGACAGGAATAGGGATTATTACGCCGATCGGAATCGGAATCGATGAGTATTGGGAATCTGCCAGAGGGGGAAAATCAGGCATAACAACGATTTCACGATTCAACGTTGAAGGTTACCCGACGAAGATCGCCGGCGAGGTAAAGAATTTTACCCCGGATGAACACATGCCTGGGGAATTGGCTGCCAATTTGAGCAGGTATTCTCAGTTGGGATTGGCTGCCGCACGCATGGCAGTAAAGGATGCCAGACTGGATTTTTCCGGAATAGACAAAAAGAAGGTGGGGGTATCGATCGGATTGGGTGACGAAACCTTGTCGTACTACGATGAAAAAACTGCCATAGAAAACGGCAACTATGTCTTGCGGGCCAGGCCCCCGGCGGATACGAGGAATACATCTAACGTAATCTCAGACTTCTTCGGTTTCTCAGGCCAAAGTTTCATTGTTGCAACGGCCTGTTCAAGCGGAAATCAAGCTATTGGAATTGCAAGAGACATGATTGCATCGGGTCAGGCCGATGTCGTTGTGACCGGCGGAGTCGAGGCGCCTATTTTCCCGCTTATTCTGGCGGCATTTTGTTCCCTGAGAATCATGTCAAAGCGAAACGACCACCCTACAAAGGCGAGCAGGCCTTTTGATAAGGACAGGGATGGTTTTGTTATGGGTGAAGGTGCCGGCATCCTGATACTTGAAAGGGAAGAAACGGCTTGTGAAAGAGGGGTTCATATTTATGGAGAAATAGCCGGTTATGGCGCTTCCAGCGACGCCTTTCATATGACCATGCCATCACAGGACAGGATGCAAATATGCCAGGCAATGCGCAAGGCGATCGAGGATGGCGGCCTGAAAATTAATGAGATTGATTATATCAATGCTCATGGGACATCAACAATCGCAAATGATAGGGGGGAAACGAAGGCAATAAAAACGGTCTTTGGTGACAACGCCTACAACATACCGATAAGCTCAACAAAGTCAATGACGGGACACTTAATGGGCGCAGCCAGCGCCGTTGAACTCATAACGTGTATTTTGGCAATTAAAAACGGTGTACTCCCACCTACCATTAATTTGGAACACGCAGACCCTGACTGTGACCTGGATTATATCGCAAAAGGAGCAAGAAAAAAAGAAATCACCACTGCCCTTTCAAACTCTTTTGGTTTTGGAGGAAACAATTCAACGATTGTAATAAAAAAGTTCAACAACGTCTTGAGAAGGTAACAGCAAACATCTCGCGTTCGTACATTTTTCTGGAGGGTACACAACAATGAATATTTTGACAGAAGATATGATTAAAGAAGGTCTTACAAAGATACTTGCAAACGAACTCAAAATAGCGCCTGAAGATATTACGGATGAGTCACATATTGTGAACGATATCGGCGCTGAATCTGCCGATATGATTAATCTCTTGTATAATATTGAAAATGAATTTAATATAGAAATCTCTAATGAGGAGGCTGATAAGAATTTAACCATACAAAAGATGGCAAATCTGATAAAGGAAAAAATCTGCATCAAATCTGCAAAATAAAATTTCTAAAAGAATTTAAAAATCTGCCGCACCACACAAATTTTTCTGTTTTTAAGGGGCTTTCTATGAGTGATCCTCGCACCATAGACCTTCTCCTGTGGAATTCATTTATGGGGAAGGCCTATTCCGTCAGTGATTGCTTTAAGGAAAATGGTATTGGAATACTGGCCAGGGTATGCAAGGATGCGGGCTTTACCGTTGTCATTGAAGATCCGGCAAGAATCGATTTTTACACGGCGTTCACCCGGAATTATCTTATGCCAAAATTATCAGAACTCTCCGAACGTGTCTTCACTTTTAAAAACAGGGGAGACATGATATCCTTACGAAAGGAATGGAACCTTCTCCAGGACGAACTCACCCGCATTATCCGGGAAAAAATGGAGAAATATATTGATGAACTGGCCCGAAAAACGCTGGAAAACCGGGTAAAAGTCCTTGGAATCAAGACGTGGCTGGGGGACCGATTTGCATACTCTGAAAGGCTTGCACAGCGGGTCAGAGAGCTGAGCCCGAATACTCTGGTAATTGCAGGAGGTCCACAGGTTAACCAGTTTAAGGCACACGCACTGGAAAGAAGCCCCTTCGATTTTTGTATCGATGTGGAGGGCGAGGTAACACTTATCCAGATTATGAATACGGTGAAGGAAGTATACTCCCGGGGGGGGACAAAATCTGATGCCCTCAAAAAAATCACGGATCTTGCACAGGCAGGGAAAATTTTCAATATCCTCTATAGAGATGATAACGGCGAGGTAAAAGAGACAGCCATCAAACGGCTGTCTCTGAACTCCAAACCTTTCCCCCTGTACGAAAAGGAGGATGGAAAGGTAAATATTGCCGTGATCAACGAATCTTCGGGATGTTATTACGGAAAATGTAATTTCTGCACGCATCCGAATATTACCGGGAAATACCAGACGCGGGACATCGGCATCACCATAAAAGAAATCAGGGAAACCGTTACTGAGATGGGTACCGGCCTTTTCAGATTCGCAGGCTCCACAACCCCTGTCTCTCTGAGCAATCGAATCGCCGATGCATTGTTAACGGAAGGAATACACATCGAGTATTCCATGTTTGTCCGGGCAGAAACAAATGCAAAAAAACGAATGCCGGAACTTATCGGGGCCTATGAAAGGATAATACGTTCAGGGCTTAAAGCTGTTTTTCTCGGGGCCGAGACCGCCAACAACGATGTCCTTTCAGAGATTATGGGCAAAGGTAACTCCGCGGAGGACATCTATTTTACGGTTGCAGCTTTAAAGCAGGCATCCTATAATCAGAAGAAACATCTTGATGTGGGCCTAAGTTTTATTTATCCTTGTCCTCTACCTTCTGGTAGCGCCATAACCCATGAGCAAATTTTGGAAGAGAACCTGCATCTGCTCCAGGAATTGAAAGATGAGGGCTACAAGCCGGATTCTGTTCTTGTTACGCCGGCTGCTCCTCTCCCCGGCACGGCATGGCAAATGGAACCCGGAAGATTCGGATTCGAACTGCCGGAAGATTATTTCCAGACTGTCTTGCGCTATGAATATGAACTGACGAAGGACCCGAGCACGTGGCCTGAGTTGAATGTCTCCCTCCACGGAATAAAGTTTGTGGATATATTGAAAATGTCAGGACTCATGGAGAAAAAGGTCAGAGATATGGATTATACCGTAAACGTTTCGGATGAACATTGCCTCGCGGCGAGAAGCGCCGGTTTTCCCGGGCAGAAAGGTTTAGAGGAATTCAAGATGAAAACGGATCGATCTCTCTTGACGACAGACTACAGTTTCCTTGCTGATGTCTATCGGAAAATAAACACTCACAGCCGTCAACTGGCAGAGAAAAACTTCCCCTCATCACACAGGACTCTCTTTGGCGGAGAAAAAGTTTCATGATAACGAGGCGTGCCGTTATTACCGGCCTGGGAATTCTGGCCCCTAACGGGAACGGAAAGGACGCATATTGGGATGCGCTCATTAACGGGCGATCGGGTATAAAAAGAATCGCCTCATTTGATCCGTCTCCTTTCAGCACTCAGATTGCGGGTGAAGTGAAAAACTTTGACCCCTGCTGTTTTATTGACCCCAAATTAGTGAAAAGAAGTGCACGCTTTACCCATTTTGGCGTTGCAGCGTCAAAAATGGCGATAGCAGATGCCGGCATTGACCTAAGCAGGGAGAACAGGAACAGATGCGGCGTATGTTTTGGAACAACAATCGGGGCTGAAAATGATATCTATGAAAACCAGCATAGGAGATTCCTGGAATCGGGACCTAAAGCAGGCAACCGGTTTACTTCCACGGAGTTTACACCACACGTGACGACAGCTTATATATGTTCAGGACTAAAAATTACCGGACCCAATTCTACTCTGACATCGGGATGTTCGACCGGACTTGATGTTGTGAACTGGGGCTTTAAGATGATAAAACAAGGAGAGATAGATGTGGCTATCGTGGCGAGTGCCGACGCTCCCATTTTCCCCTTTGCCATGACCTCCTTCTGTGCGCTGGGAATCCTTTCAAAAAGAAATGACGAGCCGGAAAAGGCGTCGAGGCCGTATGATAAGGATCGTGACGGCATGGTGATCAGTGAAGGCGGGGCTGCCATAGTAATTGAGGAGTTGAATCATGCTTTAGCGCGGAATGCGAATATATATGCTGAGGTGGTGTCTTATGCCACTGCCTGTGAGGCACAAGACGTTTACCATGTGGAATTGAGCGGACAAACGTTGATCTCTGCAATGAAGCAGGCATTAATTATTGGCAAACTGAGAGAGGATGAAGTAGACTATATTTGTGCCCACGGGAACGCTATTCCCAGTTACGACGTGGCAGAAACAAATGCATTTAAGGCATTCTTTGGAGATCGCGCCTATACTATTCCCATAAGTTCAATTAAGTCCATGACAGGCCAGGCATATGCAGCAGGGGGCGGCTTTCAAGTAGTGGCAACGAGCCTTAGCCTCATAAACGGAATGATTCCTCCTACAATAAATCTGGACGAACCTGATCCGCTTTGCGATCTTGACTATGTTTCCCGTCATGCCAGACGTTTTCCCATAGACACGGCATTGATAAACAGCCACAGTGTGGGGGGAACACATGCAGTCCTTGTATTAAAAAAATGTAACAATGTAGTTTTTTGAAAAAATTCCAAGAATAACAATGGTTACCATTATCGTGCAGGGGTGAAGTGTTTGATATACTCAGGATAAGTCAAATGCTGCTCACGGGTTCACATGCTTTGCGCCTCCTTTTTCAAAAAACTCTTTAAGCAAGATTGGTAATGCTTACAATCAATACATTAAGCGTCTTGATATCCTTGCTGTATGCCGGGCTTGGATTTTACGTACTCTTAAGAGATCCGTTTAATGCCATTAACAAGAGATTCTGTATCGTTGCAAATACCTTTTGCGTGTGGGCATCTTTTATTTTTTTTACACACCTGACCACGGATCCCGTCCTGGCCGCCTTCAGGCTCAGATTGGTCTTTAGTGCCGCAACTTTTATTCCTTCCACACTTTTCTTTTTTGCCTCAGTTTTTCCCGATCGGGTAGAGCGGCCTATCGATCGATACTTCGGTATAGCGTTCTTTGTCATAAGCGTGCTTCTGTCATCTTTCCCCTCCCTCATTGTTGAATCTGTATCGTTTGAGAAATACGTCCCTCATGCCAGCTATGGCCCCTTATTTTCCGTCTTTTGTTTTTATTTCGTATCGTGCACGGCATATTCCATATATATATTGTATGAAAAAAGTATGCACGCTTATGGAATAAAAAAGTTGCAGATTCAATATTTCTATTTTGGAGTAACCGTGTCTTTGTTTTTAGGTACCGTAACGAACTTTATCTTACCGGCGATAAATGTGTGGCACGTTGAGAGATTTGTGCCCTTCGCCACAGCCCCAATCCTCATATCCGTGGCTTACGCTATTGTAAAGTATCATCTCATGGATATCAGCGTGGTAATCAAGCGGAGCGTAGTTTACGGCACTTTGTCCATTGCCCTTAGCGTAATCTATTTCACTGTTGGTCTGACTCTGGGGAATGTGCTTCCCGTATCGGAATACAAAGAGATGATTACGACCACCGTCTCTACCATGATCATGGTTTTTACCTTTGTATTCGCCCGGGAATCTATTCAGCATGTCGCGGAGAAGACGTTTTTCCGCACCCGGTACAGCCATCCCGGGATACTCAGCAACTCTACGGCGATGTTTTCTTCCATCCACGATTTAAACAGACTTTTGCATTTTGCAATCCAGTATTTATATGATTCCGTGGGTATTGACAAGATCGGGATCCTGATAAAGGATGAAAAAACCCGGCACTATGCCCTGAAGGCATCTATAAATTTTACGTCAGAAAACAATCTCTGCCTGCTCAGCCAGGATGCCGTTGTTGTTTGGCTTTGCCAGCAGAGGAAACCTCTTCCCCGGGAACAGCTGGGCCGTTTTAAACATGGCAAGTTCGACCATCTCATGGAGAAGACATTGAGAGCCCTTGGTGTAGAATGTTGTGTTCCGGTACTTCAGGAAAATGACCTCTTCGGCATCATTTTGTTAGGAAGAAAGGTGAACAAAAAAGTTTTTACACAAGAAGATATTCAGATGTTTCTCGCCTTCTCCGGTCAACTGGCCATGGCGGCGAATAACGCCCGTCTCTATTCGGGACTGGAGGAGGCAAAGACTTACCGGGACAATATTCTTCAGAGTCTCAGATGCGGCGTGATCGCCGTGGATATCAACAAAGAGGTTACCCTTATTAATAATGAGGCAAGGAGTATCCTAGGGCTGGAAAGCGACGTTTCAGGGAAAATGATACTTGATGTTTTTGACAGCGATATTTACAAATTACTGAAACATACGCTTCAGAGTAATAAGGACCATTATGACATTGAAACTTTTATCGGTAGAGGGAATGCCAAAGTTCCCTGCAATGTGGCCATAACACAGCTCAAAACCGAGGGAGGGAAAAAACTGGGGGCATTGATGATACTGACGGACCAGACGGAACTAAAAATGCTCCAGGTGGAAAAACAACATGCCGACCGGCTTGCCCATCTTGGCGGGCTTGCTTCCAACATTGCCCATGAAATAAAAAATCCCCTGGTGGCTATTAACACATACTTTCAACTGCTCCCTTACAAAAAAGACGATCCGGAATTTCACAGTAATTTCCGGGAAATTGCCTTAAAAGAAATAGGAAGGATCAACAGAATCATCGAAGACATGCTGAATCTGGCAAAACCTTCCAAGCTTGTCATACAGCATATCGATCCCCATTGTGTGATAACGGATACCATTAGTTTGCTCAGGAACGATGCTACAAAGAAAGGCGTTGAAATAACCGCGATGCTAGAGGAAAAGAGATGCCAGCTCATTGCGGATGAAGACAAGGTAAGGCAGGTACTCTTAAACGTTTTGCACAATAGCCTTGATGCATTGCCCGGCAAGGGGCATATTATGGTAAGCACCCGCATAATTCATGATCTTTCTGAGTTTAAAAGAATGGCAAAGGTACATCCGGGCAGCGCATTCTTTTCATTTGTTTCGCCACTCTCAAACAACCTGAAGAAACAGTATTTTGTCATAAAAATCTCCGATAACGGAGCGGGAATTCCTTCCGAAAAGATTTCGTATATCTTTGAGCCGTTCTTTACGAATAAGGAAAAAGGTACCGGACTTGGCCTTGCTGTTGTGTACAGGATTATAAAGGATCATGAGGGAGGTATCTACGTAGAAAGCAAAGAAGGAGTTGGAACAGATTTTTATATTAGCCTGCCGCTGAATACCATAAACGCCGATAGTGATATCAGCACCAAGCCAAAAGCCATAGAAACACGTTCATTTTTATACTAATGGATTTTTACACGGATTTCCATATCGTCATCTTGCTGCTGTCCAGCCAAACGCCGTCAGTATTTTCGTCTCTTTTCCATGCCGTGTCTTCCCGAAAAACTCCTTGTCATTTCCGCATACATCGCAGCAGAATGGCTTCCGACTTTGCTCCATAGCACTTTCGCCACACCCTATCAGTACTTTTCTGGATAAAATCCGTCACTATCTGTGGCAGCAATTTGCTAAAAGCCATAAGGATCATCCCAAAACTGCATTTCCTTATTTCCACTCGAAATTGACAACCAAATTCTATGTGATACTATTCGTATATCTGATAGCTTCCCTATCGCCCTCCTTTTCTTTATGGTTTAGTTTTTTCTAAAACTATTTTTACCATACGTGGAGGGCTTTTTCTATGTCGGGAACAAAAAAGCAGGCCTTGAGGCCTGCTTTTTTGTTTTGTATATCTAAGGAGGTTATTTATTGACGATGTTTTTAAAATCTTGTCCGGCAGTAAATTTTATCGTTTTGCTGGCCTTGATGTTAATTACAGCGCCCGTCTGCGGATTACGCCCTTTCCGCGCCTTTCGGGATCTTACTGAAAAAGTACCGAAGCCGATTAAGCGAACTTCCTTGTTCTTCTTAACGCCGTTCTTTATGCCGTTTAATACGGCATTTACTGCCATCTCCCCGCAAGCCTTTGACAATTCACACTCTTTTGCCACAATTTCAACCAATTCCTGCTTATTCATCCAACAACCTCCTTTCAAAAAAATGGTTTAATAAAGGGTGTTAAATTCGGGGCTAGAATACATTAAACGGACTCCTGAATCAAGTATTTTCTGGATTTTTTGAAAATAATATCTCTTCGCGGGAATCGGATGCGTTTTTTCCGGTAAACTAACTGTATAATACAGACCTTTCAAAATCTTTTCCTAACATCCATCCCACAATGATAAGCGCAGATTTTTTAATGGATTCCTGCCTGACCTTTTCAGTAATATCCAATAGTTTTGAATAAAGAATTTTTTGGTCAGGCCATGTTGCCTTATAGACAACGGCTACGGGACAGTCCTTGCCATAATGGGGGATGAGGATTTTAACGATTTCTTCTATTTTGTCAACGCTGAGGAAAATACACAGCGTCGGAGTGGCGGTGGCCAGAACACTCAGGTGTTCCTTTTCGGGGATCGGGGTTTTCCCCTCCATGCGTGTAATCACGATTGTTTGCGTGACCCCGGGAAGGGTTAATTCCTGCCGCAGGGCAGCCGCGGCGGCGACAAAGGAACTGACTCCGGGAATGATCTCATAGGAAATTCCAAGTTCATCCAGAGCATGCATCTGTTCCTGTATTGCGCCGTAAATCGAGGGATCTCCTGAGTGTATCCGCGCAACGTCCATATTCTGTTTCCTGGCTTCTTTATATACAACGACCATTTCCTCCAGTCTCATATGGGAAGAATCGTATACCTTTGCATGCGCCGGTAGTGACTTCAGTAGCTCCGGATTTACGAGAGAGCCTGCGTAAATACAATATCCGGATTGCCGGATTGCCTTTAATCCTTTTACCGTTATTAACTCAGGGTCGCCCGGTCCTGCGCCGATAAAATATACTTTCATACGTCTTTAGTTTCCGTCTTTCCAGTGAATGGCATTAACGACGACCTTTTTTGATTCTTCACCGACAATCCTGAACAGGCTATCTTTAATCACATACGTTGAGGCCTCTTTACCGCCGGTTCTCACCGTTACCACCCAGCATCCCGCGTCTCTGCTTACAGACTCAATTCTTCCTTTTTTCACGCTTATGCTGATATTTAATATGGATTCCTCGTCCCCGCCGTATATTTCCCTAACGCCTTCTATGGAGAAAACGGTAGGTAAGCCAGGTTTTAGTCGTATTAAAGGGGCGTCATATTCAAAAGACTGTCCAAATGCGGTAAAAGATATACAGCACAATGCAAACACGTATACAAAGAACCTGCTTTTCATTTTTGCCTCTCCTCTTGTTTTGGATAATGAAAAACGAATGTCTGAGATCAATGAAGCCATTTTACAAACATAGTAAACAGGTAGCAAACTCTTTTTCGGTGTTATTATATTCTGTTGACACATGGAAAATTGTTATTTATATTAACGTAATTGTGTTTTCTGTATCTCGTCATTCATCTTTTTGTGAACGCTTGCCTTGTAAAAATATCTTTTTTGAGCCGCGCTTTTTGCTTTTCCTTTATCCCCCTCCTTGCGAAGGACGGGGAAGAGGGTGGTTGATTTGGTTGTAGTTTCGCTACGCTTTGGAATGGTTGAGATGGTAAATGTCAGAAATTATTCAATAGGCCGGGGGCAACCCCTGGTCTTCATTGCAGGGCCGTGTGTCATAGAGAGTCATACTAGCTGCCTGAAGTTGGCAGAAAAATTGAAAAAAATATTTTTTGACAAAAAGATACCCTTTATCTTTAAGTCCTCGTATGATAAGGCGAATCGGACATCAGTGGATTCGTACCGCGGACCCGGCGTGAAGGAAGGCATAAAGATTTTAGCTGACATTAAGAACCGGCTCGATGTGCCGGTGCTTTCAGACGTTCATACTGCGGAAGAGGTTTCATTCGTGGCAGAAACGCTTGATGTGATACAAATCCCGGCTTTCCTTTGTCGGCAGACAGATTTAATCCTCGCAGCGGCAAGGACAGGAAAACCGGTGAATGTGAAGAAGGGACAATTTCTGGCTCCCTGGGATATGAAGTCCGTTGTCGAAAAGATACGAAGCAGGGGGAATGAACGGATTGTACTGACGGAACGCGGGACCAGCTTTGGCTATAACAATCTGGTCAGCGATATGCGATCATTGGTTATTATGCGGGAATGGGGTTATCCGGTGGTCTTCGATGCGACGCACAGTGTTCAGTTGCCAGGCGGTCAGGGAAACGTTTCCGGGGGCGAAAGAAAAATGATTATGCCGCTTGCCAGAGCCGCTGTTGCTGCCGGCTGCGACGGTTTGTTCTTAGAGGTGCATGAAGCCCCTGAAACGGCGCTTTCAGACGCTGCGACCATGTTATCTCTTAACGACCTTCCTTTTTTGATTGAACAGGTATTAGAGATTCACAGAATAGTAGGATGAACAGTTCCAAATAATTTATTGTAAATAAAAAAAGATTTCGTATAATATATATTCTTTTATGGTACTGTATCTTAAGCCCGCGTAGCTCAACTGGCGGAGCACGTCATTCGTAATGATGAGGTTGTCGGTTCGACTCCGATCGCGGGCTTTTATTTTACAAGGGTTTCAGACCGTCGATACATTTCTGTTCTTCTGAACAGGTTATGGGTTTTATCATTTTCAATATTTTCATATGCAATTTTTGCGCTTCAAAATAGTATTAAACACCGGTCTTTCCACCGACGAAAAGATTTTTGAATCTGAATAACCGGATCGCCACCCTTACCCGTTACACGCCTTTCCACTATATCTAATAAATTTCGAGTCCTTGTGTTACAGAGGTCGTATTGAAAAAGGTTTTCTGCATCCCTGTATTCCTCAGAGCCTCTGTCCTGATACACATCCCAGAGGTCAGCGGCAAAGACGTCCATCGTGAGTCGGCTTTCTAAGATATCTTTATGGGGGATGGCGATGGTATGAAATGGTTTCATTCTATTTGACTCCTATTTTTACCACGAAGAATACAAAGGGCACGAAGAATTATAAAAACAGTCAAAATTTGAGGGCAGTTTTTGCGTGCCTTATTAGCATTTTCCCCTCTTTATCTCAATAATCCTTTGAACTGCTTCATCTAAATCCATATCATAAAGTACAAGTGCCTCATCTTCATCCAAAGTTATCTCAAAGGTTTTCTCTATTTCATTATATTGGTTCAGTATCCTCGATTGTACCTGGAGGATCATCCGTTGACCACATACAACACATTTGATGTGAGTCTGGGTTACGTTTATACGTCTACTGATATTTTTTGTAAATTTTGTATAGCTTTGTGTACGTCTCTTTATATTCGTTGTCCATGATAACATGTATCTTTTGAGAAAGTTTTACTCACCACGAAGGGCACGATGAACTACAATACAAATCGTTTAATTCCGTTTTTTAAGACTGTTTCATTAAAATTCATGAGTAAGTCTACATTTATGCCTGATAATTTCATAATTGAAAATTGCATGATTAACCCCCAGTTAATTATTGCCCACCGTTTCCATCTCTCCGGCCTTAACAGGTTTTTTTCCTAAAGGGTTTTATGTCCTTCAGATTATCCATCCTTTTTTCTTTTACAACAGAGAGATCATACTGGCTTTGAAGATTTAACCAGAGTTCAGCCGATGTTTCAAAATACCTTGATAATCTGACGGCCATTTCAGGACTGATATTCCTTTTCTCATTTACGATTTCATTTATCGTCCTAAATGTGGTATGGATCTCTTTTGCTAGCTGTGATTGAGTCATTCCTAAAGGTTCTAAAAAGTCTCTCCTCAGGATTTCACCCGGATGTATTGGCTTTCTTTTTAATGCAATCATATTCCCTCCTTTCTTTTAATGATAGTCTGTAATTTCCACATCATAAGCGTGCGATCCTTCAAATCTAAATACGATACGGTATTGGTCATTAATCCTTACACTATGTTTCCCTTCATAATCGCCTTTTAATGCCTCCACCTTGTTTCCTGGTGGCACTTTTAAATCATTCAAGGTATGCGCTGCATTCAGATAGTCTAATTTCCGTAATCCAATTTTACAAACGGAAGGAACAAACTTTCTGCTTTTACCCGTAACATATAATTTCTCAATGTCTTTATCTTTGAAGGATTTAATCACGGTCTTTTTATCATAGTAAGGACTTGCTTGAGTACTGAGATAATATAACACATAAGGTTATATTCATAAAGAAAAAATTTGCTGAAGTCAAATTGTAGTCAAAACGTGGTCAAACCCATCGGAATGGCATGGAATCGGCAGGAATCAGCAGGGAATAAATTTATGTTGCAAGTTGTCTCAAAACAAGGTATTATAATCACAAAGGACATGTTTCCGGCCACTTGTAAAAATGGCAAAGAATACAAAAATGTCATTACTAATGTTGAGGTTGTCGGTTTTACTTCAAGCGTGGGCTTTTTTATTATCTTTACGATTGAGACCTATCTCTTCTGCTGTTGTCTGACATACCGGAACGCAAAATAAAGACAGTTTGTAAAATATTTCCCCTCACGGGAAAAATACCAAAAAAGGTTTAAAAAGTGAATAGTGATGGTAATTAATAAGAGGAAAGTATTTGTATTAGGTCTGGACTCTATCCCGCCGGAGCTCTTGTTTGACCGATGGCTGGATCAATTGCCGAATATAAAACGGCTGATTTCCCAGGGCAGATACGGTGAAATGAAAAGCACGATCCCGGCGATTACCTGCCCGGCATGGATGTCCATGATGACAAGCGCCAATCCCGGCAGGTTGGGAATCTACGGGTTTAGAAACCGATCGAGTTACGATTATGATGGTCTCTCCTTTGCCAATTCAAAGGCCGTCACTGTTGATACGGTGTGGGATATCCTGTCGAAGTTGGGGAAGAAGGTCGTGGTGATTGGTGTTCCGATGACGTATCCACCCCGGCCCGTTAATGGATGCATGGTTACCTGTTTTATGACGCCCGACACGAAGGGCGAATACACGTATCCTCCTGAATTAAAAGCCGAGGTGGAGACCGTTTCCAATGGCTATATTCTGGATGTGGATGAGTTCAGAAGCGATAACAAGGAATCCACCTTAAAAGAGATATATGCCATGACGCACAAACGGTTCAGGTTGACCAGGCATTTTATCCGATCTAAAGAATGGGATTTTTTTATGATGGTGGAGATGGGGCCGGACAGGATACACCATGCCTTCTGGAAATATTTTGATCAGGATCATCCGAAACATGTACCAGGCTCAAAATATCAGGATGCCATCCTCAATTACTATAAGTATCTCGATGAGGAAATTGGTGAGACTTTTAAACTCTTCAACGATGATACCATGATCCTTATTGTATCAGACCATGGGGCGAAAAAAATGGTCGGGGGTATTTGTATTAACGAATGGCTTATCCAGAACGGTTACCTGAAATTGGTGCATTATCCGGCAGAGGTTACCCCCTTCAATAAACTCATTGTTGACTGGGGAAACACGATGGTCTGGGGCGAGGGTGGCTACTATGGACGGTTATTTATGAACGTGAAGGGGAGGGAGCCCAAAGGACTCATTGCGCCCCAGCATTATGAGCACGTGAGAAACGAACTGATTAAAAAGTTAGAAGATTTGAGGGATGAAAACGGTAGTATTATTCATACAAGGGTTTTTAAACCCGAAGATATTTATTCGGAGTGTAATGGCATACCGCCGGATTTAATCGTCTATTACGGAGACCTCTTCTGGCGTTCCATCGGCAGTGTCGGAAACGGGACCATCTGGGCAGATGAAAATGACACCGGCCCTGACGATGCAAATCATTCTCAGTATGGCATTTTTATCATGCAAAACGGGAGAGACAGGGAAGGTGTACGACTTAACGGTGTAACCTTGTATGATATCGCCCCAACCATATTGAACTATATGGGCGTTAAAGTGCCTGAAAATATGGAGGGGAAGGTTATTCAATAATGACAAGTGCGGCGTTGCCTGGGACCGATGAAAAGACATTTGAAACTACAGGTTACCATCATAGAAAAATAGATACGGTTCAAACGGTTTATCTGCAATTATCTTTAATATCGAACGTAGCATAAATAGAGATCGTATACGAAATATTTGATGAGGAAATAAAGGATGAATAAAGGTTTTACGGTTTGGCTTACCGGTTTGTCAGGATCCGGAAAGTCGGCTATTTCGCATCTCCTGGAAAAAAAACTGAAGGAATGGGATAGAAACGTTGAAATACTTGACGGTGATGTAGTGAGAACAAACCTGTGCCAGGGGCAGGGAATTAGCAAACAAGATTATGACATCACTGTTCAGAGGATTGCATTCGTGTGTAAATTGCTGACACGCAACGGCGTAGCCGTTATTTTCGCCGCGATATCTCCATCCCGGGAGGGTAGAGAAACCGCTCGCAGGGAAATTGGCAATTTTATTGAGGTTTATGTAAAGTGCCCCTTGGCGGTCTGCGTGCAGCGGGATGTGGAGGGTATACATAAGAAGGCACTCAAGGGGGAAATTCAGGATTTTCCGGGGGCTTCAGCCCCCTATGAGGAACCGGTCTGTCCCGAACTTATCGTTGAAACCGATAAGGAAACTGTGGAAGAATCCGCGAATAAAATTGTAAATAAATTGATGGAATTAGGCTATCTGATCCCGAAAGGGGCGGCTGCACACGTTTACTCAGCAGAAGAAGAAGATAAGATTAAGGAAAGGTTGTCCAGGCTGGGGTATATTTAAAAGGTGGGATAATTTACCAAAAAATTTATACAAAAATACCGGCTTCTTACTTATTTCTTTGTGTTTTTTTGTTTACATAAACCGTTTCCAATACATTTTTTGTCTTTGTTGCAAGCCGGGTAATGAGTTTATCCAACTGGGGGATCAGGATGGGACTTGCCGCCTGAGCAAGGAGGGCAAAAAATGCATTGTCAAACTTCAAATGGACGGACGTTTTTACGTCTTCATAAGACCCTGCAGGATCGTTTTGTGTTGAGTAATCAATCTCCAGTACAATAGAGCCTGAAAAGTTAAAGAAAACGGCAGCATTGCCGTGTCCCATATAGACTGCTTTCTCGGGTTGCCGCTCTACCAGCTCAAATTCTCCGGTAATGTGCCTGGCAGGCATCTGGATGCCATATCGCCCGTTCCCCATAACCTCAAGAAGCAAATCTTTTTTCTTAAAATCCTTTCCATGTTTTGTGAGTTCTTCCACATGCTCGATAAAATATTCCAGGGTTTCCCTGTCAGTTCTGATTGCCAGGGGTTTTTGAGTCCGGGTGATTGTGCTGCAATCGATAATGCGGTGGTGCGCTTCGTATCCTGATATTTGTTCTGCGGATGCAGGGACATTCAGCAATACACAGACAAGCAAAATGGGAATTCGTGCGCAGATACGACGCATAGTTTTTTTATGATGACAGAAAGGCGTCATTGATAGCGTTCGCCTTTACAATCGGCCATTAAGCAGTAAAGTTGGATTTAACGTAAATAGTGAAACATGTCAATCGTGGAATATTGATAAAAGCCTCCTGAATCATTCACACCAATGTTCAATTGTCCGGGACTGTTTTTATATACTTTCGTGAAAAACTTCCCTTTAATGATAAATCCTATTTCATAAGAGAGTGGATTCTTTTTGTGTCCAGTAATGCCTTTTCCATGGGTATCAGTGGTGTAATTTCTATATCGGTAAAAAATGGAAAAAGGGGGAGTTTCGCGACAATTTCTTCCATTTCTTCATTAGATTCAGCGTCAATAATGGCGGCTGCCCCCCGCCTGCCAGCCAGCTTTCCCCCCGCCAGAATCTTTCCCCGCCGCTGAAAACGGGAAAAATACTCCCACTCCTTTATCACGTATCCCAGAAAGTCCTTTGCCGGCATCTGGGGCATCTGTTTTATCTCAACCTTTAAAAGAAATAACATACTTATCACCTCTCATTTTCCGTAGTAGTTCAGGCCACAGCAAAGTCCACCACAATCAGATAAACAACCCCCTAAATTTCTCTCGTTTGTTAAGGGGGTACCAAGGACGATAAAACCGGCATTTTCTGATCCCGTTCGACTGAGCGCCCACGACACATGCCATCGGTGAACTGTTGCTGTTTTTTTACATCGCCAATCCGCCGTCTACGCTAATGACGTGTCCCGTAATATATCTGGCGTTATCCGACAACAGAAACGTGGCTACCTTTGCAATTTCCTCGGGACTGCCGAATCTCTTCACCGGGATCATTTCAATCATCTTGTCCCTGTATTCCTGGGGCAGGACGGCCGTCATGTCCGTTTCAATAAAACCGCAGGCTATAGCATTTACCGTAATATTTGCCTTTCCCACCTCCTTTGCCAGCGCCTTGGTAAAACCGATCATACCTGCCTTGGACGAAGAATAGTTTACCTGTCCTGCCATTCCCATCAGACCACTCACGGAGGTTATATTCAGGATGCTCCCTGACTTCTGCTTGATCATCTGTGTAATAACCGCCTTGGAAAAATTATATACACTCTTGAGATTGGTATTGAGAACCTCGTCCCAATCACTCTCGCCCATGAGAGCCAGGAGTTTATCCCGCGTAATACCGGCATTATTTACCAGGAAATCTATTTTACCGAACTTGTCTTTCACCTCCTTTGCCATATTCCTGGCGCCTTCAAAACTGGCCGCATTGACCGGGAAGGAAATGGCCTTTACGCCCAAAGACGCAATCTCTTTTACCAGTGTATTCGCCGCGTCGGCGTTTTTACTATAATTGAAGGCAACAGTGCAACCGTTTTTCGCCAGTTCCAGCACAATTGCCTTGCCAATACCCCGCGTACCTCCTGTGACAATTGCAACCCTATCCTTAAATTGCATTTCGATTCCCTCCTTCGGGGAGTTTTTTGGAAAAGTAAATTATTTACAGTCGTCTCCGCTTTTCAGTTGGATAATAGTAAAGAAATGGATTTTGAAATGCAAGGCAAAAAATGTCGGAAAATTTATTTAATTTAGGCTTGACATTGGTCAGGTTGAATATATAATTTTTAAAATTTTAGAAATTCACAAAAAATTCACAGATAATTTGATAATTTTGAAATTGCGAAAAGGAGAAGGGAAAAAAATGATTTTGGATGTAAATTATTCGGTTGATACCCAGCGGAAAAAATCCGAGCGTCTGGCTCTTATTAAAGAAAGATACAAAAAGCTTGTGCTCGATCCGAGAAGAGAGATTGAATTTGAGATTGAAAAAGCGTTGGACGATGAGGATGGTGATCTTGATTCTATGTGATTAGTGATTACATACACTCCCCGGTATTCCCCGATGTCGCTTTCCAGGTATTTTTCAAATACTGAATCACAATTGTAATTTCTATCCAGCGGTAAGAAAGTTATTGACTTTAAACGAATAATCCAGCATACCGATGCATCGGCGGATTCAATGGTTCTTTCCTTTCTTACCGCTGGATTGAGGTAACAGTGTAAGCGGACAAATCACGATGCCAAGATGCCTTCAATAACTACATCATTGAAAAACCTTTTTACCGAAATTTCATCAAATTTTATAGCCTCGCTTATCTTATCAATCCCTTTACCGAGTAAGGGTGATTTTGCACCTTCTCCGCCGATAATAACGGGGGCAATAAAAACTATTATTTTATCAACGAGATGCCCTTCAAACATTGAGGTAATAACCCGGCTGCCCCCCTCTACTAAAATATTGGTCAAATTCATCTCTCCAAGCCTCGGGAAGAGGTCCTTCAAATCCACACAACCATTCGTATCTCTCGTTTGAATAATCTTACATCCTAAGTGTTCCAGTTTCTCAACGCGTTCATGCTGTGCGTTTTTATTAACAGCAACTATTATTTCACTTTCGTTGATCGTCCTCAAAAGACGGGAATTTAAGGGGAGAGAGGCGTTGCTGTCGATAATAATTCTCTTCGGGTTTCTTCCCCCTTCCGAACGGCAGGTCAGTAACGGATCGTCTCGCAATACGGTATTGATTCCTACCACTATACCATCCACCTGACCGCGGATTTTATGCACATACGCACGCGATTCCTCAGACGTGATCCACCGGGAGTCTCCTGTATGCGTAGCAATCTTGCCATCGAGCGACATTGCCCATTTCATCATCACATACGGCAATCCTTTCTGCATTAATTTGAAAAAAGGGGCATTGAGTCTTTTGGCCTGAGATTCCATAATACCCAGCCTGACCTCAATCCCCGCCTCCTTCAATTTTTGTATCCCCTTGCCGGAGGTAACGGGATTGGGATCAATAACCGTTGTTACCACCTTTACAATCCCCGCCCTAATGATGGCATCAACACACGGCGCTGTTTTACCGTAGTGTGCACAGGGCTCCATGGAAACATAGAGTGTTGCCCCCTGGCAGTTATCTCCCCCCTCGGTGATTGCGTGTATCTCGGCGTGTGGTCCTCCAAAGACCCGGTGATAACCCTTTCCGATGATCCTACCATTTTTTACCAGCACGGCGCCTACCATCGGATTCGGCTCCACCCGCCCCCGTCCTTTTTCTGCCAATTCCAAAGCAAGCGCCATATATTTTTCGTCAAGGTCTTGAGTAATCATAACAGGAAAAAAATATTTTTTAGCAAGGTACTATTGGGAACGTCTTAAGTAAATTGACAGATAATAGTCATTGCCAGCGGAGCGAAGCAATCCCCTCTCGTCAATGATACAGGAGATTGCTGTGTCGTCCATCCCCGCATGGTAAGAACCTGTAAATGTCTTCATGACACGCTGTACGAGGATCTATCATGCAGGTAAAGAGATATCCTGCATTGTGCATCATACATGCGGTTTCCTGTACCGTTTTTCAGTGATAATTCGTATATTTCTCCGTTAACCCGTAACAAACTACTTCCCAATCCTTAAAGCCTCTAATCTCTGGAAATAATCAGGAAATGTTTTGGATACGCACTCCGGGTTTTTTATTGATATCCCTTTTGAACGCAACCCGATCAATGCAAAGCTCATGGCCATACGATGGTCATCGTACGTTTCTATCTCAGTTGGTCGGGGAGGAGATGGTTCAATCTCGAAACCGTCTTCATATTCCACCGCTGAAATCCCCATCCTGCGTAATTCATTCACCACCGCAGCAATGCGGTCGGTTTCCTTTATGCGCATATTTTTTACGTTTCGTACCCGCGTCTTACCGCGGGCAAACACTGCCACGGCTGCCAAAGTCTGCACTACATCCGGCATATCACCCATATCAACATCTACCCCGTGCAGTGTGTTACTTTGTACCTCAATCCACTTGCTGCCCATCGTGATCTTAGAACCCATACTTTTCAGGACATCGACAAAATGGATGTCTCCTTGCAAAGAATCACTTCCGATGCCCACAACTCTTACCTTCCCTCCGGTAATGGCCGCAGCGGCAAAAAAATAAGAGGCGGCCGATGCGTCTCCCTCAACCTCGTAGTTTGTCGCTTTGTAACGCTGCCCGGATTTTACCAAAAACATTTTATAGTCATTGTTCTCGACGTTCACACCAAATTGACACATCAATGCGATTGTCATATCCACGTAACGTTTTGAAACCAGACAGCCCTTCACCTCTATTACTACGTCTCTTTTTGCATAAGGGGACGTCATCAACAGGGCGCTAAAATACTGACTGCTCAAATCTCCCTTTACAACGGCCAATCCACCATCTAATCCTTTCCCCCGGATTATTACGGGTGGACAACCGTCGTTATGTTTCGATATAACATCCGCCCCAAGCTGCCGTAAACCGTCAAGTAAATCCTGTATGGGCCTTTGCCGCATACGCGTAACACCATCGATCTCATAGTCTCCGTTGCCCAGGGTCAGCATGGCCGTCAAAAACCTCATGGCAGTCCCTGCATTCCCGACAAACAAATTCGCCTCTCTTGCGGGAATAGCCCCACCTTTTCCGTGTACGATGAACTTATTGACATCTTGCTGTTCTTCAACAGATATTCCCAGGACATTCAAGCCGGATGCCATATATTTGGTATCATCGCTGAAAAGGGCATTCGCAATCATGGATTCTCCATCAGCCAATGCCGCCGTGATAAGGGCACGGTTTGTATAACTCTTCGAGCCCGGGACTTTAACAATTGCATCGATTGTTCCGGTCACTGGTTTTATCTCTATCACTTTACAACTTCCTCAAAAAATTCGTTCTCAGCGTTATAGTATTACCTTATAAAAACTTCTTTTTGTAGCAGGATTTTTGCCTCCCCTTCATCGTTCGGCTGAGCTCACGACGAAGTCCCCTCCTTGCGAAAGGGATTGAGGGATGGTTTATCCATTTAGACACGGTTGTGATACGTTAAGATATCTATTGTGGAAAATATACCAAACAGGACAAAGATTTGAAATGGAAAATATTCCCGTGTATTTAAAATTGCACCGCAATGACTTTGCAAAAAGTATCTTTTACCGTAATCCGGATAATGATAGCTCCATTGCAAAAAGCGGAAAATTAGACTTGAAATTTTTTAAAATTTTTGTTTTATTCATCACAAACGCCTGCAAGTCGATCACCACTTCTCATATGCATCCGGAGGTATCTATGCAAAACACCGGAAATAACACATCGAACACAAATACTTTGACCTTTGATGAAGTCAAAGACGCAGAAAAAGAAGAAATCAAAAAACTTCGTAAAAAAAGATTGCCTGAAGGTAACAATTCTAGTGAAGAATTATTAGTTGGCCTTGCCTTTTCCGGCGGTGGTATTCGCAGCGCCACCTTTAATCTTGGCGTGCTGCAGGGCATGGCAGAATTGGGCATACTCCCCATCTTCGATTATCTATCAACGGTGTCCGGCGGCGGTTATATCGGGAGCTGGCTGGTAGCATGGATAAAAAACAAAGGTAGGCAGACTGCTATTGACAACCTGCATCCTGACCGGAGCAAGCATAATAATAAGGAGGAGCCTGAAGAAATCCATCACCTGCGTGATTACAGCAACTACCTGACGCCCCAAAAGGGGTTGCTTGGTGCTGATACGTGGTTGCTCCTTACAACATATCTGCGCAACTCATTCTTCAACCTGCTCATCCTCGTATCAGTTCTTTTCTCCATTATAACCCTTATTCATCTCCTGCTTATCTTTCTCTATTACCCAGAGTCGCTCTTTCATTCCTGCATGAATATCGTTTGTTTGGTCATTCCTTTTATATTTATTATCATTTGCATCAGCTTCCTTAGCGGTTCAATGGAACGAAAGTGGTTGCCTTTTGTCTTGGTTATAGGAGCCTTATTCCTTAGCTACGGATTATGGAAGGGATATTATATTGATTCAATAAATTTATGGGAGTGGGTTTTTGCATCATTCCTGTTTTTCAGTTTTAGTTTTTTGCTTTTCACAATCACAAAAAGTGAAATAGATAAATGTAAAATCTTTAAAAAAACTATATTTTTTTTGATTGCGGGAGGCGTTGCTGGTGGACTATTTTTTGCTTTATCATATTGGATGCAGAAAAGAGACATTGCCGTAAGCGACTTCAGGGAGGACGAGTTTATTGATTTATCCAAAGTAGAAACACTTTGTAAAACGCTGAGAAAAGATGGGATTATAGATGACAACGAAATACATTTTAAAGCCCACAATAATACACGTGAGCATTTCAATGAGATATTAGAAATTCCTTGTCTCTATGACAATTTTATATGGAAGTATTACCGTAAATTTCTTTATGAGGAGATAGATTATTTTGCAGAAAAAACAGAAGATTATCGTAGAAAAACTTTTGCAAAATATATAGGTTATCAAGAAGAAAGGATCAAAAATCTAAATTGGTTTTTGTTGGATGAAATCTACCCAACCAGATTTCCGTTATACAAAATCCGAGCACTTTATAAAGAAACCAAAGAAATTATAGATGTTACTGATAGTTTGCGAGGTACAAAGGATACATTGAGCAAATCCTCTGATGAAAGCCTAATTTCATGGCTTAATAGATTGATACAGTATCCTGCTTTCTACGATAGGGTATGTTATTTCAAATTCAGTTCTAATGTAAACGATTTAGCAGAAAAGACCTCCGATTCCCGAAGGAAACAGTTTTCTGAAATAAATAAGGAAGCGCAAAACAACGTCAAAAAACTTAACCGCCTTCTCATTGAGGAGATGTTTCCCGCGGATTGTACAAAAAGCAAACTTAGCCGTTTGGTCTTTGCATGTTTTGGCATGCCCACGGTTATATTGATATTTCTTTTTGCGGGCGCTGTTTGGTTTCTGCTGTCCAGAGATACCTTCTCCGAGGACGAGAAGAAAGGGCTTGGACATTTTGCCGTGTCTCTTCTTGGCTGGACGGCGCTGATAACCGCCTTGTTTGCTGTGACCATCTTTGGAGAAGTAATTTCAGGAAAAATCGTCATCTTGTTTCAGTCTATCGCCACCTTTGCCTGGGTCCATGTAATGATTGTTATGAGCGGGCTGTTACAGAGATTTATCACAGGAACTGAAGGGAAGGGCGCAAAATGGGGTTTTAAGATAGCAATAGCCTTGGGAATGTGTATCATCATCGCGGGCTCTATTATCATCTCAGCCTGGTTGCCTCACGTATTTCAATTAGATCAAACGTCGGATTGGGGGAAACTACTAATTGCTTTTGCTGTTTCTTTGGGAATTGCTTTTTTTATGCCCTGGGGGATGAATATCAACTCCCTTTCACTTCACACCCTTTATAAGGACAGACTGAAACGTGCATATCTTGGTGCGCTGGGAGATACTGAAATTGGTAGTAAGCAGAGCAATAAAGATATGAAAAATATAAGAATCAACGAATTTCTTCCAGATAAAGGCTATGACGGTCCTTATCCCATCATAAATGTCACCCTTAATTTAACAAAAGGGGCAGAACTCGCCTGGCAACAGCGTAAGGCGGCATCCTTTGTTTTCACCCCCCTGCACTATGGCTATTCACCCAATCATAGACATCCTCCTGAGGAGAATGGAAAAGATTTGGAAAAAGATGCATATCGTACATGGGACGATACAGGAAAATTTAAACTTAGCGATGCCATGGCCATCTCCGGCGCTGCGGCAAGTCCCAGCATGGGATACCGTTCATCAGGCGCCCTCGCTTTTATTATGATGGTGTTTAATGTCCGCCTTGGCCAGTGGTTTGGCAATCCAAGACACAAAAAAACCTTCGGGAAATATGGGGTGACTGGTTGTTCAGGGTTGTATTATCTCTTGAAGGAGCTATTTGGGTGGAGCGATGACCGTGGAAAATACGTTTATCTTTCCGACGGGGGACACTTCGAGAACCTGGGCATTTATGAACTTGTCAGGAGACGGTGCCGGTACATCGTTGCCTGCGACGTGGGTGAAGACCCCGATATGGAGTTCGGCGATCTTGCAAATGCCATTGAAAAATGCCGCACCGACTTCGGCATTAATATTTCTATCAATGTAGAACGGATGAAGAAGGACAAGGAATCGGGAAACAGCGGCAGCCATTATGCCATAGGAACCATTAAATATACAAAAGTTGATTCCGAAACTCCATTTGATGGTATCCTCGTTTATATCAAGTCCTCATTAACCGGCGACGAGTCCCTGGATATCAAGAGTTATCGGACGCAGAACGATACATTTCCCCATCAAACCACGCTTAATCAGATGTTTGACGAATCCCAGTTTGAAGCCTACAGGACCCTTGGCTACCATGTGATTAAGAAGGTTTTTGGCATGGTATCTCAGGAAACGCGAAACAGTAAAAATGCCAAGAAAATCTTTGATAAGCTTAGTATTTATTACATATTGTATCCCCCATAATATTGGATACCATGATGATTGATTTGTTTGCATCTCAATGCCTGAAATGCGCTAACCCGGATTTTTCACCGAAGAGATAGAAATCCCCTGTTGTTTATGGTATAAGATGTTTGTAAAGAACAGATTATACACAACAGGAGGAGGGTTGAAGGTGAAAACAGGGTGTAAAGATGCAATA
>WYAU01000021.1 GCA_011525665.1 Candidatus Brocadia sp.
ATTTCTCCTTGCGCCCCTATATCCCCCATCTCCCATTTCCTCGCTTTGGCTTACTTTTGATTCCATGTACCTTAGTATGCCTTTGGTACTTCATTTTGTCCAGCAAAAAATTTGTCCAACTGTAAGCGCTCCTTGGGGGGGAGAGGGGTATTTTCGTGCCAATATTATTATGACAGCAGAGACGCATGTCCTACCGGTAGAGGGGGGGCATTTCATCTTCCCTCAAAAACTTCCTAAAAAAGTGGCGTTTACAAGCCGTCATCCTCCAAATTTTTATCTGAAGTTTTACTTGCCAATTCTTCTTTTATTATTGCCAGATTGTTTCTTGCCTTTTCGTTGTGCGGTTCGCGCTTGAGCACTTCTTCAAATTCAGCAACGGCCTCGCTTAATTGTCCCCGTTCCGCATAAATAATACCAAGATTATTGTGCGCCCTTACGTAATTGTTGCTGAGTTTCAGGACTCTTTTGAATTCGCTGAAGGCCTCCGCGGACATCCCTTTTTGATAATACACCGTTCCCAGGTTGAAATGTGCCTGTACGTAATCAGGGTTTATCTTTATTGCCTCGGTAAATACAGCTATTGCCTGATCAAAAAATCCCTTTTTGCTGTAAATTGTCCCTATATTATTAT
This sequence comes from Candidatus Brocadia sp., assembly GCA_011525665.1. Taxonomy (GTDB): domain Bacteria; phylum Planctomycetota; class Brocadiia; order Brocadiales; family Brocadiaceae; genus Brocadia. Next base: position 632 of record WYAU01000021.1, read on the forward strand.
AGGCAGCATGGTATGATGGATATAATCGCAGCGATTCCTTATAGGAATCGAGCGCCCTTGTATAGTTTCCCTCCCTGACATACATATTCCCCAATGCATGATGAAGGAGTGCCGCTTCAGCCGCGTCTTCAAGGGTTTTTAGGAAAAAGACCTTTTCGTTTCTCCAGTCCCTGTTCCTGAGAAGTGTTCGCCCTGAGTAAAAAATCAGAAGGGCAATGGCCAGTAGAATCGTGACATGCCTTAGTGTTGAAAATACGTGTTTCTGCCCCTCCCATGGGACGGTCAATAATATTGCTATTACGCCACAAAAACCAACTGAAGGAATATATAAAAACCGTTCTGCCATGACAAAACCCATATCCCACGGCGCCGAAATACGAACAAAATTGGATAGCGGTATCAATGTCACCAAATAAAACAGGATCATAAATGACACAGAAGACCATCGTTTCCTCAGCCATAGAATAAGAAAAACGAGCACGATGATTCCACATGTTGATAAAATAACGGCAGGCTCTGTTATCGAAAATGACAGGGGATTCTGGATGTATGCACTTAGGTGTACGGGGTAAAGAAGTTTCCCTCCATAAAGAAATATGGTTTTTATGAATGAAACGGCTGTCGGGTAAATGCCCTCCATTTCTTCCCCGCCGGGATTGACCACGGTGGAAATCTTCAAAATAACAAACCGGGTGACACCATAGAGAAGCAGAACAAAGAAGTAAGGCGCACTCATCAAAAGCGATGCGGCGAATCGTCTTTTCCCTCTCAATCCTGCAAAATAACAGGTATAGGCTATCAGGAGAAATGGCAATGTCGCCACCATCTCCTTGCAGAGCATTGCAATGGCAAAGAAAACAAGAGAACAGGTATAGTAAATCTTTCCTTGATTGAGAAACTGCCTGAACGTTTTCAGATCCCCCCCCCTATCTCCCCCTTCGTAAGGGGGGGGGTTTGGCGTGGGCCCGGCCAGATCATAACGTAAAGGATCGCCGGTAAGGTTTGTTTTTTCAGGAATATCTTTTCTCTGCCATTTTTTCCCCGTTAACAGGGAAGACGGGGGGATATGTATTGTTCTTTGATAGAAATAAAAAGCCGATAGAAAAAATATCGCGGCAACAACGTCGGTGCGTCCGGATATCCATGTTACAGACTCCGTATGAATCGGATGGCAGACAAATAGCAAAGAGGCGGCAAGAGAGGTATAACGGTTATCGAATAACAGATTAAATATGAGATAAACCAAAATACCGCAGATAGTATGAAAGATGATATTGGAAAGGTGGAACCCCCACGGGTTCAGTCCCCACAGGACGTAATCAGCCATGTAACTGAGGCTTATAATAGGCCGGTAGTAGCCATATTTAAAATCAATGATATCGTCGGTTGTATCGAAAAAATCCCGTGTAAAATCCTCCCAGAAACAGCCCCATTTTCTGATTCCTTCGTTGTCAACGATCAAGACCATATCATCCCAGACAAACCCCCCCCTTAGCGCATTTAGATAAACGAGGAAGGAAACCGAAATAAGGGAGAGTATCGGGAAATAATAGCGTAATTTGCCCATCGTTTTATTCAAGATAACCCAATGATCTCAATTTTTCCAAACTTTCCTGGTCTACTTTTGCCCTTTTTACCTTTGACTTTGGTTTTCCCGTGGCGACAAACCAGTTGGAGAGCCTGTTTTTCATCTCAGCATGTTGTAACGGCTCTTTTTCGATGACATTTGTTATTTCATATGGGTCTGCTGTTAAATCGTATAATTCTTCTTTCTGATACTTGCGGTCGGTAATATACTTCCATTTTCCCATCCTCAGGGAAATCAAATTCTTGCCGAAACGATTCAGTTCACTGATGACCGCAGGATTGGACCCCTCCGAGTCATCAGGAATTTTCCCCTTTATAACTGACAACAAGCTTCTTCCCTGAAAATGATGACGCTCTTTGATATCCAGCCAGTCAAGGATCGTCAGGGGGATATCAATAATACTACAAGGGGTATCGAAAGATTTTTTTGCCGGCTTTATGGCAGGACATCGGATAATGAGCGGCACGCGAACAGATTCCTCATACAATTGATAGCCATGATCCAAGGTGTTGTGTTCTAAAAAACCTTCTCCGTGATCCGATACGAGCACGATCATGGTATTTCCTGTGCCCTGAATGGCATCTAATAATTTGCCGACAGAGTGATCCACGTAATTGATTTCGCTGTCATAGAGGGCAACCAGCGACTGCAGTATCTTTGAGCCTTTTTCTATCCCCGCTGCAGTGCGTACCTTTGGCAGGTTCGTATCGTAAAATTGCTTTAGCTCATCCTGATAGTCCGGAGCGTAAGTATGAATCCACGGCTCCCGTTTTGAGTATGGCCAATGGGGATCAAAATAGTGTACCCACAAGAAGAACGGTTTACCATTCGCATATTGTGCCATAAATTCAATTGCCGTTTTTGTTATCTCTTCTGCATTATTAAATTTGCATACCAGAAAATGGTCAAAACCCTGTGCAAAGCCGAGTTCCGGTGTGAGATGCGGATTGGACGAAATTCCCAATGTCATCAATCCATTTTCCTTTAGTACCTCGGCAAGGGTTATGTGGGATGAGTCCAGTATTTCCTGGCCGTAAATATTCCCCGACTTACAGACACCGTGTTTTATGTTGTGCTGGGAAGGCATGAGGCTTGTAAACAACGATGCCATGGCGGGCGCTGTCCAGGAGGAAGTGGAGGTAGCTTTATTAAAGAAACACCCTTTGTCTGAAAGGGCATCGATCACCGGGGTTGTGTTTCTCGCATATCCATAACACCCCATATGATCCGCACGTAGGGTATCGATGGATATTACAACTACATTCTGTCTTTTTTGACAGCCAATCAAAATGGGAAGAAAACACAGTGCAAACCAAAGCGTATAAATGCTTTTATATTTTTTTGAAAAAATCATACCTGAACAAAAAAGGGTTTTCCGGTACCTTGTAAGACGCCGGAAAACCCTTGAAATAAAGGCAATACACCTTCTAATAAATATTTTTTATCCTCTTTGCCATTAAAAGAACGAGGAATTCACCCCCGCAATCTCTTCCGTAAACGGAGGAGAAATGGCGGGTAAAAGTTGCCAAAGGTCTAATTTACCAACCTTTACTCGTCAATCCCTTTAAACCGGAAATTAATGATAAAATTTTCATCTTCGTCTTTCTTTATTTTGAAAGTGGTTTTTTTGGAACCGAGGTTAGCTTTTTTTGCCTCGACGGTGTACGTTGCGTTGTCTTCGAGTCCCCCAAACCCCCAGAATCCAGAACTCTCCGTTAGTCCCTCTCCCTTGCCTCCGGTATTGCTTTTTATAATCACTTTAGCGCCTTTAACAGGGTGCTTTTCTTTATCCGATACATATCCATATACTGCCAGTCCCGATGTTGAAGATTTGAGGTCAAAAACCGTACCTTCCAGCGCCAATAGTTTCTTTCCCTTCGCATAAACAGGCGCTGACCATGAACCTGCAATACCTAACATTATGGCAAGACATACTGCCAGGCGCAACGTGGTTCTCTTTTTCCCCATTGTAACTGCCTCCTTTCTTTTTTACGCTATTCGTGGTTCACTTCCACGAGAACAGGTTTTTCAAACAGATATGGTACTATCTATTTTTTCCCTTTTCCCTTTGCCTTTACCTTCATTACAGGCTTTTGGGATGCTTTTGGCTTTGCCTTCGCCGCCGGTTTTTTCATGGGTTTTTCCTTTCCCATGAGGATCTGTTCGGCTTCCTCGCTGTCTGCATCCATAATATATTTTATACCAGTTACTTCAGCGGCTTCGCGGGTCAGACATACAACATCGTCCCTTGTTAAATATTCCAAAGCAAACTTTCTTGTGCCGCACATTAACTGTCGCAGACCCTGGGAGAGACGTTGATAGTATGAATAAACGCCAATTGCCCCTGGCGGTACTTCCCGACCATTTGTACCAAATAGTCTTTTTACCCTGGATGCCAGAACAAATACTTCTTCCAATGTTTTTCCATACGGTTCAATAGTTTTATCGATATCGTTCTTTTTAATCTGCTCGGCAACCAATTTTCCCACATGGGCAGCACAGAGTGGCGGACGAGCCATCCCCACAGCCTTGACATAAGGCGCGCCAAGCGCCATAGCCTTAAAGATATCATCTTCAAAGGCAAAACCTCCGGCAAGGATAATATCCGGAACGTACTGCCCCTTTGATGCCAATTTATGTACATAATTATAGGTAAGAGCTGCGATGTATAAGGTGGGTACCCCCCATTCATTCATCATATGCCAGGGGCTCATACCAGTGCCACCACCGGCACCGTCAACGGTCAGCACATCCACGCCGGCGACAGAACTATAACGAACCGCCCTGGCCAGATCCGAAGGCCTATAAGCGCCCGTCTTCAGGAATACATATTTCGCGCCTGCCTTTCTTAATTCTTTAACCCTTTTTACAAATCCCTCTTCAGAAACCATTCCGACCCTGGAGTGTCTTTCAAATTCTTTAAATGATTTTCCAAAAAGAGATGCCACCGTATTGTCATAAGGATCGGGTAGGACTATATAACCACGGTCACTCAATATCCTTGCCTTTTCCAGGCTATCGATCTTGACTTCGCCCCCAATATCCTTAGCGCCTTGCCCCCACTTCAGTTCTACAGCCTGAACACCCAATTTTGAAATACCATACTCTATCACCCCCAATCGGGAATCTTCCACATTTTCCTGCAGTACAATGGTTCCGTAACCGTCCTGCTGCCAATCCTGAAAGGCCTTTACACGGTACTCAATGTCGGGACAATACGTTATCTTCCCGTTTTCAAACTTGGAATTTACATCCATGCCCCCTACATTTTCGCCAATCGTTAAAGCCGTTCCGGAAATTGCAGAACCAACGGCTATCCCGTCCCAGTGTGTCTTTGCAACTTTCGTCGAACCCAACCCCGGAATCATAATGGGTAGCTTTAATTTAATCCCCTTGTCCCGGCCTAACCGTGTTTCTGTGTTTACATTTTCAAAGATTGCCTTGTCGCTGTCGGCCTCTATTCCTATCGCCCCAACGGCAGTTCCCATGATATTTAAATGGGAAAAGTCCAGAGGGTAGTCCTTGTCTGCCCCGGCCGTGATAGTCCCGAAGGGTTGCGGATATAAATTTTCCGACGCCCTGAAGGCGGATTTACCGATCTCGCATAAGCCGGGACACTCATCCACGCAAACCGAACACATGCCGCTCGCGTGTGTCCTATCGTTAGGTGTCCTATTTTTCGTACGTGTTGCAGCAGACGCATTTGGTTTTGAAAATGACATTTTCAAACCCCTTTCCATGAATTAAATTTATCAAACTAAACGGTAATTGAATATGCTTTTCATAATTTGTGAATTAAATTTTGAATATATACACCTTTTTAAATTTACTGTCAATAATATTTCTACAAAGGAGTAAACGATAACTATGCTAGCATATAACATGCCAGTGCATGGGCACGGGTCTTCCTGTTCGTAAAAATTTATTGCGGCAATGCTGTAGAGTGATGAAATTGCATTTAGTTGCAATAAAAAAGAATGATAATTTTGGTTGTAAACAAAACAGTCAAACTATATAATCTGATGCATAAAATGAGGCGTGTTGGCTGAAAATAACCTGCACTGAGCCGGTTTATTCCCGCCAGAGGGTAAGAATGGGATTATATTTTCGTTCCTTTTTTATGATTTGCTTATTCAGGTATCTTCCAAAAAGAATTTTGATAATTCTGGTAAAAAATCAGCACAGTTAATGAAAAATATAAGGGAGAAGGTAATTTAACCGCGGCTTGCTGCGGCAAGATGGGGGATATGAAACTGTGAAGACACGGACAAAAACTATAGCGAATGACAGAAATTTTGCAAAAGAGAAGGTTGAAAAGATTAAAAGGGAAGCAGGAAAGGTCATTGTCGGCCAGGAAGAAATGATTGAGAGTATTATTATCGCATTTCTTTCAGACGGCCATATCCTCCTGGAAGGTTATCCGGGACTGGGAAAGACCATTACGGTAAAAACCGTTGCCCGTGTGATGAATGCAAAGTTTAAAAGGGTGCAGTTTACACCGGACCTCATTCCCGGCGATATTACAGGATTTGAAATGTGGGACCCGGAAACGAGGAAAAGCAGGATACAGAAAGGGCCTGTGTTTACAAACTTATTGCTCGCTGACGAAATTAACCGCGCACCCGCAAAGGTTCAGAGCGCGCTGCTCGAAGCGATGCAGGAAAAACAGGTGACGATTGGGCGGGAGACCTATCCTTTAGAGGAATTATTTCTTGTATTGGCAACACAGAACCCTATAGAGATATCAGGAACGTATTTATTGCCCGAGGCTGAAATAGACCGCTTCATGTTTAAACTAAAAGTACGTTACCCGACATATAGCGATGAAAGAGAAATCACGGAAAGACAAATTCGGGATGTGGAAGCGGAATTAGACGTTGTTTTAGACGCAAAAGAAGTAATCTCTCTGCGACATACAATTTCCGGATGGATGCCGCTGGAAGAAACCTCGGCCATTGTAAAATATATGACGCGGCTGGTCAGGGCAACCAGACCGGAAGAAGGCAATGGCGAATTAAGAAATCTTGTCATGTACGGGGCATCGCCCCGGGCCACCATCGCATTAGCGAAGGCTGCCCGTGTTTATGCCTTTATTCACGGAGACGATATGGTATTGCCGGAACATGTCCAGAAAATGGCCTATCCCGTCCTGCGACACAGGATCATCCTTACCCATGAAGCGGAATCCCAGGGCATGGATTCCGACAGCATCATTGAAAAAATCCTTCAGCATGTCCCTATTCTGGAATAAATGAGATGAAAAGGAGGATAAGGCTCTCGTTACAACGATTAATCGGAAACCTCTTCGAAGGGGTGTTTTCCAGTTACGTAAATGCCCTGCATGGTCTGGAACTTGACGAGATCCGGCAATACCAGCCGGGCGACGACTGTAAATCCATCGACTGGAAGGCAACGGCAAAGACCGGAAAACTTCATGTGCGCATGAAGCTGGTGGATAAACGGGTGACCATCGTATTTCTTGTTGACAAAAGCCGTTCGGAGAAATTTGGTTCTTTTTTCAATACAAAAGAATACGTTCAATCGGGCGTCCTCTCAATTCTTGTTCATGCCGCAGCGGAAACCGGCAATGAGATAGGTTTTGTTACATTTACCAATAAGGTAGAAAATTATATCCGGCCAAAGGCCGGCGAGAAGGAAGCGCTCATAAATGTACAAAATATTTTACGTGAAACACCTGAAAACGCCCGTACAGACCTGAATGTCGCGTTTAAATTTTTACTCGGAAAAATTTCTTCCCCTGCTCTGATATTTATATTATCTGATTTTCTGGCGTCTTATAATTATGAACACTCACTCAAAACGCTGTCGTATCTGCACGAGGTAATCCCTATTGTTATTTCAGACAGAACGGAAACAACCCTGCCGCACGCGAAAGGGTTTTTGACCGCCCGGGATATAGAGACCGGTACGATAAAATTACTGGATATCCCGACGGCGCTGGAAGTATCTTTACCACACCTGGCTTTATTTAGAAAATTAAATATAGACCATCTGGCAATATCGGCAGAGGATGACGAAGAAATGTGGATTACAAAAATCTCTGAATTTTTCGACAGACGCATCAGGAGAGGGGGAAGAAGGAGACGATGAAGTATTTTTATATCAGTTTATTCATCTGTGTCAGCATCGTATTGTGGGGAAATAGTTTTTCTCATATTAACGCACAAGAGCAACCTCAAACCCAGGAATTTACAGAAATGGGGCAAGAGCCGGTCATAACGGATAAACCGCTTGAAATCTGGACATTTATTGATGATTATCGCCTCATTCCCGGCAAGACGCTGCACCTGACCGTTCAGGTACTGTGGAAGTTGGGGGTAACCGTTAATCTGGAAGGTGTGGACAAAATCGATCTTTCCCCGTTCTCGGTAGAAGGCGTAATAATAGGAGAGCGGCAGATCTTTGATAATGACCACGATTACATGATAATTACCTATGCACTTTCATTGCCATCAGATATAAAAGACGGTATCTATTCAATCCCGCCCATTTCTTTTTCTTACAGAAATGAAGTGGACAAAAGCGAAGGCGTGACGGATTCATCGCCTGTCGCAGTGAAAAAGGTGCCAATCCTTGTCGAAGGAAAAGTGGACAAGGACGTTATTACCATCGGCGATCGTATCCATTATGCCCTTACGATCAGGCATAAAAAAAACGTGAAGATATTGTGGGAAAACGTAGAAAAGCTCACTTTTTCCCCGTTTGAGGTTTTAGAAATGGATAGAGAAAAATACACGGAAGGAATTATCGAAAAGGCAGTAATAAACTACACTCTCTCGCTCTATGAATTGGGAGGGAAAAAAAAGACCCCTGAAATTCCCGAAATTTCGGTCTTATACTACGAGGAGTCCGATACAAAATCCGGAGAGGCAAAGGCCGGCACCCAGGCCATAGAGACAAAGGAAGCCAGGACGGTTTCTATTCCCATCATTATAAACAGCCTTTTAAAGGCCGTGGATGTTCCCCTCGAAGGCATCAAAGGCCCACTGCCTTATTCAAAAAAATCCCTGTTTTTCCATGGATATTTACCGGCAAGCCTGGGTATTGTTGTGTTTCTCTTCCTTGGTGCTGTAACGTTACGTGCTGTCAAAGAAAAGATGGCGCCTGTTTCCGCAAAACCGGTGAGTGAAACTCCCCAGATTGCCCTGGAAAAATTAAAAAGTGCCGTTTCGTCTTCTCCGTTTACAGGCGATGACTCACGAAACAGGGAAAATATACACACTATTAACAAGAAATTAAGGGCGTACCTCGCTACGCTCATTGGCATGTCAAACGAGACGGCGCAAGCCGTCATAACGTCAGGTTTCCTTAACTATGATACGAAAAAACAATTCACCGGGGAAACCTCTGCAGTTATCCAAACGGTACTAAAACAACTCGACAGCCTTATTTTTGGAAAACACATTGAGAAAGATGCATTTGATAAAATGTTGCAGGGAGTTGAAGGAATTATAGCGCGGACCAGTCCTCAATAGTTTCTTAATGAACATATTGTTACGCTTTCGGCAAAAACAATTTTTGCTTTTTGCTCGCTCTGTGATGTTAGGTACAGATAAATGACCTTTGCCAACCCCTTATTCTTTCTGCTTCTCATTCCTTTCGGTTTACTCTGGCTCTTCCGGAGGGAAAAGAAGTTTCTTGGGTATTCCAGCCTCTGCTACGCCAGAGAACCTGCAGGGACCAAACGGGTTATCGCCCGTCTCAATAGGCCTGTTTTTTTTGGCGCCGTGTTTTTTGCGATCGTGGCCATTGCACACCCCCAGACAAAATATTACCAGGAGAAAACGACCCTGCAGGGGCGGGAGATCGCCCTTTCCATCGATACCTCTTTCAGTATGACGGGAACGGCCATTGAAACGATCAAAAAGATTGTCGGTGATTTCATTAAAAAACGGTCGAATGACCTTATCGGTATCACGATCTTTGGTACGGATGCCGCACTTATTGTCATTCCTACCATGGAGACTCAATTACTGGAAAAATCCCTGGAGCGGGTACAGGCCTCTCAGGTGGGCTATCAGACCGCCATTGGCGAAGGTCTTTTTACGGCCGTCGCTGCACTGTTTGAAAAAGAAATGGGAAATAAATTTACCATAAAAGAATTGAGAAACAGCATCAATAAAGAATACCTTGCCGATTACGCCATTTCTTTTATCAAAGAAATGGAACAGAGAGGGGTCCTGAAAAACAAGCTCATCATCCTCTTTACGGATGGGATATACAACATTGGCATTTCGCCCACACGTCCCTTGCGCCTGTTGAAAAGAATGGGGATAAAGGCGTATGTTGTGGCGGTCAAGGCATCGGATGTTACCGGAGTGGATCCGGAAGTCGCTGCTCAACATATTGAAGAGTTAAAGGAGGCCGTCGAGTCAACCGGTGGAAAGTATTACCACGCGGAGAACTTTGATGAAGTTGCAAAATTTTACAACGAGATTGACACAATAGAAAAGGACAAGATTACCATAGAAACCATTCTCAGAAAAAAAGACCTTTATCTCTTTCCCACCCTTGCAGGCCTGTTTCTTCTTTTGCTTTCTGTTTTTATAGAGAATGTCTGGGTGCGAATACCATAGCGTAGCAAAGCCGAGCGATCATGTGTGTTTTGCTTGTAACCTGCCCATCCGTATTTCAGTTTTTTTCTATTGCCGGATGACCGGCACCTTTCTGTAATACTCTCCTTTTCAGAAGCATGGACAGAGCCCTTACACTCCGCTCGGGAGAAGGGTAAACAGGGAATTCGCGTTCTTCAAATAATTGTTTCACCTTCGCGGTAAACGCACCTCCCACCGTGCATATAACCGCGGGCTTTCCCGACTGTTTCATGGTATCCGTGACAAGATCGACCACCTCCTCAGTCATGCCCTGGGGTGCCATGAGGGGAATGACAATGGCCGCATCATATTCGTCGCTTTCGATCATGCATGCATGTAAGGCGGTGTAATAGTCTTTATCGCATGCACTTCCGGTCAGATCAACGGGGTTGTTTATCACGTAGAACGTTGAGAATTTGCTTCTCAGTTTCTCTTTTAAGCGGGGAGAGGGAGACGGGACTTCCAGTCCGTTTTCAGAACAGTGATCGGCCACAATAACACCAAAACCACCGCCATTGGTAACAATGAGAATTCTGTTTCCTCTCGGGGGATTTTGCATGGAAAGGGCCTTAACACCGTCGATAAATTCCTCCAGACCGTTTGCCTCAATAATCCCGGATTTCAGGAATGCTGCTTTGTATATTTCATAGTTTCCCGCAATTGCACCGGTATGGGATTTGGCGGCTGCAATACCGGCCGCACCCTTTCCAACCTTGAGCGCTACAATAGGTTTCTTCTTCGAACAGGATTTGGCTGCTTCGATAAACCTCCTCCCATGGTCGACTGACTCCATATAGATAGCAATTACCTTTGTATGGATATCATCACTTAAAAATGGCAAGAGAGCAGACTCCCCCACATCGATCCTGTTCCCGTAGTTCACCATCCTGGCTATGCCTAATCCTTCCTGTGCAGCAAGATCCAGCAGGGCAACGGCAAAGGCGCCACTTTGAGAGAGGATAGAGAGCGAACCCTTTTTCGGACTGCTGACCCTTTCCCACGACAGGAATGAGGTAGTAAAATTGGTGTAATTATCCAAAACACCCAAACAATTAGGACCGAGGACCTTGATATCGTTTTCGATTGCAACCTGCCTGATCCTCTCTTCCATTTCAATACCTTCGGCCCCCATTTCCCGGAAACCAGCGCTGATAATTATGGCATGGTGAATTCCTTTGCGTGCCTGTTGCTTTACTATCTCCAATACCAAAGACGCAGGAATAGCTATTACCGTTAACGCAATTTCATCCGGCACATCCAGTATCGAAGGAAAACATCGTAATCCGTAGACCATCCCGTATTTGGGATTTACCGGGTATATCTTGCCTTGAAAACCCTTATCAAGGAGATTTTTCAGGATTATGCCCGGCAAACTGCCCGGTTTTTCTGTTGCGCCAATAATGGCAACCGATGAAGGATTAAAAAAAGTTTCCATCTGTTAATCTGCGGTTTCAACTCTTGTTGTCTATTTCTAAAATCCCAAGCACGATAACAATACGAAAAGGGTAAATCAAGAATAAAAATATGCAAGGAATTAATCTGTTACAAAAACAAGGTCATTCATCTTGATATTTCGGTGTGTCCCCACATCGAAACCCATGTACGTGTTTATATCATTTTGTTCAGGAGGAAATAGAACAACTAATATATTTGTTATTTTTTGCTTGTATAAAATAATATCAATGCTATAATCCCCGGTAATTAATACAATCATCAAATCAACATAATTAATAAAAAGCATCACGATAAAGGGCAAACTCTGAGCGATCAGGGGACGCAAAGGAAAAGGGTCTTTCAACTTACAGGGATGTAGGGTTAGAAAAGACAACCTTTAAGAAAAAAGACAGCCTTACTGCCGAAGATGTTTTAAATAAACATTTTTGCAGTAAGGCTTTTTTGCTTTATAAGATTTTTCAAACACATTTTGCAGAAGGGTAATAATATACCGCAAGCGGAAGAAAAACCAATTAAAAAAACAATCATAAATGCTTCATACAAAATAGCTATAGATTTTACCGTATCGTTTGAATTTTAGAGAAAGGAGGTAACATGAAAGAAATACAATTCCTGTCAGGTCCTATTGGTAGATTAGGAGCAACGTTTCTAACCGCCATGGCGTTGGGACTGTTTGCAACATCTTGTATTGTTACTGAAAAAGATTACAAAGGCATCGAGAGTATCATTAGGCAGATTGGCGCTAACAATTACAAGGGTTTGGATATAATTGTCAATGGCTCAGGCGAAGCCTGCATACAGGGAAATGTTACGCCTGGCCAAGCTTCAGGTCATACCAAGATAGCCGCAGGTTTTCAATTCAAGGCAGAGGAAGTATGCCAATTACCAGGCACAACCACCCCGAAGACTACACGCATAGGGATGCGAAAGGATGAATCTACGCCAAATATGAAAGTCGCTACTATTTACGGAGACCTTAATGGGATACCTATTGCATTTCGTAAGGACGAGGATACCGCACGCAAATTGTCAGAACAGTATGGCGGCGACTGGGAAGCTTTTGCACAACAAGAAACCATAACTATGTCCCCGCACCCAAAGCTTGACAACCTTAACTTTGGTTACATCAGTCAAGTTATCTTGCCGCTGTCTCCGAGTGGTGAGGTTCTGCCAGACTTAATGCCTCAGCATGTAGTTATTTCTGTCAACAATAAGGAATGGGTTACATTCACAGGAGACATTAAAATCAACTATCCTGACGTATTGATTAGCATCGCAACCCGTAATCCCAAAGGTGAAATATTACCTTGGCGTTTGTCATTAAATTCGCCAGTGTCTATTGACGCTTTGATAATCAAAAATACAAAGAAAAGCAAAGTTAAGGCAGAAATCTATGGTGAGCTAATCCGCGATGGCGAGACCGTACGTGAACTTCCTTTACGCAAAATTACTCTTAAAAAATTGGATCGGGCAACCGTTTCGGAAGTGCAAATCCCAACCGAACATTTGGAGTCAGGGATTTACGTCCTTCGGATTACGGCTCGAGACGGAAAAAAGAGAATTCTGGGAGAAAAAGTTATCCGAGTCGAACTGGAAGGCTAGTGCTTACTTGCAGTAATAAGCGATATTATGCAAAGCAATAAACAGGCGAAATCGCAGGCTTTCCACCAAAAAACAATGATAAGTGATAAGGGTCAGGTCTTGCCAGGTTGTCCGAGAATGTGGTCAATAGATTAATAAGAGACAAAGGAAATTGTGCGTAAATTAAAATACATCGATAAACAAGTCAGGAAAAGGTTAAAATGTTTGTATCAAATCATACTTTTATCTCAGGTGCATAAAAAGGACATGAAACTACCAAAACGAAGGCTTGTTTTCTTCGTATTACCTTACACCGTGGCGAGCCTTATTCCCATTTTCAGCATCTTTTTTACATTCCATCCAATACACATCTGTTTAAACTCTGCACAGACTTTTCCCAGTCTCGTAATTACAAAGCAGAACTTTTTATGAAAAAGCAGCGGAAATAGCCAATGCAGCTCGATGACAAGAAAGCGATCTTCGGATGGAGCATGTATGATTGGGCCAATTCGGCCTTTGCCACAACGATTATGGCCGGATTTTTTCCGGTTTTTTTTAAACAATTCTGGAGTGCCGGCGCTGATGCCACCGTAAGTACCGCAAGATTAGGACTTGCAAATTCTATTGCCGGCATTACTGTGGGTCTGTCAGCTCCTGTATTGGGTGCTATTGCAGACAAAGGAAGATCAAAAAAGAAGTTTCTTCTTTTTTTCGCTTACATGGGTGTGGTGATGACTTCTTCCCTATACACAGTTTCAAAGGGTAATTGGCCTATTGCTGTCATGTTGTATGTCCTGGCAACCATTGGGTTTTCCGGAGGTAACATTTTCTATGACGCATTGATCACTGGTGTTGCATCTGAGAAGAAGATAGATTTTGTTTCTGCTTTGGGTTTTTCTCTGGGCTATCTGGGGGGAGGTATACTTTTCACTCTAAATGTATGGATGACCCGCAGTCCTGAAACATTCGGATTTGCAGATGCCAGAGAAACTATAAAATTCTCATTCCTCTCCGTAGGTATCTGGTGGGCAGTCTTTTCGGTTCCGCTAATCCTCTTTGTGAAAGAGCCAAGAAATGAAAAAGCTAATTCAGCTACAGGTATAAGCATGGTGAAGGCGGGTTTTGCTCAATTAAAAGAGACTTTTCATAATATCCGGCATTTGAAAACCATTTTTTTGTTCCTTGTCGCTTACTGGCTCTATATTGATGGTGTGGATACAATTGTACACATGGCGGTGGATTATGGCATTTCCATTGGCTTCGAATCCAGCGACTTAATCGTTGCATTGCTTGTCACCCAGTTCGTTGGTTTTCCAGCCGCCATAGTATTTGGTTACCTTGGGGTTAAGATAGGCGCCAGACGCGCCATTTTTATCGCCATTGCGGTTTATCTGTTTGTTTCCATCTGGGGCGCTTTTATTCAAAGCAAAAAAGAGTTTTTTATCCTCGCCATTATCGTTGGTCTGGTCCAAGGAGGTATTCAGGCACTAAGCCGCTCATATTATGCAAAAATAATCCCTCCCGACAAATCAGCTGAGTACTTTGGCTTCTATAATATGCTCGGTAAATTCTCAGTTGTTATCGGCCCGGTCCTCATTGGCGGAGTCGGTCTGCTGGTAAAATCTATGGGTTACAGTAGTAATATTGCATCACGAGCAGGCATCATATCGGTTTCGTTCTTCTTCATAGCAGGCGGAACGCTGTTCTATTTTGTCCATGAAGAGAAGGGTAGATACGAGGCTAAATATTTGTCTTAAAAAGCCCCTGATTAATTGGGATGTGGATTTCCTGGTTCGTCGGTACCGGCTTTTATGCGGCGATCTCCGGTTTCTCAGGGCGGGTAGGGAGGTTCATCTCACTAACCCCTCGGGGACTTATTTTTACCCTGCTTGGAAACGGCCTTCTTATCGGATCTGCCATGGCAGGCATGTATGGTAACCGGGTAAAAAGGAGTATTTTTTATACCGGAAGTATCTGGATACTGACATATGGTATTATGTTATTTTCTCTGGTACAATCATATACCGTTGCTTCGTGCATTATCTTTTTTACAGGGATTGCAGGCGGGGCATTCCTTGTCCCCATCAATGCAGATATCCAAAAGATCGCGCCTGATAAGTTAAGGGGAAGAACCTTCGCCTGTAGGGATATCTTTGTCAATGCAATGATGCCCCCACTACTGATAATAGGTAAACTAACGACCTCTTTTTTCCTCGCCGTGAATTGATGTTGTATTTAGGCGCGGGGATTTTTCTGATCGGCATCACCGTGGCATGGAGAATTATCAAACTTAATACTATACAGCAATAGGCAATAAAAAATGCATAGTCTCCAAACGAATCACACGAAATCCCCCGTTCTTAAAAAGGGACGAAGGGGAATTAATCACTCAACAGGTACAGGTATTTATGGCATTTATCCCAGGATACGTAGCTTTCTGAACAATTGTTTCTTCTTTGTGCTCAAGGCAATAGGCGTTGTTTTATTAAAGGTATTTTTTCCTATCGAGGTTGAAAATAGAGGACAAATACCGCTTCGAGGGCCTCTCATTGTGGCTGCGAACCATTTCAGTTACATGGACCCTATCGTACTTCAGGTGATATTTCCACGGCGTATTTCTTTCATGATGACGGAGATCTATTACGAGGGGCGCTGGAAATGGTTTTTTAAAATATTACGCTGTATCTGTGTAAGAGAGAAAGGCTCCAACAGGGCGGCGCTGAAGGAAGGCATTGAAGTACTGAAAAAGAACTCCGTCCTGGGGATCTTCCCCGAAGGGGGGGTAAGCAGGGAAGGACGTCTTCAGGAGGGAAATCCGGGTGTCGGTTTTCTTGTTGTAAAGAGCAGCGCGCCCGTCATTCCGGCATTTATTACCGGTACTTATGAGGCATTACCAAAGGGCGCCAGGATACCGAAAATCTCCCCAATAAAAGTAACCTTTGGCAGACCCCTGGTATTTGATACGAGTGAAAATAAGGAAAATAAAAGAGGAATTGTGGAGATTACACGGTCAATTATGGAACACATTGAAAAACTCTCTTTTTCAGATACACAAACGAAATGAGTTTCTGAAGTTTTTATAAAAATCATGCAATATAATTCCGTACTGAGCGATTTATCTCTCTATAGCAGGGAATTTACCCTTGGCCACGGCAATACGGCATGTCTGCTGATCCATGGTTTTGGTTGCGGACCGATCCAGATGAGGGAACTTGCAGAGAATTTATGCAGGTGGGGTTTTACCGCCAGGGGCATTCTTTT
Organism: Candidatus Brocadia sp.; assembly: GCA_011525665.1. GTDB lineage: Bacteria > Planctomycetota > Brocadiia > Brocadiales > Brocadiaceae > Brocadia. Next base: position 17,132 of record WYAU01000021.1, read on the forward strand.
ACCGGGGCATTGTGGAAATGCTGGCGGAACCTCTTCAAACTCGCATCATGATTGGAAAGAAAAGGTAGCGTCTGAATATCATCGGTTAAAATTGGAATACAAAGAGGTCGTCGTTATCGGATTTTCCCTGGGCGCATTATTGGCCTTGCAATTGGCCATAAAATACCCGATAGAAAGGCTCATACTCATGGGCACCCCACTGTTTATAATCCGGGAATATCTCCCGATACAGAGTTTAATCAGGGTATGCAAATTTCTGAAAAGGGTAAAGGCATGGAAGAGAAGGTGTTATATGGAATCGGAAGGATACACCGGTTACCTGCACCAACCGGTCGATACCCATTTTTCAATCCCGGCATTATATGGTCTCACCGAGATCATTACGGCTGTGGATCTCAGACTCAGGGATGTAAAGTCACCAGCGCTCGTTATCCATTCCAAAAAAGACCTGATCGCTGCCCCTGCAAGCGCGTGGCACGTGATGAAACATCTTGGTTCAAACAACAAACGATTGGTATGGCTTGAGCGAAGCCATCACCTGGTGATGTATGATAAGGAAAAGGACGTGGTTTTCAAAGCTATAAAAGAATTTGTAACACTGTAGTTTTTTGAAAAAATGTGCTCAGAGGCCGAAAAATGAAATCACGGCAATGGACCAACAAGAAGAGATATGTAAATTCCCGGATCAGTCAAATATTTCAGAAAAGAATATTTCCGGATTAGAAATACTGGCAAGATGAGAGAATAGCAAAGATTTAAGATATGGCGCTGCACGTTCTTTGCTTTCAATTTCACTGAAAAAGGCAATTCCTATTATTTATCATCGACTGACCCTTCAAGCGTGATGTGTTTTATGATGTTTGAATAACGTCTCAATGTAAATCAGGTGTGCTTCTGCGCCCATCGGAGATGGAGGGTATCACGCTTATAGTAATGCAACACCTGTACCTTGTGTTCCGGGAAACCGAGGAAATTGCTGAAGTAAAAGAGGAAGACCAAGAGGGTATTTAATTTAATGATAAAAAAACCCTTTATCACCATAAACGGCGCGACCTGTGCAGTATAGTGAAGGAGGTATTCCCATGCCAACACAATGCCCAATCCAGGCACACCTACGATGGAAAGACCAGCCATAAATAGCAATAAATTTGCAAGGGTAGAACGGGAAAGCCGTGCGGTATAACTTGTATAATTTTCACTGGCTGTAGTAAAACTGTATAGTGAATAAAATGCAAGCCCCGCAAAGGCAACAGCAAGGACAGTTATTGCGACCCAGTAAAGCTGGTTTGATGCGTCTGGGTTTCTCAGCAGAAGCAGCGTGTGTTCTATTCCAACCGTAGCCGCGGAGCACGTGAGGGTCACAAAGAACATACCCACCTTTCTTATATTGCAGAAGGTTAGCATGCTGAAACCAACCGCCAGCGCCAGCAGTAGCTCATCTTTAGCGTTAAAATACTTCCAGTTGATAATAAAGGTGGTAACAGCGTCTCCACGATCATTACTGACAAATTTCACATGAAAAATGTTTCCATCGAGAGCAAACATTACGACGCTGAAAGCCATCCATGTCACAGCAATCACGCCGGCAAAACGTCTCGCCGGTTTCCCGTCGAAACGGAGGAATTTTAAACCAAGAAACCCGTCAATAAAGTCGAATGTCCGCAGGAAAAAACCGAACTCTTTGAACGAGAGCGCATAGAGCCAGGTTCGTAACCACTCGGGAAGCAGCCTGATGAAGTGTTTCCCGGTGTTGGTCATTTGGGGCAGCCGTGTCTCCATAGTATGATAAAAATGTAACAATGACGGGGTGCGCAGGAATTCAAAGGTGCGATAGATGCCATGTGACACTACGTGAACCAGCGCCAGCGTCCGTAATCCGAAGAATATCTCGATGTAGATAATGGCTAATTGTGTCATGGTGGCATATGCAATGGTATTCTTCGCGTCGGCATGCTGCCTGCTCATGTGGGTCGTAATAAAGGCTGAAAATGCGCAAATACCAACAGCAGCGGCGATGGCATTTGCGGGATGCGAGATCGTCCATACTTCAGGCCAATACGCCGGAAGAGACCACTCACCGGGCCAGAAGCGCAAGAGAAGAAAGATGGGAATATGCGTTGACAATGAACCGTAGAAAGCAGCGCTGGACGGTGTGGGGCCCTCCATCGCCCGCGGGAGCCATGTCCAGGGAAAAATGCCGGACTTAAAGAAGCATGCGATAATCAACAAGACCATTGCCCATGCGTAGCCGCGTTCCTGAAGCACCACGAGGCGGGCCATGTCATCGGTGTGTAAAAAGGTAAGGAGCGCTATCAGGGCGAGCAGAAAGACATCACCGGCCTCGTAAATAAACAGCACCCGCATCGCATTTTTGAGCGGATTGGTACGATGTTCATAGAAGGCAATTAGAAGCACCGAGGAAAAGCCCAGCAATTCCCAACCCATAAAGAAAAAGACGGTGTCTGAACTGAGAACGATAAGTTTTATGGCCAGGTGGAAGATGAAATAGAGGGAAAAGAATTTATGATAATACGCATCGCGGTGCAGGTAAAAGAGGGAAAAGTGGCCAATGACTCCGATAATGATCGTCGTAAAGGACAGAAAGACAAACGTGATGATATTCCAATGCACAATGAATGGCCAGCCAAGGAAACCGAAAGAATCGAGCTGTACCGTAACCTCTCGAAATCCAAGGAAATACAGGGCAACTGCGACATGGATATAGTCAGTGACGTTTCCCCATTTGACCAGCTTGCGAATTAAATATTCGTTGCGCTTCTGCTGACTGATAAAATAGTGGATGTTTACAAAAAATATCTTGGCAATCGGGGACAGGATGAAATAATAAATGAGATAGGGAACCAGAGATGTTTCTTCCACACGGTGCTCCTAGGTGGTAATGTGTCCAAACAAGAGATGCTCCGGTTCAAGGAAAAACCGCGGATCGTCACTCAGATATACAGGCACATCCGCCGTTTCTCCAAACTCTTCGAACCTGCCTTCTTTGCCGCCCTTCCACAAGAATATCTTTTCCTGATCCTGATCGTGAACGGCAAGGGTAATCCAGTTGTGTCTTACGAGACACTGAAAGTGTCCGGGTTGGGCAGTATATCCGAATGCCTCTCCAAGGATGGTTTCCATCACCTCCACCTTACAGCAAACGAGCAGGATCAGCCTGACAGGCTCATGTACCTCAACCATCTGCCAGGGCAGCCCCAATTGCAGGTCGCTGAGATGTCCGTTCATTACCCCTAACAGCGAGGTAATGTTATGGGGCAATTTGGTACCACAGCCGTAATGTTCGTTATCAATAAAGCTAAAATAGTACTCAAGGTTAATTCCCGAGCATACCGGCCCAACCGCTCCGAGGATGTTTCTCAGGGATTTTCCGGCAGGATCAACTGTATAATTATATGAAATCAAAAAGGCGCGCCTGTCCAGGAAAAGGTTTCTCGTCAGATACCGCGGACCTACGATAGCAATGGCATTGGTGCAGTGCCCGTACTCGGGTCTCGGCTGGGTAAAATCCATCGCCCGTCCGTGGGCATAATCGGCAAATGCCTCTTCTGACAATTCCGTTTTGACCTCATCAAAGCGCCTGCACCGCTCCTTTGCATCCAGCGCAGCCGCACGTCGAATGGCATTTATATACTTTTTCAGGCGTGGCTCAATGGGGTTGGGAAGATCGAACAGGATGACATCATCGCTGCAGGTGTTGTGATATCCACCGATGAACCTTGTTGAATCCGGGATGTTTATGCCGTTTTTTGCCAGTCCGGCACGTACTTCCGGTTCGTTGCAGATAGCCGCAAAAAGACGTCCGTTAGGCGCACCGCGTCCCCCGGCGCATGCCCCACAATCATGGGCAGCCTCGTGAGGATTATTAAGACTACTCGATCCGTGTCCCAGAACAAATATATAGGGTGAAAAGTTATCTGAAAACCCGGCGCCCTTGAGGATCGCCGTAGCGCGAACAATGCGGTCTTCCAGACTCCATCCGTTTTTGTTTTCACCGGTTTCCTTTTTGTAGATCAACTGAGTTTTGGGTTCGTGGGCAGCCAGATACCGTCGCAGCCTGGAACTGTACTGAGGAAAAAGGATATCCATTATATAGGGAAGGAGATTAACCAGACCGCTGAAAATCGTGTGGACAAAACTCCCGAAAAGGGTCTTGGACGCCTGTGTAATCGCCCACTGCACTCTCCCGTAGAACTGGAGTTTTTTGGGCATTGCATCTTCAGGCTTTACCGCCTTTTCGTAAATTTGCACGGATGGCTTAACCAACGGATGAGGACACATCTTGCGGTAGTGCTTCTCCGGCGCCGCCTTAAATCTCATATCAAGGCCAAAATGGCCCGCCGCACCCAGGGTTTCTGCTCCCTGATCTATCTGCTCCAGATGGCGGCGGAAAGATTCTTCACGGTCGTCGATGCAGCAGAGGACCTGATAGTTCCTGAGCCTGTACGGTGGTTTCTCGATAATGGCGCACTGCCGGTATGCGGAAAGGAACTGGTTGTAAAAGGTATCCTCATAGGCGCGCTGCCAAATCTCCTGGCGATTTTCATCGGTGAGCTGGGCAACCTCTTTGGGAAACGGAGCGTTATCTTTAATATCCAGTGCCTTCACAATAGCAGCAACAAAATACGGGTCATACAACGGTTCCGGCTTATAGACGGGTATTTTAAAAGTTGATATCTCACGTATGGATTCTATGGCGGCTAACTCCAGCGTGAGAATGACGGAAACGGCCTCTTCAAACACAGCCTTTACATCATGCTTTGGGACCCACTCCACCGTGGTTTCCAACGCCTTTATGGTACCTGCCCATCCCTTGTACCGGTAGAGGGTACGGAATATATAATCATCAAGATGTTCATCAGGAATAGCCAGCACTTTAATCAGAAAAGCCGTGGCATCACTGCATTGATACTGCTTCACCAAAGCGATGATTTGTTTTACTGTTTTGAGAAATTTCGTGCTTAAGAAACCACCCTTCGAGTAAATGTCACAAAAACAATACCATAGCCCCCTCTCCCGGTGCGGCATGGGCCAGTAGGCAAGACCAAAGTCAAAATAGGATGCCATAAACTTGAAGAAAATAGGTCCCATCAATTCGTCAATATCTATATTGTGGACAGTCCGAATTGCCTCCCGGTAATAGCCGGGCCGCTGATAAGCCGTATTCTTTACAAACTGCATGATTCGGGCGTCCGGCGCGGGACGGGTATGAGGCTTCTCCGTCATGAGGTCAAACAGCATTTCAGGCTGAATCGCAAGCTGATGACGTTCAATATATTCCCGGATATTCTTGAGAAGGGCATTTGCGGTGATGCGCCCCCGTTCAAACGCGAGGTGAAACTCTTCTTCGGACATAAAGGCCTTGGCGCCATACGCACGCCCCGCCTGCTTGACACCTTCAAAAAAGTCGTATGCCTCAAAATGGTGAATGGTGTTGTGATGAACAAAGAATGGCAGCGGGCCTTGATCAGGCATCAGGTGCTTTGCGTGCTCGATTGCGTGATTAATCTTGTCAGACATCGTTTCCGCTGATGAAAGAGAAAAACTCTACAAGTAAAAAACAAAAATCAAGAATAAACAATTCCCTGCAGAATTTGGTAAAGGAGAACAAGAGAGATAGATTTACTCATATTTATGATAAATTTCTGAATGATGGTATGGCAGTAATGGCAGCCAAGAATCGCACAACCTGTTTCAACGAGGAATGAAATGTCTCAACGAAAAACCCACTCAGATTAACTATCTAATGAACTACTTTACGCAGTAAACTCACGAAAACATGATACAGAAAATATCTTGAAATTCAAGTGTTATTTAAAAAAAACGGAATATTATAGGGATTATTCTTTAAAATGCAAGTTTATTCTGAGTAAATATTTTATTTTTGATAAATTGCTTGGCAATACCCCATTCGGTCTATTAATCGGATTCATTGACTCGAAAATCTTCTGATGTATTTGATCTGTTTATCCGGCATAAAAAAATCGAGGCAATCGAATATTAAGATATGGTCTTTGTATAGACCAATAAGGGTCAGAAAGGCGGAGATTCCATTCGTTTGTGTTTAACCATGCAGTTTTACTATACTCACAGTTATATTTACCCTGCAATTCTCATAAAAAACTTGTAATTATTTCTTTTTTTGCTATAGTAATAAATTTAATTGTGGTGAACGGTATCAGAACAACAAACCATGATTCTGTTTACCCCATGCGTAGCCCTATTTTATTGCATTACCCGTTTTTAGAATAGATACCTTGAAATACGTATTTCCTTCTCAATTAGCTAGTATTCATCTTATAAGCCGAAAGAATTGCCTGCCCCTATGACGAAACCGCACGATTCTTCTTTCGATGAACATGCAGTAATCCATGATCTGAAGCACTACTTGCCGGCCCAGAACCCATTAAAAGATTTTATCCATCACAACACCCTGCATGCATTTCAGAACCTGAAATTCCACGATGGCTGTAGCCGCGCATCTGAAATCTTTGGTTATAGCGTAAGCCTTTCCATTGACGAATACCGGAACCTTTATAAATCGGGCCGCATTCGGGAAGATATCCTTGAAAAAGTTATTGCCGAACGAAAGGGGCCCTCCCTTTTACAGGAATGGAAGGAGCATGCGCTTTTCAGGCAATACGGAGATCTCCCGCCGCCCCGGATAGGGTCGCTGCGCGCCAACTGGAAAAGGCATTACAAGATTGATATGGATTCTCTAGTGCATCCGCTGCTCTTCCGCGTCCTTTGCAGTTACCTGGACCAGGGCATTTCCATATGGAAGTTTCCCGTCTGGAACAAGGGTTTTCTCACCTCTATAAAAGAAATGGAACGGCTCAGTTTCACCAGTTTTTTCAGAACAGACTGGCCCAGAAGGCTTTTGCTGAAAAGTGACTGTACAATCGAAGCGTTGCTGGACATCCTGATTGGAGACGAATCGCTCTACAAGCAATACTTATTTGATCAGCAGTTTGCCCATCAGGGATGGTCAGGGATGGTTTCCCTGGTGGAGGATATACCACAAACCCTGCTGGACCGAAAGCAAATTACTCTCAAGGAACTGATTATATTTGAGCTCCTGCTGGAAATAGATGCGCTCGATTTTCGTTTTGGTAAAAACTGGCAGCCGCTCTGCAAAAGCCTTAAGGAAAAACCTGCCGACCTATTCGCAGAGATTCCGGAACGGGATCTGCATGAAGTGAGGCAGATCTGGCAGGAGGCGTTTGAATGGAGCTATTACGACGAAGTACTCTCAGGTCTCATCGCAAAAAAACAGGATGAAAACAAGGTGAATTACGCCAGTTTCCAGGCGGTTTTTTGCATTGACGACCGGGAATGTTCGTTCCGTCGTTACATTGAAAAATTGGATCCCGACAGTGAAACCTTCGGTGCGCCCGGATTCTTCAGTGCGGAGTTTTTCTATCAGCCCGAAGGGGGAAAGTTTTATACGAAGCTGTGCCCCTGGCCCGTGACGCCCAAACATTTAATCAAGCAGGTCGAGAGCAAAAGCGAACGGAAAAAGGATGTGCATTTCTCCAAACATGCCCACTCTTTTTTTGGCGGGGCATTGATTGCCCATACGATTGGGTTTTGGTCGGCAGTTCGGTTATTTTTCAACATTTTCAGGCCAACAATGGGGCCTGCTGCGTCATATTCCTTCCGCCACATGGACAAGTTTTCAAAGCTCACCATTGAAAATATCCATCCGGGTGATACGGAAAATGGCCTGCAAATAGGGTACACCATTGAGGAGATGGCAAACCGTGCTGAAGGGCTTCTGAAAATGATCGGACTGGTGAAAGATTTTGCCCCGATTGTGTATCTCGTAGGGCATGGCGCAAGCAGTGTAAACAATCCCCACTTTGCAGCATATGATTGCGGTGCTTGTTCCGGAAAGGCCGGTTCCGTAAACTCACGCGTGATGTGCCATATCCTTAATCATTCCGGGGTGAGAAAAATTCTGAGCACACGGGGCGTTGCCATTCCGCCTGAAACCCAGTTTGTGGGCGGTCTGCATGATACCACCCGAGACGAAATTATCTTTTTTGATGAAGGCATTCTATCGCTCGGCAACCAGAAAAGACATCAAATTAACCTGAAAACCTTTGAAAATGCCCTGGACCTTAATGCCAAAGAGCGATCGAGAAGGTTTGTTTCCATCAACACCAGACAACAACCGAAAACCATCCATAAAAAAATTCTCCGGCGTTCGGTATCACTCTTTGAACCGCGTCCGGAACTCAATCATGCCACAAACGCCCTGTGCATTGTCGGCAGAAGGTTGCTAACCTCGCACCTGTTTTTAGATAGGCGGGCGTTTTTTAACTCATTTGATTACCGGGTTGACCCTGAGGGAAAATATCTGCTCAATATTTTAAATGCCGTTGCCCCCGTGTGCGGAGGCATCAACCTTGAATATTTTTTCTCGCGGGTGGATAACCAAAAATTGGGCGCCGGAACAAAACTTCCTCACAATGTCATGGGACTGTTTGCTGTCGCTAATGGCGCTGACGGGGATTTACGGCCGGGGCTTCCCAGCCAGATGATTGAGGTGCATGACCCTGTCCGGCTCCTGGTCATCGTAGAGCATTTCCCCCACGTGGTGCTGAAAACAATCCAAACGGTGCCGGCAACCTATGAATGGTTTGTCAATGAATGGGTGCACCTCATTGCAATCAATCCTGAAACGCAGGAACTTTTCCGTTTTAAGGATGGGGCTTTCTTTCCGTATAAACCGCTCAAACAAACAATCGAGACGGTTTCGGATATAACACCACTGATAGAAGAAAATATTGATAATTTGCCCGTCTACGTATTGGAATAGTTTTATAGTATTACCGTGTAAAAACTTCTTTTTTTGTGTAAGTTTTTGCCTCCCCTTTATCGTTCGACTGAGCTCGCGACGAAGTTCCCTCCTTGTGAAGGGGGGGGAAAGAGGGGTGGTCAATTTGGTTGCGGCTATGCTGCGCTAGATAATTTCTGCCAAAGCAGATAGTAGTGTTACAACCAGCAATTGGACAAAAGGTCGTGCAGAATGTAATTGTGGTCTTTACCAAACGGGTATCAAGGCAACCGATTGAGAATTTTCTACCATGAATCCCGTCCGGAATGATTTCCGCGGAGAAGGGAGCTATGCAATCATCTCAAATACCGAATGAGAGTTTATCGTCTTATCTGTCGACGATGTATAAAACGGGAGACATGGCAATGTTTCTTCCGTATTTTATTCTAATCCCGATACTAGGATTTCTGATAAGCTGGTCAATTCCGAAGAAAAACGAAAAGGTTATCTCGTGGACAGCTTTTATCACCGTCGGGCTGCATTTGCTGACGGCTGCCGGATTTATTATCTACTGGCTTTTGCAACATCATCCTTACCTGAACCTGCCGGGATGGGTGCTCTACCAGACTTCCAAATACTCATTTTATTTTAGTCTTTATTTTGATAACGTCACAGCTACCTACCTGATCGTAGGCGATATCATCCTCTTCCAGGTAGCTGCTTACAGCCGCTGTTATTTACATCGCGAAGAAGGCTATAAAAGGTTTTTCAGCACGATTCTCTTATTTTATCTGGGATACAACATTACCATTTTTTCCGGCAATCTGGAAACCTTGTTTATCGGGTGGGAAATGCTCGGCATCTCTTCCTTCCTGCTGATTGCCTTTTACCGTGACCGCTATCTGCCTGCAAAAAATGCCGTAAAAGTAGTTTCCGTTTACCGGCTCGGCGACGTGGGGCTGATACTGGCCATGTGGCTGAGCCATCACCTGTGGCACGGGAATGTATCATTTCTGCAGTTAAGCAGCCATGAATTGGTAAGCGCAAAACTTCAAACAAACACCCTCCTTGGCCTCTTTGTTTCCTTGACAATACTAATGTCAGCAGTTGCAAAATCAGCGCAGCTTCCGGTAACCTCGTGGTTGCCACGCGCCATGGAAGGACCCACTCCGTCCAGCGCCATTTTTTACGGTAGCCTTTCTGTTCACATAGGCGTCTTTGTTCTCTTGCGCACGATGCCCTTTTGGGAGCATCAGTTAGCCGTCCGGATTTTTATCGGTGTGATCGGGTTGGCAACCAGTGTCATTGCAACGGGAATTGCACGGGTACAGTCAACGATAAAAACCCAGATCGCCTATGCTTCCGCTGCGCAAATCGGGATTATGTTTATTGAAGTAGCTGCAGGCTTTGAGGAGGTTGCCCTCATTCACTTTGCCGGAAATGCCTTCCTGCGGGCGTACCAGCTCCTGGTTTCCCCTTCGGTGGTGAGTTACCTCATACGGGAACAGTTTTATAACTTTAAACCCCGCGAGCACACCTTTGAAGATTCTTTTTCTAGAAAGGCGGCATACACCATTTACATGCTCTGCATGAAAGAATGGAATCTTGACAACCTGATGTACCGCTATATGTGGAATCCACTGAAGTGGTTAGGGAAATGGCTGGATTTCCTTACCCTGAGCCGGGTTGTTTATTTCGGTATCCCGGCTTATTTTGCAGGGGTGGCTCTTGTTTACTACCGGGAACTGCTTTGGGAACCCTTTGAAAAATCTCTTCCCTATCTGTTCTGTTCTATTGCCCTGATGCTGGTATTGAAATCATTCGCCGAAAGAAAATTGGCGCGTATGAGCTGGCTGCTGGTGATCATGCATCACTTTTGGATTGCGCTGGCGATTTCCGTCAACGAACGGTTCTATTTCAACGAGGACCGCCTTTATTTAAGCGGTATTGTCGTTGCCGGAATTGTAGGGTTCATCATTCTCTGGTGGCTGCGCTCTCATGAAGGCAGCATTGATATGGATCAGTTTCACGGCCATTCGTACCGCCACCCGAAATTTGCATTTGTTTTTCTGCTGGCATGCCTGGGGCTATCGGGTTTCCCAATCTCGCCTACCTTTGTGGGGGAAGATCTGATCTTTATCCACATTCGTGAAGACCAGATTGTGTTGGCCATCATGGTTTCGCTGAGCTATGTTATTGACGGACTTTCCCTCATCCGGATGTACGCGCGCGTGTTTCTCGGACCGCATTCAAAATCAATTTACGAAATGGCATACCGGTCTTCATAACCATCCAAAGAGAACGTGGGGGTCAGACCTTAAAAATAGAATACAAAATCTGATCGATCTCTTGTTTTAATCTTCTTTCTGTTTTCATTCGCTCACTTATCCGCAGGGAGGCTTTTGTTACCGCACTTAAACTTACACCAAACACCACCCCTATCTTCTTATTATCTAATCCACTGTGTTCCTTTAACAGGTATATGCATACATCCCTGGCTCTTTGCGGTACCCGTCTCTTCCTCTGGAGTAGCTGACTTCGTTCGACCTCGAAATACCTTGCAACTTCGTCCAATACCTTTTCCACTATCCCGTCATCCCCTACCATCTTTTTCTGCGGTAATTCTGCATCCCTTGCAGAGAGTCGGTTGATAAATTTCTTTTGTACCCAACCAACAAACTCTTCGCTTCCCAGGATAAGACCATATTTGACCTCATCCAGAAATTTCTTTTCCTGACCTGATTTTTCTCTTATTAACTTCCTGTATTCAGCCCTCGATTTATTTTCATCCTTGCCTAATCCTTCTAAAATCCCCTCACAGAATAACCAAGGATGGATTTTCTTTGTCTTTACATAATCATGGTAGCTGCTCCATGTATACTCCTCTAATTCCTTTACTATGCCTGCACGGACAGGATTTAAATGGATATAGAAACTTAATCCCCTCCAGTAAGAATCCTCTCCTACGAGTATACTTTTGAATCGTCCCTGGAAAAGATGCCCACTCCTTCTATATTTCCGGTTAAAATAGATGCTGTAAGATGTTTGCACCCATTGCATTGCCTTGGAAAGATTCGCCTCTCGTGTGCGTAAAAACAGATGATAATGATTCCCCATCAGGACAAAGGCAAATATCTCTAACCGGAACTTCTCAGAGGCCTTTTCGAGATACTCCAAAAATCTATGATAATCCCCATCGGCATAAAATACCTCTCCCTGAGCAACTCCTCTTGAGATAATATGATATATTGCATTGGTATATTGGATTCTCCAGGGTCGTGCCATAATGACGGATTAAAATAACTTAATGTTGTAATCTTGTCAAGTGTATTCTGTAATCAAGGTCTGACCCCATTATTCTCTTTTTCAAAACGAAAATAAAAAAGGCTACCAAGGGATTTGATCCCCTGAGTAGCCTTTTCAGTAACATTTTTCCCGAAGAGTCTATATCTTTTCGATCTTTGCCCCGCAGACCTTGTATTCGGCCGTCTGGGTGATGTTGTCGTAGGCATCCTTTGTCAGCTTGTTCACGGCAGCTTCCGCAAAATGCATGGGCATCCAGATGACACCCCTTTTTACCTTGTCAGAGACCTCGGCACGGGCAGTTATCTCACCACGACGTGATGCAACTCTTACCATTTCACCGTCGAAGATACCCAGTTCTTTAGCATCCGCCTCATGTACCTCGACAAAGCAATCGTTTGTCTTATGGATAATACCGCTTGACCTTCTGGTCATCGTCCCTGCATTATAATGGTACAGGGTGCGTCCTGTGGTAAGCAGTAACGGGTATTCCTTATCAGGGCTCTCGGCAGGTGCACGGTAGGGTAATACAAAAAACTTCCCAAGTCCCCTTGGAAATTTGCCTTCATGCAAGAATTTTGTACCCGGGTGCTTTGTGTCGGGACAAGGCCATTGAATACCGTTTTGCTCGATCCTGGCATAATTAATGCCTGCGAACATGGGGGTAAGGCTTGCAATTTCGTCCCAGACCTCTTTGGGAGACGGATAACCCATATTATAACCCATACGCGTAGATATTTCACAGGTAATTTGCCAGTCGGGTTTCGTGTTCCCAATGGGATTGATTGCCTTGCGTACACGTTGTACACGCCGCTCAGTGTTGGTAAAGGTACCATCCTTTTCAGCGAAACTGGCGGCCGGCAGGATAACATCCGCATACTTTGCCGTTTCTGACATGAAGATGTCCTGCACCACCAGGAATTCAAGGTTTTTTATCCCCTTAATGGTGTAATCCTGATTCGGTTCACTAAGGACCGGATCTTCCCCGATTACATACAACGCCTTAAACTGGTTCTTGTTCATCCGCTCGAACATGGTTGGCGAAGTTGCCCCGAGGGTCCTTGACAGTTTAACGCCCCATGCATTTTCAAACTTCTCCATAACCGCATTATCAGTGACGTCCTGGTAGCCAGGCATTTTATTGGGTATACACATATCCGTAGCACCCTGTACGTTATTCTGTCCTCGGATGGGATTGACACCGGTACTGAGTTTTCCGATATGACCGGTCAACAGGGCGAGGTTTGCGATGGTCCTTACATTATCCGTACCGCAGGTATGTTCGGTAATTCCCAGGGTATAATAGATGGCCGATTTATCGGATCTTGCATACAACCGGGCAGCCTGGCGAATATCTTCTGCGGGAATACCGGTATATTCAGAGGCCTTTTCTGGGGTAATATCCTTGAGGAATTCCTTGAGTTCCTCATAACCTTCGGTGCGTGTCTTAATGAACTCTCTATTTTCCAGACCCTCAGCAATGATAACGTGCGCCAGTGCGTTGAGAAGCCAGTTATCTGAACCAGGCTTGACAGGGAGGTACAGTTTTGCATGCTGGGCAAACCAGATTTTACGGGGGTCTGCCACGATGAACGTACACCCCTTCCGCAAGGCCTTTTTCATCTCCAACCCTACGATGGGATGCGCCTCTGTGGGGTTACCGCCAATCAGGAAAATAAGCTTGCAATCCTTGATTTCACTGATGGAGTTGGTCATTGCACCGCTACCGAATGACATCGCCAGACCGGCGACGGAGGGTGCATGTCAGGTCCGGGCACACTGGTCTACGTTGTTGGTGCCAATCGCAGCCCGTGCAAATTTCATCGCCAGATAGTTTTCCTCATTGGTGCATCGCGAAGAACTCAGTACCCCAATGTAATCGGGTCCGTACTTTGCCTTTATTTCGCTCAATTTAGAAGCAACGAAATTCAACGCTTCGTCCCAGGTAGCCTCTTCGAATTTTCCATTCTTTTTTATGAGAGGCTGCTTTAATCGGTCGGAATGATGGACAAAGTCATACCCAAATCGCCCTTTCACGCACAGATTCCCATCATTCGGAACAGACCCTGTCTTTGACGTCACCTTGACTACCTGATTCCCTTTCACGTTTAAATACATCGTACAGCCCACACCGCAATAAGGACAGGTAGTCTTAACCTGTTTAAATTCCCAGTCCCGGCCCATTCCAACTGCCTGTTTCTCTACCAATGAACCAACAGGACAGGTAGATACGCACTGGCCGCATAACACACACGTCGTCTCACGCCTCGGTTTACCAAAGGGCAAACCTGTTTCTGTATCAAATCCACGATTCTTAAAATCAATAGCGTAGTCTTGTTGTACTTCGGCACAAATACGGACACATCGACCGCAAAGGATGCACTTGCTGGTATCCTGTTGAATGGCAGGATTTTCATCTTCAACAACGCCACCGTCGGGCTTTTCAAAGAAGCGGCTTTCCCGTACACCATACTCATAAGCGAGGTCTTGTAATGTACAGATACCACATTTCTCACAGGTCATGCAATCCCTGGGATGATCAGAAAGGATTAATTCCAAAACCATCTTGCGTGACTTCAGCACCTTCTCAGAGTCAGTCCGGATTACCATGCCATCAGTAGCTTCCGTACTGCAAGACGTAATAAGAGCACTTGAATTACCCCTCTCCACTTCCACCATACAAACACGGCACGCCGCAAAGGGTTCCAGGCGCGGGTCATGGCAAAGAGTTGGAATACGAACGCCAACGGAATTGGCTGCCTGCAAAACCGTTTTACCTTTATTCACCTCTACGGACTTACCGTCTATGTTTAATGTAATTTTTGGAACCATCACCATAATACTATTCTCCTTAATTGGTTAACCTACCCTTATGTTGGAATTGATTTATTCACTACCATTTTAAATCTTGTATATTTTTGCCGAACACCCAAAATCAGCGACGACGTTTCACGCCGTCCGCAGGAGTGTCTTGTTAGATGTCGGTTCATCTTCTCTTCTGGATGTAATTAAATAAGCAAGTCTTATCTGAAGTCTGATAGTCTTTAACCTCGTTTGATGTTGACGGATAACCCTGCCATTTCAGAGTATGGCATATCCGAGCTTTCAAAGCCAACTCGATTGCATACCCACAAAGATAAACCGCACCATCATATCTTCTTGATGCCAAAAGAATCTCGGCGTTTTTGAGCCTTGCCTGGGCGTTCTTCTTGAGATCTTTCCTTTGGATCAGTGGGGTCGATTCTGCTTATTACTTCCTTTGCATAGTTATTAACCAGTTTTTTTAATTTGACAAAGTACCGCGTAAGTTGAGGAAATATATATAAAATTTTCACTACCTTAATTCACCTTACCATAATTCCTGCATACCCTACAACCTGATCATAATCGCCGGTAATGTCACCACTGGTTTCATACCTCACGAGTTCCGACATCATCGCTCCCCGTTCCTTGGAACACACCAGCATGGCTATAGTGGGATAAACGCCACACATCGTAATGTTCATTTCGCGTACTTTACGATATAAGTTGTCCTCATTAAGGGCCAAAACCTCATCGATAGCAATCTTATCCTTCCTGTTAGCTGATGCCTGCGACTCGTGGTGCGTCATATCAGAAGAGGCTACCACAAGGGTACTGGGGCGTAATTTCAGTAACACCGACGATAGACTTTTCCCTATATTTTTAAGGTCTGTAATGTTCCTGGAAGATATAACCATTACAACAATTTTACAATGGGGATTAAAGTATTGAATAAAAGGTATCTGCACCTCAGCGGCATGCTCATAGAGATGGGCCTCCTGGTCTTTCTCAACGAGATTACACACATGAACCAGTTCGTTCACCACCTCTTCATCAACCTTGACGTCCCCAAGGGGTGTGCGCCACAAACCATCTGGCCAGATGGAATATGGCACACCGTAACCTGTATGATTCGGCGCTAATATAACCACGGTATCAGGTACTTTAATCCATGAATAAAGATGCCCTGCAACGCGTCCTGAATACATATATCCGGCATGCGGAGAAACAATGCCCAATACGGCCTTTTTTTTACAATCCTTGATCACGAAACCTTCTATATCGCTCTTTAACTGGGCCGCATCTCTGCTATAAAAATTCCCCGCTACAGCCGGTTGTCTTATCACATTGTCTTCCCTATCCTGACCGTAAATTTAACACCTTCGGCGACGTTGCTGGTTTAACTGCCGTCGATTGAACTAACAATTTCAAATGTAACATAACATTATGAAACAGTCAAACTTCTTTTAGATAAACCGATGGTATTTGTTCCTTATGAATATGGAACCCGGCCATATTTTATAACTACTGATCGCTTTCATGTTTAAATATTGAGTAAATTCCATTTTTTATTTGAAAGATGCCTATACAATGTTTTAAAATTTTACAAAGTGTATTTAAAATTCTCTTTTAATACTGAAATTCACTGTCATCAAGGAGTTCGATTTTGGCAAAGGCATTAGCATTATTATCAGGCGGTTTGGACAGCACCCTGGCAATCCGTGTTATCCAGAAACAGGGGATCGAGGTGATTGCCCTTAATTTTGTGACCGTATTTTGCCGGTGCACCTCCCATGGAAGCTGCAAACTTGAGGCTGTAAAGGTCTCAGAAAAATTTGGAATACCCATCAAGGTCATCAACACCACTGAACGATTTCTGGAACTCGTGAAAAAACCGAAGTTTGGATACGGGAAAAACATGAACCCCTGCATTGATTGCCGGATTAATATCTTTCGTATCGCCGGCGAATATATGCGGGAAATCGGCGCCGATTTCATCATCACCGGTGAGGTGTTAGGACAGAGGCCCATGTCCCAGCGAAAAGAAGCCATGAAGCTTATAGATAAAGAGGCGAATCTTGCCGGACTTGTCCTGAGGCCTTTATGCGCCAAACACATGGAGCCTACCATCCCTGAGAAACTGGGCATTGTGGACAGAGAACAGCTTCTTCAGATTCGGGGACGTTCCCGGAAAGACCAGATACAGCTTGCCGATGTGTTTCAGATCAGAGATTATCCGTGTTCCGCGGGAGGCTGCCTGCTTACCGATCCCGAGTTTGCGCACCGGATGCGAGACCTGGTTAATACCTGCGATGCCAATGTAAACGACGTCAACCTGCTCAAGGTGGGAAGGCATTTCAGGCTCGATGCCCAAACGAAGGCCATTGTTGGAAGAAACGAAGAGGACAACGCCAGGGTCGAATCTCTTTCGAAGGAGGGAGATTTTCTGTTAAGCCTGGTCGATATGCCCGGACCTCTGACCCTTTTGCGCGGGAATGTCACTGAAGAAAAGATCCATAGTGGGGCACGTCTTACTGCGAGGTACGGGAAATCACACGTCCTACCTTCCTCAAAAGTCCTGATAAGACAAGTAAAGAATGACGCGCATCAAAGAATCATAGAGGTTGCGCCGATGAGCCAGGAAGAGGCCGACACACTCATTCTTAAGAAACAGCCCTCCATCGGCGCCCCTCGTGAGACATCTCCGGTTACCGAACTTGACGCCGGATAAAATTTTTACCGAACATTCACCCTCGTGAACGAACATGTCTGAAACAGATATAAATGACAAGAAAGACATAAACACCTTAACTACACCTGAAGGAACGGGTCCGGAAAGCAATGCCCCTCCGGGAGAGAAGAAAAAACGCAGAGGGATTTTTCAGGCAAAATCAATCTTCAAAGACCTGGTTAACCGTTTTGAAAAAATAACGAAGGCCGCCCCATCGAAAAAGACCTTTGTTAAAGCGGACAAACAGCTTTTCATTATCTTGATCCTTGCCTTCGGAGTTTCGGCCATTGCCCTCTTTTGTTACTGGTACTTGATAGAAAGGCCTTACTATCATAACCTCCTTGCCGAAAAAGATGAATTAATCAAGAGCCTAAAATTTACCCGTGATAAACAAAAGAAGATTTACGAAAATACCCTCGATGCTTATGAAAAGAGATTGACAGATGAATATGTCCTTAAATCAATCTATGATGATAAGATAAACGACTATGAACAAAAACTTGCATCTTACCAAAATGATTATGTCCCCAAAGAGGAGCATCAAAAACAAGTTGCGGAATTGGAACGCCGCCTCACAGAAGAAACCTTAACCAAAGAACACCTGACAAAAGAAGAATACGGGCAAAAAATCACAACGCTGGAACAAAAAGTCTCTCTTTTGGAAGGCAAAAATCTTGACCTGAAAACGACGCTTAAAGAATCCACAGAATTTATTGGAAGAGAAAAGGAATCATTGGAAGACATGCTCTTGTTAGAAAGGAAAAAGGCATCAATCCCTTCCGTAATCCTGCCGGAAACCACAAATAAGGTACAGAATCCCGCTGCATTAAAAAAGTTAGTCACCATAAAAGACAAGCTGAAAAGCATTGAAGAAATGAATATTGCTTTAAGGCCCGACACGTATTTTGAGATGGGTCTCATTTCCTATTACAACAAACAATACGATGAGGCGATTGAACAGTGGGAAAATGCGGTATCCTTAAACAAGAGCAATCTCAAGGCGTATATCTGCCTTGGAATTGTCTATCACGAGGAAGAAATGCCTGACAATGCGATCAAAATCCTAAAACGCGCCATCGAAATCAATCCCAATTACGCCACCCTCCATCTTGCACTTGCCCGTATTTATGAGCAAAAAGGCTCTCTGGACGATGCGATATACGAATACTCTCACGTGCTGGAAATCAATCCGGAAACGATAGATATTCATAATATACTGGGAACTCTTTATGAAAAGAAGGGATTGAAAGAAGAGGCCAGAAAATCGTTTGCCCGGTATGAAAAACTGAAGGGGGAAAATAAATAATCATCATAAAACAGCAGGCCTGCAGTTCCTTCTGCATGAAAAATAGCCCGGACTCTGCCGGATGCGACATATTGTCCCGTTGCGTAAGCGCGATGTCCTTTTTTTTCCATCAGGGTGCGACTTGCGGATTACTGTGCTCATCCGTTTCGAAAGGCCCTTTCTTTCCGTCACCCGTATCCGTTGATTGCTGGATTGCGGCAAAATCACCCTTTGATATCCCTTCCTCAATTGCGTGCCGCCAATCTTCAAACTCGATGCATTTTTCTCGTAACGTGTTTACTTCTTTAACAACTTGCTCTTTCTCCTGTGCTAAAACAGTGCGAATGCGCAATAACTCTTTATTGATTGCAGTCAACTCATGCACCTCTTCTTCAAGTTCTTTTACCTTACGGGATTGAATTTCCGTTTCTGTCTTCTGACACTCATATCGGGAGGCCATGTAAGTTGCAAAAAAGAGACACATGAAACAAAACAATACGACTCCTGTTTTGAGGAGGCTTGATACCTTAGCGCCGCTGACCCTCATATAGCCAATATCCTTCTGTCAAAAATAAAATGATATACACAACAGTGATTTCTGAGTAGCATATAATATTTTGAAGTCAATTGCAATCTGTTTTGAAATCTATAGTACCGACAGGAAAATACCCTTTACTATAAAAACGGCATGTGACCGTGTATTTCAAAATCAGGAATGACCACGCCTCAATCCCGTAAGGTACCTCCTGCAAGTGAAGTGCAAGAATATTTCACTTTGCTGGCATTTGTCTTGACTGCAATACATAAATTTGTTATGAGATACGGATATTATTTTTGGTTTCCAATTCATGAAAAAGGGTAAAGAACCATGACCGAGTTAATCAGCAAGATTGAACTAAAAAAGATCCATCAGATTGCGCAAAGGACACAACAAATAGCACACAAGACAGATATATTTTGTTCTGCAATCTTATTGCAGGCGTGGAGGAGGGTTTACTATATTTTTAACAAACGGGAAATTTATGCTTCGTTAAAAAAGCGACAGGGAAGTTGCCTGCGATGCGGACGGTGTTGCCACGCCTCTTTTAAGTGTCAACACCTTGAATACGACGAAAATGGGCTCTCCCTGTGCAAGGTATACGATCGAAAACCCCTTATGTGCTCGCTCTATCCCTACAATGCAAATGATTACTTTTTCCATCTTAAGCCAACCTGCGGTTATAAATACGATCACGAATAGTAGCATGCGCCACTCATGAAAAAAACACCCCTTTACGATACCCACCTCAAACTCAATGCAACGATGGTGTCTTACCATGACTACTTCATGCCCCTCCAGTATGACACCATTATTAACGAACACCACAGCGTGAGAAAAAATGCCGGTCTTTTCGACGTCTCCCACATGGGAATATTTGAGATTTTCGGAAACAAGGCGTTCCCGTTTATTCAGTACATTATCACCAATGACGCGGGAAAACTCGCAGACAAACAGGTTCAATACACCCCCCTCTGCAATGAGCAGGGCGGAGTTCTTGATGACATCCTCGTCTATAAATGGCACAAAGAACATTTCCTGCTGGTGGTAAACTGCGCCAATAAGGAAAAAGACCTCTTGTGGCTGCAGAAGCAGGCTGGCACTTTTCGACCCTTAGAAATAAGGGACTTGACTGACACCATGTCTCTCATCGCTTTGCAAGGCCCCCTCTCCGAACGTATTCTTGAAAACACATTCAGCACAAAATTTGATTATCTGAAAAGGTTTTACTTTGATGATTTTGTTTGGGATGGCATACAAATAATAATCTCCAGAACGGGATACACTGGTGAGGATGGCTTTGAGATATTTGCGGATGCACAGCATGTTGTGAAACTATGGAATCTGCTCATCGACAAAAACAAGGAGGGTGGTTTGATGCCTGCCGGTCTCGGAGCGAGGGACACCCTGCGATTAGAGGCCTGTCTTTTGTTGTATGGAAATGATATGGACGAGACAATAACTCCCCTTGAGACAACAATTGATTGGGCCGTGAAATTTGATAAAGGCGGCTTTATCGGTAAAGAAGCCATGCTCAGGCAAAAGGCAAGGGGAATTGACAGAAAATTGGCCGGATTTGAAATGATAGACCGTGGTATTCCCCGTCATGATTATCCTGTATTAAAGGGAAACGAAATAATTGGGAAGGTTACCAGCGGATCATTTAGCCCCACCACCAATAAGAACATCGGCCTGTGCCTTATAAAATCCCAATACAACCGTGTAGGAGAGGAGTTGCACATACAAATCAGGGATAATAATTATAATGCGCAGATTGTGAAGACCCCATTTTACAAGAGGAATATTACCTAGCGCAGCATAACCGCAACCAAATCCCCCTTAAAACTAGGGGGATGAAGGGGGTTGTTAAAAACCTGAAATTGTTTTCGGATTTCGATATTCGTATTTTTGACTTCTCAATAAAAGATAGTAAAAATTTAATAGGATACTGCATATGGCAAATATACCTAATGAAC
This sequence comes from Candidatus Brocadia sp., assembly GCA_011525665.1. Lineage (GTDB taxonomy): Bacteria > Planctomycetota > Brocadiia > Brocadiales > Brocadiaceae > Brocadia. The sequence continues at coordinate 38,567 of WYAU01000021.1, forward strand.
TCCTTTACACAAAGACCCACGAATGGGTGAAGAAAATAAACCAGAACGAGGTGATTGTAGGTATCACGGACCATGCACAACAGCAACTGAAGGATATCGTCTTTGTCGAATTACCTTCCGTAGGAAAAGCGGTGAAGGCAGGTGTAACCTGTGCAGTTGTGGAGTCCGTGAAGGCTGCATACGATATTTACGCCCCGCTATCAGGAAAAGTCACAAAGGCCAATCAAATAATCCAAGGAAAACCAGAACTGGTGAATAAAGACCCTTACGGTGAGGGGTGGTTTTTACACATCGAAACCTCCAACCCGAACGAATTCAACAACCTCTTAAGCCCCGCACAGTATCGAGCTATTAGTGAATCTGAACACTAAATGTGTAGGGGCATATTGCAATACGCCTTACAGTCAAATACCTGTTGTATAAAAAGTTGCTAAATCCCTGACTTGATGCAAGGGATTTCGATGTTTTAGATGTTTCGGTGAGTCCTTTCAGCCGAAACAAAATAGCATAATGACGTACAGGGGTTTAAAAAACATCAGGGGAAAGGGAGTCGGCCTTTTCGGAAATTACCTCTGTGACCTCGCCTGAAAAATGGGCCAGTGGAACAAGAACGCTGCGGCAAGAATAAAGGTAATTACTGCGGGGAAGTGGTAATTATGGGCAATAAGGTAAGGGTATGAGCAGCAGGAGGCAATGCCAGAAGCCAAATTTTGTAAACAATACCTCCCCTCCCATTAAACGATTAAATTGGTCGGGGCGACTGGATTCGAACCAGCGACCTCGACGTCCCGAACGTCGCGCTCTAGCCAAACTGAGCCACGCCCCGTATATGACCTTTCATAATCTACCATAAAGACGCAAAGGACACAAAGAAAAACCTAAAGAGACAGAAAATTTCTTTATCAGTAAATATCAAAAACCGTGTCCAATTCACTTCGCCTCGATCATTACCTTCTCTATTCCGATGTTACCCTCGCTATCGAATGCATTGACAACAAGGGTATAATCGCCAGTCCTCAGGGGCCTCGTAGTGATTTGAAAGGATTCCTCCAGACTATCAAAGACACCGTCCATGGCATAGGCAGAGATCCACTCCTGCCCATCGACGGTATATTGAACTTTTACGATATTACTGTGTTCATCCTTTACTGTGCCGGAAATGACGTACCTTCCCTCTGTACCCGCCGCAACATTCAGAGCCCTCATGCCCGGCCTTGAATTATCAATCACTATGGGTTGTATCGTGTCTTCTGTGCTAAAGGCAGTTTCCGGCGGGTTGTCGGGTTCATCAGTCGCCGTCAGTCTGACCTGATATTTCCCATCCGGCAACCGCAAGGTATCCCAGGAATAAGACCCTTTTTTTTGCGTATTCTTATCGATAACCTTCCATGCCTTTTCCTCTACGCCTTTATAACAAATGGTCACTTGCAGGGTGTCATTGTTCGGGTCTTCTACCTCCCATTGGATATTTTTTTGCGCCATTTGGTGATGGGGTCTTTGGCTGATAACCGCGGGGTGTTTAGATTCCACCTTGCTGTCCGTTTTTCCCTCCGGCGGCTTTGGAGCCGGTGGCGATGATTCTCTTTCCACGGTAAAATTAACTATACGGGGGGGCCGGTTTCTCGGGAGATAAGATATCGACACGGTGCTTATTGTCGGGGTTGAATTGCTGTCCATTGTCTGCAGGGTGGCTTTATACTGTATGAAACGTGCAGCAGGACTTGTTATCCTTCCCCCGCTTTCCGTATATGGCACAGACCAGCTGCTCCATGTAGAGTCGGGTTTTTCACAATTCCCCGAGCGTGTCGACAAAGTAACCCTCGTCCCTGCCGGCTGAATGTCTTTCCAGTAAATGCTTCCCCAGTTCGATGGCGCCATGGTATCAAGGACATTAGAGAAAAAGGCCCCTTCCTTCCCGTAGGACGGTGAGATTTTATAGACGCTCCCAAAATTGCCCGTGCCAAAATAGAGTTCGTTGGCATCTGTGCTGAGACAGCAAAGCGCCTGCATCTCTTCCACTTTTACCAGACTGCTTGAAGTTTCATCCTCACAAACTTTATATACTCCCGGCATATTTCCGGTAACCACATAGAGGTTATTCTGTGCATCGAAAGACATGCCGAGGATAAATGCCTGACTGATTTCCACTATTTTTTGGGCAAGGCCATCCGGGGTAATTTTGTAGACGGAGTTGGGAGCGGTTGGAAACCCCGTAGTTTTCACTGTCGTCTCAACACCTTTCACTGCTGCCCTTTGCTGCTGAACGGAAGACGCTTGTGCCATGTGTGATTCTTCCGGGAGATTCAGGTCCCACGACTTTTCTTCCTTAAAAACCGAGGCGACGATTCCCGTCTGCAAAGGGGGCTGGGCAGGAGGAGCCAGAGGCACCTGGAGCGCTGCACCCGATGCCGTTCCCGCATACACGTTACCCACAGAATCCATTGCGATACAGTGGATTTCACCTTCACTGGCATCATAAAGTACCTGCGCCTGTCCTGACGGAGCAATCTTGTACACGAAACCGTTTGGTTCTGTTCCCAGATAGATATTATCATAGCGGTCAAGTTCTATATCCAGGAGATTTGTCTCCGGAGAATCAAAAAACACGGTTGGAATACCATCCGGTGATATCTTGAACAGAATACCATCGTTTCCCGTTGCGGCAACGAGATTAGAATCTTTATCTACGGACATATCCCATATGTAAGGCGCCGGTAAACTGCAAAACATCGTGCTCTCGCCTCGGGCGTTTATCTTATAAATAATACCCCGGGGTGCAGTTCCTGCATAGAGATTACCATATTTATCAACGGCAAGACTCTGAATATATAATTCAGGCGATTTGAAGAATTCCACGGCTTCTGAACCATCTTTTATAAGATAAACCGTTCCCGGATCCCCCGTGCCCACAAATATCCGGTTTTGTAAATCTTCGGCAATTGACCAGACAAAAGCACTCTCGATTCCCGCAATTGCCTCTATTTTCGGAGAAAGCTGTATTTCTCCTTTACTGTTAATTGACACATTTTGGGTACGGCCTTTACTGAAATCGGATTCTGTCGATTGTGTCCACGTATTCGTTGTCGTAGCATAGGAATGAGAAGACAGGAGTACAAGAAAAAATATCATAGCGCGGCTGAACCCCAGCAAAAATATTCCCCCTGCCCTCCCCCTTCGCAAGGGGGAGATAAAGGGAGGGTAAAAAACTTGCCGGAAAGAGAAGTTTTTGCCGTGTAATTCGATAAATACTTTTCGCAATGCAGGTCCTTTCATGATCATTTCTTTTATTTGACCGCTACGGGGATCGTCTGGTTTCCGTTCAGTACATATGATGTTGGGACGCGCGATACCACTTCGTCAAAAAGAGGTCCTACGCCGCTTTGATTAGAAAAACTCATAACGGAAAGCATCGACGCCGGAAGCGATGGAAAGCCTTCTCCTTTATAAGTAAGTCCTTTTTTCGCCAGCAGGACGCGCACCATGAGATTGTTATTCCGCTCCATGTTTTCGATATACCGCAGAAGCTGTTCAAAATTCGTGGGCAGGTACTTTCCTGCCGCTCGACCCAGATTCAATGCCTGCCCAAAGGTAGCGTCACAGGCCGTAACGTTCACCATACTTCCCGGGAGGGTGTCTTCGGGTATGTGCATCATTACCGTTTGATAAAAACTTTCTCCCGTAAAGGGCTTCAGACACACATCCACCCGGAGCGTGTCCCCCGGTTTCACCTGTTTTTTATCCACCCTGATCGACTCAATATATGCCGTTTGCCTGCTATCCAATACAGTAATCTTCAGATCGATCCGGTTTATCCGCACCGACTGAAACTGGTTATTGATAATCATCGTAAAAGGCTGCACTATATGATTTAGGGAAAACCACGACTGGTCGAGTTCGTAAAAGACATTTTCGACCACAATAGGTTTTTCATATCCTTCGATCTGGGCAGAAAGCCGTATCCTGACCGATTTTTCCCCTAATTTCCTTTCCGTTGACAGCACAGCGCTTTGAGCAGCCATCAGGATAAGACTGGGCGTCAGCAGCTTGTTATCTGCGATCTCAAAATTGTGTTCGAGTTTTTGCGAACCCTCCACCTCGATGCGGCAGGGTATCATACGGGCTGATTCTCCAAGAATGCCGCCGATTCCTGCCCTTCTGTCCTGGTTTATTCGGCCAATTATTTCCACAGGCGAAGCCATTTTTACGGAATTTGATTGGCTGCTGAGCACGGTATAAACATAGGCGGATGCCATGGGAAGGTCTGCATTTCCCGTTTGTAAAAACGGGTGTCCAAAGGCAAGGACATTATCCCCCTCTATATACGTTACCGTACCAACGACGGCTGCACTAAGGTCGCCCCTGATCAGGATGGCTGCCACTGATGCCCCCGGAACGAGTTTGGGTCTCCCTACCATATCCGAATAAGAGACACTGCTCCCCCCTTGCACGGGATATAATCCATATGTCTGAAAAAGGGGGCGCATTCTTTGCAGGACATCAGAGCTGACACCGGAGACTATGAAGGGAGAAAGGATGGGAGTAAGCTTTATTTTACCGAAATCATAGCTCGTTATCTCTTGTGATTGTGGTGCCAAGGAAGGGGCCGGTGAGCCTGTTACCGGATCACTTTGCAACAAGGATGGAAGTTCCCAACCTGCGGAAGCCAGCGAGAGCCCCTCTTCCTGCGCCGGTATGTTAAGTAAGGTGTTTTTCATTTCGTTAATCGGCGTGATGCCTGCAATAGCGTCCTTTGCAAAGCTCCATCCATACGCAACAGCGCCAATGAGCCGATTGCCAATATAAACAGGACTGCCACTCATCCCGGCAATAATCCCGGATTTCTCCAACGGGCCACCCGACATCCTGACCAGGATCATATTGCTTTTTGCCTCCCAGTTTCTTAAAATACCCAACACCTCGACATTAAATATTCCAATCCGGTCGCCGATAAAAACGGTTTTACCATAGCCTTTCATCCCCGGTACGATCTCGTCGATATTCATAATACTTCCTGCGGCAAAGGGCATGGACTTGCCGTGCGCAATGAAGGCAGAAAAAATACCCAGGATTACCAGGAAATAAGGCAATGTGTGTCTTTTGCGTTCCATGCAGCAAACTCTACCAAATTTGGCAATTTATTGTCAAGGTATAAAAGAGTTGAAATAATTATATTTAAAAATTACACTATTTAGTATAAAATATTTTTTTGGTATTTTAATCTCACGGAAGACGGATAAGACACAAACCTTGATTTCTGTCTTCAAGTATATACGTACTTACGTAATGTGCTTATCGTAACAGGTAGTTTCTCCGATCGTAGTAATGGACACAAGAGTACTCAATCTAAGAGACCCAGATCTTTATTCAACACACATAGCGGCGGCCGCTCAGGCGTTACGAATGGGAAAACTGGTTGCCTTCCCCACAGAAACAGTGTATGGACTTGGGGCTCACCGGGACAATGCAAAAGCTGTCGAACGTATCTATAAAGTAAAAGAAAGGGGTGAAGAAAAGAAACTGACCTTAATGATTGCGGACCTCGACGATGCGAAAAAGTATGTCGATCACTTTTCAAGCACCGCAGTGAGATTGATGGAATTTTTCTGGCCGGGCGCTTTAGCAATTATTTTCCCCTTAAAGAACGGTTCGGATATAAGTATACGATTTCCCGACAACAGCGCAGCCAGGGATTTGATCCGTGCTGCAAAAGTACCTGTCGTTACGACAAGCGCAAACATTTCCGGATACCCCCCCTCTACAGATGCACAGCAAGTAATGATGGACTTTCGGGGGAAAATTCCCCTCATACTAGACGGCGGCTCCACACGGTTTCGCTCCCCTTCAACAATACTCAGGGTAAAAGATGATACCTTTGAGATTCTCCGTCAGGGTATTATTTCGGAGGCTATGATACGAAGTCGTCTTGAGAAGGGTTTGGTAAAAGTGTGATATTTATGCAGGGAAATCCGGAAACATCCGAGATTCCTGCAGTTGTCATTCAAGAATTGCCACGACGGGACACGTTTAAAATTCAAACCGCAGAATAAGACCGGTTTTTATTTCTCAGGTGAGACGAGACGCACGTTCTACTCCCGGGTGAAATGCCCGGTATTATTGCAAATACGAACATTTTTTTGTTTTTTGTTTCTTTTAACTCTCATAAAACTTTTATAAAGACAGTAAAACGGATAGAATGAAAATCGCATTAGCATCAGATCACAGAGGTTTTGATTTCAAACAGCGCGTGGCATCCATGCTTACACAAATGGGCCACACGGTAAAGGATTTTGGTACGAATAAAAATAACGAATCGGTAGACTATCCTGATTATGGATTACAGGCTGCCCGTGCTGTGGGTTCAGGAGAATGTGAACGGGCGATTCTGATCTGCGGTACCGGGATCGGGATGTCTTTGGTGGCAAATAAAGTGAGGGGTGTGCGGGCTGCATGCTGCCATAATCTTTATACGGTTGAGATGAGCCGAAGGCACAATGATTCCAATGTGCTGTGCATTGGAGCCGATGTTATAGATGAAGAACTCCTGGAGCAAAAGGTCAAGCTGTGGTTAGAAACACCCTTTGAAGGCGGAAGACACGCCCGCCGCATAGAAAAGATCATGGAAGTCGAAAATGGGGAAGGAATTTAGTTCGGGGTAATTACTATTTTTCTGTAAATATTCTGACAGACTATACATACAAAGTAACAACCACTTTCATGACGTACCTGTGTGAGAAAACCACAGCCGGTCATACTTAATATGTGTCCTGTTAATGATTCCACCGCTTTACGCTTGCTATCTAGCCCGGTATGAGAATACCTTAAGGTCATGCCCAGGTCACTATGTTCCTGCGCGAGTTTATTATGGCCGGCCAAAAGCATCGTAACGCTAATGTATTCGTTGTGTTAGAGAAGCTGCTAAGTGTATACACTAACACCTGAAATTTTGGGTAATTTTTGTGGAAATCCTTGTTTCCTATAAGATGTGGATACACTGTATCAACTATTCACAGCTTGCGACCCATTGTGAGTATTGACCACCATTACCGAGGGTTTGATTTACCGAAAAGAACCAGAAATGAGGTGTTCGATTAACCTGTGCCCTTCCTTTATGTGGAGACCCGAGGCGTGGGCATTGGCCTCGGTGTAGGGAAGTCCTATACCCTTCTCGATACCGGTGCCATAGACCGCAAAAGGGACGGATTCCGGGGTATGGGTTCGTTTGGCAATGGGGGTATAATGGTCAGGAAGCACAAGGATACGCAGGTCACGGAATTTGCTTTTTGCTTCCAGGACAGGCCCGATTATTTTGCTGTCTACCTGTTCAATGGCATGTACCTTTTCATGTACGTTACCCTCGTGTCCGGCCTCATCGGGGGCCTCTATGTGTACCAGTACCACATCGTGGGTTTCCAGCGCCTTAATGGCATAGTACCCTTTGTTGGCATAATGCGTGTCAAAATAGCCGGTAGCGCCGGGTACATATGTAATGTCCCATCCAAGGTAGCAGGCAATACCCTTGATCAAATCTACCGCGGTAATGACAGCGCCCGTGAGGTTAAACCGCTCTTTAAACGTGGGCATTTTGGGACGATGCCCCTGCCCCCACAACCAGATCATGTTCGCGGGGTTTTCTTCCAGGTCTATACGCACCGTGTTCACATCGTGATCCGACAAAAGCGCCCGGGAACGATCCATGAGATCGGTAAGGATTTCGCTTCCATGTCCTTTGGGGAGGTGTTTTTGAATTGATTGCCCCATGATATCGTGGGGTGGAAAACATTTTGCATCCATCTTCTGTGCGCCTCTGTATACCATGATGTGGCGATAGCTCTTGCCGGTATAAAACTGAATAATGTCATTGCCCAGTTTTTCGTTCAGGAGTTTAATGAGAACGGCTGCTTCGTCAGTTTTGATATGACCGGCACAAAAGTCCTCTAAAATGTCTTCGCCGGCGGTAATGAAGTTGCACCGGAACGCCCAATCGCTGTCGCCGAGTTTAACCCCGATACTTGCAGCCTCGAGGGGTGCGCGTCCCGAATAGTATTCCCGGGGATCGTACCCCAGTAAGGTAAGATTTGCCACGTCGCTGCCAGCTGGAAATCCCCCCGGAATGGTTCGAACAACGCCAAGCTGACCATTTTGTGCAAGAAAATCAAGGTTGGGGGTACGTGCCGTTTCAACAGGTGTCCTGCCGCTGAGTTTGTCTATGGGATAGTCTGCCATTCCGTCAGGAACAATGATGCAGTATTTCAAGAGACCTCCTATTCTTCCACACGAAGAAATTTTGTATGGTCTTTTATTATATCAAGTTGCTTGATTTCTGTAAGCGCCTTTTGCAAATTGCCTTCTTCTGCAAGATGGGTCATCATGACCAGAGGGACGCTGCCGTTTTCCTTTGCCTTGTGCTGTATAACCGAGGCGATGCTGATCTCACATTTTCCCAGGATACCGGATATCTTTGCGAGCACCCCGGGCTTATCCACAACGGAAAACCGCACATAATAGCGGGTCTTGAATTGTTGTAAATCAGCTATAGGAACATGCTCGCAATGTCCGGAAAAGGCCTTCATGGCTTTAAACGTGATCCCAGCCCTACCCAGTGCAACGTCCACGAGGTCTGCAACCACGGCGCTGGCTGTGGGCATCTGGCCTGCCCCTCTTCCATAGAGCATTGTTTCTCCTACAGCGCTTCCTGAAATACAGATGGCATTAAAGACGCCGTTTACTGAAGAAAGCGGATGATCATGGGGAAGAAGCGCGGGGTGGACGCGGAGTTCAATATGATTTTCGGTTTTTTTTGCAATTGCCAGGAGTTTTAAGGTATATCCCAGTTCATGTGCATACCCTATATCCGATAAGTCCACGTCGCTAATACCTTCGCGATAAATGTTCTTGAAATCAAAATCTAAGCCAAAACCTATCCTCGCTAAAATAGCAAGCTTGTGAGATGAGTCTATGCCCTCTACGTCCATGGTAGGATCTTTTTCGGCATAGCCCAATCTTTGCGCCTCGGCGAGGGCATCCTGGTATTTTACATTTTCCTTGGTCATTTTGGTTAAAATATAGTTTGTCGTACCATTTACAATGCCAAAAATGGCCTCAATTTTATTGGCAATAAAACCATCCCTCAGTGCGGCAATAATGGGAATACCACCTCCCACGCTTGCCTCAAAGGAGATGCTCTTGCCGTGCTCGCGCGCCTTGCCAAAAAGTTCTGAGCCATGTAAGGCCAGAAGCATTTTGTTTGCCGTTACAACATCCTTTCCCTTTTCAAGGGCTATGGTAATGATTTCTTTGGCGGGATGTAATCCCCCGATAAGTTCTACGACGACCTGTATATCCGGGTTACTGATGAGTGTCTTTGCATCAGTGGTAAAGAGGATATGTGGGGGTAAATCCAACCTGGTTTTAACATCCGGATTAGAATCTGCGATACCTTTTAGGACAGGTACGCAATCGAGTTTTTCGAGAAGGGGTGAATCCTTTTCCAAAAGGATTTTTGCTACACCGGTACCAACCGTCCCCATGCCTATGAGTCCTACGTTGAGTGTTTTCATAAATTACGTATTTCCCTATTATTATAGAATTCGCCACAAAGAGAAACGGCGTTTGAAAAAAGCCCTAGGCGATACCTGTGTTGTGCCTTTGTATCTTCAGGTCTTTTGAATAGATAAAGTTGAGGAATTACTATAACGGATAAAAATGTTTATTGTCAATAAAATTTGTACATGATAAAATTTATAAACAATTAAGGGATTGTTGCCACCTGCATCGTTTGATTTTCCTTGTAATGTTTCAAGGGGTCTGATAAATTATTCCGCAAATTTCGGGAATTTTCATCCCCCATAATCCCCCCCCGTAAACGAGGAAAAGGAGGAGGGGAAAGCCGTAAACGGAGAAAAGCAGAAGGGGAAAGTTGCCTAAGACCTGATTTAATAAGAAGAAATTTCTAACCAACCCTGTAGTGGTAATTCATGAATTGCCACTACACTATTAAAGTCACAGAAGGCTTGACTTATAGAAGAAGACTATGAGATTCTGTAAAAATACATGATAAGCTTTAAACAAAGAGATATTATTTCCATCAGGCATTTTAACAAAGAGGAGTTATTGTATATCCTGGATATGGCAAAGCGAATGGAGCAGGCGGAGTATACAGATATACTCAAGGGAAAGGTGCTTGCTTCCTTATTCTTTGAACCTTCAACGAGGACAAGATTGAGCTTTGAATCGGCCATGAAACGATTGGGGGGAATGGTAATTGGCTTTGCCGAGCCAGGGGTTACTTCAGTGGCCAAGGGGGAGTCGTTGAGCGACTCGGTAAAGATTATCGAAGGATATTGTGATATTATCGTTTTAAGGCATTATCTCGAAGGTTCTGCACAGTTGGCCGCAGATGTCGTGAAAATACCGGTTATTAATGCGGGGGATGGAGCAAATCAACACCCGACGCAGACCTTTTTGGACCTTTATACAATACAGAAGACAAAGGGAACGTTGGAGGGTCTTACCATCGGTTTTTTGGGCGACATGAAGTATGGAAGAACGGTGCATTCCCTTGCTTATGCCCTGGCGTATTTTGGTGCCGAGATGTATTTTGTTTCTCCGCCCGGTCTCCGCCTCCCCCGGGATTTTATGGAGGCGCTCAAAGACCGGAAGGTAAAATGTCATGAAAACGAATCACTCCTGGGTATAAGCAAAAGACTGGACGTGATTTATTGCACAAGAATCCAGAAGGAACGTTTTGCAGACCCGGTTGAATTTGAAAAGGTTCGCGGCATTTACAGATTAACGAAGACCATGCTGGAAGAATTTGGAATTAAGGATGATTTAAAGGTCTTACATCCCTTACCACGTGTGGACGAAATGGATGACAGTCTGGATGCAACCGATTTTGCTGTATATTTTCAACAGGCGCGCAACGGTGTTCCCATCAGGAAGGCTTTGCTGGCTGCCGTTTTAGGGACTATTGAATGAAACATCTCGACGTTGCCGCAATAAAAGACGGATCGGTTATCGATCACATAGACAGCAAAAGTACGTTGAAAGTTGCAGAAATTTTAAATATTCAGAATGAGGAGCAAATAGTCCTTGTTGGCATAAATTTAACGAGTAAATTTTTAGGGAAAAAAGGAATTATAAAGATTGAAGGGAAAATTATTGCTCAAAAAGAGGCCAATAAAATTGCCCTTATTGCCCCAAACGCCACAGTCAACATTATCAAGGATTATGAAGTTGTTAAAAAATTCAAGATTGTAATTCCAGAAATTATCGAAGGTATTGTTAAATGCTTTAACCCTAATTGTGTGAGCAATTATAACAATATAAAAGCCCGACAACACGTAGTGAATAAAAACCCTATAAAATTACAATGTCACTATTGCGAACGTATTATGAGTACAAAGGATATTGTATTAATTTAATGCCCGGAATTTCAAAAACAGATCTATAGCCGCAATTAATGAATTGCAGTTCTCTATAAAACTTACTGAAGGCCTAATTAAAATTTCAGATTAAAACTAAAATAGCCCGTCGTATTCAAGCAACCCGATACATCCAGTTGTGGCTTTTAACCTCTTGAATACGACGGGCTGTTCTGAGACTCCCTCATATCCTTACATCACATCGCCTCCTTTTACTCTACAAGGTTTTCAAAATTTTATCTCATGCGCTTAATAGCAGCGATTAATAAAATGCGCCTTTTTGAGCTCTCTTCTTTTACTTCATAAAGCTCGCTTATCGCCACTGAATATTTTCAAAAAACCAAAGGGAGTTGGGGGCGGTTGATACTTCACAGATTTTTATAGTGGGTGTTGGTAACTTATTTTATTTTCCTTTAATTACACCGTGGGGAACGTTGAACCCCATTAACACTCCCCCAACTCCATTTTTATTATATCACCAAAAGCGATTTTTGCAAACAAGGAGAAAATAGAATTTACACCTTTACCCATCACCGGTGTTTTATCAAAGAGAGCCGTAGGTGGAAGAAAAGGAGACCAGCGTTGGGGCGCTAGCAGGGTAAAACCCTAAAACCACCCACAGCTCTCTTGTAGTATAGCATATTTTAAGTTTTTTTACAAATCGCTAAATGCCTATGTTTGTTTTATAACATGTTTTATTATATGTTGTTATGATTCACATTTTATCGTTTTAGAAAAAATTTCAAGACATTAATTTTCTTGATGGTTCGTGTGAAAATAGTTAAGTTATGGTATATTCTTATAATAATTTGTCTTAAAAAGGGTATCTTTAAAGGGAGACAACAAAAATCACTTGTTCCGTAAATACAAATTATTGTACTATTTTAACAAAGGGGAATTACTAAAGAGGGAGAATTGTTTTGTTGCAGGTGATTAAGCTGATAAAAGATATTAAGCAGAGGATTAGAGCATTGAAAGAAGACCGCGTGAGAATTGGTTTCGTTCCCACAATGGGCGCTGTGCATGAAGGGCATTTGAGTCTCATAAGAGAAGCAAGAAAAGAAAATGGCGCAGTGGTGGTAAGTATTTTTGTAAATCCCTTACAGTTTGGGAAAAACGAAGATTTTGATCGTTATCCAAGGACGTTTGATAACGACTGCAATCTCCTTTCTCAAGAGGGAGTAGATATAGTATTCAAGCCGGATACATCGGAAATGTTTCCTGATGGATTTTGCACATCAGTCGTCCCGGCGCGACTTGAAGATAAGCTATGCGGTAAATTTCGTCCCGGTCATTTTCGGGGTGTTGCTGTGATCGTGCTCAAATTACTCAATCTCATAAAGCCCGATATCGCCTATCTCGGCCAAAAGGACTTTCAGCAAGCGGTTGTAATTAAAAGAATGGTTTCCGATTTGCATCTCGATGTTGCTATAAAGGTGCTTCCGACGATAAGGGATCGGAATGGTCTGGCCTTGAGTTCAAGAAACGCCTATCTCAGTGAGACGGAAAAGAAAGATGCCCTTTGTTTATACCAGGCGCTGACAAAGGCACATTCCATGGTAAATGCGGGTATTCAAAATACAGAAAGCATAGTGCGGGAAATGGAGAAAATTATCAATACCACGAAATCCGCTGTCATTGATTATATCTCCATTGTAAGCCCTGAAACCCTTGAGGAAGAGCCGATAGCGCGCAGTGGTAACGTTGCAGCCCTGGCGGTCAGGATCGGAAAGACACGACTCATCGACAATATGATTCTCTGATTGCTTTCCACCTCTTACGGTTTCAACCGGCGGATCGAAACTGCAAAGGAAGTAGCTGTCTATAGTAGCTTAATTAATTAGTGATCTTCATTGCTAAGGAAAATGATACGATGTTGAAAGAATTTGATTGCCGTTTTTTTGCCTCAGAGAAGCCATGCCGGTTCAAACTCGATTGCCCCGTTGACGATACGTGTCCCCAATACCAGCCCATGGGGAAACGGATCCTCATTATTAAACTGGCTGCCATTGGAGATGTCCTGAGAACCACCCCGCTCCTGCCTGTTTTAAGGGAAAAATACCCGCAATCCCATATCACGTGGATTACGGATCAATCATCCCTGTCAGCCTTGGAGGAAAACCCACACATCGATCGCCTCCTGACGTCAAATTATGAAAATACCCTGCGGCTTCAGGTCGAGACATTTGATATTGTAATCTGCCTGGACAAGGACACTGTGGCATCCAGCCTTGCATCCCTTGTGAAGGCAGAGCAGAAACTGGGCTTCGCACTCTCCGGGACAGGGCTCCTGTATCCCCTGAACAGGGAGGCTGAATACCTGTTCCGGTTAGGGGTATCCGATGAACTCAAGTTCCGGCAAAACAAGAAGACCTATCAGCAACTCATCTTTGAAGCCCTTGGATTGGGGGAAAAATACGGGGAATACGTCATTCACCTGCCTGAAAAATATACTGCTTATGGTGAGCAGTTAATGAAGCAATGGGGGATTCATAACGGCAGGCTGATTATCGGCCTGAATACAGGTGCCGGGAAAAGGTTTGCTACAAAACGATGGAAATTAGAGGGCTTTGCCGAGCTTGCAGACCGGCTGTCAATTGACCTGAAGGCGCACGTGGTGCTCTTGGGAGGACCTGAAGAAGTTGAACGGAATAAGGAAATTGCTTCCAGGACAAAGTCCCGGATAATTGACAGCGGGTGCCATCACAGTCTGAAGGAATTTATGGGATTAATAAACCAGTGTCATCTGATTGTCACGGGAGACACGCTCGCCCTGCATCTTGCAATCGCACTGAAAAAACGGATCGTTACCTTTTTCGGGTCTACGTGCCACCAGGAAATTGACCTTTATGGGAGGGGCAAAAAGCTCGTTGCCGGTGTGGATTGCGCCCCGTGCTATAAAGGTAATTGCAATACGATGATCTGCATGAAAAGCATACATGCCAATGATGTATTTCATGCGTGCAAAGAGGTATTAGAGACTAAATTATTTTAATAAAAAGGTGGCTTGATGGGCTATCTCCATGATCTTAGAAGGGAAGATTCCCAACTGGAGTGTCCCAAACACCGAGATGACGATGGCAGCAACGATTAAGGGAGAGATGGTAAGCGGAGTGAATTCCCGGTTGGATTCCCTCATGTACATAATTACCGTAATTCTGAGATAGTAGTAAACAGAGATGACGCTGTTGACCACGCCAATTACTGCAAGTCCAACATACCCTGATTTTATAGCGGCGCTGAAGATATAAAATTTTCCCACAAAGCCCGCCATGGGTGGAACGCCTGCCATGGAAAGCATGAAGAGCGTCATCGCAATGGCCAGAAGCGGGTGCTTAAAACCCAACCCCGCGTAATCATTGATCTGTATGAATTCATCGCCCTTGTGGCTCAATACGATGACAATGGCGAACGCCCCGATATTCATAAAGGTGTATGCCAGGATGTAGAACAATGTGCCCGACACACCCATATCATTTGCTGCTACCAGGGCAATGAGGAGGTAGCCGGCATGGGCAATGCTGGAATATGCCAGCATACGTTTGATGTTCGTTTGTGCGATGGCCACAATATTTCCTACGGTCATCGTTAGCACGGCAAGGATGAAAATGATCTTTTGCCATTCGTAATGGGCTGAACCGAAGGCAGTCATAAAGATGCGTAAAAAGGCGGCAAAGGCTGCAGCTTTGGGCCCTACAGACATGAAGGCCGTTATCGCCGTGGGTGCTCCTTCGTAGACGTCGGGTACCCATGCATGGAACGGAACGGAAGCGACCTTGAATCCGAGGCCAATGATTATCAACCCCATTCCCATGAGTAACAAGGGATCTGAGATACCACCCTTACCTGCAATAAAACCGGCGATTTGTTTGAGGTTGATGGTGCCCGTTGAACCGTAAATGACGGAGATGCCATAGAGCAGAAAACCCGTGGCGAATGCGCCGAGCAGGAAATATTTTAAAGACGCCTCGTTCGAGACGAGCTTTGACCGTTTAAAACCTGTCAGGATGTAAATGCTGATGGACATGACTTCCAGACCGACGTAAATATTTAACAAATCAGCACCGGCTGCCATCAGCATCATCCCTATCGTTGAAAATAAGAGGAGGGCATAATACTCCCCGTAATTGATCTCCTCGCGTTTAATGTAGCTGTGTGAGATCAGGATCGTAAGCCCCGTGCTGAGTAAGAAGATAAAGTTAAAAAATAAGGAGTAATTATCGATAGTAAAAGTCTCGTTAAAGGAGAACAGTGTCGTTCCTGTAGGATTTCTGGCAAAGATGGCAGCGATGACAATTCCCGTGAGTGACACATAAGCAAGGAGGTTCTTCTCTCCCAATCTTCTGGAAGTCAGGACGTCCAGCAGGAGTACAATCATACCAAAACCTGCCAGGATCAGGATAGGCAAGATGCTCAGGATATTAAATGTCATCATCGAAATATTTGTCATAAATAACCTTTTACCACTCAGTTCTGCACTCAGGAACTATGTCAATCTTTGGTATGACATTTTTTTGTAATTGCCCGGATTTTTTTGGTTTGTGAACACGGGACGCCACATTTGCCTTTTCTCCCACCTGTTTTAAGAGGTGATTTACCGAGGCATCCATCTTTCTCAGGAACGAGTTGGGATAGATGCCTATCCAGAAGATTGTCAGCATAATAGGGATGAGGATAGCAAATTCCCGTTTGTTAATATCTTTTAATGTCTTGTTTTCTTCATGGGTTATTTCCTGAAACATGACCCTTTGAAACATCCAGAGCATGTAGACTGCCGCAAGGATAATGCCCGATGTTGCGATGGATGCATACAGAATGCGTGACTTGAATGTACCCACGAGAATAAGAAACTCCCCTACAAAACCGTTTAATCCAGGTAGTCCTATAGAAGATAGGGTGACGATCAAAAAAAAGGTGGCAAAGACAGGTAACTGTTTGGTTAAACCTCCAAAGTCTGCAATCATTCGTGTATGTCTTCTCTCATAGAGCATTCCGACGATAAGGAAGAGCGCCCCGGTGCTGAGTCCGTGATTAATCATCTGCGTAATGCCACCCTCGATGCCCTGGATATTGAAGGCAAATATTCCCAGCATGACAAAACCCAGGTGGCTCACGCTGGAATAGGCAACGAGTTTTTTCAGGTCGTCCTGCACCATGGAGACCAGTCCTCCATAAATAATACCGACAATCGCCATCCAGGAAATTACCGGGATAAAGGTATGGCTTGCCTCCGGGAACAGGGGTAAACAGAATCGCACGAAGCCGTACGTTCCCATCTTTAGGAGGACACCCGCCAGGATTACACTCCCGGCTGTCGGCGCTTCCACATGGGCATCCGGCAGCCATGTGTGAAAGGGAAACATGGGGACTTTGATGGCAAAGGCAAATGCAAATGCCAGGAACAGCCAGAATTGAACGGCAAAGGACAGATCGAGCCTGTAAAATTCCAATAGATTGAAGGTATATTCTCCCGTTGCCCTATGATTCAGGAAATACAAGGCAATGATGGCCAGGAGCATGAACACGCTGCCTGCCATGGTATAAATAAAAAACTTTACGGCTGCATAGATCCTCCTCGGCCCGCCCCAGATGCCGATAAGAAGATACATGGGGATCAGCATGAGTTCCCAGAACACGTAAAACAAAAATACATCCAGGGAGATAAATACACCAACCATGCCCGTCTCAAGCACCAGCATGGCAACCATGTATTCCTTTACATTTTTCGTAATATGCCATGAGGCCAGGATGGAAATGGGAGTAATAAAGGTCGTCAGGAGTATCAGGAAGAGGCTGATTCCGTCGATTCCCACATGGTAATGGACTCCGAAGGACGGTATCCACTGCAGTTTTTCGACAAACTGCATCTCATAGGTATGGGCGTCAAAGGTAAAGTATAGGGGGAGAGAAATAAAAAATACCACTATGGAAACTAACAGGGCTGTAACCCTGATAAGTTCACTCCTTTTTGAATCCATCGAAAGGATAAAGAATACCCCGACGATGGGAAGAAAGGTTATAAGTGAAAGAATAGGCATAGAAATTCGGTTATTTCAAAATTTTACCTTGCCCAGGACGGCAAATATGATAATGAAGATACAACCAACCACGATATAAAAGGCGTAATTGCGTACATATCCTGTTTGCAGGAGACGCAGGATATTGCTGAATCCACCGACAAGACGGGCAATGCCGTTTACAGAACCGTCTATCATTCCGGCATCCACGCGCTTCCATAATTGAACCGAGATTTTTTTTATCGGGTTTACAAAGAGGGCATCGTAGATTTCATCGACATAATATTTGTTCAGCAGGAGTTTATAGATTACACGAAACCGTTCTGCCAGTTTTCCGGGCAGTTCGGGTTTTTTACTATACATCTGATATGCAAGGAATATACCCGCAAGCGCTATGGCGGTGGAAACGACCATCATGAGGGAGGAAAGCCATGCGCTGTGGTGTACACCAGCCTCTGCTCCGGAAACTTCAGTGTGGCCGTGCCCGCCGAATACCGGTGCCAAAAAGCTGTTAATGACGCTTGCGCCAGGAATCCCAAGAAATCCGCCAAAAAAGGAAAGGGCTGCAAGTACTGTTAACGGAAGAGTCATATTTCCCGGAGATTCATGGAGGTGTTCCATTGCGTGATGTTCCACCCTGGATACCCCGTGAAACGTCATGAATAACAGGCGGAACATGTAAAAGGCCGTTAAAAAGGCCGCAACGGCACCGACTATCCAATACAGAAGGTTTCCGCGGACAAGTGATTCCAGCAAAATTTCGTCTTTGCTGAAGAATCCTGCAAAGGGCGGAATGCCTGCAATGGCCACCGCGCCAACGAGGAAGGTCTTGTAGGTAACGGGAATATGATTCCTCAGTCCGCCCATCTTCCTCATGTCCTGTTCACCGGACAGGGCATGGATAACACTGCCTGAACCCAGGAATAGCAATGCCTTAAAAAATGCGTGGGTCATGAGATGGAATACACCTGCTGTAAATGCGCCCACACCACAGGCCAGAAACATATATCCCAGTTGGCTGATGGTAGAATAAGCCAGTACACGTTTAATATCATTTTGCACCAACCCTATGGATGCCGCAAACAGCGCTGTTACGGCGCCAACACTTGCAACCACGGTCATCGTGAAGGGGGATAGCATATACAGGACGTTGCACCGGGCGATCATATAGACACCCGCTGTTACCATGGTCGCTGCATGGATGAGTGCGCTGACAGGCGTAGGACCCTCCATGGCATCCGGTAACCATGTATACAGGGGTATCTGGGCTGATTTCCCCGTTGCACCCATGAACATGAGCAGGGTAATGATCGTTACCGTGAAGCTACCCGCCTCAAAATTTCCATGAGAAGCGGCACTGAATACCTCCGTAAAATCGATACTATGAAAGGTCAGAAAGACGAGCATGATTCCCAGGGCAAAGCCAAAGTCGCCTACCCGGTTGACCACGAAGGCCTTTTTGGCTGCATTTGAGGCAGACTTCTTCTCAAACCAAAAACCTATAAGGAGATATGAACATAACCCTACTGCCTCCCACCCTATGAACATCAGGAGAAAGTTGTTGCCTAAAACGAGCAATAACATAGAGAATGTGAACAGGTTCAGGTAGCAAAAATAACGGTGGTAACCTTTGTCCTCGTGCATATAGCCAATCGAATAGATGTGAATGAGGAATCCCACACCAGTGACGATAAGGATCATAAGCGACGATAAGGGGTCTACCTGCAAACCGGCCGTGGATTTAAATGAACCGGATTCAATCCAGCTAAAGAGTTGTTTTTCAAACAGCCGTTCGCCGGGGGGAAGCAGAAGGAGTCCGCAAAATACGAGTACCGAGATAAAAAAGGACAGACCGATTGACCCGCAGGCAACGTAACCAACAGTTTCCTTGCGCAGTCTTTTCCCGATGAGCCCATTTATGGCCGTACCAATTAAGGGGAATAATAAAATCAATCCTACGAGATTAAGCATAGTATATCCTGGTCTGACGGTATTGGAACCAGAGAGATTTTATTTTCAGATTCCGGATCAAAATTCAAAATTTCAAAATAAAACGCGCATACCGAAATTACCACTTCATGATATTTATATCGTCTATGTTTACGGTTTCTTTATTCCTGAACACCGCAACAATAATTGCCAGGCCGACAGCGGCCTCGGCTGCAGCAACAGTCATGGTAAAAAACACAAACAACTGGCCCTGCATGGAATTCAGGTAGTGGGCAAATGCTACAAACGACAGGTTAACGGCGTTGAGCATGAGTTCAATGCACATGAAGATTATAATGGCATTCCTTCGCACCAGGACGCCAACAACACCAAGCGTAAACAGGATTGCACTCAGTACGAGATAGTGGGTGACGGTAATCATTTATAGTTTCCTCTTTGCCAGCATAATGGCGCCGATAGCCGCTACGAACAGGAGGATAGAAGTTATCTCGAACGGCAGCAGATAATCAGTAAATAATAAGTTACCGATCAGTTTTGTGTTTCCTATGCTATTGATGTAAGCGGTGGTATATTCGCCATGTTTTCCCTGAAGGAGTTTCGACCTGAGAACGATACAAATGACGGTAAAAAAGGCGATTCCCATGAGAACGGCAGGTATCCTTTGAAAAGGTAATGCGTTCTTTGCCTCTTCCTTTATATCCAGGTTTAACAACATGATCACAAAGAGGAAGAGCACCATGATGGCCCCTGCGTATACAATGATCTGAACAGCGGCAATGAACTGTGCCTCAAGCAATATGTAAAGCACCGCAATGCTGACCATGGTCTGAATAAGATATAAAGCGCTGAATACCGGGTTTTTCTCAAAAATAAGATAGACCCCGCTTGCTACAGCGACCGCAGCCATAATATAAAATAAATATGCTTCCATGATAAATCCCAAACCCAATTACCAAACAATCTGTCACAACCCACCCTACCACTTTTTAGCCAATGATTACCCCGGTAAATTCCTCTTCCTCGTGAGGTCCAATAATTGTTCCTTATCGAATACGTTTTTGTTCTGATATGTTGCCAGTTCAAAGGTGTCTCTGAGAATTATGGCCCTTACCGGACAGGCCTCTTCACAGTACCCGCAGAAAATGCAGCGGAAGGCATCCAATTCATAAGTTTTGGGGTATCTCCTGTGCGTTTCATCCTCAGCGCCCTCTACAGAAATACACTGTGAGGGACATACCCTTGCACACAGCCCGCATGCGACACACTTTTCCCTCCCGTCTTTTCCTATTTGCAATTCAGGCAGCCCGCGAAATCGTGCAGAGAGTTTCGGCCGTTCGTCGGGGTACTGCATGGTGACGCAGGTTTTCGGATTAAGAAACCGCGTGAGTGTAAGTATCAGACCTTTAATAAGCGGTAAAATCATGTTATTCCTTAAGAATCATGATAAGTCCTGTAATGATGATATTGAGCAGAGAAAGGGGCAACAGGAATTTCCATCCAAAATGCATTAACTGATCGTATCTGAGTCTCGGAAACGTTGCCCGTATCCATATAAAGAAAAATAAGCAGGCTGACAATTTTATCAGAAACCATACTACCGGAGGTAAAAATGGCCCGTGCCATCCGCCCAGGAAAAAAGTCACGGCAATTGCAGACACCGTGATCATGTTGGCATATTCTGCCATGAAGAACATGGCAAATTTCATGCTGCTGTATTCCGTGTGGTATCCCGCCACAAGCTCTGATTCCGCTTCCGGAAGATCAAACGGAGTACGATTGACCTCCGCAATAGCGCTCGTGGCGTAAATAAAAAATCCAAGTGGTTGTAACACAATGTTCCATAATTTCGCCTGGGCAGTGACCACATCCACAAGGCTTAATGACTCAGTTAACATAACCACCCCAATGAGTGATAGCCCAAGGGTCAGTTCGTAACTGATCATCTGGGCTGAAGACCGTATCCCGCCTAATAACGAATATTTGTTGTTTGATGCCCATCCGGCCATAACGACACCGTAAATACCCAAAGAAGATACGGCAAAAATGTAAAGAAACCCGATGTTGATATCGGTAATTACCAGATCCACTTTGTAACCGAATATCTTTACTTTATCTCCGAACGGGATGACGGCAAAGGTCATCAGGGCGGGAATCATGGCCATAGCGGGTGCCAGTACAAAAAGCAGCTTGCTTGCCTTCTCCGGAATAATATCCTCCTTGAACAGGAGCTTTATGCCGTCGGCAATGGGCTGCAATAATCCATGAGGACCGACCCGCATCGGACCCAGCCGTACCTGCATGTGCGCCAGTATCTTTCTTTCGAGCCAGATCATGGAGATAACAGTAATCTGGATCATGCCAAACACAAGCAGGACCTTAATGCAAGCAATAATAAGATAGACAAGTAATTCTTTGTTCATTTAGCCGGCGTTTGCCTCTTTCCGTTGCATTCTCTGGCCGCAACACTCCAGGATACCGGTCGTTTCAACAACAACGCCTATCTCCTGTCCGCAGATATTGCAAACAAATTTTACCCCACCTTCAGGCTTATGATGTACCGTTGTCCAGGTGGCCATCATTCCCTTGACGCCCACAAAACGCATCTCCTGACCGCAGCATACCAGCACCCCAAAGCCTTCTTTGGCGACAACCACTTTTTGTCTGCATATTTCGCAAAAATAAGTTTGCCCCTTTTTTGCCATATCTTACTCTGCCTCCCTGTAAATTTTGACAGGGGTATATGCCCTGTCGCGCAGGAGATTTACCGGCACCCATTCATAATCTTCGGGAATAAAAACTGTACCTTCGGGTGTTTTATCTGTAACCTTTGCCTTGAGTTTTATCTTATCCCGCACCGATTCAACCGTAACCATATCACCATCCTGGATATGCATTTCCCGTGCATCTTTTCGATTGATTTCTGCAAAACATGCCGGGGCAACCAGGGTGAGGGACTTTGAATGCCGGGAAAAAGCACCCTGATGATTCAAACTGGCACCCGTAAGCAGTATAAAGGGGAAATCTTTTTTCCTTATAATATTGAAAGTTGCCGGTTGAATTATTTCAAACGTATATTTTGCCGGTCTGTTCTTATCATAGACAAAAGATACCCATTGAAATTCCTTCCTCTTCAAACGGTCGTAATTAACGCCGGCATACGGGGGTGCTATGCTTCCTATTTCGCTCAATATCTCCTTTGCAGATGCGTACGAGTAGGGCTGTCCCATCTTTGTGGCAAGATCACACACAATTTGCCAGTCGGGTCTGGCATCTCCCACCGGCGGAATAGCCTTATTGAGCCGTTGTACGGTCATCCCCATGTTGGTAAATGTCCCTTCTCTTTCGGAATAAGTAACGGCGGGAAGGACGACATCTGCCAGTTGCGCTGTTTCCGTCAGGAATGTATCCTGTACAACGATAAAGTCGATCTTTTTGAATGCCTCCCGGACATCTTTACCATTGGGGTAGTTTACGATGGGGTTTTCTCCCATCACGTAAAGTGCCTTTAGTTTTCCGTTGAGTGCAAGATCAATAAGATTTAAAGATTCTTTTTGGAAGATATCATTCCCCGGTTTTACACCCCATAGTTTTTCGACCTTTTCCCTGCCGGTCGTATCGGTGATGTCGAGGTATCCCGGAAAGAATCCGGGGACTACCCCCATGTCATTTGCGCCCTGAGAGTTATTGTGGGTTCTCGAAAACAAAACTGAAACCTTACGGGGACCGGTTTTTTCATCATGAGCGGCATTAATCAGTGAGCAGAGGTTCATCAAAGCCTTTATTGTTATTTCTCCCAACGGATCTTCTTCAATGTCCTTACCGCAGACGATGCAACAATTCCCTGGCTTTGTTAATATCATGGATACGTTCCTCATGGTTTCTTCGGAAATACCGGTTGACTGAGAAGCCTCCCTTACACTGAATTTATCCACGGAGGAACGCCATTCAGGAAAATTGTTTGTCGCTGCTTCCGCCTTTTTTAAGTCAACAAGGTTTTCATCAATAATAATCTTAATGAAGGCGTTTATTAACATGGCCTGGCTTCCCAGGGCATAGTTTAAACGGATATCATTTCTGGCCATGCTGTTGAACAGAACATTTCTCACATTGGCAATAATGAGATTGGCATTGTTCATCCGTATGGATTTCCGGGCCATACTTCCCGCTACAGGATGTGCCTCTGTCATATCGGCTCCGAGAAAGAATAAGGTATTTGCATTCTCAATTTCCTTCAGTGACGCTGATGCAATCCCGTTAACAACAGATTTATAAATCAGACTGTTCAGATACGGCGATTTTATATTGGACATGTTGTCTACGTGATTCGTCCCCAGCACCGAGCGGCAGAATTTCTGGAAGAGATAGTTGTCCTCATTGGTGCATCTTTCGGAACCAATACCGCCAGCCAATTTCCCCCCGTGTTCAGCGATAATTTGCCGGAATCTTTTTGTCGTATGCTCAATGGCGTCTTTCCACGATGCGGGGCATAACTCGCCGTTCTTTCTGATGAGGGGTGTTTTTATCCGTTCAGGTGAATGGATAAATTCGTGGCCAAACCGTCCCTTAATGCAGAGATTGCCTTCATTTATTCCTAAACAGTCATTGGATACGATACGGCGCACGCTTTCCGTTTTTGTATTTACTACAATCGTGCAACCAACGGAACAATAGGGACAGATTGTCGTCGTACTTTCGAATTCCCATGGCCTGCCCTTGAACCCCAGGGTTCTGTCCTGCCAGGCGCCTGTTGGGCACACCGCAACGCAACCACCGCAGAAACTGCACTCGAGCGGTCTGTCAAAAGCAGTACCGATGACCGTTTTAAAACCGCGATTCTGGAAGTCTATGGCGCTGACCCCTTCAATCTCTTTGCATGCGCTTACACACCGCCCGCACAAAATACACCGGTTCCGGTTTAATTCCAGAACCGGATTGTCTCTGATCACCGGGTGGTGCATCCTTACGGTCTTAAATCTGCCCGGTCCCAGATTCAGCTCATAGGTAACATTTTGCAATCCGCATTCACCGGATTTATCGCAGGTAGGACAGGAGAGTTCGTGGTGAGCCAGCAGATATTCCATGGCGGACTTTCGGTACCGGACTACCTTTGGTGTATTTACCTTTACCACCATCCCTTCAGAAACGGGGTGTGCACAGGCAAACCGGTGTACAGTTCTTTTCCGTTCGGTGACCTCTACAAAGCAGAGTCTGCATCCTCCAAACTGGGAGAGTTTGGGATGGTAGCACAATCCGGGAACGTAAATATCGTTATCCCGCGCTGCCTGGAAGATATTCGTTCCTTCAGGGGCAACGATGGGTTTGTCATCAATAACAAGATGTATAATATTCATTTTATCGCCATAAAATTACATTTTTCATAACAGAGGTTACACTTGATGCATTTCTCTTTATGAATAAAAGCAACCTCCGTTGTACTCCCGCTGATTGCCTTCACAGGACAGTTACGAATACATGCCTGGCATTTGGTACATTTTTCAGGAACCACTTCATACCTGTGAAGGACGACACACATGGCGGTTGGGCAGGTTTTGTCACGAATGTGTGCAATGTATTCATCCTTGAAATACCGTATGGTAGATTTTACCGGATTGGGAGCCGATTGTCCCAGACCGCAGAGGGACATGACCTTCATCTCGTCACTCATCTGTTCCAGTGTTTCCAGATCTTTTTCTTCTCCCTGTCCCATGGTAATGCGGGTGAGAATAT
Source organism: Candidatus Brocadia sp. (assembly GCA_011525665.1). Lineage (GTDB taxonomy): Bacteria > Planctomycetota > Brocadiia > Brocadiales > Brocadiaceae > Brocadia. The sequence continues at coordinate 63,684 of WYAU01000021.1, forward strand.
CCAGCATGAGGGTGGTGCCAATCCTGCAGGGCGGGCATTTTCCGCACGATTCATTGGCGCAGAAATTCATAAAGAACCTGGCTAACTCTACCATACAGGTAGTATCGTCAACGACGACAAAACTTCCGGAACCCATCATTGCACCAGCCCCGACAAGCGACTCGTAATCGATGGGTGAATCCAGCAGGGACTCCGGAAGGCACCCGCCCGAGGGCCCCCCGATTTGCACTGCCTTGAATTTTTTCTTTTTCGGAATGCCCCCGCCCATGTCGAAGACGATTTGCCTGATCGTAGTACCCATGGGAACCTCAACGAGCCCCGCGTTTTTTACCTTGCCGGTCAGGGAAAAGATTTTCGTTCCCTTGCTGTTTTCTGTGCCAATCCTGGCATACCACTCCGCCCCTTTATTGATAATAAACGGCACATTGGCAAAAGTCTCTACATTGTTCAGACAGGTAGGCTTGTCCCAGAGGCCGGCCTCAACTGATTGCGGCGGCCTGGTGCGGGGCATCCCCCGCTTACCTTCAATGGAATTTTGCAATGCGGTCGATTCCCCGCAGACAAAGGCACCTGCGCCTTCCTTTACAAAGATGTTCAGGCTATACCCGCTATTCAGGATGTTTTCTCCCAGAAAGCCGCGTTTTGTGGCTTCTTCAATGGTGTGTTTTAATCGTTTGACTGCCAGGGGATATTCGGCGCGAACATAAATATAGCCGCTCGTGGCGTTGATAGCGTAGCCGGCAATGATCATCCCCTCCAAGACTGCATGAGGGTCGCCCTCCAGAAGGCTCCTGTCCATAAAGGCACCCGGGTCGCCTTCGTCGGCGTTGCAGAGGACAAACTTTTCGTCCGCGGAATACTTGGCACAGGATGCCCACTTTTCACCGGTTGGAAAACCACCACCACCACGCCCCCTCAGACCCGATTTGCTTATTTCATCAATCACGGACTTGGGAGTCATGGCCTTGAGAACTTTTTCAAGCGCAGTATAACCACCCCGCGCAATATATTCATCGATGCTATCAGGGTCAATATATCCGCAATTCCTGAGGATGTATTTTTTTTGACCCTTATTCATCTCCAGGTCTTCGAAAAAAGGCAGACCTTCGTAGGGGATAACCGTGTTGTCATTCAGGTACATCTGCGACATGACGAATTTCTTTACCGCCTCGCCTTTCCCCACGTGTTCTTCCAGAATTTGAGGGACCATCGTGGTTTTTACATTTCCGTAAGTGACACGCGTGCGGCCCGGAAAGACCACATCCATGAGTACCTCGTGTGCGCACATGCCGATGCAGCCGGTAGGCACAATATCCGCGTCGAGTTTTTGTTTTTTCAACTCATACTCGACGCTTTTCAACACATTCCTCGCTCCTGCCCCCAAACCGCATGAGGCCATGCCGATAATTATCTGCGGTTTTTGTGGATTTAATTCCAGGTGTTGACCTCTCGTTTCGTTACTAACCATTATCATTATATATAGTGTACCTTCTAAAAACTTATCTTCTTTGTAAGTTTTTTAGTAACTATCCCATTTGTTCTCTTCAGAAGGCAGCATACAGCTTGCTGTAGGCAAAAACTGAACATTTTCATTGCCAACTGCCTACCGCTTACTATCCACTGCATCTTTTTTGTTGCAGCTACGCTGTGCCAGGGAATCCCGACTCTTTTATCTCCTCTATAACTGTGGCAACAGTGTCGGGCGCTAGTTTCCCGTGGATATCTTCATCCACCATCATAACGGGCGCCAGCGAACATGCGCCAAGGCACGCCACTTCTTCCAGCGTGAATACATTATCCCTTGTTGTCATACCTGTGGAAACCTCCAGCGTTTTACTCAGTTTTTCCAGTACCTTTTTTGCCCCCTTTACATGGCACGCAGTCCCGCAACACACCTTGATGATATGTTGGCCGCGCGGTTTTAAGTGAAACTGGGCGTAAAAAGTGGCGACTCCTATTATTTCATGAGTGCTGACATGTAATCTTTCTGAAATAAGGTCAACAACGGGCTCTGGTAAATAACCATATTCGGCCTGCACCATTTGCAAGATAGGAATTAAAGCCCCTCTCACATTTTTATATTTCTCCAGTATCTTTTCTGTCTGTGAAAGATCTGTCGTTTTATTTCGCACAGTCTGGTCTTTCATTGTATGCGCAGGAAATTGTTTTGTTATACTTTACGGGTTATAAAAGCAGTTATACTGCCTCCGGATAAAGCACCGCTGCCTTTTTCCGGGCCACGTACTGAACTTATCGACTCATCCGTTCGGGAACACTATTGCAAAGAGGCCGGGTTTCTCGCTTACTCCACCACCAAATCATGTCCTTAGGGAAACGACGAAGGCGTTTGGAAGCGGGCAGTCCTGCCGAATATCCATTTATGATTGTGAAATTTTAGCGGTCTATCTCTCCTAAAACAATATCCAGGCTTCCGATGGTAGCAACAACGTCCGGCAGCAGCCTGCCTTCCACCATTTTCGGCAATGCCTCCAGATTGACAAAAGAAGGAGGCCGTATTTTCAGCCGGTAAGGATTGCTGGAGCCGTCACTGACGATATAAAAACCCAATTCACCCTTGGGGGCCTCGATGCTGGAGTAAACCTCTCCCTCCGGCGGGTGGATACCGTGCATGATGAGTTTAAAATGGCCGATCATAGATTCCATATTTGTTTCTACGTCCTCTTTTGGAGGCAAGGTGACATTGGGTATCCTTGCCAGAAAATCTCCCCGGGGAAGGATATTTAAAGCCTGATGAACGATGCTATTGCTCTGGCGCATCTCTTCCATGCGCACGCGATACCGATCGTACACGTCTCCGTTTTTGCCAAGGGGAACGCTAAAATTATATTTATCGTAGCTGGAATAAGGTTCCGATTTCCTGATATCCCAGTTAACTCCTGAGCCGCGTAAACTTGGCCCGCTGAGACCGTAATCGATCGCGTCTTCCGCGGAAATCACGCCCACGCCGACTGTGCGTTTTTTCCATATGGGATTGTCCGTCAGGAGCGTCTCGTATTCATCAAGCCGCGCGGGAAATCCGGTAACAAATGCGTGGGTCTTTTCCAGGAATCCTCCGGGCAAATCACGTGATATACCCCCCACCCGAATATAGGAGAGGTGCATCCTCGCTCCTGAAACCATTTCAAAGATGTCATAAATCTCCTCGCGTTCCCGGAAGCAGTAAAAAAACACGCTCATTGCCCCGATATCCAGCGCATGGGTTGCCAGCCACAACAAATGAGAGGCAATCCTGGTAAGCTCGCAGAGCAGTACACGGATATGGTGTGCCCTTTCCGGGGCCTGGACGCCAAGGAGTTTTTCCACCGCAAGGGCATACGCCAGATTGTTTGAGAAAGGGGCTACGTAATCCAGCCGGTCTGTGAGGGGAATACACTGATGATAGGTTCGGTATTCCGCAAGTTTTTCCACACCCCTGTGGAGGAATCCCACGTGTGGGACGGCTTTTACGATCATCTCGCCATCCAGTTCCAGCAATAGTCTCAAAACGCCGTGCGTGCTGGGATGTTGCGGACCCATATTGATGGTCATCAGGTGGGTCGTAGTAGTAGTTGTTGTTGCCGTCTCCGTCACGCCTCACCCTTTCGATAGGTATCCCGGAGTGTGGTGGGTTGTCTTCCGTCCAAAGGATAGTCTTTTCGTAAGGGATATCCTTCAAAATCTTCCGGTGTGAGTATCTTTCTCAGGTCGGGGTGCCCCTCAAACGCAATACCAAACATGTCATAGGTCTCTCGTTCATGCCAATCGGCTGTCTTCCAGATGCCTGTTACCGTTGACAGACAAGGGTCATCGGAGGGAACGTGCACTTTAAGACGTATGCGATGGTTTTTTTTCAGGGAATAGAGGTGGTATACCACCTCAAAAACGTTATCAGTTGCAACCCGGTCAACACCACAGAGATCCGATAAAAAATCAAAATCAAGCGCTTCGTCTTCTTTAAGGAATCTGGCTATATCGACGATGCTATCCTTCTTTACGATAAGGGTTAGTTCATTACGAAATATATGAGAACCCGTAATTGCTTCCGGAAAACGTGTTTTTATTGCTGTGGAGACAGGCTCAATATCCATGTTGTTCACAAAGATTCTTCTTCAATTTTTTTCTGTATTTCCATGATGGCGTGGATCAATGCCTCCGGCCTGGGCGGACATCCGGGGAGATACACATCCACGGGCACGACCTGATCCAGGCCTTGAACCACGCTGTATGTGTTGTATACACCGCCAGAGACTGCACAGGCACCCATAGCGATAACCCATTTGGGTTCCGGCATCTGATCGTAAATTTTCCTTGCCACAGATGCCATCTTATAGGTAAGCGTACCGGCGACGATCATCAGGTCTGACTGCCTCGGTGAAAACCGAAAGACTTCTGCACCGAATCGGGCAAGATCATAACGGGGCGCAACCACTGCCATCATTTCTATGGCACAGCAGGCCAAACCAAATGGCATAGGCCAGAGGGAGGACTTGCGTGCCCAGTTTACCATGGTGGTTAAGGTAGTGGTCAGGATGTTATCTCCCAGATGACTTTCTATTCCCATTCCAACCCGCCCCTTTTCCATATATAAAGATAACAAACGAGCAGTATGCCGATAAAGACGAGCATTTCAATAAATCCAAAAAGCTTGAGCGACTTAAATGCCACGGCCCACGGGTAAAGAAAAATGACCTCAACATCGAAAATAACAAAAAGCATGGCGATGAGATAAAATTTTACCGAGAAACGCTCCCGCGCCGAACCTACCGGATCAATGCCACACTCGTACGGAGAAAGCTTTTCTGCCGTGGGTTTCCGCCTTCCTAAAATGGTGGAAATCCCAATGTTGGTAACGGCAAATCCTCCGGCTATGGCAAACAGTATCAGTATGGGCAAATATTGCGTCATAAGAAAGATTATAGAGTTATTTTTTCAAAAGTCAAAGAGATTTGCTGTGCCAAATCTTTCACAAAATAATAAGGATGATCGGTGAAGCAAGTATAATGCCATGTTCTATGGAGGTCAGTAAAGTGCTTGATGATAGATACTTAATAACTTAAATTTTTTGAGATGTTTTGTAATCGGTGTTAAATATGACCGTAAGTGGCGGAATTGAACACGCGGCGGTAAAACGTATAAAAGTTTCGTTTTTGTGAAAAATTCCATGGTGAAATACATCGATAATTTTCAAAAAAAGAACCTGTGCAAAAATACCGACCGGGAATTATAGTCAGTAACACCTGAAAAAGCTGTCCATGGCCAAATTTAAATCGTTAACAGGAGTTCCTTGCATTTCGCCACACGAAAGCACGGTTTTATGGCTTTGAGAAGAGAATTTACACAAAACAGTTGACAGTATGGCGCAATCATCATATAAATTATGCCATGAATTTTGTATATCATCTTGATCTTGATAGCAAAAAGATACAGGACGCAAAGACCGCACTGCTGCCCGGCGATCCTTTCAGGTCTCAGGTTATTGCCGAAACAATTTCGGCGATATATGGAACAGGCAATAAAAAGTTAGCATGGAAGAGGGAATTCTGCACGTATATTGCTGAGATGAAGGGGAAACGGATCCTCATTACTTCAACGGGTATCGGAGGTCCCTCCGCATCCATAGCCGTTGATGAACTGGCGCAACTGGGAATAGACACATTCATCCGGGTGGGAACAACGGGGGCCATTCAGGATCATATTGATATTGGAGACGTCATTATCACATCGGGCTCTGTACGCCTTGATGGGGCATCCACCCATTACGCACCTGTCGAATATCCCGCGGTTGCTCATTATGAGGTTCTCCATGCCCTGATTGAAGGGGCAAAAAAAGCACAGGTAAGGTACCATGTGGGAGTAACGGCGTCTTCCGACACATTTTATCCCGGTGAGGAGAGGTACGATTCATTCACGAAATATGTCCTGAGGAGGTTTCAGGGTGCTACGGAAGAATGGCAAAGGCTTCATGTGCTGAACTACGAAATGGAATCATCAACGGTATTGACCCTTACCGCTTCCATGGGCCTCAGGGGAGGCTGTATCACGGGCGTGGTAAACAGAGGCGGCACGGGAAAGATAAAAAAAGAGGCGCTTAAGGTTGGGGAGGAAAACGCGATAAAGGTTGCAATAGCCTCTGTAGAATGTTTGATATAATCAGGCCTCCGCAAATATGACATTTCATCAGAATATTCTTTGCATCCACGCAATGACAACTTTCTGTTAGCGTTTCCTAGAATTGCCATTCCTTTCAAATCGCAGAGAATATGTCCTTTGATAAAGGTCTTCAATTCGATTCACCATATTTTCAACTGTATAGTCATCGGATATCGTGCCTTTCAGGGAGGCTGAAAGATGGTTTCTTAACCCGGCATCGTTGGTCATGCTTGTCATAGCTGACGCGAGGGCATTCGGGTCTTTAGCCGGTACTAAGAGTGCATTTTTTCCATTGATTAGAATGTCGGCAACGCCGTCAATGTCCGTAGCAATAACGGGTTTTCCGGCTGCACCTGCTTCCATGATTGAGAGGGGCTGTCCTTCCCACAGAGAAGACAAAATAAAGACGTCGATGGCAGACAAAAGCTCATGGACATCCGTTCTTGCACCCAGGAATTGAACCGCGTTATAAATACCGAATTCTTGCGCCAATTTTTCCAGTTTGTCCCTAAGTTCGCCCTCCCCGATAATCCATAGCCGCGCGTAAGGGCGGCTGTCCCTTACGGCCCGAAATGCCTCAAGGAGATAGCGTTGTCCCTTTTGCACATGAAGACGTCCGACGTTTCCAAACACTATGGCGGATTCGTCCAGTCCGTACCGGGCTCTCAGCGCCTTTCTTTGGGCAATATTATAGAATTTTTCCGTTTCGATTCCATAGTGGATTATGACACCTTTCTTTTCGTTTACTATTCCCGCCTCTAACCCTTTCCGGTAATCGGACGGACAAACGCAAATGACTTTATCGGTCAGGGGGAGAAGAAGCCGGTCTACTACCCGAAAATGGCGTGGGAATGTGTGGTGTTTACTCAGATAATGCATGCCGTGATAGCTGTGGATACGAACAACGGGAATGCCCGCAAGAAGGGAACCTATGCGTCCCCAAAAACCGGCAGTACCGCCATGGGTATGGATGATATCAAAATTTGACCGGCGAAATATCCGGACGGCTTCACAAAAAGTTTTTAAACCGATGCGATTATCCATGGAGATGGAAATGGTACCGATGCCCACCTTGCTGGCCTCTTCTACCAGAAAACCTTGACCGTTGCATGCAATACTGACCTCGAATTTTTCCCGGTCAAGATGCTTTGCAAGCATCAGCACATGCACCTGACCGCCACCGATGCTTGCGTCATCAATCATTTCCAAAACGCGGATTTTCTTTACAGACATGGCAGTTTCCCCGTTCCACGGAGATACAACCGGAGGAGTTCCGTTTGCAGCCATCCCCGGTGTTTACGATAGTAGTAAATCTGGCTGGTGCGATAGAGTTCGTTGATTCTTTGCTTATCAACATTACCGGAGCTTCCTGCGAGTAAATGGATAATGGAGGTCGATGGACAATACATGATTTGCCATCCGGATGAGTTGATCCGTTTGCAGAGATCCTTATCTTCGAAGTACATAAACAGTTTTTCATCAAATCCGTTGACCTGCACAAAGGCCTGCTGCCTAACCATTACACATGCTCCGGTTAACCACCCGACCGCTTTCGGGGTGCTATGCCAACGCTCCAGCAGAGGGCACATCACCGCATTCCATTTGCGGGCAAGGGAATAGACGATTTTGTCAAGAAATTCTCCCCACAAGGTGGGGAGACGGCCTGCGGAAAGTTGAAAGGACCCGTTCCCAAAAAGGATCTTGGGGCCCACCGCACCAACCACCGGATATTTATCAAGGAAATCAGACAATACTTTGATCGAGTTTTCAAAAAGGATCGTATCCGAGTTGAGAAACAAGAGATGGGCGCCTTTTGCCAGGCTTGCCCCGAGATTGTTTCCCCGGCTGAAGCCGAGATTTTCTGAACTTTCGACAAGCCGAACCGCCGGAAATTCCGAACGGATAACCTCCCTGTTGTTATCGGAAGACGCATTATCAACCACGATAACCTCAACGGGGATTTCCTGCGTTTGTTCATAAACCGATTTCAAACACTGGCGGAGGAGCACAGCGGAATTGTAACTTACCAGAATAACGGACACTTTCACTTTTATCATAATTTACTGGTTTCCCTATGGATGATTCACTAATAACATCGTACAAGTCCAGCACGGACAAAGACTGTTTGTCCGTGCCACCTCTGTATATCTACTATCCCTAAAAACTCCGCTTCTCACAATTTAATTTTTTTCAAAAAACTACATTGATACCTTTTTCCTATTTTCATGAGGATACGTTCTCGGAAAGTTTTTTTATCCCCAGTTCCCCCTTGCGAAGGGGGGAAGGGGGGTTGGTTGCAATTTGTTGTATTGTGGATAGCCGTAAACAATATTCCAATGATGAACCAAAGAAATACGGCATCGGGTTTCTTCCAGAAGCTATCGGTAAAGCCATGCAAGAAAAGGGAAATGAGTCCTGCCGTCATACCCGTCAAAAGCGCCTTTTCGTATGCTGATCCCGTAAACCGCCATGATTGTATCGCCGTGTAAAATACATTTGTAAATAGCCAGATGAATGCGAGCAGACCAAGAATACCCGATCCCACCAGCAAATGAAGAAAGACATTGTGAGGATGGGATAATCTTTCAATGCCCCTTTTTTGTGCCTTGCCCTTGACCTTTGTTTCGTTGGATTGTTCGCCCGCTTTATTTTTCTCTTGTTTTTCCGTATTTCTAATTTTTTCTGCGTACCGTTGATAGACGTTTCGAAAATTCCTTTTGCCAGGCCCTATGCCCAACAGGGGATGATCTTTCATGATAGCGATTGACGCCCTCCAGCATAACAGCCGTTCACCTAAAATTTCATCGGATGTAAAAAATTTGTTAACCTGTGTGATGGTCTTTGCCTGTGTAATAAATTTAGAAGGAGAAATGAAGATGCCCAATGCACACATGCCAATCAGTATAAATATCAGGTATTTCTTTTGTGCCGCAAAACCGATAAATAATATCGTAACAAAAATGGCCGCCCAGCTTGTCCTGTTCATTGTTAAGATTAAGGAAAAACTGCACACAAAAATGAGAATAGACAGGTACAGGCGGCTTAATATATTCTTGTAATAGAAAAATAAGCAGACAGCCATGGGTAATAATAACGATATGTACTTTGCGATCCGGGAATGATATTCGAAGGTGGCAACAAGTCTTTCGTCACGGATAGCTATTCCTGTGTAATATCCATACAAACCGTATGCACACACGAGACCGCAGGTAATAAGCATGGCCTTTACGATGCGTTTTATCTGTTCACGGCTTTGGATGGTATTCACCATGCAAAAAAAGAGAATAAAATAGGTGAGATAATCATGAAATATCGTTCCAAGGCTGTACTGGATACGAACCGAATGAAATGAAGATGCCAGAGAACACAAAAGGAATAAAAGGATAGGAATACTGAGTGATGTTTTGATGAAGAGTATCTTTTTTTCGGACAGCATCCTCGCCGTCCAACACCCCATAACAGTTAAGAGACACAGTAATTTAAGAATATCAGCGCTGAACGGGAAAAAAGAGAAGATAAAAAAATAAGCAATAAAGGCATACCCTGAGATGAGATTAGTATAAGAGGTACTAGGCTTATTATCCATGATGAATTTTTAAATCCGTTCCATTATTTCTTACCTTTAACAGGTTTTAAACCCATCCAATCAGGGCATAAGAAAAGATGCCACAAAAAGAGCTTATAGTATATTGATAGCCGATAGCGCAATCTTTCATTTTGAAAGAATACGAACGCATTGCCGGCAGCATTTGTAGCCAGATTCAGTATAATTTTTGCCAGATAGAATGTTCGAAGCATGGTATACGATAAGGCAGATCTGTTTTTTTTGAAAAAGGTATACAACGAACGGCAATACTCGACCTGTGATTGCCATGGCGCCCTCTTCTTACTCTGCCCGCCCAGGTGAATGACCCTGGCATCCGGTACATGATATACCTTCCAGCCCGCCTTTTGCATGCGATAGCACCAATCGGTTTCCTCGAAAAAAAAGAAGTAATCTTCATCCAATTTCCCCACATCTTCTATTGCCCTGTTCCTTATCATCATGCACGCTCCAATAACCGATTCTACCTCCACAGGGTGCGTTGCCTGCGTCTTTTTGCTGGGATATTTTCCGGGAAAGAGCCACCGCAATAAACTTTTGTTGAAAAGCTCCGTTGCCAGGGTAGGATGATTATCGTAACTATGCTGCCTGGCGCCATCGGGTTTCTGCAGTTGTGCGCCAACGATTCCGGCATCTTTCTGCCGCTCCATGAATGAATACATTGACTGTATGGCACCTTTCTGCAAGAGGGTGTCGGTATTGAGTAATACACTATAAGTATAGTTGGTGATATTTTTCTCCAGCGCCTGGTTCACAGCAGCAGCAAATCCCTTATTATCCCGGTTTTCTATGACAAAAGCCAGGGGAAATTGGTCATACACGGCCTTAACGCTGCCATCCCCGGAACCATTATCAACTACATGTATGTGGTAACTGATTCCCGTAACGGTTGCATAGATAGAACGGATGCAGTCTATCAGGAGCTGCCTGGTATTCCAGTTTACAATGATAAAATTCAGGGCAATCATAGAAAAAACGGTTAAAAACAATATGAGGAGACGCTGCCTAGCTCTGCAACAGCAACCTTCAGGACATCTTCAACCGGGATTCCTTCAGGATTGTAAATGATCCGCGCAATATCCGGCGGGGGACCCCAGTGATGAAAATTACACTTGAGAAACAGCGCAATGGTGCGCACACCCAATGCACAGGAAAGGTGCATCGGTCCGCTATCGCAGGCGATGAAGAGGTTGCACTGTGAAACCATGGAAGCAAACGTTCTCAGGGAAGGTTCAAAGACAAGGGGGCAATCCTTACCCAGGGATTGCCCAAAAAATTCCATCAATTTTTTCTCGTCCGGCCCAAAAAAAACGATGACGTTTACTCCTTGAACGCGAAGGGCCATGATCAGTTCCAGGAAATTTTTCGCAGGCCATTTCTTCCCTTTCGACTTCCGGCCCCCCACGAACAACCCGACAACAGGAGCCTGATGTATTCCAATCAATTCCTTTACTTTCCTTTTCCCTTCTCTCTTTTCTTCAGGAGATAACCGGAGTTGTGGAAGTATCCGGTGCGTGTCCATTCTCATGGCATGAAAAAATACCGGCAGGACTTTATATTTATTGGTTTCCGCCGGTCTCGGAATGGAAATGTTAAACCAACGATCCCATTTCCCCCGGGTGCCGGCGCGGAAACGCGCCCCGGAAAATCCCACGATACATGAGCTCATCATCGACTGTGAACAACTCACATCAACTGCCAGATCATACTTACCGGATCTCATTTTGTAGAAAAGGACGAAATAAGCCCATAAAATACCCGGGAAACTACGGGTTATGCTAAAGTGGTGATCAACAGGCAGATGTTTATAAAGTAAGCCTGATGCAGGAGAACCAACAAAATCAATAATGGCATGGGGAAAATTTTTTCTAAATATAACTATGGATGGTGTTGCAAGGATGGCATTTCCTATGCGAAAGTTGGCGCGCACCAACAAGATCTTTTTTATTTGCTCTTCCAGAAGGTTGGCGTGCACCTTCTTTGTCTTACGCAGAAACAGGTTTATCGCCTGCATGATCAGGCCGCGGATCTTCTTGTTCAAAAAATAGGGGAATGGATGTTTCCGCCAACCACCCTTCATCGTTTTATTTGTTTGGAACATGGGTAATTGTGATTTGAAAATTGCTTCGCCCTGAATCTGATTCAGTGTCATATTTCGGATTTAACTGTTCGGGATGGGAGACTACCATAACCGGAGATAGTATCTCAGCGTTCTCAAATTCAGAGGATCATATTTCAGAGACAGCCGGAAATTTTCATTTGCCAGACTTCTGTTCCCTATCCGTAAATAATATCGACCGGCCTTCGCATAATGTGAAGCCAGCCGCTTTTTATAAAGTTTTTCGCTCATTCCGCACATCTTATCTTTGAACACTGTGTAGGTTTTATCTATAACCTGTTTTTGATATTTTAAGACATTATCCCTGTTTTTACTCAAAGAACGCGGATTATGTCTATATTTAACCATCGGTTTATTAATCCCTGCGACTTTAAAATAAAATGCAATACGCAGCCACATATCCCAGTCCTGACAATTGAAGAGTTGCTCATCAAACAGGCCTGTTGTCTCGAATACATCCTTTCGTACCACGACGGATGAGGAAATGATAAAATTCTGTTCGGAAAATAGCCGGATAAAAATATTACCGGAAGGCAATCGTTTCCTCCGGCCGTCGCCAAGGGCATATCCTTTTTCATCGATATTTATATGCCGTGAATATACCATACCGACATCAGGGTATTTGTTAAAACTTTCCCTATCTGTCTGTAATTTTTCGGGCAGCCAGAGGTCATCTGCGTCAAGAAAGGCTATATATTTACCCTGAGCCGATTGAATGCCGGCATTTCTTGCGGCAGGGAGTCCCCTGTTTTGTTCCAGATGTATGTACTTTATCTTTTGCATGAACGGATTCAATACTGCTTTCGTATTATCTGTAGATCCGTCATCAACAACAATTGTTTCATAAAAATCGTACGTTTGCGATAAAACCGATCCAAGGGATTCCGGTAAAAAGCGCGCACAATTATAGGTGGGTACTATGACACTGATTAAGGAACAATTGCCATTCATGGGTATACATTCGGAAATACTGATTACGGTAAAAAATTTTATATTTTTTCCCTCACCTGACTCTCATAGAGCGCATACATCTCTAGCCCGATCTTGTTAAGATCGTATGCCCTTCCCTGGCTCTCCGATCTTTTTGAAAAATCAAGGAGCATATTCCTGTCCGAATACAATGCGAGAATTCTTTTCATTATTTCTTCCGGGTTATCATGAACGATAAAGCCGTTTACTCCTTCCTGAACAATTTCCTGCATAAAATCATCGTGTAAACAGATGACGGGTTTCCCCATTGCCTGACATTGCCTCAGCGCACGGGCTGTTCCATCAGAACCGGCTACGGTATAAAACATTATATCAAACGAATTAACAGCATCCCAGTAATCATCCTTTCTGTATCCACCAGGTACTATGACGTCTGCGAGACCATACCTTTTCATAGGCTCTGTGACAAGTCTCTGAACGTGGGGCCCTTTCCCAAACAGTAAGAACTTTATTCTTTCCTGCGATTTCTTTATCAGTTTTGCTGTTTCTATAACTAAATCGAATCTCCTGTGTGGCTGAACGCGCATGACAAGGCCTACGACGAAATCTTCTGCCGACAAACCAAATGCGGACCGAATGTTTTTACGCTTTGCCGGTATCTGCTGCAGATCCAGCCACGGTTTTATATAGACGACATTTCTCAACTCCCGAAATAACTCGTCATGGAGTTTTTTCTGGAAGACCGTAATTACATTTGCGGTCTTCCAAAGGGCTCTTTTCAATTTACCGGGATAAGCGTCTTTGAGATGTGAAAATACCTTAGTGAAATTTTCGGAATTACCCGGAAGGGTAATCATGTCCCGCTCCCGAAAGAAGTGGATCACATCGGGTTTAACCTGACGGATAATCCGCTTTATTAACCTTCTGTTTTTCATTAATGAACCAATACCGCCGCGTTTTTGCAGTCCCTGCATAAGGTGAATCCTGTCTGTTCTGACATGGGCGACAAACCTGCTTTCGGGGTATTTTGGCGTGCTCATAAGCAAAAAAATCTCGGCCTTTCCGCTCATAAAGTTGCATAATTCAACTATCGGTTGAGAAGGCCCCGTCCACTTCCAATCTGAATAGATGTAAAGTATCTTCATTAAGGAGAAAGACCTTTTATGATGTTGATAAATTTGGGTATATTTGCCTTCAGGGAATAGGAAGATTCCACCGTTTTCTTTCCTTCCCGCCCCATACGTTCCCGAAGGGCCTTGTCCTTTATGAGAAGACCGATCTTTGCGATCCATTCCTGTGCGGAGGCTGCAAAGAAACCGTTTTCACCTTCCTTTATTATTTCCGTATGCACGCCGACCGGCGAGCAGACCGGAGGAATCCCCACCGAGAGATACTGGAGTAATTTGGTGGCGCATTTTCCCTTTGTCCACTCGTGATCGGGCAAGGGCGCCAGACCAATATCAATGTCCTGCAAATCTGCATTTTCATCTTCAAGCGCCCATATTTTTTTCACAACCGGCATCCTTCCGCACTCAAAAAAATCATTGCAAATAATCTTGAGCTCTACTGATTTATGCTGGCTCGCCAACTGATCAAAGGCCGGGGTTAATTCCTTTAAGAAGGGGAGGGATGACTTGCTCCCTATCCAGCCGATGGTAATCCTCTCTTTGCTTCTGCAAAAATCTTTTGTCGTATATTTCCCTGTGTCGATTGCAGTTGGCAGGATCGTGATATTTTCATTATAGGGCATGGCTTTTGATTTCAGGTACTGATTTCCTGCTATAACCTGATCACTCTGCCTTACCATCCTGGCAAATGTCCTTTGCCGTTTAAAAGACCGCCCGCCGCCATCTACGGGACTTTTAAACATGATGGCATCATCAAAATCATAGATAATTCTGATGTTCTTTCTCCTGAGATACCAGAGCTGCCAGTGCCATAGCCTTTTCTTCTGGACAAACACGGCATGATAATCTTTGAGTTCTGAAAATAGTTTCATCCAGCGAAAAAAGGAATCGGGGAATAATGCTACATCTGCCTCTATGCGCGCCTCCTGAACATACGGGAGGTATTGCAATACCCTGTATCTGCTTGCCGGGTGGTCCCATCCCTGTATAAGAAAATAAACCTTTTTCACCTGAAAATACTTCCTGTACTGTCATTCTGAGCGAAGCGAAGATTCGTGTTTGCCCAAGACCTTTTGTTTTCGCCGCACAGTGGCATTTCTCATCACCCTTTCTGAGCCTGAGGCTCATGGTTCTTTCGTCTGGGATTAATAGTTATTGCGCAATTTGTGTTTTTGGACTCCATACATGTTTCCGCCGTATGCTTGTCCGAACAATTCTCCGGAGAATTGCCCTGTCTTCTTCCGTAAGATATTTTATCCCTGCATATACCCGATAAAATCGTAATCTGTCAGCGTACGTAATACAATGGGGAATAGACGCATTTAATTGAGATAAATTTTTCATCTTTCTTTGGATGGTTATTTTTTTATGAAAAGACACCCGATCCAGATCGAGATAAAAAAACTCCCAGCTATCCGGTAATTCCCTGATCATGATGTTATTCGCTTTTAAATCATGGTGATATATGCCCGCGTCGTGAAGTTGCTGAAAAGACCTTGCTAAACAGGAAACAAATTCCCGCTTTTTGCCGGTTATCGCCTTATTATACGGATCATGAAACTTTTCACTTATATATCTGTTGCACGGCAGACAGGCGGAGATATCATCCATAACAATAAAACTCTTTTTGAGTATACCCCTTCTTTTCTCCTCAAGCACAGCGATGGGGTGGGGAGTCCGGAAGTTTGCAGCCAACAAACCATGAGATGCAACCCATGCCCTTCGTGCGGGAGAACTCCGGAAGGAATAGTAAAATCTCTTCCAGGCGGACGGATACCGATATTCCTTGATACAAACGCTTTTAATGCCTTCGTGAGAAACGGGGAGAAGCGTAATGCCTGTTTTTCGTGAGGATTTTACGACAGTACCGGGCCGTTCCTGGAAGGACAGCGTGTGTTTCCTGATCAAGGCAGCCAGTGTGCTCACATCCCATTCATTTCGCACGTTTATTCTATACCCGGCATGGGTAGCAACCGTGAACACGTTGTTCGTTTTTAAGCATTTTCTCGTCCTGCTATTCCGGAATCTCTGCCTGGTTTTACTGATTTTCTTCAAGACGGCCTTACAGAAAATCTCCCCATCTCTGGGAGCCAGTAGCTGGCCGGTATAATTATTGATCAACCCCGTTATCTCTTTGCTGGTACAGGCATCTGAGACTGAATATAATAACCTTGATAGCTCCTGAATCCTTAACGATAACGGAGGTCGTTTTTTAAATGTTGTGCGTCCGAGATCCAGCAAGTAAAACAACGAAGTGTTGTCCCGATTCACCACAATATTTTCAGCATGGAGCTCTCCGTGAAAAATGCCGTGATCATGTACAGTTTTAACATAAGAAACAAGATTATTGAGGAATATATTTTTCCTTGATATATACCCGGGTGATTGGTGAATAGCGCTTAATAATTCCTTCACCGTCACGCTATTGGGTATTGCCTTTGAAATTATATAACAATCCTTCAGTATTCCAAAGCGCCTCTTTTCTCCAACGGCAACAGGTTCTGCTGTAGGCACTTGAGCCCTGAGCAGTCGATGGCCATAGTTCCATTCCCTTTGCGCCTTTGATAAGGAAAATAATGATTTAAGGCCTTCCTGCCAGTTCCTGGCTGTGTACTGTTTTATGTAAAAAGACCCTTGATTATGTGTATACCGTAATACCTTTTTATAATGTCCAGTACGGATGACCTCACACTGTTTATTTTCATGAAGTGCATGAAACATTTCTTTTAACACGTCGGGCAATGCCTCCTTTGCCGACCATTGAATGCCCTCTCTGACAAAAGTATGTATATCCATCTATTCTCCTGGATTGTCATTCGCTATTTTACCATAAATCCGGAGCGTTTTTTCAATATTCTCTTCAAAGGAATACATTTCTGCCTTTCGTCTTGCGGCAAGGCCTATCTGCACCCTCTTATCTTTTTCCAGGAGTATGTTAATATAATTCGTTATATCCTTTGCGTCGATGGGGTGGTCAATAACGAAACCGTCCTGGCCGTGGGTAATAATCTCCGAGACTCCACTCGCTCTGCTGGCAATAACCGGGAGTCCCGATGCCATTGCCTCTAGACAGGCGGTACCAAAGGCATCATACTCGCTGGGAAAAACAAAAATATCCCCGCCCCCGTATATCTCCTCGATCTGCTTGCACACCCCTGCAAAGACCACCTTATCGAGAACGTTTTTTTCCTTTGCAAGCCTTTGATATTCCCGGTCGTTTCCTTTCCCCACAACGAGTAATTTGACTTTGCGGGATTTGTTTACCCGGGACACTGCGTCTAGAGCATATTTTAGGCCTTTTCTCTTAAAACCGGAACCAACAAACAACAGAAGAACTTCGTCCGGTGCAATTCCGTATTTAGCCCTTACAGCATCTCTGCACCGCATTTTGTTTTGGGACGCAAATATATGTGTGTCTACTCCATTATAAATAACCTCTATGTCGTCCGGTGATAACTGATAATGGTGTATAATTTCTTCCCTGCATTGCTCTGAGATACAGGTAATC
This sequence comes from Candidatus Brocadia sp., assembly GCA_011525665.1. Classification (GTDB taxonomy): domain Bacteria; phylum Planctomycetota; class Brocadiia; order Brocadiales; family Brocadiaceae; genus Brocadia. Next base: position 81,122 of record WYAU01000021.1, read on the forward strand.
TGCTTATAGTGTTTCCTTTTGAAAATAATTCTTTCTAAAAGCAGAAGGCTAAAGTGTCGTGGATTCAGGCATATGAGAATCCTGCCGAACCGGGATTGCATCAAGGGGTAGGTATGCATCATATAGTCCCAGTGGCATCCCCCGCCAACCCGATAAATATCTTGAAACAATGTCTGGGTAAATCCGTGAACGACATCAAACTTTATCTGCGTTTTTTTAATAATCTTAGGGGCATTTACTGCAAATGTCCAGTATTTTAATGGCGACCAGAAGGTAATGGCCGGGACAGGGTGGCAGATCAATCCACTATACCGGTCTTTGCCAAACCGATGTGCGAATATATGCACTTCATGACCGCGATCAAGGAGCTGTTTGGATAAATGAAACACATAACTCTCCACACCGCCTTTTTCCCTGATAAACTGATATACCACTAATGCAATTTTCATCGTAAACGCTGTAAGTATTCTGGAATATAATTTTTACAAAATTTACTTATAATACCACAAAAAATCCCAAAGTAAAATTAGCAAAAATCAAATAATGTGATATAATAACGATGGAGAGGAAAGAGAAAGGGGAGCACGAGGTTGAACGCCTCAAGATATAGGCAACAAAGCTATGTGTCTAAAGTAACCCCTTTCTAATCCTCTCCGAAAAAGTTCTTTGAAAAGCATCAGCGGTGTTTAAAATAGACACGTGCAGTATAATAAACAAAAAGTTCAGTAAAGGGCGTCGGAGTCTCTTAAATACCGCTGTTAATATAAGGCTTCCTTAACCCGATGGAAAAACGGAAAGGGGTATACGTAATGAGGAAGTTAGAAACGTAGCCCGACATGTCGGAAACGATATGCCGGGCTATTTTTATTTAAGGGGTGGCTGCACCTCATACTCTTTGGATACGAAAAGTATGACGAAAGTGAGAAATTTGCGTTATGCATCAATATCGGTTACAATAAAAATACATATCTGTCAGGGCGCATCCAAAAAGACTTAGGTTTGTTTTGTTGACCCTTTGCAATACCTGAGTGCAATGCGGATGCGCCTTTTTTATTTTTGTATTCATGCACGGGGAGAAAAACCATGAAATAACGATTACCGATTGTGGCAAAGTGTACACGGAATCCCCGGGGGATTCGGGTGTGGCGGTTGTCCTGCCCTGCCCACCGGATGGCAACCTGGTTGGGTACAATTCCCCGCAAAGGGCGGATGAGGAGAATCGATCGCCGAAGGATGCGCCGGAGCGGGATGACATACCGTACAATTGACCATCGATATCGGGAAATGACAATTGAGACAATGACGGTTCCTCGTATTCACACCACCCCATGATGCATTATGGCTTAAAGGCGTTGTGCTCTCATGGCATCGAACGCAAAAATCCTCCTGATGACATACACTGCATTTCTTCCGTTCCCATGATGCAGCAAATCCGTGTGTCTTCCTGCGCCATGCGTTGTTGTGGTTCCTGGGTTTTTGGTCCTGATGACAGTTGATGCACCAGTAATTGTCGTTATGGCATCGCTTGCAGTAATCCTGATTGAAATAGAACTCGCTTCCGTGTTTTTGTATCCAATGCGGGTCATCGTGTTTCACCCACCGGTCTTCATGATAGAGCGGCATGCGGTTCTGTTTGATATGCTTGTGGCAAATATCACATGCGATTTTGTCTTCCCCCCGTTCTTTGTGGCATGGGATGCAGTTACCAAACATGTCCGGGATAAGGTCCGGCGTAATTGCATCACTCTTTTCAATACCCGCGTGACACTGATTGCACTCTATTTTATTTTCAAGATGCACCTTATGGGTAAATTTTAAGTCCCGGTATTTTTTCGGGATAGTGTGTTTCACCTTTATCTCCATGCCCGGTTTGGTATGGCACAGCAGACAGGATTCAGGATTTCCAGTGTCAAAATTCTTCATATGGCAGGTAAGACATTTTGCCATCTTTGGCCATTTTGGTTCGAGGTCATCTTTGTAGGCATGGCATATATTACAGTCCTTTAAACCCCTCTCCATATGCCTGGCATGGCTGTAATGTATCTCAGACTCTTTACAACCGCCCAGCATTGTAAGAAAGGCAAAGGTTACTAAGGAAATGAGAAAATAAAATTTCTTCAATTTTCGTCCTTAAGGTATAAGGGAATAAATTTTCGATATTTTTTCATCAACCCCGTGCAATACCCCACTAGAAATTAATGCTATAAGAAATCAATAGCTGATGAAAGGTATCCGGGTCTGTGTCGCTTATTTCAGACGACCAGCGCATAGTTATGTCAGAATGCTTCGTTAATAAATACTTCAGTCTCAGATAATACGTGCGTACATCGATCTTTTGCTCAATATCCCTTGTGTACTCACTATCCAGGATCGTCTGCAGATCGTTGCTTCCGACAAAATTGTATTTATAGAGGGAATAACTTGTGCCTACACCCCCATCAAACTTCCCGAATTTTTTACTATAGTCAACACCAAGGTCTACCGTGTGGTCAATACCCTTCACGTTCCAATATTCCACCGTAAGGACCGCCCTCGATTCCCGTAAAAGAACATTGTTTACCGTGAATGAAAAAAATGTCCTGTTGTAGTCGCGATTAAAGGTATCCTCATCATCTTTGTCCAGTACACGCCTGTAATCATAGCCGCCGGATATGCCAAACTTTTCTCCCAAACCCTTATACCCGGTCACGCTGATGAGTTCAAAAGATTCCAAAGTACCCAGGAGTTGAAAAAAGGGAGAAATGTTGTTGCCCTGCTCGCCCAACGAATGAATGAATCGGTAATACGACGCCTGGACGTTTGCATCCCAATCAATCTTATCCCAGGAGAGTTTAACCAGAAAATCCTTTGGCAACGTATTCAGGAGGGTATATCGTCCGTAAAAATTAAGGTCTTCATAAATCCTTTGCCACAGGTTGAGTCCCACCTCATCATCAATAAACTCATCGTCTATAATCCGAACATAGTCCAGGGTGGCGCGGGTATCTATAAACGGCCGGAAAGCCACGCCGCTTCCCGTGACGGTGTCAAAATAGGTACTCGAGTATTGCGAAACCCTGAGACCCCCGAAGACATAGCTTTCAACAGGGCCAATTTGTTGCTCGTACTTTGCGCCATCAAAGAGGATGGTTTCGATGGCATAGTGATACTGGCGTCCAAGACGAAGATTCGACTTATCCACAACAGGATTCCTGATATCCGCATAGAAATAGTAAAGACGGCCGTTGTACTGGTGGTCGTAACTGTCGAGGATGTCCCTGAAAGCACCGGATTTTGGCTCTCTTCCGTCGAGATCGGCGGAAAATCTTCCGGAACCCGAAAGGGTTACTTTGTCACGGAGAAAAGGTTTCGTGGTGAAACGCAGATAATCATACGTATCGTGGTCTTGTTCTCCCCCTTCTGCCCAGCGACCTTCATATTGTGCCCGAAAATTTCCGGAAATAAAGTCCTTGTATGTAAAACCATCTTCGTTTACGCCTGTTATTATATCGGTGGTATTCTCGGTTTGGGCAAAGAGAATCGTTGAAAGAATGAAGATACCCACAAAGGAAATCCCTACGATCTTTGATAGGGGAAAGCGCCGGCGCATGAAAATGGTGTGGATTGGCTTAGCCCGCATTTCTCACAGAGGGTAATTTGTGATATCAAAAGGTTTCAAAATACATAATGAGTTTGGTATCCAAGACTGATTTTTCTGCTTTTATGCATCAACATTGAATATCCTGATCGTTTTA
>WYAU01000022.1 GCA_011525665.1 Candidatus Brocadia sp.
ACATAGCGTATTCCTCCTTTCTTGGTTTTTTTTGTTATTTACTCTTTCAACTCCAAGTATAGTGGGGAATGCGCTTTTTTTCTACCTCCGCTTATAATTTACACAATATATTTTACACTACCGATTAAACGGTTTAAACCGATTGGCTGGTTCGCATTCGCTTAACCCATCCTTACTTGAAAACTATGCGCTCCGTATAAACAGATGCTGCGCCTCTCTAAATAATTTTAACGAAATTTTCAAAAGGTTAAATTGTTACCAGTTTCTTAGCTTCTCATCTTTTCTCTGTGGTTACCCTCCTCATTTTTCATAATGCATTCCGTAAAATACTCAAGATTCTTTATGTCTTCATGAATCCACCTGTTTTTCACCGTCGAAAGAACATAGGCAGTAATACCGATCGCTAATCCTACGACGGTTGTCGTAAAGGCAATAATGATATTGCTTGATAACTTTTCAAGAGCGCCCTGTGATAAGGCGGACAGGGCTGGCCCCATGGGGATTATGGTCCCCATTAATCCAAGGGTGGGACCCACGCGGATCATAAAGCGAAGTTTATCCAGGCTTTTGACCATTTTTTGCTCCATACTTTGTAATAGGTATTCTATGTGAACCTCCCTGCCGCGATTATTCTTCTTCAGTTCATCGACAAGTTCCTTGGTGTATTCCCGAAAATAAAATGGCATTTCCTGGATTCCCTGAGGGTTTAAATGAAGGATATTTTCATTACTATGTTCCATAAATGATTCTACGAATTCCTTTGGTTCCTGCTTGCGGGTTTGTTTCTTCCGTTCCAAATATTCGGAGACAAAACCTCCGGTGGTCATAATCATCCAGATAAAAAAGATGACTAAGAAAATCATGACCGGATAGAGCATCGCTGATGAAAGAACGGAAAGAATGGTTTGTAACAGATTAAGAAGATTCATGGTCTTTTCCTTATCCATCCATAAACAAAAAAACTGATACATCCTGCCACGACTCCAATGACACTCCATGGTTTTTTAGGTTGAGTAACGCTCAGGTTACTTTCATGAGTTTTAACCTCTTCCATCTCTACGCCTTTGACTACTTCGGTTTTTTCAAAATCTTCATCCATTTTGGCAGGGGCGAACGGCCGTTCGCCCTTACTAAGGGAGGTCGTTTGAGCCTGGACAACCTTATCCATCTTTGCCTTCCGTTCGTTTAGTGATTTGCCGGTAGCAGTTTCCAAAACTTCGGCATACTTAATCAAGGTATCTGGATTTACGAGCCCGGGGGTGTTCAGGATATCCATAGTGTAGTGCTGGAAGGCCGGGTTATTGCAGGTGTGTTCACAGCAGGCGGCACCGTGCTCTGCCACCGTTTCCGCATATTCCTTTGCCAGGGTTTGTTTGATTTTTTCTGGAGGCTGCCAGTAACCTTTTCGTATCGTCTCCAACATCCTGGCTGCAATGGCCTGATAGGCGTACGGGTTTTTCTTGCTGAAAAATTCTTTCAAATCCATTCTGTACTTATCCTCAACGTAGACCTCAAACGTTTGTTCCCAGCGGACAGCGTCCACGGTTTCCGGCATGGTGACCTGCCAACCCCACATGTTTTCAACGAATTCAGACATCTTGCTGGCACCTTCAAAGCCCTCTTTTTTCATCCCCTCAATCCATTTCGGATTCCAATACCGTGACCGCAATTCCATTCCCATCATCCTGTCAATGGGCGTCATTTCAGGCCTGGCCGGATTCATCATATTGGTGATGGCCAACTCAGGTGACTTTCCATCTAATTCCCTGATCGCTGCGGCAAGCCCTCCGGCATACATGAAAAAATCGTCATTATCAAGGGTTCCGTAAAGATTGGTAGAACGGCTGTGAACAATCATCCGGGTTTCGCTGAGTACCATTTTATAAACATCCTCCATGGGTTCTCCCCACAAACCGTTTCCGTACCCACAACTCATCCGTTTCAGATATTCCTCTGCTACCACAGCATCATTTTCCCAGGTTCCGCTTGCGCTCACAATGCGTGAAACATTCAGGTCATAACGCCCGGGGGCTTCATCAAAGATTCTCACCGCTGCATATTGTTCAGCCTTCTTCTGCGGCCAGCCTTTTTGGACCAGTTTTTCGGTCAATTCCCTGATATGTTGCCGAATCCAGTTGTCTTCCTCATCGATCATTTTTACCATTTGTACGGCTTGATCGATGTACTGTGTCAGTTGTCCAAACATCTCCTCAGCCGCTGAAGAAACAACAATATCGATTCGCGGACGCCCCAACTCCTCTTTCGGTATGACCTTTATTCCTGTTACCTTTCCCCATTCGTTCCAGATGGGTTCGACGCCCAGCAAGTAAAGGATCTGAGATTCCAGCACTCCTTCGTGGCGTATCGTCTCGGTACCCCATATCACAAAAGACAATTTTTCGGGATATTTCCCGTTATTTTTTGCCCGATAATTATCGAGGAGTTCTTGTGTCAACTTAACAGCCACCTGCCATGCCTCTTTTTTAGGAATTTTATCCGGATTGAAGGCGTAAAAGTTTTTTCCCGTTGGCAATGAGCCAGGGTTTCTCACAGGGTCGTTCCCGGTTCCCGTTAGTATATATTGTCCATTCATAGACTTAATCAGATTGGACAATTCCCGCCATGCACCTTCCTGAATATTTCTGTCCAATTCATCAGCAGGGACATCCCTGACAACTTCCTTTATAGCCTGGATAGTGGATGCACGAAGCAACTCGTCAGGCGCATTGCCAAATGTATGGAGTCCGTAAGGCATATTAAGCTCTTTCATCTCCTTGAGAAACTCTTCAATTTCGTGAATAATTTCGTGATCAAACTTGTGCGGCACGCCTTCTTTAGCATCAGCATTCAGAAATTCGCTGATGTCTATATCCTTATCAATCCCTAACTCCTTCACTTTTTTTATGATATTTTCCTGGTACTGCCTTGCCTGTTCTGCGCCTTGCTCAAGGGCTTGATCATGGCTGCTGACCAGTTCTTCAAGTTCGGCATATTCATGGTAAAGTCCTCCCTTTTTCAGAGGGGGAATCATATGGTCTATGATGACTGCCGCACCCCTGCGCTTTGCCACAAGCCCTTCGCCAACGTCATCCACGATGTAGGGATAAATTACGGGTAAATCCTGAATTAACGCCTCTGGCGCATCATCGCCGGAAAGACCGTTGCTTTTGCCCGGGAGCCATTCATGTGTGCCGTGTGTACCGAAGTGTATCACCGCGTCGGCTCCAAGACCGTATTTCAACCACAGATATGTTCCTAAATACTGATGCGGTGGTGCCAAATCTTTGCTGTGATACATGGCCTCCATATTTTGATCCCAACCTCTGACCGGCTGCGGGAGGATGACAATATTTCCCCGTTTTACAGCAGGAATAACCATGTATTTTTTCCTTTGCTTCGGGTCAGTCCACATCATTACATTTGATTCTTCAACAGGTCCCCAATCTTTAGTAACGTCTTTCATAAAATCCGAGGGTAAATTCCTGGTCCACTTTTGGTAATCCTCTACTGGTAGCAGTACACATTTTCCGTTTCTCACCATTTCATCAAGTTCCCCCGGCGCCCAATTCCCAATATTTCTCCCGTATCTCAGGGAATTTTCAAGGAGTGTTTCCGGGTCAATTGCCTCATTACCGACGTCATATCCAGCCTCTTTCATTTTTTTCAAGACATTATTAATACTGGCAAAGACATTCAGATAGCTGGCGCCAATATGTTGTTTTCCCGGTGGATAGTTCCAATAAAATATGGCTACTTTTTTATCTCTATTGTTTTTCCTCTGTAAATTGATCCAGGCTTTTATGCGATTGACAGCGCGATTAACGCGTTCGGGTATGGGCTTTCGTTGTTCAACAAAAAAACCTGTTTCGTCGTCTCTTTCACGGATACGATAGGAGGCTACGGTAGGTTGGATAAGACCGGCAATTTCAGGGATGGCCAACTGCCAGCTTACTTCCAAAGAACTCAAACCTTCGGGGTCGTTCTCCCATGTCTTTCCATCTTTTCCATAAACGGTAATCAAATTAATTACCGGTACCCCACATTTTTCCAATGCATCTGTAGCCTTAAAATCCGAAAAGCGAAATAAGAAAGATAGTACACCAGAAACTTTTGAACCGCCTTTCGTATCCAGTAATAGTTTCTCAACAACAGACCCTTCGGGATAACCAAATGCAACAAAGGCGTTAAACCCCTTTTCTTCAAGGGCACGAATCAATTCATCTTCCACCCCATTTTGATCTTGCTCGCAAAACGATGCGTAGGTCAGGACTGCAATCCATTCCGCGTTTTCCTTGAAATAACCTTTTTCCCTATACCAGTTTTCATATTCCTCAAATGACTTAAAAAACATCCCCAGTGAATTCTGGCGATGATAATAACCGTCTTTCAGTCGTTTCTGCGGCTCTTCTGCTTTTATGCCTGAAATTTTTTGATATTTGGCTAAAGAGAATAACACCATATTTTGGAAATTCTCTATCCCTCCGTAATCGAAGTAGGAACGAAATTCCTCATCATAAGTAAGACCCAGCTCGATGTATTCCTTGTCCAGTCCCGCTGAGTTGTTGATGGGCAGTATACATGCCCCGTTGGAAACAGCCTTTTTGATTACCTCGCGATCGAAACCTGCTTGCGCCGAAGTTGAAATTCTTATTCCCATGATGTCGATAACAATAATGTCAGCACCCTCAATCTCGTGCGGATCAAAGTTCGTATCCAGGTCTGTCTTGCTAATGAGTTCAAAATCTACACGCTCTCTAAGAAGGGGATATTTTGTCCGGATATTTTTTATTGTTTTAACGACGGTAGGAGTCAGATAGTTTCCTACAAGAAAAGTGTATTTTATAGGTTTGGTTTCTTCTGCAAGAGAAAAAGGCAGATAGAAAGCAAACACAATAAATAAGATTACCATCACACATCTTTTCATTGTTCTCTCCTTCGAGGAGAACAAATGTCCTTTGTATATTCCCATCTCATACAGTCGTCTTCATTGAGAACGTTTTTATTGGCAAAAGATGTCGCACGTTTACCATTGATGTAGTAATACCACACCTTGTCTCCTGCTTGTCCTTCAACGCCGTCAAGGGATGTAACAAGGATGAATTCACCAATTTGCCTTGTTTTAATTTGTGCAACAGATTGAAGCGCCTCCAGGGCTGTGATACCTTGTTTCCATTTTATTTCCACATCACGATTTTGTTGTACTCCTCCGTAATCGATTTCTACTGTTATGTTTTGGCTGGCGCTGTATGCAACGGGTAAAAGTGCAAAAATGACAAATATTCCTATCGCCCTTTTCAGGTATCTCATATCTCTACTCCTCCTTATTTCACAGATTAATTATGGTGGGCAAAGCCCACCCTACATAAAAATTGCTAGCCTTTTTGTTCGTGTTTTGCTGAATTTGCATTTTTAAAATTTAAATTCCAGCCCCCCATATGCCGTGAACCCAAGGGTGCCAAAGCCTGTTACCTCTTCATAGTCATAATCAAAAAGGTTTTCGAACCGGACATACGCAGCCATCAACTTTGTGATGTCATAGCGAGTTATCTGGTTAACTGTCCAATAGTTGTCCATCTCCTTGCCATCACTATCTATTCTATCCCTGACCATCACCCCTGTTACGGTCATATTCAATTTTGTAAGAGGTTGGGTATTAATCCCGAGCGTTGCTCTATTTCTGGGTCTGCGGGGTAATTGTCGATCCTCATCTCTATCCCTTGTCTCTGTGTAAGTATACGTTCCCGTTAGTGAGAGTCTGGTAGATGGTTTATAGGTTAATGTCATTTCAATCCCTTCTGACGCTGCCTTAGCTACGTTTTCTGCCAAAAAACTACCGTCAGGTTGTATTGCAGCAGTAATCAAGTTGGTAAAGTCATTCTCAAAATACGTTACATCCATACTAAGTTTATCTTTGAGGATTTCTTTCTCCACACCGAAATCCCAGCCTTTACTTTCTTCTGGGTTAAGGTCAGGATTCCCAAAGAACGGAAAAAATAGTTCATTTAGACCCGGTGCACGAAAACCCTTTCCCCAGGATCCATGAAATCGGGTACCAATTTTCTCATTGTTATAGGATGCCGTTGTTCTATAAGTAAGATTATTTCCGAATGTGCTGTAATCATCGTAACGTAAGCCTGCCGTCCAGGTTAACGATTCAAATAATTTTATTTGATTCTGGAAGAACAGAGCGTTGTTCCAAAACGTCTTATCAAATTTACCGGCATTTTCACCCTCCTGTACCTCATATTCATAGCCTAAGGTTACGGTATCGATGTCAAACAAAGTAAAGTCAGATTGATGCTCCAGCCTCCATACACGCGTAGGGATGCGGAACTCGCCCGATTCGTCAGTGGGGTCAAGGCCTTTCAGTTCTGTATCATTAACTGAGACAAGAAATGAAGGGGTCCACAGGTCAAAAAAAGTTTTATGAACCTTTGTAGAAAAAAGAATCTCGTCCGTTGTTTGGCGCCGATCAGGGTCATCTACCGCGCCGACACCGTATACAAATGCATCATATTCAAAATCTGAGTGTGATCCCCTTACGGTTGTATCAACCCTTCCGTTATCCAGGAAATTCCATCCAAGGCGCGCAGAACCGGTAAAATTTTCATAACCATCTTTTTCACTCCCACTGCTGGCAGCCGATATCCCATGGGTCTTCAGATAGGAAGCGCCCATTGAATAATCAAATCTTTCTTTTCCACCTGAAACATGAACAGTTTCTCTATAGGTATCGTGCATCCCGTATTCTGTTCCCAAAATAACTTTGGTGTCTCCTGTGCCTTTTTTTGTGATAATATTGATAACACCACCCATTGCCTCAGAGCCATACAGGGTACTTTGCGGTCCACGTAAAATCTCAACCCTTTCAATGTTGTCAGTTGTGAGGTTGGCAAAGTTAAATGCCCCCGTTGTGGGACTATTCATCTGGACACCATCAACAAAGACGAGGGTTTGGGCAGCGGAGGCTCCCCTTATGAACAAACTTGTAGTCCCACCTATGCCTTGTGTTCTTGTGACCTCAAGGCCTGGTACCTGGCGCAGGACGTCGAGTAATAGCGGTGCCTTGCTGCTCTCAATGTCTTTTTGTGTAATGATAGATATTGAACTACCGACATTTTTTAATAACTGTTTAGTCCTTGTCGGTGTAATCACAGTCTCTTCTTCATCCTTATTTTTCTCATCCTGCGGTAGATCGTCTTTGGGTATTTCTGGTGAAAATGTTTTATCCTGAGATACCGGCTCCTTTTCATCAACCGTTGGCAACGGTTCTATCTTAGTCTCCTCCTGACTGTTTTTTTCTTTTTCTGGTGGTTGCATTGCCTCTGTTGGTTCTATATCTTCTTCAGGGTTTGTCTCTACCGGTGCGGGTATCTCTTCCTTGCCTGGTATACGAATAATAAATCTTTCTTCCGGAGAATGCTCCGCTGGAACAGGTCCTCCTGCCTTCTCTGCTGACTCAGCACGGCAATCAAAGTTGAGTATTGAAATAAATATCATCACGGTAAATAAATATTTCATGCGTATCCTTCCTTTCCCCTCGGAAATAAGAATTGATAAAATCGTGTTCAAACAGGTCTCCTGGCTTCCGGGTCTTCCTACGTTCTGCGCCTTCCCATCCTTCGTATTTACCACAGAGGACACAGAGATTGCAGAGAAAACAGGAGGTTGAGAAGATGAGATGTTGTGATGTTGTGATTCTCGACTTCCCAGCTTCTGCTATTTTCCTCCACACTCTTTACTCCTCTGTAGTAAAACTACTACCAACAAGGACAGTGGCATTATGCAGCGTTCGTCACCGGTTACAGTTGCGGGGCAGCTCCCGTTTTTACGGGATTCCCTGGATATTTAAACTGTGATAAATCTCAGAATAGTAAGCTAGAAACGGATAAACAAAGTTTATCCATGTTATTCTTTCTCCTTGTGAAAAATTCCTCTGTGGCTAAAATAAAAAAGCCCGTTCCTTCGCAGAAAGAAGAAACGGGCTTTTATAATATCAACATCAACGCTTCACCTCCTTTACTCCGAAGAAGTATTTTCAGCACACATTCCAGGCAGGTCTTCTGACTCGCGGATCATCCTACTGGTTGCGCCTTCCCCTCTTGGTGAATCTGAGAGTGGCATTAATGCACCACAAAGACGCAAAGTATGCAAAGGAAAACAACAGAAGGCGGGAGTTGGGCAGATGTGAGGTTGAGAAACTCACATTCACAACATCCTTGATTCTTGTTTATAAAGTTTTCTCTGCGACCTTAGCGTTCTCTGCGGTGAGTGAACCATTTTCCATGATAGGTTCTTGCAACGTTCGTCACCGATTACAGCGGCGGTACCGTTCCCTTTTCTCCGAATTTCTGACATAAGGAATTACGTATTAATTCTTGTCAGAAATTCGCTGGAGTTGGGATTCCCTTTTCGTCCCAATGAATATAGTGGAACACCTGTAATGGGTAATTTATTTTTCCCTAAGCAAATGCTACATAAAAACTCCTTCACCAGAAAATTCCCTTAACCTGTCATGCTGAACTTGTTTCAGCATCTCCAACTTATTCAAATTGAAATAAGTTCAACACTCACTCAAATCCCTCCAACCTGGATTAAAGGTATTTATCAAAGTTATCATTACTCAGTTTTCTAAATGTCAAGTTCGGGATAATTTCAGCATATTGTAGACCATGTTCATGTCCATGTTCCTGCGCACAATATCAGCCAATTCATTGTATCTGCGTTCTTTTATAGCTTTAAAATCCGGGTAACAACCATTTGGTTTAAATCCTTTTTTTGCCCCCAGGGAATCGATGAGCTTTCTGCGAAAGACGTCATTGTCGAAGATGCCGTGGATATAAGTGCCCACCACATTGCCATCGGTCGAAACACATCCATCCGGTATTTCGACCTGTTCTCCTGCTCGTTCTGTAATCTTTGCGAAGGGTTTTACAGAATTATTACCGTTATAGATGGTCTCTCCCATGTGGATTTCATAGCCTACAAGTTCACCATCTGTATGGAATAAATTCTGATGTTCGAGCATACGTGCCTTTATCTGATAGGTCTGCTTTTCTCTGGCAAAGGTAGTGACTGTGTCCAGTAAACCCAAACCCCTGGCGCTGTCCTCCGGTGATTCTACATGGTAAGGGTCGTTAATCTTACTTCCCAGCATCTGGTACCCACCGCAAATACCTATAATCATTGTCCCCTGTTTTGACAGTTTTATAATTTCTTCCGAAATATTTCTTTCCCTCAAAAACAGTAAATCACCAATGGTATTTTTTGTGCCGGGAATAATAAGCAAGTCAGGTTTGCCAATATTTTCAGCCTTATCCACAAATCTCACCCTCACATCTTTTTCATGGGTAAATATATTGAAATCAGTAAAATTTGATATACGGGGTAGTTTAATTACAACGATATCTATGAAAGGGGTCAGGGATCGGCAGTCAGGGGTCAGGTACTTGTCTCCTGTATTCTGACCCCAGACCCCTGATCCCTGATCCCTATTTTGTACCTTGTTAAGGCAAGGCTGTTCTGTTAAATCGTTATTGACTCTGTTCCTGTCATTATCACCCAAATACTCAAGCGAAACGGAATCTTCGTCATCTATGCTGAGGTTGTGGATGTATGGAATTACGCCTACAACCGGTTTGTTTATACGGCTTTCAAGCATTTCTAATCCAGGCTTTAATATGCCTTTGTCTCCACGGAATTTATTAAGCACAACACCCTTTATCATGTTTCTCTCTGTTGCAGTTAACAATTCTAACGTCCCAACGATCCACGCAAAGGCACCACCCCGATCAATATCTGTTACCAATAACACAGGGGCTGATGCCATCGCAGCCATACCCATATTGACGATATCCCCATCCTTCAGATTTATCTCCGCCGGACTGCCTGCACCCTCAATGACAATAACATCAAATTGGCCTCTTAGCCTATCGTAAGCTTCTTTTATGATGGAAACGAAGCCGTTTTTCCTTTGATAATACTCACGGGCCGTCATGTTTCCTATTGGCTTACCCATGATAACGACTTGTGAACCGCAGTCACCCGTAGGTTTAAGAAGTATGGGGTTCATCTCTATCATAGGCTCAATTCCCGCTGCCTCAGCCTGTGCTACCTGCGCCCGTCCCATTTCTTTTCCATCTTTTGTTACAAAAGAATTTAAGGCCATATTCTGCGCCTTAAACGGTGCAACCCGATAACCGTCCTGTTTCAGGATACGACACAGGGCACACACGAGGATACTCTTGCCCACATGGGAGCCCGTACCCTGTATCATGATGGATCTATTTGTCATGAGTTAACAGCAACCACAGATTTCAGATTACACAAATAAATAAAACAGATTTACACCGATAGGTTTGATAGTCCGGCATAACCGTAGCAAAGGAGGTACAATAAGCAGTAGGCAGTAGGCAATGAAAACTTATTGTCTTTTTGCCAACTGCCTACTGCCAACTATTCACTACCAAACCAAATGTATTAGTGAGCTGAGCGACTATGGTTTTCAATGCAGCAATAAGCCTTGTGTTTTCGTCCCTTGTCCTTACTGCAACACGGAAATATCTATCGTTAAGTCCTATAAAATTGGAACAATCACGAACAGCGATACCATGTTCCAGCAGTTGTTTACACAACAAAGAAGAAGTCATACCGTCGCTATTTATTTTAACAAAGATATAATTGGCCGTTGGTTTGTACGGCAAAAACCCCTGAATATTGGATAATTCATGAAATAAAAACAATCGTTCGTCAAACATAAATTCCCTGCTTCTGGAAATAAACCCTTCATCTTCCATTGCGACCATAGCGGCACATTGGGCGAAGGTATTCACGGACCACGGTTCCTTGTACCCCATCATTTTTTTTACGAAATCCGCATGGGCGACAAGATATCCTACCCTTAAACCCGGGAAACCATAAAATTTTGTAAGCGATCTGACTACAATCAAGTTATGCATGATACCGGCATCATTTATAACACTGTATCGTTCTGGTGTATCAACAAAATCCATAAATGCCTCATCCACAACGAACGTTACATTTGGGTGCAATCTTGCCATATCCAGGATTACGCCCTTTTCAACCAATTGTCCTGTTGGATTATTGGGATTACAGAAAAAGACCATTTCTACTTGTTTATCATGAAAATCGCCTTTGCAATATTTAAAGCAGAAACCGTCCTTTTCACCTAGCACATGATTAATCACTTCCGCGTGGCTGGATTTCAATGCCTCAGCAAATTCACTGAAAGTGGGCTGGAAAACAATTCCCTTTGCTGGCTTTAATGCACGGGGGACTAAGTAAAATAATTCTGTGGAACCATTTCCTACAATGATTTCATCATCTGGATATCCGATCTTCTGTGAAATGGTTTTTCTTAAGCCATTACAATCAATATCGGGGTAATGTAGAATATCATCGAAATTTTCCCAAACAACTTTTCGGACTTTTTCCGGGTATCCCAGTGGATTAATGCTTGCGCTAAAGTCGAGGATGCCGTTATTTCCCTGATTAATAATTTGTTTTATATTCCCGCCGTGACCTTTAAACATAGTCTTTACGTTCAGTACCTGTCAGATATTCCGAGGTTGGATGAGTCTCAACCAGAAAAGAATTGAATTAAAATTTTAGATTTACGATTTCAGATTTACGATTTTTTCAACTTCAAATCGTAATTCGTAAATTGTAAATTCAGGTGAAAATGCTGTTAAGTCGCCTCCACACTGATTTCTGAGCTTGGTAGGGTAGGCACCGCCTACCAAAATTTGAGCTTCCGGGTAAATGGGTTGATAGGTGAATGGGTGAATGAGTCTACCTACCAACTTATTGGAACCGTGGGATTTATTTTGGCAGGCGATGCCTGCCCTGCCTGTCTACAACCGTAGCTTTGAAATTCCTTGGCATTTAATTAGACACGGACAAACAAAGTTTGTCCGTGCCACCCTGAAAACCCACGTAAATAAAATGAAAATCCTATACAATCAAGCTACTTGCAGTGCCTGAACGATTACCATTGAGTCTGGATACCAAAAACTTTTTTGCCTCTCCTATTGTAAGAGGTAAGGTATCCAAGGGGAGACACTCTTCATCCCTTAAGACTTGCATTAACTGGGCAATCTGGGGAAGTTCTAAACAGGCATACTTTATTTCTGCCGCATTTGAAAATACCTCCTCAGGGGTGCCCACCCTGAGGATATTACCCTGATACATAATCGCCAGACGGTCCATGTAAACTGGTACCAAATCTACCATATTGGTTGCCATAATAATGGTGATACCGTGCTTGCTGTTCAACTCTCTGAGTAACATCATGATAGAGGTTACGCCGGCGGGATCAAGACCACAGGTAGGCTCATCCAGTACAAGTATTGCGGGTCTCATCGCAAGGACCCCTGCAATACAGACACGCTTTTTTTGTCCAAAACTCAAGGCATCTACGGTCTTATTAGCGTAAGGCTTCATACCAACCAGTGACAATGCCTCATCCACCCTATGGGCAATTTCACTCTTTGAAAGACCAAGATTCATGGGGCCAAAGGCCACATCTTCCCATACCGACGGGGCAAACAACTGATCATTGGGATCCTGGAATACGATGCCCACTTTTTGAAATATCTCCCTGGATGTATACTGCGTAAAAGATTTTTGTTCTAATAATATTTCTCCGCCCACTGGTTTTAGTAAGCCATTGAGATGTTTTAACAGTGTCGTCTTACCTGACCCATTGGGGCCAAGGATGGCTAAAAATTCCCCTTTGTGGATATCCAGAGAAACACCGCGCAATGCAAACGTTCCGTCATGATACCGGTATTGAATATTCCGTACCTGCAGTATCACCATGCGTGTATATTCCCTGTGTAAACAAGCATGGGTAAGATAAGAACCATTCCTATGAAAGATGCATATTCTCCCTTTCTCCATGGCGACAGGTTAACCGTCAATATGCCGCCACCTTCATAACCCCTGACATGCATCGCTTCATAGGTTCGTTCTGCCCTATCAAAGGCGCGCATGACAAGCAGTCCGCCTAATGTTCCCAATGATTGTATCGTTTTTTTCCACGAGGCATGGCCCAACCGTGATTTTTGGGCAGTCCACATTGTGGATACTTCATCTAAAAGCAGGAAAATATACCGGTACATAAATGCCAGGAGTTCAATAATGGTGTTTGGTACGTGAAACCATTTAAGAGCAGCACAGAGCCGGCTTATTGTTGTGGTAAAAGAAAATGTGATTACCAATGAAATGCCTCCCAGTACCTTGCTGCCGATATGAAGTCCACTATGCAGCCCTTCTTCTTTTAAGACTACTTTGTATCCCAGGATTGGAAAAGAAAGCCACACCTTTTCGCCCTCGTGCAGTCCCTTAACAAGTAAGATTAGCATTGCAAACAACACGGGCAGAAGCATACTCCGAAGTATTGCCATGGGAGGGATTTTTATGGAAAAGAGCAGGATAAAAGATGCAGAAAGGAAAAGTAACGGAATGAACATGTTCTTTGCCCATAAATTTATTGAAAGCAGCGAAATGGCGTAGAACAGCTTTACCCTTACGTCAACCCTTGTTAGCCAGTTATTCTGGCGGGCATATACATCAGAAAATGTGTGGTGTAAAAATTCCATAGGTTACTCAAATACTTCGACAGATACAGATAATGCAACCAAAAAAACCTATTTTTCATAAAAAAGCTTACGCGCATTAAATCCTATAACAAATCCGCCAACCACCCCTGCAAGGGTAAACACAAAAAGGAGTAAATCACCCTGATCGGTATTGATATAGGGGTCACGGGGTGGGCGGCCGTACTGTGCTGCATATTTACCCACAATGCTTACATCGATACCCGTCCATGCCTCCGCTTCGTTCTCTCGTGTGGCAGGTATCTCTTTTTTTTCGAAAGGCACTTCAGCAAATACTGCTACTGCCGGTGAGAGTGACAGTGCCACGATAAAAACAAAAAGGGGTGAAAGTAATTGCTGACCGTAAAGGCGCAAAGGGAGCAAAATAAGACCTGAAGTGATAAAGACGGCAGCAAATATTTTACTGCTGAAGAGGTTTTGTATCATTTTTAATTATCCCGAGGTTTAACAGAATATTCGGTCTCCGCTTATAAACAAAGACCAGCACGAATCCCACCACGATGCCCTCAACAACGCACAGGATTCCTTGTGAGGTCATCATGAACACCCCGAAAATTTCTGCAGTCGCTTTAAAGAATGATCCTCCTTTTTCTATTACAAGCAGTCCCAGCTCGATAGATGTACCTAAATAGGTGAACAAATCGGAGACCATACCGGCAAGGAATCCAGACCAGAATAACGGTAATCTGCACCGTTGCGCCACTTTAAATGCGAAATAGCCGGAAAATGAACCAAGAATACCCATGGAAAATATATTCCCCCCCAGTGTGGTCAGTCCGCCATGTGCAAGAAACAATGCCTGAATGAGCAAGGCAATGGCCGCCACCAGCACACTAACAAAAGGTCCCAGCAATACCGCGCTCATCCCTGTACCACACGGATGCGAAGTAGCCATTCCATTTAACGCAATAACCGGGATGGGAAAACAGGAAAATACAAACACAGCCGCCCCCAGCATACCCACCAAAGGGAGATAACCCGGTATCTTCCTTTTCTTTTGTTTTACATGATATGTTCCAATTCCCACAAAGGGCAGTGATACGGCAAACCATATAAAAACCCATGTGGGGGGTAAAATCCCTTCGGTAATATGCATGGCGTATGCCACATTTTCTACCGCAAAAAATGACATGAAAAAAACTGGAATTACTAATAATATTGCCTTTGGCATCGCATTATTCCTGAAAACAATAAACCCATCGATGTAGGGGCGGGGTTACCCCGCCCCTACAGAACTTGACATTGCACCTTTCCTGAAACAAAAAAACCCATGTCTCCAACTGGAAAGACATGGGTTTTAGCAAAATTTTAAGACCGCTAATGTTACAGATGGCACAGATAAAATTCTGTGGTAGTTTGCCACAGAGCGCGGAGAACTCAGAGAAAAAACTCAAGGTAATTTTATTTACTATTCTCTAAAGAACCCGGCTTTCTCTGCTGTGGGCTTAACTGCCACAACGAATTTTCTTATTTGTCTGTGTAATCTGCGATTAATGCCCTTCACCTTCTTTACCGTCGAAGACTACGTGAAGCAATTACAGGCAGGTCTTCTGGCTCCCGGATCATCCTACCGGCCATTCCTTCCCAGAAAACCGTTTGTACGGCTTTTCCAGTGGTTTTGTGGCTTTCGTTCCCGGTTACAGCGGCGGGTCCGCTCCTCCTCTTGTTTTCTTAACAACAAGAATATGGATTCCCTTTTAACGCCCGCAGTATTTGCGGGAGAAATACCTGTAATCGATTTCATCAAGTAAAAAGAACAAATTTCGTGATTCAGTTGTCCGTGAATTCTACTTCAAATAATAACTGCTTGTCAAACTAAATGTTTTTGTTAATGGAAAATACACTATGCAATTCCTCATTTTTCCTTTGATTCTCTCAAAAGGGCAATATAAAATACCGCCTAAACGTTTTGTCTGAATCTTTAAGCATCTGGTGATTTTCCTGATAAAGGGAGGGGGGGTGGTATATATGGCATCAAAAAGGGATATCCCTATGGTTTTCATGCTGGTGGTGATTTGTGTCGCTGTTCTTGGGTCTGGATGTGCTGTGGTTAAGAAAAGGCCTCTCCTCGTACCCAGGGAATCGGGAGATACCCTGGTAGAGATTACAGATCCCGCGCTGCTTCCCAAATTTCGGGATGATTATAGCAGGGAGACCCTGTTACTTTCCATAGATAACAGCCTCGACTATTATAAAAGAGTCAAGGAGAATCCTTATGGTTTTCATATGGCGGGATTTTCACATGAAAGTCTGGAAAATACCTTAAAATTCTTCCGGAACGGATTCCTCCGGTGCAGAGACGCAGAAGAACTGAACGATTTTGTCGCGAAAAATTTCAGGGTCTTTCAGGCCATTGGAAAGGCTTATGAAGGTCAGGTGCATTTCACCGGTTATGGAACACCCATCTATGATGGAAGTCTCACGTCAACAGGAGAATTCCGTTATCCCCTTTATAAAATACCATCAGACTTCAGAAAGCCGTACTATACGCGACGTGAAATTGAGGAACGCAACCTCCTGAAGGGAAATGAAATTGCCTACCTGAAATCAAAACTCGATGCTTATCTTATCCATGTCCAGGGATCAGGACAAATCAGATTACCTTCGGGGGAGATGGTCTACGTGGGATACGGGGCAGACTCGGGTCACAAATACAACAGTATTGGGCGCATGTTGGTTATGGACGGAAAGATTCCGGAGGAGGAATTAACCCTTTCAACGCTTATCAGTTACTTTGATCAAAATCCCCATGAATTGGATTATTATCTCAGAAAAAATGATCGCTTTATCTTTTTCAAAAGAGTGAATTATGCCATCCCTTACGGTTCTATAGGAGTACCCGTCACGCCGATGAGAAGTATCGCTACAGACAAAAAGGTTTTTCCCGCAGGCGGACTGGCATTTGCTGTTATAGAGCCCAGGAAGGCGAAGAAGACCTGGAAGTTTTGGAAACAGGGGAAGGGTGATGCAGAAAAAAGCTTTTTTGTTTTGGATCAGGACACGGGAAGCGCTATACAAACACCGGCCAGAGCCGATGTGTATTTCGGAATCGGTGATCAGGCCATGTATGAAGCGGGGAATTTGAATACCTATGGTCAGCTTTATTATCTTTTAAAGCGGTAGATTTCTTTGCTTGACATAAATTGTGTTTGTTCGCTATAATTTTACCTTAATCAGAGTTTTAATTTAATTAATACGGGAAAGACCATCAATAAAAGGAGGGTATTTTTGGACAATGTATTAAATAAAGAAATAAAAGAGATCATCGAGGCCTGCCCGGAAGTGGGTCGTATTCTCGATGAATACGGGATAGGTTGTGTTCCCTGTTCTGTCGGGAGCTGTCTTCTGAAGGATGTTGTGGGGATTCATAATCTCGATCCGGAGCGAGAAGCTACCTTGATGTACAGAATAGAAAAGGCTATTTATCCGGACAGGGATGTTCCAAAACCTGTGGTGGATGCTACCAAAAAAGCTGCCCCGAAGAAAATCAGTTATTCGCCGCCTGTCAAAAAGCTCGTTGATGAACACGTATTGATCAAAAGGCTCCTGGCCTTAATTCCGACAATTGTTGATTATATCGAGAGCAGCCTGAATGTGGATAAGGATTTGATTTTGAGGTGTGTTGATTTTATCCGCACGTATGCAGACAAATATCATCATATGAAGGAAGAAGATATATTGTTTAAGTACGTTGACGAAAATGCAGAGATTATCCAGATTATGTATAAGGATCATGATACGGGGAGGGATCATATCAGACAGGTGGTTGAAGGCGCAGAAAAGGGGAATAAGGCACAGATCAGGGAACATCTTCTTGGCTACAGGGAATTATTGACGCAACATATCAAAAAAGAGGATGAAATCCTTTATCCGTGGATTGATCGCCAGTTATCAACTACGCAGGTAGGTGAAATGTTCCGCAGATGTAATGAGGCAGATGCATCGGTAGGCGACGAGCTGCCGAGAAAGTATGAAAAGTTTATTGCTGAATTGGAAGAAAAATTTTTACAGGAGGTTACAAAATGAGTGGATGTCCAGGATCAAGAACAATCGATTTTAGCGAAAAGACGAATCAAGAAGGCAGTGAAACGGGAAAACGCCCTTCTCAATTAAGGCAATGGCCGATACAGATGCATTTAGTTTCTCCGCATGCGCCTTATTTCCAGGGCAAAGATATATTGCTGGCAGCAGACTGTACTGCTTTTGCACTCGGTGATTTCCATAAAGACTATCTGAAAGGAAAGAGCATCGGAATCGCCTGTCCAAAGCTTGATTCAGATCAGGAAGTTTATGTTGAAAAAATTAAGTCGTTGATTGATGATGCGAAGATCAATACCTTGACCGTTATAATCATGCAGGTGCCCTGCTGTTTTGGTTTGGCACAGATTGCAAAAGAAGGGGCTGAAAAAGCTTCCCGTAAGATTCCGGTCAAGCAGGTCGTTGTTGGGCTGGAAGGCAATATCTTATCCGAGGAGTGGATTTAAGACTTTGTAGATGTATGGCTGATCAAAAATTCCCCGGGGAGTCAAAGATCCTCGGGGATTTTTTTATCGCTGGTTCATTTGTAAGACGGCCGTGAAAAATTGTAAAATTTTATTTTTCCGGGAACACCCGGTTGGCGTAAGGGGGGGATTTTATTGTCTCATTCCGCGAAAGATATGGCGCTGCGCCCTTGTGCTCTCTCCCCGAATGAGATCTATAATCATTTCAGTGCCTTTCCCCTGAAATTCATAGACTAATTTACCACCGCCCTCTTCAGAATAAGTGTTATACAGAATCCTTCCGCAAACAGGATTACCGTCGAGGCTGGCAGCAACAATCTTTAAAGGCAAACAACAGGCGGTTTGAAACACGAGAGTATTGTCATATACGAAAAGGCGTGTGTAATGTGGTCTTTGAACACCTTTTTGCCTCGTACTCATATCCCGGATTCGTGCGGATTGCGCCTCTCCAGTATTGGGCTGCGTTTCAATCATATACTTTTCTTCGGCGCTCATAATGTCCCGATGCGGATTTCTATCCAAACCAGCAAACCCAAGAATCATGTCAGCGTCTTTTGTTGTCCGTGCGATACTGTCTGCTGACGGGGTGTTTTCCGTCCTGTTTCTTCGGCTCAATACCTTCGGCGCAGCAAGGTTTGCGAGGGGAACTTTCTCGAAAAAGGTATTTCTAGGACCTATGGACATTATTGATATAGAAATATTATTTACATCCTGAAAAGATTGTCTTTACGGTGAAAGGGAAGAGGTTAAGTTAACTGCCCCCGGATAGCGTTTTTTCTGCGCTCTGATATTCCCGGATAATAGTTTTTCCGTCTATTTCTTTCATTAAGGCTTCAATGTCTTCCTGTTTTGGTTCCTGAAAAGTTTCTCCTACCTGGTAATGGAAGATCGTGCTGACACTTTCCTTAAACATATCTTCTGCCGATTTGGGCATGTCTATCAGTCTGACATCGATATTGCTTAATAAATAGGTAATCTGGTCAAAAAGAACACTGGTTGTTACTCCGGAGTGGATAAGAGAACGCCGGTATAAATTGTTTTCGATGTCGTGCATAAATCCATCAATTTGGGAGATTTGGTTTTGCAAGAGAAGGATCGCCTTTTCCAAACTTTTTCTCAGTAATTGGGAACTTTTTAAATAGTCAATATGGATATCCGGTTCCCGCGATATCTTCTGATCTTTGTTTCTGGTGCGTGATGAAATGCGGCCATCTATGCCTTTTACTTCATCAATTAACCGGTCAAGCTTTTTTTCTACGGCCTCAAACTCTGATATGTTTTTATAATAGCAGGTATCCTTCAGTTCTTCGTGAAAGTTTACGATCTGCGCCAGAAAATCTTCTAATTCCTTTGCACTATAGGAAAAAAACTCCGCTTCGTTTTTAAAGGTATCAATTTTCCTGATTTGGATTCCCTTATCCACAATGTTTTGAAGGCCTGTTTTAATGGCAATAATAGTTCCAAAAGCGGTATTTTGATTAAACTTCACGATCATACCGGTGTCAGATTTATTTTTGCTTATAATAAATTCTTCCAGGGAATGAATCTTGTTTATAATTTCCTGATAATCTCTTTCCTTTAATGGCTTATCAAACAAAAGTTTTTGTAAGTCTTTTAATATTTTCCGAATGGATTCTTGTTCCATTGGCGTCTCTAATAATCCCCAGTCGCTTAGCTCTTTATAAAGGAGTTCAAATTTGTTTGACCTGGCAAAAACCGCATCAAAAGGATCGTGGTTTGTTTTTTTGTTCTCGATGGTCTTAATCAATTCCTTGAGGTGGTCAAGGATGTCGGATAAATTTGTCAGCAGGGGCACACACCGTCTCGCTTCCAGGAAGGCGTCTTTTCCGGTGGCGGTCTTTACCTTGGACAGCCTTTCCAAATTTTCACTGAATTTAAGTACAAGTTTTTGAATGTCCTCTTCCTGTCCGGCTTTCAGACCCTCATCCTGCCGGAAAACGGGTTTTGTGGAGATCTCGATTGTTACGGAAAAAATCGACTCAATGCTTTTTTTGACAAATGCGCCAAATTTCTTTGATGACTTTCCTGCGAGATTAATCACGTCCTGTGCGCTGCCGCCCGCCTCCGGGTTCGTCTTGTGTATCGTCAAAAAATCAAGGTATGCGAGCAGCTTGCTGAAGGAATTCAATAGTTCGTGGTAATCGCTTTGCAACAACGGATGGCTCGAAACTATTTGCAGCTTCTTTAGTTCGTTATAATTTGCCGTTAAATTTTCCTGCTCACTGTGGATATCTAATTTGTGCTTTGATAATTTTTTCGTTAATTTGGCAATAAACTTTTCAATGCAGTTTGCATAGGTTAAAAAGAGGTTGTATTCTTCCAGGAGTTTAAACTGGTCATTCAATCTGCTTGCCGCAGAGTAGATGTATCCTGCATAGGCTGGAATGGCCTTCCAGTTGTTTTTTTCTATGATATGTTCGAGCCTCATTAAGTCCAGAAATAAACTTTCATTAAACAATAAGGGATTGTCTCTTGAGGCTATATGATTAAAAATGTCGGCGAAAAAGCCAAGATCGTCGGTCTTTTCCTCAACCAGCTTGATATCATTTTCCTGGGAGTTGAAGATCCTTAATTTAAAATAATGTTGCTCTAAATCCAGCTTGAGGATCAAAGAAATAAAATAGAGGTTCAGATAAATCTCTTTCAATCCTGTGGTTGTAAAGACCTTGTTTTTGGTTTCTATTTTATTGAATCTGAGTTCCCTGCCGATTTTTTCGGAAGTTAAGGGTAATCCATTTAAAATTAAATAACTACCCAGTCTTCCTGTATATTTTTCACGAGATTCTGCGTATGTAACATAGTTGCGGTGGGTATAGTCCGGTGTAAAATCGTCCAGTTGGCTTTGTTCTGTTTCGTCAATGATCAAGAGATTGCTTGCGCCCTTTGCGATGCCCGTTTTACAGTGCAATACGATATGAGGTTTTGTAAGGTACTGAATAAGTGACTCAACCTCGGTAAGGGTTGCAGTCATATTCGCCTCTACAAGGCCTTGTTCCTTAAAGGTATTGATACCGTCTATTTCACCTTTAATAAAGAGGCGTTTGGAAATAATTTTCAGGGTTTTTTCAAAAGAGGACTCTATAACCTGGCCTTTGAATCTGACAACAAAAGATTTCAGAGGTTCTTTGACCACCTGCTCTCTTGTTTTTCCTTGAGTTTCAATTATTTGAGCACGGATAATTTCAGAGGTGTGGTACTTCTTTTTTAACAGGTCGTAAAAATAATTTTTAGCAGGAGAAATTTCGGTTTTCATGTTCACAATGTAATAAAACTTTCCGTGACTGTCAAAATAATTTTTAATATTTTCAATGGACTATCTGTCTGCATTTGTTTCCTTGATGCAATTAATCTTTGCGCACGTTTGAAAACGATCTTTTCTGTTGAATCTTCCACGGCAGGGCCGTATTTTGGCCCTGCCGTTCTCCACCATTCCCTTTCTGTTTTGAAATCAATTAAGTCCGGATCTTCCCCTCAGCAGTTAACTCATCCTCAAATAACTTATTGATTAGAAACCAATTTCACCGATGCGACTGCCCCACACGTTTGATTGGTTGATCTTTTCATTGACGATCCATGCCCTCAGAGGGTCGCTGGGATCTACTGTTACAGCCGAGTAATCGCCCCATCTCTCAGGACTATCGCTGCTGGGGTCATAAAAAGTGGAACTGGTAAACAATGCGCTGCCGCTTGAAATGGTGTTAAGGGGGTCGGTGTGCAACCGTCCCGAGAACCTTACCTGTGCATGTGTTCCGGCATTTGGGTCTGTAGATGTCCAGGTTACGTATACATCATTATTGGCGTTTGCTGCAATCGATGCATTCCAGTCATTCGACGTGGCTGATGCGGAGATGATGCCGCTCTGGATGACCGTATTCATTGCGGTATTGAACTCATAGAATTTCGGTTTTGGTAAGCCATTTACATTTATCGTATGAACCTGCCAGAGCGAATTGCCGATCTGCGTGCTTGCATTGACGAAGCGCATGTCGCTCGTATCCAGTGTCTCGGTCGTGCCTGGTTGCTTCGCATTTGGCGGCATGCTGTATGCCGGCACGCTAATGGAAGAAGAAGTCAGCGTGGGAATGCCGCCCGGGTACGTCAAAGTATATTTTGTTATTATGCCGCTCGAAGTCGCTGCGACCAGGAATGTCTTGTCATTATTATCCAGAACAATAGGAGGGGCGAGGGTGCCTTTAAGACCGGTAAAAAGCTTCAGCCGGACGCTCAAACCTTTGTAAAGCCGTGATTTATCAGCCACAACCATCCGTGTTTCACGGTATGATACCCTACCGAAGATGTTTGCCGTGATGATGATCGCTTTGCTGTCGAGACCCAGGTGGGGAAAATCCCAGAAATCATTGTTGTTTTTAAAATTGACGTCGCCGTTATAAATGTAGAATGAACCCAGCGGGTCCGAGGTTACAGAGACCGCGACGAAATGGCGCTGTACCGTGGAAGATTCCTGGAATGCCTCTGCTGATATGATCCATCGGTTCTCCGCGCTGTCGTATACACACCGCGGGTCGAATAAGGTCTGTTGTGTGTATCCAAAAAAACTTGCCAGCGAAACACTCTTTACGCGCGCCCCGTCACTTTTTCGAAAGATATCGACATGAGAATTTGTTACCTCGATAAAATGATCGAGGCCAACGGCGCCATGGGTGTCGGGTGGACGACCTCCACCTGCCTCGATTTGGTTAACACCATTTATGTCGATTCCTTTTAAAATGGGCGGTGCAAGCTGTATATTCGGAGATTCTCTATCCGGTTGGACAGTCCCGGATTCCGCCGCCGCCGCAGTCTTCGCGGCCTTGTAATTAACCTCACCCATGGTCGGCCGGAAAGGTATCCTGGGTACAACAGGCATTTTGCCGGATTCTCGCAAGGCAGCTTCAGTTGCCTCCATATCCTCCGGTGCCCGTACCTGGGGGCGTTTGAATCTGATGACACCTTCCTGGATTATTTCCCCTGCACTTGCCGTATTGGCTGTATAGCCAAACGGCGCAAGCGCTAAGATAAATTGTGTGAGCAAAAATGCCATGAGTATTCTGCGCATTGTTTTTCTCCTTTTCCTGAAAAATTTTGTTAAATTTATCACAGCTTATACCACACACCAAAAAGATCGTCTCTTTTCTTTAACCCTGGACAAAATATAACATGACAATATCAAAGAAAGCTCGTTTGTCAACAAGAAAGATTTGTACGATGTTATGCCCAAGAGGTTCATAAATTTGCGATTTTTCAACTTTATACATGGCAGCTATATATTTAGGGTGGCGCGGACAAGCTTTACTTGTCCGTTGTTCTGCACTCCTGCTCATGTTTGGTCCTTGCAAGGGTTACTTTTGTGTTGTATGTCATCGCTTCACATGGATGATTCAGAGAGTTGCAGAACCGCAACATCGTCGGATATCCTTGTTTCCCTGTAATTTCCTGTAAACGTGAAAATAGTCTTAAAATGCTTTGACAAGAAGTTTTTTTTGGCTAAAATCGATAAAAAATTCAGACGGTTTTTTGAGGAGGAAAGGCGATGGATACAAAAGATAATCATTTCTCCAGGAGAAATTTTTTGAAACATTCTGCCCTTGGCGTAGTTGGGCTTGGGATGGGGATAGGAGGCCTTGAAGGTTTGCAGCAATGGGCAATCGGTTCCGATAGGCAGCCTTCCGGCACGGAGAAAAGCAGGGTAATTGCAATTAAAAGCAGTGGAATTATGGGCAAAGGAAAACCCGAGCCTGAGGTTGTCCGGAGGATGATGAATGAAGGGATGTTTTCCCTCACCGGCAAAAAAACGGTTGCTGATGCATGGCGGACGTTCTTTGCCCCCCACGATGTGGTGGGCATCAAGATTAATCCCATCGGCGGGGTAAAGCTTTCCACGCGACCAGAAGTTGTTGACGCAATAATTATGGGCCTGAAAGCTGCCGGGGTAAAAGATAATAATATCATTATATGGGACCGTTTTAGTTACCATCTGATAACGGCAGGTTTCCCCTTGAACCAGGGAAGCAGCGGGGTTCGTTGCTATGGCACGGAACCAACGGCCGGATACGACAAAAAAATTTATTATGAATCACTCGATGACGATTACTCCTTACGCCAGGATGATGGGGCTCGGTCTCTTTTCAGTACCATCGTTACCCGGGACGTCACGGCCATGATAAATGTGCCGGTAATGAAGGATCACGGCATTGCCGGTGTGACCTTATGCCTCAAAAATCTGGCCTTTGGCGCCATCAATAATACCAAGAGATTCCATCCGTCTCCGTACTTTTGTGACCCTGCCTCGGCAGAGGTCTGCACTCATCCGGTCATAAAAGACAAGGTACGTCTGCATATCGTGGATGCACTGCAGGCTTGTTTTGACGGTGGCCCCGCGAGCATGAAGGCATGGACAATGTGGAACGAGGAGCGGCTATTTTTTGGGACGGATCCGGTAGCAATCGACAGGATCGGGCTTGAAATCATTGACAGGAAACGCAAGGAAAATAATCATGTTTCCGTATTTCAAAAAGCCCGGCATATTGCCACTGCCGGGAAAAAGGGATTGGGCGTTTATGACAGGGAAAATATTGACTTTATAGAGCTTAACGTGTAAGCCGGGAAAAGTATAAAAAAAAGAGAATTCTTCTCTCCCTACTCGCGTTCTGCTTCATCCCGTATACGTTTTCCTTATCCGGTACAGTTTTTCCGGGGAGAAAGGTTAACGCATTTGATTCCACCAGGTCGCCAGGAAGGAGAGATAAAACCTTTATGGTGATATCTCTCAAGTAACGTTCCCCAGGTAATAAAAAAATCACCATATCGGTCATTGATCTCGTCCATAACGCGCGTTGCTGCCTGCCTTGCCCTGTCGCCAGGGAAGAGGGGAATCTGGCCAATGTTCCTGGTGAGATTGGAAACGTTGACACCTACCAGCCTGATGGGCTGCCGGAGCCGTATTGTCTCCAGTATGTCTTTAGCAACCATGTAGATGTCTATGCTGTTATTCATCGAAGATTGTACAGAACGACGCCTGGTGAAGGTATCAAAGTTCGTGTAACGAAGCGTAAGGGCAACCGTCCTCCCTGCATATCCTCCGCGACGCAACCGCCGTCCCACCATTTCGGATAAATGCAGGATATGTCGTTCCAAAGTTTCCATGTCACTCACATCCTTATCGAGAGTCATGCTGTGTCCAACTGATTTTGCGTCGGGTTCCTGTTCCACGGGTACAACCGGGCTGTCATCAATGCCCAGGGCCATAAGCTTCAACCGCTCCCCGATCACGCCGAATTGGTTTCTTAGCGCGTGTAGAGATGCCCTCCCCAGTTCGCCACAGGTTCTAACCCGGATTTTTCACCGAAGAGATAGAAATCCCCTGTTGTTTATGGTATAAGATGTTTGTAAAGAACAGATTATACACAACAGGAGGAGGGTTGAAGGTGAAAACAGGGTGTAAAGATGCAATA
>WYAU01000023.1 GCA_011525665.1 Candidatus Brocadia sp.
CATCGAAATGGTGAATCTCCTTTCAGGTGTTTTTTGTTATCAATATACCGCCGAATACCTTGGAAATCCTACCATTTCAATCCTATTCCTGCAACAAGGCTTTGCCTTGTTTGCAGGATTTAGGTACTATTATTAAAAATAACGGTAAAGAAGAAAATTCCAACAAACCACAGGGTTTTTATTATCACATTTTTTTTTTATTTGGTTATGTTGTAATTAAAGCCGATATAAAAGAAAAAAATCTTTCAGAAGATATTATTATTGCAACGATAGAAAATGAGTGGCTTTATCGTAACGAACATAAAGAGAACGGAACCTGGGCTGAATATGATCCAATAATTAATGGGCAGGAAAGATTTTGGATAGGACTAAAAATAATAGCCAATCAAAATGTAACTATTCAAAAGTTTGTTGCGGAGTATTTTGAATATGATTTTTTTTATAGAGGATACTTTTTCCCCCAAAAGCAAACTGATAAACTTGCTTCGTTGGCCGGTCAAACAGAATGGATTTCTATTCCGGTAGAACTGAATGAATGGCAAAAATATTCAAAAATTCTTTCCAAGGAAACTCCGTTAAAACTTATTGGAAGCGATGGAAAGATCATCGCTTCATCCATAATAGCAAAAATTTTTTGAATTTTGATAAACGTAACAATTATTACAGTCTTATAAATATTTTTGGAAAAGGATAAACTTGCTATGCCAGCACCATTTTGTGGAAAAGAGTTTACATTTACTCAACCCAACGGCACAAAATTTCAAGTGAAGGGGTGGGGTAACCAGTATTATGCAGTGTTCGAAAGTCTGGATGGCTTCACCATTATGAAGGATCCAGCCACTGGATATTACCACTACGCTCAGGTAAGTGCGGACGGTAAAACCCTTCAACCGACCAAAATACGCGTTGGAACGGGTGATCCAAGGTTTATTGGTATTCAGCCTGGTGTTAGAATTGATCCATCGGCTGCAAAGGCACGTGCAACCGAAAACAAATTACATCGTGGTCTTTTACAGTGGGAGATTCGCAGGAAGCAAGCCAGGATTGCAAGAATTAAGGAGATGGTTGCACCGGGTTTACTTTACGTGCCATCAGTGCACCATATAGTTGGTAATTATGTGGGCCTCTGTCTGTTGATAGAG
Organism: Candidatus Brocadia sp.; assembly: GCA_011525665.1. Lineage (GTDB taxonomy): Bacteria > Planctomycetota > Brocadiia > Brocadiales > Brocadiaceae > Brocadia. The sequence continues at coordinate 1,143 of WYAU01000023.1, forward strand.
TTTCCTGATATTCCTCGTATGTTTGCACAAAAACAGGTAAATGAATTTTGTAATGAAATTGGTTATACAGGTTTTGGCAACAATGGGTCTGTATATGATTATTTTTTTGAAGTCTCATCGGGCAAGCTCCATTACAACAATATCGTTGTGCCATACTACAGGACAAGGAATAAAGGGAGTTACTACAAGGATCCAAAAGTAGTATATGGATTGCGTGCGCAAGAATTAGTATTGGAAGCCCTTGCGGATCTTGAGGCGAAAGGATTCGACTTTTCCCAACTCACTACAGATAATGACGGCGCTGTTCGAGCATTAAATGTTTTTTATGCAGGACCTAACGACAGTGTTGTTGACAACAACAATAAACCGACGGGGTTGTGGCCACATTGCGATAAACTTCTCAATCCATATGTTCTGAGATCAGGCAAGAAATTTGTTGAATATCAGATTACTAATATGGGTAAAGAACTGACACTTGGCACATTCTGCCATGAGAATGGACATATGATTTGTGATTTTCCCGATTTGTACGATAAAGGTGAGCAATCTTACGGAGTGGGGGTATTTTGCTTGATGAGCTACGGATGTTGTATTAACGAGAAGAATCCGGTTCACGTCTGCGCCTACCTGAAGTACCAGGCAGGTTGGGCAAATACGGTAACTGATCTTGTTAATGGTATGAGTGCGAATGCTGTTGCCGGACAGAATTCTTTTTTTATTCATAGAAGAAACGAAGATGAGTATTTTATCTTAGAAAACCGGGATCAAACGGGAAGAGACATGTCTCTTCCTGATGCCGGATTAGCGATTTGGCATGTGGACGAGCGAGTTGAGACATCTAATGAGAATGAACATATGACCCCCGATTCTCATTACGAATGTTCGTTGGAACAGGCAGATGGTATGAATGATTTGGAGAAAGAAATAAAAAACGGTAATTACGGTGACGGCAGAGATCTTTTCCCCCATCAAGGAAACAATCGTTTTGCAGACATCAGCTTTCCAAATAGTAAATGGTGGGATGGTACATCTTCTAATTTAGACATTTATCAAATTGGAGCAACTGGTCAACAAATAACTTTTTCAGTTAAATTGTGAATAGGGTAGGAATTATAGATATATCCATATAAGTAATGTTAAAAAATGGAATATTTCCTATTCCTTTTATAAAAAATTAACAAAATATAAGAGTAATATTATTATGATAGATAACAACCAAGAGAGATCAAGGGTCACATCTTAAATATTAAGTAATTGTTTCTTTAAATTTGTTATCTTATCACTCAGGCTTTTATTCCGCATTAGTTCTGTATTGATCTGTTTATAGTTCATGGTAATCGCCGCTCCTGATATACCACCGAAAATTACCCCAAGATCCTTACCTGATACCCCGCTCAGGTCTCAGGCAAGATACATTGCAATTGCGCGTACTTTATTATTCTTGCGCCCTCTGATTTTTACTTGCTCCTCGCTGTATTTTATTTCCTGATAAAGAGGAAGAAAAGATGAACTGTATTTATTGCCAAGGGAAAATGCTAAGGATGACAGCTCCTTTTCACATCGACAGAAAAGGATATCACTTGCTTTTCGATGCTATTCCTGACTGGGTTTGTAGTCAGTGCGGAAAAGCATATTTTAGCGTACAGGAATTTCAAACTTTTATTAGTAAACACACCCCTACCCCTCTCAAGAGGGGAATCATGAAAATCCCTGCTTGGGAGGGGATTTAGGGGTAGGTAAATAAAAGTCATTTAAGGTTGCCATCTTTTCTATCATCATTGTGGCGGCGATAGAAAGCATGATTGCACAGGCAAAAAAGTAAATACCTATCTGCGCATTGGCATCAGCAATATCCTTGGTCTTGATCAGGATGACGAGTATTGCTACGATGAAAACATCAAGCATAGACCATTTTCCTAAAATGCCTGACCAGTAAAGAAAACGTTTTCTCCCTTCCGGTCCTAATGGTACGAACCAAACAAAAAGTAGGCCAATAAGTTTTACACAGGGAAACATGATGGAAAAAAAGAAGATTATGACTGCCAGACCGATATGGCTCGACTTCCATAATTCCCACACACCATCCAAAATAGCTGGAAATAGGGTATGGTTGCGATGGTGTGACACTCTCAGAGGAAACGGAGAGAAACGGGGAAGACAAACCTCAACCTGTAGCCACTACGCCAGTGTTTTACTCTACGCGTGCCAGGGGGGGGAAGGGTACTGCTTTCTAACGGGTGAAAGTCCCGTCGTGGTAAAAGCCGGAGCCAAGTAGCTTGGATGGCAGGGGGCGATGGAAACGTTACCTTCTGAAGCCCATCGACAAAGTCGGCGTAAGGCCGGTGAGCGAATATCCGGGTCGTAACTTACGTGAACGTAGATGTAGCCTCGTAAAAGTCAAGAACCACTGGCCGAGCCTGTCAATAGTAGGCGAAGGCGGAATTCACACACCTCAACTGGCTAATAGGGAAAAGAACGTTGGCGGGGTATCAGCGGCGACACGGATAGAAAGGAGCAGTATCAACAGGGGAAACCCTCCTTGTCCCAGATAGAAATATCAGGAACGAAGGTAAGCCCTATAAGTCCCAGGGCGAAATGGGCTGACAGACAAGAGGGTGGCGGATGAGTCCGTAGTAGTGAGGATGGCAAGGACAACACAACCTTGCCGGAGCGA
>WYAU01000024.1 GCA_011525665.1 Candidatus Brocadia sp.
ATTGCATCTTTACACCCTGTTTTCACCTTCAACCCTCCTCCTGTTGTGTATAATCTGTTCTTTACAAACATCTTATACCATAAACAACAGGGGATTTCTATCTCTTCGGTGAAAAATCCGGGCTAGTATTCCCAGTTTCTTTGGGCGATCTTCTTTACATTCCGCAAGTGCACAACCGGCTTGTGCTACAATGTTTACGGCCTTTGGGTTCAGGATACCGGAATTCATGAGCGCCTTCAATTCGTCTGATTTGAGGAGCTCGTTCAGTTGTGCAGCAGCATCTCTTCCTTGTTTCGCAATCAGTTCAAAATCGATTCCTGAGCGCTCTGCATTTCTGTACAGTTCGTCAAACGAGTCGACCACCACTGCCAGGGTGTCAGGTATTCTCTCGAATTGTTTCAAAAGCGGCGTCATGGTGTCGAGAGTATGTATGAAGTGAGACAGGGTGTCGATCTTTTTGGGGTCGCTAAGCTGGACGAACAAATTCCCTGCCTTCTTCAGGCGTTCTTCTATATCAATACCCGATGCCGCCGCATTACGATAAAAATCATCCGCAACATCGGTCGTTATCGCCATCATTGCAGGAAGTTTTTTGATAAATTCATCTATAGACGATAACGATCTCTCAAGGGAGTCAATACGCACGGAGAGCTGTGTTAAAAGTTCCGTTATTTTGGGAGCATCGGTGCTGTCGTGTGATGTGGGTTCGTGTGTCTTCTTATAATCCATGGTTCTTCCTCGCGTTCTCTTTTCTGGTATCGCCGTTGATGTAACGGCATCTGCGTATTAGCAATTATAAAGGGTTTCTCCTCTAGATATTATAACAAATAGACAGTATATGTCCGCAAAAAAACGTAACGATTCAGCGTAGCTGATGGAGAATATTGCCGAACATAACCCCCAAAGGGGCGAAAGCATAGAGCAGCAGGTGAAGCCCCCTGAAAATGATGAATACCGTTATGAGCCCTGAAAGGACGAAAGGAATTCTTTTCCTAAAGAGTCCTTTCGCCCCTCCGGGGCTTGTTGTTATTGTTATTTTATGACAGGGGGCTTACGCCCCTCCTATATTCTCTCGGCCTTTCAGGCCTTATAGTAAAAGTACGCGGTAACAATAAGGAGCAGTTCCCAATCCATCGTGTAGTGCGCAAGGTCACCGGTAAAGCCGATCAGGGATTTCGCAGCGATAATAAGCAATGAAGTTCCTACTGCTATTTTCATGGGCAGTTTGCTGAATAATACCAGTGCAGGAACGATGGAAAATCCTCCACCGGCGCCTACAAGCCCGGTAAGGGCACCAACAACAGCCCCCTCTAATAAAATCATAGGGTATTTTAGCCGTTGCAATTGCCGTTCTTTTGTTTCTTTTCTTCTGGTTTTTATCATGGAGTAAGCTACAAAAACCATGAAGATGGCAAACAAAACCATTATAAAAACAGGTTTGGTCATTTCAAGGCTGCTTATCCTGAAAAGACGATCAGGAATAAGCGGCACAAGAAATGTGCGGGTAACAAAAACTGCAGCTACGGAAGGGATGCCAAAGATGACCGCTGTTTTGAGATGCACCAACCCCTGAAGGTATTTGGGGAAAGCGCCAGCAAGACTCGTAGCGCCAACGATGAAAAGCGAATATGCTGTGGCGAGAACCGGCTCAATACCGAAAAGATAAACCAGCACCGGCACCGTGAGCATAGAGCCACCTCCGCCAATAAGTCCCAGTGAAATTCCAATGATAACTGAGGCGATATACCCAAGGATTTCCATTTCCTAAAATTGCATAGTAAAAGTCATTGCTTCTCTTGGTGGATTCAGATTACCGGCAATTAACTGGTAAGTAAGACCACGCTATGTTTCCCTGACAAAACAAAAGCAAATCACGATGAAACCTTTACGGGAAGCCCTGCGTTCGTCCAGGCCAGCATCCCGCCAGCAAGGTTATGTACGCTGGTAAATCCCTGCGTTTGCAAGTAACTTGCCGCAATATTTCCCCGGTACCCTACGCGGCAGGTAACGATGATATTTTCACTCTTTGGCAGGGCCATACCCTTGAGAAGCATCTCCGGTAATGGCAAAAGTGAGGCTGTTTCTATGTGCCCTTTACTCCATTCTGATTCTGACCGGACGTCTATGACGCGCAGGCTAGTATTTCGTTTCATTTCTTCCTGTAATTCCTGCACCGATATCTGGGAAAGCCGCTCTATCGGATAGCCATGCTCCTGCCATGCGGGTATACCACCTTGCAGATACCCGAGAATTTTATCATACCCAATCCTGTAAAGGAAGGCACACATATCCTGATATCTTTCATTGTCGGTAAAGACAAGGAGGATATCCGATTCCGGGTCCACGGCCATACCAATCCAGTTGGCCATTTGATTTCCAAAACCGATATTTATGCTTCCCGGGATATGTACGCCGCCATACGCAGGCGCATCTCTTGTGTCGATAATTTTTGCTCCCTTTCCCATTGCTTCCCGGAATTGGGGAGGAGTAAGAGACCGGTCATCACGGTGTTTCGCCAGCAAAGGCGCACCTTTTGCGTTCATGGCGATAATGTGCGAAAAACTCTTTGGACGGGCGGGATATTCCTGCATAAAGTGCTTTTTAAATTTATCCACAGAATCAAGACGGAGCAGCGGGTTTGTATGGCGTTCATATCCCAACGTCGTGCTGGTTTTAGAACTCATTCCTTTCCCGCAAAGCGAGCCTTGTCCGTGTGCAGGGAAGACCTCCAGGCGGTCAGATAGTTTGCCCAATTTTTTATAAATACTTTCGTAGAGATTTTCTACCTGCCGGTCCAACAGCTCCTTTCCGGCCAGATCAGGCCTTCCTATGTCTCCCACAAAAAGAAGATCGCCGCTGAGAAGAAGCCATGGTTCGTCCGATCTGCTTTTGTCGGTCACGAGTAGAGAGAGCGAATGCGGTGTGTGTCCAGGGGTATAAACCACCTCGAGTTTTGCCGTGCCCAATTCGATACAATCCCCTTCCTTTAAGGTCTTGTGTTCAAAGACGGCGGGGGCTGTTTCATGAAAATAGATATCAGCGCCGGTACGGGAGCGGATTTCCTGATTGCCGCTGACATGATCGGCGTGGATGTGCGTTTCGATAACGTGCGTTATCTTCATTCCCTGACTTCCTGCAATGTCAAGATAGTCCTGAACATCTCTTTTCGGATCAACAACTGCTGCAACTTTTGCAGCGGGACAACCAATCAGATAAGAAAGACACCCAATCCCCGGTACTTCAATTTGTTTAAAATACATGATAATTCTCCTTTCCTTTCTTCTCATAAAGGTTTCCGGGGGGGGAATCCCGGCGGACAAGGCCTATGATTATGTTTCCGTCATTTTTTAAGACCCTTGCTGCCTCTCTCAGGACGGCGATGGGGTCTTTAACAAAGCATAGGGTAACAACAATAAAGATGCAGCCGAATGTTTTATCATGAAAGGGAAGATGCTCTCCGTCGCCACGCACCGTTTTTACCCCTCTTTTTTCTGCCATTTTGAGGGCATTCAGGGATGGGTCAATTCCAATAACATCCGGGAAATGCATGGCAAATCTTCCCGTGCCAACCCCGATCTCAAGGATGGGTTTCGGGGAGCATTCAACCACCGGTCTGATGCATGTAAGCTCGCTCTCATAGAGGAAGCGTCCCTCATCCGAGTCATACCAGGCATCGTATTTGTCTGTGAAAAGGTCAAACATGTTTGTTCGGTGGTAAAACCTGCCGTCACCTTGTGTTTCTGGAAGTTTACCGGTCTTGCCGGAAAGCCAGCCAATCTTTTCGGCATTGCGGGAGTCAAATTCAGGCACATAGGGCTTGATGTCGAGGAGCGGTGTCCCATCCAGAATATCGACATCCCGGATAGTGAGTTTCGTTCCTTCGATCTTGATAAGGCGCACGACTGACATGCCGATGGCGTTCGGCCGTGCTGGCGCCCTGGTGGCAAATACTCCGCGTACCTGATCATCCAGACAATGTTTCACCTTCAAGGAAAACCCTTTTTTCGCTAAATGAAAATGATAGAGCAGGATAATATGCGAAAATCCTTCCAGGTCAGCAAGCCCTTCTGAATACTCCGGGAATATCTCAATTGTTCCTTCGCTATCCCCGGCGCAGGCGGACTGTATGGGAGCGTCGTGAGGTTCTTTGAAGGGAGAATGAATCGTGCCTATGGGCCTATAGATAATTGCTTGTCTCATGCTTCAGCCGGTTATTCAAGAAGACGTTTTATAATCCAACGCCTTCAATTTGATTCTTGCACTTCGGACACTTCCCCTCTATCGATTTATTTTCTCTGATTTCAAAACAATACCTGTTTATAACAGTCTCTCCACATTGATGAGAATATGGCCATTAAAAACGACTTCTTAACCTTTTTGGCATACAATACTCCTCTCTTTCAAAAACGACGACACTTTTGGAATGAGATCGGCAGTTGCAATATAGATAAAGCTTGCGGCAGAAAAGGACAAACGATGAAGGCAGAACCACAAACTAACCGGACTATAAGAAATTATCAATGAATTTTCCTCATATAAAAGATACTTCCTTCATACTCCTTCCTGATAAGCTGACCGCGGGCAACCAACCCATGAACAATGGTCCAATCTGCCTTTGCCCGATCCAGAAATTCATTTACCGCTTCCTCACGCATGGGATGCACTGCCGTGATACTCAAGAGATCGTCTTCTGCATTTCCCGTGAAGGCAAAGGCATTCCCCTCGTAGCCAATAAGGTATTCAACACGGTTGATTTTCTCACGAATAATTTGGTAGTCCCGGACGATTCTCTCTTCCGGTGGATACTGTACCCATTTTTCGGCAGGTGGCCTTGTGGGGATGGCCAGGTATGCCCTGACGGGCTTTACCTGAACCAGAAAATCAGCAACCGCCCGTACATGGTCTTCGTCATCGTTAACGTCTTTTACGAGCATTGTTTCTGTCACCAGTTCTCCCCTGTAAACTTTAGCAAATTCAAGCATCCCGTTCAAAATCGAGGCTAATTGCAAAGTTTTATGAGGTCTATTGATTTTGCGCCAGATATCTTCCCGGCCAGAATCTACCTTTAAAGAGACCCAGTCGGCCTTCATGAGATCTTCCCGGATGTCTGCACGCCAGATGAGGGATGTATTGGTAATCACCGCAATCTTGATCCCATACGCCTTCATCAGTTCGATCTCCTGACCGAGATTAACATCCAGGGTAGGTTCACCGTCTGGGACGAAGGTAAGGTAATCTATGGATTCGCCGGATCGCCTTACCTTCTCAATCTTCTCTCCCGCTTCTTTCAGGATAACATCGGGTTTATAAAATTCACAGCGATTAACAGCCTGTTTCCTTGTACATCCCACCTGGCAATAGACACATGAATAGGTGCAAACCTTCGGTGGAATATTGTTAATACCCAGACTGCGCCCCAGACGCCTTGATGGAACGGGTCCAAAAATGATCATTTTGCAGATGCTTCCCGAAGTGAAGAATACTTTGTGGATGACACCCTTTCTCCCCTCCTTGTGAAGGAGAGGAAAGAGGGGAGGTTGCAGCCCGATCCGTTTTGGTCAGTGATTATCTTCTTCTTTTTAACTCAAAATTTGCAGTGGCAGACTTACCGGCCTCCACTGTGACCTCTTGTGATACTTTCTTGAGTTTTTCATGCCAGGTCTTTAGCACGTACTTTCCTGGCGGTACTCCTTCAATGCTATAATTTCCGTCCTTATCGGTAATTGCAAAATAAGGGTTCTCAAACGACACAACATATCCCGCCATCTCCGCATGAACATTACAGAGAAGCGGTGTCTCTCCGGTTACATCAAAAAGAACATCTTTCACAACACCCGCGGGATAGGTTCCCAGGTTGAATTGTAATGCGGACCCCGGCGGTGAAAACACATTGTGGCGCACCACAGAGAGGGCATTTTAGCTCAACCTGCAAATGACCCTTGCACTTTATACTTGTATGAAAGTAAGAGTTGCTTCCCTTCAGTTCAAATTTCCGTTCCGCGTCGTTAAAACTACCGGAGATAACCCTGCCCTGCATAAAAACAGGGGTTAATTTACTTTTAGTGTTCGTATGCATTACGGGGGTTGTGTTGTCCCCACCGAGAACCGGTTCCGTTGTCAGTTGCATAATCTTGCCATCATCGACCTTAACGGTATAATTGCCATCTTTTCCGGAAAATTCAATTTTGGCGCTATTGACCTTCACGACTTTGCCATAATGGCCGAAAATACCTTTGGCAAACCTGATGGCCGCTTGTTTCTGTTGATCATCTTTTGCATCGACATAAATAGCGATCCATTCACCGGGTTGGGTTGCATAGGCGATTTTTGCACCGGTTAAGTCTATGCCACCACAACTGCTATCACCCAAAGACAGTGCAGCAATCGTTTGACAGCCCATTTCATAATTTATCAATTCGCAGGGGCACGGTATGTCGCAACTACACCCCTCCACAAAGGCTCCTTTTACACTGTATTTCTCACATGCATGGGCACCGTGATGCGTATGTTCATGCTCATGCGAATACCCGTGCTCATGTTTATGCTCATTGGCAAAAACCGTCCGCTAGGACATGCCGATTGTTCCACCGGTAAAGATCGTGGCAAGTAAAATACCGAGGGTTATAATAAATTTCTTCGACATGAATATCTCCTTTCCAGTTGGATAGTTATTAAGCGAAAACGAACTCATCCCTCAAGTCCCCTCCCGGGGAGGGACTTGAGGGGTGGGTTTTACGAAGGTGGGTTCGGCACAAAAAACAGTGCCTTAACCATTTGACTGACCATTCGACAGGCTTTGGGTGCAGTGCCGTGCATAGTGAACTTGTCGGGCGGTTTGAAATCTTACTTCTTTTCTAACTCCTTTTCCAGTTTTTTTATCCTCTCCTGTAAGCAATCAACGCAGCGGTTGCAATTGCCGGGGCATTCTTCATATCCGCATTTTTCACACTTCTTTGCGGCTTCTTTTTCAGCCTTTCGCCTTGCTATACACTCTTCACATCTTCCGCAATCACCCGGGCATATATAGTGTCCACAATGACCACAGCCGTGGTGCCCATGCCCATGGGCAAAAACCGTCTGATAAGGCATGCCAACGATTACACCAGCAGAGGCAATAGAAAGTAAAATACCGGTGGCAATAATAAATTTCTTAAACATGCGTATCTCCTTTTTCCCCATTTTCATGAAAAAGAGTTTTGGGGAATCTTTTTACCATCCCTTTCTCCCCTCCTTGTGAAGGAGGGGAAAGAGGGGTGGTCAATTTGTTGCGGCTGCGCCAGGTATTCAATCAATCTGTACGATTGGAAACGATAGTTTCCACCCGCTCGTTACTTAAGATAAAATGTATGGCATTCGATACACGTCTTCTGTATCAGATTAGTAACGGCATTTAATGTAGCTCCCTCATCTTTCGTATCCGCAGCTTTTTGAATTTCTTTCACCTGTGCATCCATCTTGTTCACAAAAGAAGTGAAAACCTCTCTTCGTTTTTTGGTCTCCTCCGGATTCAGGGCCTCCGCTACCATAAACCATTGACCTCTCGGAAAAAAGTTATCGAGTATCTTTTTGCCCAGGTCGGGAAGGGCGGCAGCCTCCTGCTTTACATAATCCAGATTACCCTCTAAAATCCCTTCGATCATGTTCGTCACCCTGTTTTCCATCTCGCTGGTGAGCCTCTTGATGGGCAAGTTAACACGCACTTGTTTGCCTTCTTCTGCCATGGTTACAGAATGAAAACCCACATTTGCCAGCCCCATTATTGCAGCAAGACCAAAACCAACAAAAATGCCCCTCTTCATACGTCATCCTCCCTCTTTAAAGTGCGCCATGCACGCACCCCACCAAAAATTCTCTATCCCTTCGCATGGCAAGGAATAAAATGACCTTAACACAGATATATTCATCAACAGAACGACAGACTTTCATTGAAACAGATACCTGGGTAAACTATTACGAAACAAGAGATTTTAACGGTGTGCCTAAGAGTTCCTTTATTTTTTCTCTTAAAGGTTTCAGGCTGGATGTCCTGAATCACGCAGGACAGGTTTGTTTTTGTTGTTATATTCCACATTATACGCTTTTAGCAAAGAAAAAAAAAGCAAACAAAGGTTGAGTTTTTCAAAGTTATTGGTATACCCAAACAGGTAAACTCATGTTTCTCTGATATAGAACGGCCATTTATTGATAACATAAACGGCGAGCTGCAACCTGTCTTTGACTCCTACCTTTTTGTAAATATTGTTCAGGTGTTTTTTCACAGACGGTCCACTCATGTCCAGATATTTCATGATATCCTTATTGCGGTATCCTTTGCAGATCATCTTCACTATCGCGATCTCTTTTCTGGTCAATTGAGAATCAAGCGACATCTTATCCCCTTTCAGAGAGGAGACGAGCGATTTGAGTACACTTCGTTCAATCCAGAGTTCACCTGCCAGCGTACACTGAATTGCCTTCTTTAATTGCGTGACGTTCGATTTGGGAGGCAGAACACCGATAAGTCCCCTGGAAAGATACTCCAGGAGAAGATGATCCTCAATCTTTGAAAGGCAACCTGTCAAGACAAGAAGTATTTTTATCTTATGTTCGAAGAGGGCGTGAAGAGACATAAGGGAGAGGGCGTAATAGTCGACAATCATCAGGTCTATTTTCGAAGAAATTTCTTCTTCCGGGTCGAGAATGCCGACACGATAATTCGTTTCAGTTCCTCCCACTTTTAATAATTGCTTAAGGCCTTCTGCAAAAAGATGGTTACAACAGCTGATAAATATTTTTAGGGGCGCCATTTTCCCTCTCCTCGTGTTAAATCATTGTATGAAAACTCTTGCACTTGCCGGTATTTTGTCATCATTCCCTCCTCTTTCATATAATTTCACTGATGCATGCCCACATGAGCTATCATCCTCTGTAAACCACAGGAACATATAGTATTTCCGCTATTCCTCAAAAGTCAAAACGTTTTATTGACTGTGTGCCATTATTGAAAAGGCAGGACGTCCTGGCCGGTTGAAAACCTATTTAAGATTTTTACTTGATTTATAAGGCAAGAGATATTAACATCCTAGTGTTTCAGGTAAGCAAGATAAGACTGCTTTATTATTATTGTGTAAGTGAGTATCGATATGTCGTTAAAGTATTTCACCGGAAATAAAAGTTTAGCGAATACCCTGTTTGTTTTTATTTTCCTTCCATATATCCTGCTGTGTCTTACGATGGGGGGTTTTCATGACGGTCTCTTCATCGCCAAACAGTGTGACCATGAACTACAGCCTGGGTCTCACGATAATCATGACAATGCCGGATGCCTGCAGGTTGGAGACGGAGATAACGTTCCCCGGCATGACCCCGGAGCATGTCAAATCTGTCAGTGGTTAAAGACCCCTTCAACCTTTGCGCAACTATTAATGGCAGATACGCACTTCGATTTTGTCTGCCTTAGTCCCCCGCGGAATTCCAATCCAATACTTCCCTCTTTATCTATCCATAAATTTACCATCCGTCCGCCTCCCTCTTCTTCCTGTCTTTTCGCTTAAATACATAATTCAGGCCATTTAACCACAAAGGACAGAGGAAAAGTATCATCACTACACCGTATTCCTTTGTCTCAAGGTAGGCCGGCTTTGGCAGCAACTTTTTAGGTACACGACAAATTCCGGTTACACACAACCCTCTTGCCCCCTCTATTAAGAGGATTTTCTCAAGTCCCCCTAGAAAGGGGAATTTTGGCGGTTGTCTGGCCAGATGCGATTGTACTTTAAAATCCCTTGTATAACAGGCCGTCGATGGCTTTTTCACCGGAGAGCGAAGAGTCTCTTCGCTCTACAAGCCGCTTACATAAAATGAAAACTCCTATACAATTAAGTTACTACTAACCTTCACCAATTTCGAGGCGATTTAAAGGAGGATAGCATGAAATTGCTCCGTTTTCTATGGTATATATTGTTCCTTTGCATACTTGTGATAAACAGCGGCCAGTGGCCGTTCTTAGCTGCCGGGGTATATGGAGAAGTGTCACTGGCAACCGATAAGGATTCTCAACCGGCAGGCATGACGGAAGAACAAGAAGAAACCGCGCACGGCACAACGGAAATCCGCATCAGAAGGGATGAATTTGATGAAATTGTTGGTCAACTTCAGGGCATGAAGGAACTGCTTATCAACATGAAACAGGATTATGAATCACGCTTAAAAGAGATGCAGGAGAAGATCGCTGCTCTTGAAAAAGAAAGGATACAAACAACGGAAGAAGTTTCTCAGGCAGCAAGCACTGCAGAAGCACCCGTTGCTGGCACCGAAGAAGTTTATATAAAAAAAGAGGACTATGATGAGGTCGCAGGAAAGCTTCAAAGAATGGAGTCCACCCTTGAGAATATGGAATCCGCCTATGACACCCGTTTAAAAGAAATACAAGAAACCTATGATTCCCGTCTCGAGGAGATGCAGCAAAAGGTTGCCCTTTCTCCTCAACCTGCAAGTCCTGAATCCGGAACATGGTCGCCAACACAACCGATTACCTTGTGGAGCCTGGGGAAAAGCTATATGAATATTTCCTTTGATGGGTTGTTTGCCGCTGCGGGATCAACTGCTAAAGATTTAGGGACTCTTGAAACGGGTGGGCACGATCCCAACCAGCGTGGATTTACCGTTCAAAATCTGGAAACCACCTTTGATGGGGCAGTAGATCCTTATTTTACGGGACAGGCAAGTATTATTTTTCAAATAGATCAAGATGGGGAATCGTTTCTTGAAGTGGAAGAGGCCTTTTTAACATCCATGTCGCTCCCTTTGAATTTGCAGGTAAAGGCAGGTACCTTCTTCACCGAATTTGGGAGACTGAATCCATTTCATCCTCATGCATGGGACTTTGCAGACCAGCCACTGGTTAATGGCAGGTTTTTAGGCCCTGATGGATTGCGAGGTCCCGGCGCAAGACTTTCATGGCTGGCACCTACAAATAGCTATACGGAATTATTTATTACTGTTCAGAACAGCCAGGGAGAAACTGCCCATAGCTTCCGAAATGAAGAGGCGTTGTTTGGGCGCGAGGCAGTTGAAACACGGGTACGCGGCATGGAAGACATGCTGTATACCCCCCGTATTACAACGTCATTTGACTTAACGGACGAACAGACTGTTTTATTGGGTGCCTCGGCTGCCTTCGGACCAAATTCAACAGGAAGGGATAAAGACACCATCATTTATGGCATCGATATGTTCTGGAAATGGAAGTCTCACAATGCAGAGGCCGGATTCCCCTTTGTAACCTGGCAGACAGAGATCATGGGCAGGCGTTTCGAGGCGGGTGAAGATAGCGATGCCGGCTTGTCAGACGAGATAATGGATAACTGGGGCGCATATTCACAGATTGCCTGGGGATTTAAGAAACGTTGGGTTGCGGGGCTTCGGGGCGATTATGTCGATGGGGAGGACGGTGCAACAGACCCTTTAGGATTCGAGCGTTGGCGGCTTTCTCCCAATCTCACCTTTTATCCCTCAGAATTTTCGAAAATAAGGCTGCAATATAACTATGATGACATCCTGGGAAACGACAGCACAGAACATTCTGTCTTCCTCCAGTTCGAATTTTTACTGGGTTCGCACGGAGCACATAAGTTTTAAAACAGTGAAACACAACAGATGCAGAGAAGAATTAAGGGCAGAAAATAGAAAAAGAAATACAGGATGGGCAAAGGAAGATGAACCCCTGAAAAATCTACTTTGAAAGGAGTGTACCATGAAACTGAAACACCAAATATGTTTTTACCTGTTCTTGTTAATATGCTGGACGTCTACCGTCCATGCAAAATTACACGTTGTTGCATCGACCCCGGACCTGGGCGCGCTCGCCAGGGAAATTGGAAAGGATAAAGTGGAAATCACCAGCCTTGCAAAACCTACGGAAGATCCACACTTTGTTGATGCAAAACCGGGTTTCATCGTGAAACTGAACAAGGCGGACATGCTTATTGAAGGCGGTTTGCATTTGGAAATTGGCTGGCTGCCGAACTTGGTTATCGGTGCGCGGAACCAAAAGATACTTGCCGGCACTCCCGGCTATTTCATCGCTGCCGCAAATATTCAGGTATTAGAAATACCTGACGTAATGCCTGACCGTGCCAGAGAGATGGGCGATGTCCATCCCCTCGGAAATCCTCATTTCCTGCTGGACCCGTTTAATGGAAAGGTCGTTGCAACGAACATCTGCAATCGGTTATGCAAGATTGATGCGGCAAACAGTGCCTATTATAAAAACAACCTGAATGATTTTGTACAAAGACTGGACCGGAAATTGTCCGAATGGCAAAAGAAACTTGAGCCTTTTAAAGGAGCAAAAATTGTCACGTATCATAAAACATTTTCATACCTTGCACACCGGTTTAATCTGCATGTAATAGGGTCACTTGAACCCAAGCCGGGAATACCGCCTTCCCCTGCTCATATCAACAACCTTATTCCCATGATGAAATATGAAGGGGTAAAAATCATTCTTACCGAGACTTTTCGAGAACGAAAAACGCCTGAATTTGTAGCAGCGCAGACAGGGGCAAAGGTTGTTATTGTACCGATTATGCCCGGCGGGGTAAAAGGGGTAGAGGATTTTATAGCGTTTTTCGACTATAACATTCATCAGATTGTATCAGCGCTTCGGGGATAACTTAATATTGTATAAGAATTAAGCGGTTTTTCGGTAGGGTGGATTAAGCGAAGCGAATCCACCCTATCATACAATGTTGAAGGTGGGTACGGCGTAAAAACAACGCCTTCATCCACCCTACTCATAGCTTGTAGCGCCAGCATTTTTTATTCATCAATGGCAAACAATGAAATATATCCTTGTATAAAATCCGTATTTATGGATTCAGTTACCGGGACGTTGAACTATCTTATTTAAGGAATCACATGATTATAACATGGATCTATGCCGCAACGAGCGTGTTTTTGGTGAGCGCTATTTCCTTAATTGGAATAGTAACCGTATCGCTGAAAGCCGATAAACTCAAAAAGATTGTCTACATCCTCGTGAGTTTGTCTGTTGGCGGGTTGTTTGGAGACGTCTTTTTTCATTTAATACCAGAAGTATTCAGTAAACCTGGAAATTCCTTGCACAGTTCTTTTCTTATGATAACGGGAATTCTCTGTTTTTTTTCCATGGAGAAATTTTTACGCTGGAGGCATGAGCATTACATTGAAGTTTCAGAAAACACGGTACATCCCATAGGATATGTAAGCCTTTTTGCTGATACACTTCACAATTTTGTTGACGGCGTGCTCATAGGAGCATCTTACCTGGTAAGTCTCCCGCTGGGAATTTCTGTGACGATAGCAATTGTCTTGCATGAAATACCGCAGGAAATTGGTGATTTTGGTGTCTTACTCCATGCCGGATTTAGTAAACGCAAGGCATTGCTTGTCAATTCTTTGTCTGCTGTCGCAGCTATTGTGGGAATGATACTGGCTTTGATTATCGGGTGCGAGGTGGATGGCTTATCCGGTTTTATCGTACCATTTGCTGCAGGGGGATTTGTCTACCTCGCTGGTTCAGACCTGGTACCAGAACTGCACAAGGAGAATACCATAGCAAAGTCGCTGATCCAGTTTACCTTTATTTTACTGGGAATTTGCTTGTTATTTCTCCTCACGTTCCTGGAATAGAAAATGAATAATGCCTTATCTGATCATGTATTAGAGTATCGTGCTGTTGAGAAAAGGAAAATGCAGGAAATCGTTTCTGAGGTAACCAACTCGGCAAGGTAAGGATTGTTAAATTTCTTAAACACGGCGTATAGACTGATATTTCACTGTCATTTCAGAAAGTCATCCATGAATTTTCAAAAGAAGATATACCGGTACTTGTTTTTTGTTGTTCTGATTTGTTTCTCCGGTTGTTATACACCGCCAGAGTTTAAGCAGATAACTGCCACAAAACCACCCGAAAAGAAAGTGCCTTATTTTATTAGCCAGCTGGACCGCTATTCTGTGCGGGAATGGAAATATATTGTTATCCATCACAGCGCTTCGGAGTCAGGCTGCGCCGCAGAATTTGATAAATTTCACCGGGAGAAGAGGCACTGGGAAAACGGTTTGGGATATCATTTTGTCATAGGAAACGGGAATGGCGCGGGTAATGGACAGATTGAGATCGGGAACCGGTGGATGAATCAACTCAATGGCGCCCATGCCGGTATTCAGGAATACAATCATTATGGTATTGGGATATGTCTTGTGGGAAATTTCAATACCTCATATCCCACAGAGGCGCAAATGAATTCATTGTTTGCCCTGGTAAAATATCTCCAGGAACGATGTTATATCCCCGCTGAAAATGTGCTCATGCATAGACATTGCAAGGAAACCGATTGTCCCGGAAAGAATTTTCCTTATTATCAATTGCTTGCAAAGATTAGCCGGTACTAATTTTCGGAGGTATGAAGTCATGTCTGATGAAAAAATACTCATTATAGATGATGATATCAATCATCTGGAAGTCATCCGGATGCGTTTAAAGGCGTGGGGATATTCCGTCTCCGTTGCCAGAGATAGCCATGAGGCAAGGATTGCATTATCTGCGACCTCCTTCAATCTGGCCATCATAGATTTACGATTGTCAGAAGAGGATGGCATCGAGCTTATGGGAGAAACACTCCGGCGTTATCCAAACATGCCCGTTATCATTCTCACGGCTCACGGAAGCATCGAAAGCGCTGTAGATGCCATGAAAAAAGGGGCATACAGTTATATTACCAAACCCTTCAACAATGAAGACCTGTCAGTCCATATCAAAAACGCCCTGGAAAAGCAAATCCTTGTCAGGGAGCTCGAGCATCTCCGAAGCCAGCTTCGTGAACAGCATAACGTTAATCACATTATTGGGAATAGCCAAAAGATGCAAAGAGTCATGGGACAGATTTCCCTCATTGCCAAAACCGACTGTACGGTTTCCATTTACGGTGAGAGTGGAACGGGCAAAGAGCTCATCGCAAGGGCTATCCATCATAACAGCAACCGGTCAAAAGGCCCTTTTGTCGCCACAAATTGCGGCGCCATACCGGAAGGATTATTGGAAAATGAACTCTTCGGTCATATACGGGGAGCTTATACGGATGCCCATGAATCAAAAGAAGGCCTCTTTGCGCAGGCGGACGGAGGCACCCTGTTTTTGGATGAAATTGGTAATACCCCCCCTGCTTTGCAGATGAAACTTTTGCGTGTGCTACAGGAAAGGGAATTTAAACCAATCGGCGGCACCAAAAGCATTAAGGTTAACGTACGGGTCGTCGCTGCCTCAAATGTAGATATAAAAAAGGCAGTAACCAATGGAACGTTTCGTGAAGATCTATTTTACAGAATCCACGTTGTGCCCATTTATTTGCCGCCTTTACGCGAAAGAAAAGACGACATCCCCTTGCTGGCCACTTATTTTATGAGAGAATTTTGCGGGGCGCTCAAAAAAGATATCCAGGAATTTACTCCTGCAGCCATCCAAAGAATGATGCGGTACAACTGGCCGGGAAATGTCCGTGAATTACAAAACAAGATTGAGCATGCGGTGGTCATGGCCACGAAAAATGTCATCACGCCGGAGGATCTCTTTGGCGATACCGACATATCCAATCATCCCTTTCATTCGTACAAGGATGCTAAAGAGAGGTTTGAACGTGAATACCTTGAAAATCTCCTGAAAATAAGCAACGGTAATATCTCATATGCCTCCAAAATGGCAAAACGTTATCGAGCCGATATTTATAAATTAATCAAAAAATACCGTATAAACCCTGATAACTATAAAAACGGGCAGGCACCCATGATCACAGGAAAAATTGTGGCGTAACCTATTGCTGCCTACGCCTAATTGCCGTAAAATATTCCCTACAATATGTATGTTTTTGAATACATAATAAACCGATACAAGTATTTATATTATAAATCGTTAAAACAATTCCATAAGACTGTATGATTTTTTATACACAAGAGACCATGACAGGATATCAGATAACAAAACAATGAAATTCATTGGAGAAATTTTATCTATCCTAAGAACTTTCTTTTTAAAGTGTTATGTACTTTTTTTATCATAGCAAAAAAGAGCGTTTAAGAAAACTTTTCTGGCAAAGATATTGCTCATCTTCACATGGACAACCATGTTGTTTTACTGAGAGTGTTCTTGGTACGTGGTTTAGATTCCTTTATGTGAGGAGGAGGAAAAGAAGATGTTGAAGAAATTGGGACTGAGTTTTGATTTTGTGGGTGCATTGATGTTTGGTTTTGGCGCTGTCATGAGCAACCTGTTCATTGGCACTACCACCGCATCTGAAGAAAAGAAAGAGATGACTAGCCGGCCCTTTTTGATTATACTATTAAGGAAATTGCATCAGTCCTGAAAAACAAAATCCTGGATCGACAGACGGAGAACGATAAATAACGGCTAAGACAGCAGACCACCGAAGATGTTACAAAATTTTCTATGCCGGTTAAAATGCGGCAGCGGTTTATCTCTGGTTCCTTTTCAACACAGATTCACTGTGGGTAGCACACGGTAACTGTTGATAATCTATAAAAAAAACACAATTATGAACGCAGACCTTTGTATTGCCTTGAAAGATGTCTCTATTGGTTATCATGGGCATCCTATACTTACCGATATTGATTTTTCCTTAAAAACAGGAGAATTTACCGTCCTGTTTGGTCCCAACGGCTGCGGCAAAACCACCTTGTTTAAAACCATCCTCCGGATTATCCCTCCTCTTCACGGAACGATTACGTATGGCAACACCCATTACCCCAGATTTGGTTATGTGCCTCAGCGCCAGACGTTGGATGAGATATATCCGTTTACCGCGGGAGAAGTGGTGCTGATGGGTACATTCGGACAGACAAAACCCTTCTGTCCCACGCCGGAGATTAATCGTACCTGGGTAGATCAATGCTTAAAAGACGTTGGCATGCTGGAGATGAAAAGACAATTATTTTCTGAATTGTCCGGCGGACAAAAGCAGCGTATACTGATAGCACGTGCGCTGGCTACCAGACCGACCATTCTCCTGCTGGATGAGCCTATCACAGGGGTTGATATTATTGCGCAGAGAAAGATCATGGAGCTTATCGCGCTGCTGCATAAAAAGCATGAATTGACGATCGTGATGGTTACTCATGAGATTCATAGTATTCCCCGGTGGATAAACAAATTGATTTGGATCAACAATAACAAGGTACTCATCGGTAATTCACGTGATATCCTTGCACCCTTGATAACCGAAGAAGCTTCGTTTCAGGGCGCTTTGTGGCATTGACAGGATAATGAAAGGTGGAATAGCGCACTCATGATTTACACGTGTAATACTTTTTTGTCTCCGACCTGTTTGGGATACGGCTATCCATGGAACAGCTATTAGAGATACTTAGTCCGCATTTTCTCTTGAGAAACTCCCTCTACGCCGGACTGATTGTTGGATTCGTCTGTCCGCAGGTAGGCATATTTTTTGTTTTGCGACGTATGGTGCTTCTGGGCATAGCGCTGCCCCAGGTGTCAAATGCAGGAATTACCTTCGCATTTTTATTGTGCACGATAGGATTCCATTTTCTCCCCCATATGGAGTCTGAAAAATTTATGGCACTTACAGGCTCTGTGTTCTTCACACTCATCGCCATATTTATTTTGGCCATCCTCGAACGGAGAAGAAAGGGTTTTACAGAAAACCGCATTGGGTTTACCTATTCAATTGCCGGAGCAGCATCCATATTGTTTGTTTCGTGGAATCCCTATGGACAAACAGAGGTGCTTTCCTTGCTCAAAGGAGAGATTGTTTCCGTCCCGGACATCTATTTGTGGCTCATGATTGCCATTTACGGCACAATTTTCCTTTGTTTAATCGGATTCCACCGCAGTTTTGTCATAGTATCCTATGATGCAGACATGGCTATCACCATTGGCAAAAAGGTGGTCCTATGGGATATTCTGCTCTATCTTATCATCGGTGTAGTCATTTCGTTTGGTGTAATGACCGTTGGCCCGGTGGTCATCTTTGGTTTTCTGCTGATACCGGCAATCACCGCCAGAATGATCACGCGCGGCATCCTGCCTTTCTGCATCGTCTCATCAGCTATCGGGACAGCCGCTTCCTTCCTCGGCTTTTACATTTCATACCGCTTTGATCTTCCCACAGGCCCTACCGACGTCGCCTTGCTCAGCGTAATACTCCTGGTGTCATTCCTCGGCAAAACAGTCTTCCCCTGGAAAAAAATAAGCTGAATCCATACCCGGATAATCAATAAAATAAATTTTTTTAAAGCCATAGAAAGAAATATCTGATAAACTTTATTCACATAGTTTATTTTCAGGATCACATTTTGGGAGAAAGTATCGTGAATAAGAAAAAATTAGCGGGCACAACGATCTGCAGTCTTGCAATAATATCCTTATTGCACCCACTTGGTTTTTCCCAGGAGTCGACCGTTACCGGAAAAGGTAACGGCAGAACGAACAGAGACAAGCCAGCGTTCCACATTGACGTCGCCGACGAATTTTATAAGCAGGGATTAAACTATGCGCAGTATGGCCTTTACGACGAGGCAATTGAAATGTATACGAGGTCGCTGGCCAAGAACCCCAATAATACAGAGGCATACAAGAATCTCGGCCTGGCATACGCCCAAAAGGGGATGTATGACAATGCCATTGAAGCCTTTCAGAAGGTCATAGAAAAAAAACCTGAAGACGTCGACACACACTACAATCTTGCTGCGGCATATTTTGACAAAGGTGTCTTTGACAAGGCAATTAAGGCATTTCACAAGACGATCCAAATCAATCCCGAATATCGTTCAGCCTATTCACTCCTGGGCGTCGCGTATACAAAGATGGGAAAGTACGATGATGCAGAGCAAATATTCAGAAAACGCATAGAACTGGACCCCAATCTTGCAATAGCCCATTCAAACCTGGGCATTGTCTATTCTATGAAAGGAATGGATAAGGAAGCCCTGGTGGAATATAACAAGGCGCTGGAAATCGATCCCCGACATGAAAATGCACTTTACAATATTGCCTTAGTGTACGATAAAACAGGAAAGGTAGACGAAGCCATCCTCTATTACAACAAAACAGTCGAGATCAATTTCAGTAACGCGGATGCTCAATACCGGCTGGGCAAAAATTATCTGCAGAAAAAACAATACGACGAGGCAATTAATGCATTCCAGACGGCCGTGATGTCCAACCCGGACAATGTGGAGATTTACCACGATATCGGAACCGTCTATAAAGCAAAAGGCATGGAGAAAGATGCGGAGGGTTACTTCTCTTTGTACAAAAAAAAGTCAAAAAAAGAGAAGTAAACACGAAAAATCAGAAGGCCGAATAAAGCGGTTTAAACGGTTTTTCAGATCTTAAACCTGTCTAAACTGCTTTTTTCCCGGCGTCTGAATCTGATTTCTGGCTTCCATCGAGCGGTTACTCCTTAATATCCAATCGTAAACTTTCTTCCGTCTCCGTTCTCACCGGAGCGAAAGATCAAAACATCTCAGCCAATTTCCTGGAAATGACGGCAAGATTCCTGTCCTTTGTTAAAAATTCTACCTCATTCTGATGCACCTTCAAATCAAGAAGCATTTTTTTTACCCTATTCCATCCGGATTCCTTCTTTTTCTCACTCGTTTCCAAATATAAATCCGAGACTAATTCCCCCAGCTTTTGTATGAGGCGAAGGTCTTTATTTTCATAAAAATTCCTCATCATCTTTTTTTGGTATTCCGTGTATCCCTTTTCAGCCTTCTGATCCATGCAATACCTCCATTCCTAAATTTGATTCAGAAAATCAAGCGCCTTAACGTTATTATCGTATTCCCTGAAAATATAGCACAAAGGGATACGGAGAAACAACTGAAAATCAAGATAGTAAGCGCCGCCAGACCTGTCCTGCATCGCTTATTTTTCGGCGGACAATGTCCTGCCCACTACCCGCAAATAAAGCAGAACATTTAATTACCGTGCAGACAGTCGGCAGTACATCGGTCACACCAAAGGCCGTGGCAGATATAAAATGGCGACCTCAATTCCCCCTCTATCCCTGAAAATGTTTTTTATCATAGGTTACAAAAGGCACAACCGCTTCTGACGGCATCCTCTCCGGAATAATAAGACCCTTTCCCCCCCTCAATCTCCCGATCCTGACAATAGGGCTTGATGAAAGGGGAGGGGAATATGCCATGTCTTTTGAAAGAAACCGGCCGTGAAGAGGGAAAAATACTTTTCACATTTCCATTGACATGCCAACCATAATAGGGATAATTCATCTTATGCCCGGAATAGCAAGGATATGCGCCCACTATTTTATCCTCATTGCGAGCGACAGCGAAGCAATCCCTTCCGTAAGACTTCGTCGTGAGCCCCGTCGAACGATTTTACTACGTCGCTTCACCCCTCGCTATAACACGTGTCGGTGAATGCATTTAATGTAAAGCCATACAAGGAAAAGTTTTTCCCCTTTTTACCCCATGAAAGAGATAAACGATAAGCTAAAAACCGCATGGATCAGGCAATTGAATGAAGACTGGAAGACGGCAAATTTCCTTTACTTTAAAGACTCCATGCGCCCACCGAATTTTGAACTATCGCATTCAGGGGTGGCTTTGGGCTGGTGGAAAGGCGGTTGTCACCGTCGTCTCTCCATCAGCATCATTCTGATCAATGCGTACGCCTGGGAACACGTACAGGAGGTTCTTTACCATGAAATGGTGCACCAGTACGTGGAAGAAGTTTTGGGAATCCGTGAGGAGATTCCCCACGGAGAGGCATTCAGAAGGGTCTGCCGGGAAAAGGAAATTGATCCAACGGCCACGGGTGACATTCACGCCTGGGTAGAAAAACGCAAAAACAGATGCACCGTGAGTTCGGAAAACCACCAGATACTGGAGAAGGTTCACAAACTCCTGGCATTGGCCCAAAGCCCCAACGAACATGAGGCCCAGACGGCCATGGCCAAGGCTCATGAGTTATTATTAAGACATAACCTGTCGCTCCTGGATACTCAGACGAAATGGAACTACATCCATAAGCACGTCGGTGAAATAGGACGGAGAGACCCGGCAAAGTCCCTGATCAGCTCCATACTTTGCAAATATTTTTTCGTAGAGGCCATCTGGACGTTCGGATACGACCAGCAGAGAAACAGGCGCGGACGGATCTTGGAAATTTATGGGACGCCGGAAAACGTCGAGATGGCAGAATACGTATATCATTACCTCCAAAACGTCTCAGAACTTTTATGGAGAGAGTACAAGGAGAAAAATACTATCAATGGGAACAGGCACCGGAGGACTTTTATCTATGGCCTCCTGGAAGGTTTTTATCATAAACTGGAGGGCAGGGTGCGGGAAAATGTGTCCCAAAAACTGGTATGGAAAGGAGACCCCCGCCTCAATGAGTTTTATCGCCGGAGAAATCCCCGGCGTATCAGAACCTTTTCCCGGTATTCCAGGACATGTCAGGATGCCTATAATTCCGGAGTATCTCAAGGGAAAAAACTAATTATTCACAAAAGTGTCCGGGCACACGGCAGCGGGGATGTCAGGTATTTACGTTAGGCTGCCTTTGGCAACAACTTTTAATTTCCCCTCTAAGAAGAGGCTGGGTGATGACGACCGATTTGCACACCCTCTATCCACATCTTTTAAGAGGAAAAGTATATAAGATTGCCCCCTGTATCCTGAGTGAATTAGCCGGACCGATTATATTCGTACTATGGAAAAAAAGAAACCAATACCTTTTAGACACAGACCCAAGGGCCTAACGATTCTCTACGAAGACCGGGATATTATTGTTATCGATAAGAGCGCAGGCTTATTGACGGTAAAAGCAACATATGAAAGAGAAAAAACAGCCCATCACATTTTAACCAACTATATACGCAAGGGCAGTTTTAAATCAACAAAACAACTTTTTGTTGTGCATCGATTGGACCGTGACACTTCCGGTGTTCTTGTGTTTGCCAAGACATCTGAGGCCAAAGACAATCTCAAGCTGCAATGGAAAGGTGTGAAGAAAAAATATGTGGCGGTGGTTCATGGGATATTAACTGAAAAAAGCGGGACAATCACTTCATATTTAGCTGAAAACGAGGATTATGAAGTTTTTTCTGTAAAAGACTCAAGAAAAGGGGAATTGGCAAAAACCCGTTACAAAGTGTTAAAAGAAGCAAAAAGATTTAGTTTGCTTGAAATTGAACTATTAACGGGTAAAAAAAACCAGATACGGGTGCATTTCTCCGAGAAGGGACATCCACTCGTTGGTGATGATAAATATGGTAAAAAAGGCGAGCCGAAGTGCCGTCTAGCCCTTCATTCACACTATCTAACGTTTCGGCATCCCCACAACGGCAAAGAACTCACCTTTGAAGCCGAGGTGCCTGTTTTTTTTAAAAGTTTTTTTGATACCGTATAGAAAACAGGCGCAATTGTTCACCACAGTCATTATGCCGCTTTTGCGGCACCCCTAAATCATGAAAATATTTTAGATGTTTTTCGGTGAGTCCTCTCGCCGAAACATCACGGATATAGTTAGAACCCGAAATTGAATGGCGGTAAATAAAGGATTGAAACAGATCGAAATCAGCGAATTACATATAATAACAAAGGAACGAATTCATGAAATCAAAGAAAGCTTGAAATAGGATCATTGGTAGAACCTGATAAATATCCTCTCGTATATCAAAACTAACAATTCAAAATATCTGCGATTATTTTGTTGCGGAGGATTTTTTGCCGAAGTATTTTGCTATTGATTTATAAAGAAGGTAACATTATCCTTAAAAAGGGAGTACTTATATGGAAAAGATTACCATCTTGTCTGGAAAACCGTATCCTTTAGGGGCACTATTTAAAGGAGAGGGAACGAATTTCTCGTTGTTCTCAGAAACGGCAGAAAGGGTTGAGCTTTGCCTTTTTGATGACAATGGCAATCAGAAATCTATTGACCTTCCCGAGGTCACGGCGTTCTGCTGGCATGGCTATCTTCCCGGAGTAGGCCCTGGGCAGAGGTATGGTTTCCGGGTGCACGGGCCATGGGTTCCGGAAAAAGGGCAAAGGTGCAACCCTGCCAAGCTGCTCCTGGATCCCTATGCGAAGGCAATAGAGGGACAGATACACTGGAACGAAGCAGTGTATCCTTATCGTCGTGATGATCCTGACAAAAAGGACTACAGAGACAATTCTTCCTATGTTCCAAAATCCGTGGTCATTGATTCCGGCTTTGACTGGGAAGACGACCGTCATCCCGGTATACCATGGCACAAGACGATCATCTATGAAACCCATGTAAAGGGGTTCACGAAGGCGCATCCAGAAATCCCCGCAGAATTAAGGGGTACCTATGCAGGCATTGCTCATCCGGTGTCCGTTGAATACCTGAAGAATCTCGGCATCACAGCAGTCGAACTTATGCCTGTTCACCAGTTTATTCATTATGCCCACCTTGAGGAAAAAGGTCTGCGCAACTACTGGGGATACAGCACGATCGGTTATTTTTCACCACACAATGAATACTCGTCCTCAGGCCATTCAGGGCAACAGGTAAGGGAGTTTAAAGAAATGGTGAAGGCCTTGCATAAGGCCGGCATGGAGGTGATACTTGACGTTGTTTACAACCATACCTCTGAAGGCAACCATCTTGGGCCCATGCTCTGTTTCAAGGGTATTGACAACGCAGCGTACTACCGTCTCACACCCGAAGATTTACGGTATTATAAGGACTACACAGGAACCGGCAACAGCCTGAATATGATGCACCCCCATGTGCTGCAACTGATCATGGATTCCTTGAGATACTGGGTGCTTGAAATGCACGTGGACGGGTTCAGGTTCGATCTGGCAGCCACCCTTGCACGAGAACTCCACGAGGTGGACCGTCTGTCGGCGTTTTTTGACGTCATCCAGCAAGACCCCGTTATCAGCCAGGTAAAGCTCATAGCCGAACCCTGGGACGTGGGAGAGGGTGGCTATCAGGTTGGCAATTTTCCGGTACTCTGGTCGGAATGGAATGGAAAATACAGGGACGCTGTTCGTGACTACTGGAGGGGCGTCGACCGGACTCTTTCAGAGTTTGCATACCGTATTACCGGCAGTTCTGACCTGTACGGAAGTACCGGCCGCAGGCCCTATGCGAGCATAAATTTTGTTACAGCGCATGACGGTTTTACCTTGCATGACCTTGTCTCATACAACGAAAAACACAATGAGGCAAACGGTGAGAATAATCAGGACGGCACCGATAACAACAGGTCATGGAACTGCGGGGTTGAGGGGCCTGCAGGCGATCCGGAGATCAATAAACTGAGAAACCGTCAGAAACGCAATTTTCTTTCCACGCTGTTTTTAGCTCAGGGCGTTCCGATGCTGTTGGGTGGAGATGAGATCGGCCGCACCCAGCAAGGCAACAATAATGCTTATTGTCAGGACAATGAAATATCATGGTATGACTGGAAAAATCTTGATAAGAGCCTTCTTGAGTTTACCCGCCGTCTTATCCAGTTCTACAAGAAGCACCCCTCCTTCCATCGCCACAAATGGTTTCAGTGCAGGCCCATACACGGTGCCGGTATTTCTGATATAGCATGGTTTACTCCGGATGGTATTGAAATGGCTGAGGAACACTGGGGGGAAGGGTTTGCAAAGTCCTTTGGACTTTTTTTAAACGGCGAAGACCTTGCCACTCCCGCTCCGGACGGAGAACATATACATGACCGTTTTTATCTGATGTTCAATGCGCATTATGAGCCGTTGGTTTTTACGATTCCCCTTCCTGATTATGGCAGGAAATGGGAAAAAATGATTGATACGAATGATTCGTTTGTTGGAGAGGGGGGACAGGTTTACGAAGCAGGGGGCGAAGTAACGGTAGAAAACAGGTCAATGGAGGTGTTCAGGCATGTCAGGGGATAAAATGGTATGGATTGATATTTCAGTGATATTAAAGACCGGCATGGTTCACTGGCCTGGCGACCCGCAGGTACAGGTTGAAAGGATAGCAGATATGCAGCGGGGGGATAAGGTCAATCTTTCAGCTCTTTCTCTGGGTTCACATGCGGGAACGCACATGGATGCGCCGCTTCATTTTCTCCCGGCAGGCAAAAGCCTTGACGAGATGCCTTTCGATGCAACGATAGGCCAGGCGCGGCTAATCGAGATTTTTGATCAAGAGTCGGTCAAACCGGAAGAACTGGAAATGCATACCATATGCCGTGGGGAGAGGATACTGTTGAAGACCAGAAATTCTGAAAGATGCTGGGAGACCGATTCCTTTGTAAGGGACTTTGTCGGCATTTCTGTAGAAGCTGCACACTTTCTTGCTGAAAGAGGCGTCATGACTGTTGGTATTGACTACCTATCGGTAGGAGGCTATCAGAAAAATGGCGAGGAAGTTCACCGTGTTCTTCTTGAAGCTGGCGTCTGGATTATCGAAGGTCTTGACCTTTCTGAAGTGAAAGCGGGGATATATGAACTGATTTGTCTGCCGCTGAAGATTCTCAACAGTGATGGCGCTCCAGCAAGGGCAGCGCTTGGAAAGAGAAAGGATTGAATATGAGAAACAAAAGAGAGATATTTCCTTCAGCTACTGAAGATGCCCAGGCTGCAGAACTTTGTATACCGTCTCCTCAAACCATTTCGCCTTCCTATCGGTTGGCGTACAGAGATCATGATTTTCTGCTGAGGGAAGAACTCCGGCCGGTACGATTGCAGCTTGAATTGCTAAAGCCGGAGCTCGTACTGAAGGAAAATGGAATTGAAAGCACGATAGTGGTTTTCGGAAGCACCCGTATTCCCGACCCGGATACGGCGAAAGAACGGTTAACGCATGCGGAGGAAAGAGCGGGGAAAGACCCTTCTGATGAACAGCTTGCACGCGAAGTGCAAATTGCACGCAGGATTGCCGCAAAATCAAAATATTATGAAGAGGCGCGCAAGTTTGCTTTCCTTGTTTCCGGTTCTGAGAAGGCCCTAGGAAATTCTGATTATGTGGTAGTTACCGGCGGTGGGCCGGGCATTATGGAGGCAGCAAACCGTGGAGCCTATGATGCAAGAGCCAAAAGCATTGGACTCACTATAGTCCTTCCGTTTGAGGAAAAACCCAATGAATATACGACCCCTGAACTCTGTTTTCAGTTTCACTATTTTGCCATCAGAAAAATGCATTTCCTCATACGGGCAAAGGCGCTTGTCGTTTTTCCCGGTGGATTTGGCACCCTTGACGAGCTTTTTGAAACACTTACCCTCATCCAGACAAAAAAAATCAGACCCATGCCGGTGTTGATTTTCGGAAAAGAGTACTGGGAACGGATAATAAACTTTGGCGCCCTTGTTGAAGAGGGCACCATCTCTGCAGAAGATATCAGGCTTTTTCAATATGTTGATACCGCAGAGGAGGCATTAGACATCATCTCAAAAACGTACAATGAATGATACATGATTAGGGCGGTGGAAAATGGTTTCGAAAAAAACGGTTTATACAATATCAAAAACCGCTTTTGATGCGGTTATCTTCGACCTTGACGGTGTAGTAACCGACACGGCAACTGTTCATGCTGCGGCATGGAAGATGATGTTTGATGAATTTCTCTCGCAATATGCTGACCGTCATAAGAAGCCCTTTCAGCCTTTCGCTTTGGATACGGATTATCTCCTCTATATTGACGGGAAGCCGCGTTTTGATGGGGTGAGAGATTTTCTTCAGTCTCGGGGCATTGAATTGCCAGAAGGGCATTCAGATGATTTACCAGGCATAGAGACCATTCAGGGTCTGGGCAACTTAAAGAATGCCTACTTTTTGAAACGCCTTGACGAGCATGGGCCGGCGGTATATGACACAACAAGAAATTTCATCCACAGCGTAAAAAAACACGGCTTGAAAACAGCGATCATATCATCAAGTAAAAATTGTGCCATGATTCTTGACTCAGCAAAACTATCCGATCTGTTCGATGTCAGAGTAGACGGCGTAGATTCTGAAGTTCTGGGCATTACCGGGAAACCAGCGCCCGATATATTTCTCGAAGCGGCGCGGCAATTAAAGGTTAATCCCGGGCGGGCTGTGGTAATCGAAGACGCTATTTCGGGTGTGCAGGCCGGGTGTGCAGGAAGATTCGGAATTGTGATCGGTGTTGCGCGAACAGGCGACAAGGTGTCCCTGCTGAAAAACGGCGCTGATGTTGCCGTTGAAGACCTGTCGGAGGTTGGCATAACAGGAGAGACTGAAGCCCCAAAGGTGTTGCCTTCAGCGCTGGATAGTTTTGAGGAAATTGCGCACGAAGCCAGAGGCAAACGCATCGCCCTGTTTCTTGACTACGACGGAACCCTCACCCCAATAGTGGAAACACCCGATAAGGCAGTCATGCCGGAAGACATGCGGGAGACAGTTATCAGACTTTCCCGTTACTGCACGGTCGGCATAATCAGCGGGCGTGACCTCGAAGACGTAAAGGATAAAGTAGGCATTGACTCTATCTTTTATGCAGGAAGCCACGGTTTTGACATATCGGGGCCAGAAGGACTAGAGGTAAGAAACGAGATTGGAACGGAGTATTTACCTGTTCTCGATCTGGCAGAAAAAGAACTCTGCGCTGCAATTGGGCATGTGAATGGTGTTCTTGTGGAAAGAAAGCGATTTGCCATTGCCGTCCATTACCGCCTTGTAGATTTGGAAAACGTGGAGATGGTTGAGGCAGCAGTGGATAAAGTGGTGGCAGCACACCCTGAACTCAGAAAGGCTTACGGCAAAAAGATCTTTGAACTACAGCCGGATATTGATTGGCATAAGGGGAAGGCGCTGCTTACTCTGTTGAGAACATTGAACCTGGATGGGAAAGAGGTACTGCCTGTTTACCTCGGCGATGATGTGACTGACGAAGATGCATTCAGGGCACTTCAGGGAAGGGGTATTGGGATTGTAGTTTGGGATAAGCCGTATGAAACGGCAGCTCTGTATAGTCTAAAGAATCCCGGAGAGGTAAAGGAATTTCTGCTGAAGCTCATCCCTTTATGCAAAGGTGGTCGTCGTGAACAATCATAGTAGCTGGGTGCTTGTCTATGAAGGTTTTGATCCCTCAAAAGAAAGTCTGAGGGAGGCGCTCTGCTCGCTCGGGAACGGATATTTTTGCACAAGGGGTGCAGCGCCTGAGTCAGAGGCAGACAATATTCATTATCCGGGAACATATCTCGCAGGTGGGTACAACCGTCTAAGGACAGAGATTGCAGGAAGCGTGGTTGAAAATGAGGATCTGGTTAATATGCCCAACTGGCTTCTTATGAAGTTCAGACCTGAGGGTGGCGACTGGTTCAATCTTATGTCTGTGAATATTCTTTCTTACCGGCAGGAACTGAACCTGCAGCATGGTGTCCTTACGCGAACTGTCAGATACAGGGACAAACATAACAGGGATACACAAATAATCTGCCGTCGCATTGTGCATATGGGCAATATGCATCTTGCGGCACAGACAATTACGATTATACCGGAAAACTGGTCCGGAAGGATGCAGATACATTCTGCTATTGACGGTACAGTAATCAATGCAGGCGTTGAGCGATATAAGCAGCTCAACAGCAAGCACCTTACACCTGTAAAGAGCGGAACAGTTCATGAAGACATAATCTACCTGCTTGTTGAGACCAGTCAGTCTCAGATCCGCGTGGCGGAAGCTGCAAGAACCCGTGTTTATTCGGGGGAAGAACAGAGAGACGTGGAACGAAAAGTTATTGAAGGACAGGGGTACATTGCGCAGGAGTTTTTTGTTGCAGTGTCAGAGAAAAAACCAGTAAGGGTCGAAAAGATCGTCTCTTTTTACACTTCGAGGGACTTTGCGGTTTCAGAGCCGGCTGGCGATGCAGTGGAATCACTTACGCAGTCGGGAGATTTCGAAGAACTCCTCAAAAGCCACACGCTGAAGTGGTGCCACCTGTGGGACAGGTGCGACATCACAGTGGAAAACGGCGACCGGACACAGATGATCCTCAGGCTGCATATATTTCATCTGCTCCAGACAGTTTCCAGAAACTCGATTGATTTGGACACAGGAGTGCCAGCAAGAGGCTTGCACGGCGAGGCATACAGGGGGCATATATTCTGGGATGAATTATTTATCTTTCCTTATCTCAATTTAAGAATTCCTGTTCTTACCCGTTCGCTCCTGCTCTATCGTTACCGGAGACTGGACATCGCCCGTCTGTCGGCTAAAAAAGAAGGATTCCGTGGCGCTCTGTATCCATGGCAAAGTGGAAGCAACGGAAGAGAGGAAACACAGAAACTTCATCTTAATCCCAAATCGGGACGCTGGCTTCCAGACAACACCCATTTGCAGCGCCATGTGAATGCAGCTATTGCATACAATGTATGGCAATACTTTGAAACAACGGGCGATATGGAATTCATGGCAACATACGGGGCAGAGATATTTTTGGAAATTGCACGGTTTTTTTCAAGTATCGCAACATATAACAAAGAACTGGAACGCTATGAGATATTTGGCGTATTGGGTCCTGATGAATATCACGACAAATATCCAGACTCTGAAAAGCCGGGACTTAACAACAATGCCTACACGAATATCATGGCAGTATGGGTGATGCGCACCGCTATTAAAGTGCTTGATATTTTACAGCCAAAAAAGAGGAAAATCGACCTTCAGGAGACCATCGGTCTTGATAATGCCGAAATTGAAATCTGGAAGAACATTGTTCATAAAATGCGCATTGTTTTTCATGATGACGGCATAATCAGTCAGTTTGAGGGATACGATCGGTTAAAAGAATTTGACTGGGAGGGGTACCGCAGGAAGTACGGCGATATCCAACGCCTCGACCGGATTTTAGAAGCCGAGGGTGACAGCGCAAATCACTATAAAGTCTCAAAACAAGCTGATGTGCTTATGCTCTTTTATCTCTTTTCCTCAGAGGAACTGCATGAATTATTTCAACAGATGGGATACAATTTTGACCCGCAGTTGATAACGAAGAACATTGAATATTACTTAAAGCGAAGCTCCAACGGTTCAACATTGAGTAATATCGTTCATTCCTGGGTGCTTGCAAGGTCGAACCGTTTGGGTTCATGGGAATTGCTTAACAAGGCATTAGAGAGTGATATCTCCGACATTCAGGGAGGCACCACACACGAAGGCATCCATCTTGGCGCTATGTCCGGTACCGTCGATATTTTGCAGAGGTGCTATACAGGGATGGAGTTCAGAGATGATGTCCTCTATTTCAATCCACGGATACCGGAAAGCCTGAACAGGTTAAGCATGAGGATCAAATACCGGGGGAACTGGTTTGATCTCGTTACGACACCCGAAATGATGATTGTATCATCGGGCACATGCGAAGTACAGACGGCAAAGATAGGCTTTGGTGGAAAGGTGTATGAACTCATGCCAGGAAAATCGCTGTCTTTTGGTATCGATTCGTGTCATCAATGGAGGGTAAGTGGAAGTGCGTAACTATACTTTTTCTATTATGATAATTGTTTTTTCCCCGACATGAATAGTAACGATTCCCAGCGTCCTTATTTAAATTATCATGTCTTTAAGCCCACAGGATCCATAAGCATTTTTCAATCCATATCGATCA
Organism: Candidatus Brocadia sp.; assembly: GCA_011525665.1. Lineage (GTDB taxonomy): Bacteria > Planctomycetota > Brocadiia > Brocadiales > Brocadiaceae > Brocadia. The sequence continues at coordinate 30,610 of WYAU01000024.1, forward strand.
GGAAATGGATGAGGAGAAACACAGGGGGAAAAGGGTTTAGCCCGGTCTGTAATAATGAGTGGGTTGATGGGGTATGTGAAAAACATTATTGTCCTGAAGGATGGCATAAAGATTAAGGAACGCAGGGCAATCACAGAAAGTCTTGCCTCATTCCCTAATGGAGAAAGGCGTCTCGTTCTGGCTACGGGTAAATATGCGGAAGAAGGATTTGATGACGCCCGTCTCGACACCCTTTTTCTCACCATGCCGGTCTCCCGGGAAAGGAACCCTTGTCCAATATGCCGGATGTATTCATCGTTTATACGAAGGAAACAAGGAGGTAAGAATATACGATTATGGAGACAGCAATGTGTCTCCGTTATTGAATATGTTCAAGAAAAGACTCCGGGGTTACCGGACTTTAAGATATGAGATAAGCGAAGATTTAATCTCCTGAGTTGACAAAAAACGTGATTGGCTTCTTTCTCCCTTGTTGCACCTTGTCTTCGTTAAGATTAAGGTTCACGATATTAGTTCTCAAGCAATCCTTTTTTCTCTTTTACGTTTTCCACCCCTGATGCGCTTTGTTTTCACCGAGAGGATCTTTTCCGAGCCAACAGGGAATAATCTTTTTGCTCCGGATTAGCCTGCGAAGCGATGAAAGATCCTGCCGGGACACAAAGGTAAAGGCCTTTCCCTTTTTCCCCATACGACCGGTACGGCCGGTACGGTGTGTATATTGTTCTCCGTCTCTCGGAAAATCCCAGTTAATTACGTGTGAAACATGCGAAAAATCAAGCCCCCTCGCGGCGACGTCGCTCGCAATAAGGTAGCGGAGTTTCTGGTTCCTGAACTTCCTGATGATCGAAGAACGCGTATCCTGACCAAGTCCCGCATGCATAAAGTCAATATCCTGAAAATCTTTCCGGAGAAAGCGAAACAATGCATCAACCCTGTGCCGGGCATTGCAAAAAATGAGCGCCTGATTCACATCTTCATCCTCAAGATACCTGATGAGCTCCGTATGCCGTTGTTTTGGATGGGAATAGACAAAATAATGCTCAATACTTTCCGGCGCCGCCCTCTCTGCAATAAGAGAGATATGCCGGGGATCACGCAAACAGTCATGCGCAAGTTTTTTGATATCGTCCGGCATCGTCGCAGAGAAAAGGAGCGTCTGGTGTTCATGCAGGATGCATGACATGATAAATTCAATGTCCTCGAGAAATCCCACCTTTAACAGTTCATCCGCCTCATCAAGGATAGCGCACCTTACCTGAGCAAATGAAAGTATCCCTTCGTACAAAAGGTCAATAAGCCGTCCCGGAGTTGCGACCAAAATATGTACCCCCTGTTTAACCCTGGCAATCTGGGTCTGTTTATCAAAACCGCCATAGACCGCGTAAGGGATCACCGCAGTCTGCGCGGCGATTTTCTGGATCTCCGCCACGTACTGCATACATAATTCACGCGTCGGGACGAGTATAAGTCCCTGAATGGCGTTAAGGGCAGGATCGACTTTTTGAATAAGCGGGATCGCGCAGGCAGCCGTCTTTCCTGATCCGGTTTCAGCGAGGGCACAAAGATCCTGCCCTGCAAAAATCACCGGATACGTTGCCTCCTGAATAGGAGTCATTTCTTCATACCCCATCTTATCAAGCGCTTTGAGGATGTTTAAGGGTATGTCCAGTTCATTAAATTTCATGTGCTCTTTTCTTTCTCTTTTAAAGTTTTTTCCGTCCTTTCCGTCTCTGGCGTGAACAGCACTGTCACAAAAACGCCAAAGGACGATGTATAAAAATATCTATCTTTAACATAATAATAGCATAAAATTTCATAAAATATTAGTAATTTCCTGAGACTTACCGTGGCCTGACCTGATGTATTGACAGTGAATTGGCACTGCGGATTCAACAGGTATTTTCAGTCCCTGCCGCATGATTTCATTGACACACTTAAATGTATCGCCTAACCCGCATTTCTCACAGAGGGTAATTTGTGATATCAAAAGGTTTCAAAATACATAATGAGTTTGGTATCCAAGACTGATTTTTCTGCTTTTATGCATCAACATTGAATATCCTGATCGTTTTA
>WYAU01000025.1 GCA_011525665.1 Candidatus Brocadia sp.
GTTTCAATTCCTTATAGGTTCAATGAAAGATGAACCAGTTGTATCGGTAAATTCCAATATTAACTGGTTTCAATTCCTTATAGGTTCAATGAAAGGAAGGAAATTGCCCTTGTTGCGGCGAAAAGCTGGTAGTTTCAATTCCTTATAGGTTCAATGAAAGATTGTAATTCACAAATACCTTGTCGTTCCTATTCACGTTTCAATTCCTTATAGGTTCAATGAAAGAATTTCTGAATTATTGTACCCGCCGGGGCGTCTCTACGTTTCAATTCCTTATAGGTTCAATGAAAGTCGAGATTCCCTTGACATATACCTACCCCATGTCAGTTTCAATTCCTTATAGGTTCAATGAAAGCGTATATCCCTCGCAAGGATCAGGTCGCGGTCGGCCGTTTCAATTCCTTATAGGTTCAATGAAAGCTTAAAACTGGAGAGGAAGGACTTCATATATTCGAAGTTTCAATTCCTTATAGGTTCAATGAAAGTCGGCAGGCCATTAATGCGATACCTCTTCCTCGCCGTTTCAATTCCTTATAGGTTCAATGAAAGGCTGCGCCGTTGGCCGGGCTACCCCCTGCGAATATGTTTCAATTCCTTATAGGTTCAATGAAAGTACAGGTCTACCGCCTTCGGCGAAATTACGTTCGAGTTTCAATTCCTTATAGGTTCAATGAAAGGCGGATGCGGAATTGGTCAGGAAGGTATATGAGAGTAGTTTCAATTCCTTATAGGTTCAATGAAAGCCGTCGGCACATACATGACTTCGTAGGTGGTTGATGGTTTCAATTCCTTATAGGTTCAATGAAAGGCCGATAACCTCTTTTAAAGCCGCCAGGAATACATCCGTTTCAATTCCTTATAGGTTCAATGAAAGGGGGCGGGGTAACCCCGCCCCTACTGTGTGAATTATGTTTCAATTCCTTATAGGTTCAATGAAAGCGGCAAAGATCGTCTTTTTGCTTGTACGATGAGACCGTTTCAATTCCTTATAGGTTCAATGAAAGCTTGGCATAGCGATAACTGTTATCACCGTATTATTACGTTTCAATTCCTTATAGGTTCAATGAAAGGATCTCGGATGGGGCGGCGCCGCCGATGTGCCTTGAGTTTCAATTCCTTATAGGTTCAATGAAAGGGTGTTCTCGAATGTTGATGGTTTCTCTGTCGCAAGTTTCAATTCCTTATAGGTTCAATGAAAGACCAGCCCCGCAGTCCTCAGTGGTGGTTCTACCACAGTTTCAATTCCTTATAGGTTCAATGAAAGGCTGGGCCTGGGCTTTATGGAAATCCAGGGTGGCCAGTTTCAATTCCTTATAGGTTCAATGAAAGGAGACGGCTAAAAGATCATAATTTGCGAGATAGTTAGTTTCAATTCCTTATAGGTTCAATGAAAGGCAAATTCAATTGCGTCCTGATCAGGCTTAAGCGGGTTTCAATTCCTTATAGGTTCAATGAAAGTTGTGAAGCTCATTAACAGGTCGTAGGGTGGTTAACGGGTTTCAATTCCTTATAGGTTCAATGAAAGTATCTAACGAAGCAACAAAGAAAAACCATTAAGCTTGTTTCAATTCCTTATAGGTTCAATGAAAGTACTTGTGGCGGTTTTTTGAAAAGTAGGTGTATAAAGTTTCAATTCCTTATAGGTTCAATGAAAGGCTATTCCTTCGGGCATCGGCTTCAAGGACTGGTCAGTTTCAATTCCTTATAGGTTCAATGAAAGTATTCCGAGTATTGGAATAAAATATCGACGTATGGCGTTTCAATTCCTTATAGGTTCAATGAAAGTGTTTTTGGTTTCGGCTTGTCATGCCGGAGATGTTAGTTTCAATTCCTTATAGGTTCAATGAAAGTAGCGAAAAGCCAGAAGTGTTTTATCAAACAATACGCGTTTCAATTCCTTATAGGTTCAATGAAAGGGAGGCTCGATAAAGTCTGGAGACTGGATAGAGTCGTTTCAATTCCTTATAGGTTCAATGAAAGTGCGGCGAATGATTAATAAATTATGTGGGTTTATTGTTTCAATTCCTTATAGGTTCAATGAAAGATTATTCAATTATTTCTTTACTTTAGTGTTAGTGTTGTTTCAATTCCTTATAGGTTCAATGAAAGGTCTTTCCTTCTGGAGCCCGAAACACCTTTAATACCGTTTCAATTCCTTATAGGTTCAATGAAAGCGAACAGGAACGCATCAGGGAAGAAGCACAAGCAAGTTTCAATTCCTTATAGGTTCAATGAAAGGAAGAATGAATAGAGAACTGGAGGCTCGATAAAGTCGTTTCAATTCCTTATAGGTTCAATGAAAGTCAACTACAAAATTTGGAGGTTATAAAAATGTGCGAGTTTCAATTCCTTATAGGTTCAATGAAAGCCAAAGAGGTTGATGCTGGCAACGGCTACGTCATAGGGTTTCAATTCCTTATAGGTTCAATGAAAGTCATATTTATCGAGGCTAAACGGCTTGGTAAATTGTAGTTTCAATTCCTTATAGGTTCAATGAAAGTGTTGTATGTTGACCTGGTCGCCGATCACGCAGGCAAGTTTCAATTCCTTATAGGTTCAATGAAAGCCGTTTTGTGGCCCCAATAAATACAAAGGTTTACGGTCTTTTTTGAGGTCAAAAATGACCTTTCTTTTCGTCGATCGTCAGTTGTGCAAAAAAGCCAATAGGTTGACATGGTGCACGTAATTTGCCTGTCTACAATAATATAATCTTCGTTTGCATTTATCAAGGACTTTCATAACGCTCTACAGGGACAATTAATCCCGGAGATCGACAGATTCTTTTCCGTAATTACTTCACCCACGAATGGACGTATAATTATTCAAATTTTAAAAGGACACGGAGCACCGTGTCCCTACGTTACGGGAATTGCCCCAGGACGGTGCTTTTTGCTGACCCTGACAGGGTGCACCCCTCCCCTACGATGCCGTTCGTAATTAAAGCATGTTATCCACCGGTCTCTTGTCCGCGCCAACGATCTCTTTATCCAGCCATTTTTCATTTCTCGATTTGAATACAATGAGTGAGTCATTTTCTTCCTCATTCATGATTTTTCGTGCCTTTATTTTAAGCTCCTCCAGCCTGGCCTCCGTAATTTCTCCTTCAAATACTGAATTCTGGATATGATGGAGATAGCTCCTGCATAGCTTCAGCATCTTTCCGCATCTCTTCTGGTCAACGTCGTAGACAACAATAACGTACATAATAGATCCTTGGGTTTAAGCCGTTTAAACTGTTCAAGCTGTTCAAGCCGTTCAAACCGAGAAAAATGGTTCAAAACGGTTATGAATAATCACCACCAGATTTTAAACCCTTCGTACTCCTGTTCATCAATCAGGTGTTTGACGAGTTTGTAACATTCCAACCGGATCAGATACCGGTACGAGACCTGCCGTTCAAGTTTCTTGTGGGTTATCATCGTTTTGAGTTTTTCGTCATACTCCCGGATGACGGTCTTCCGTCCCTTTTCATTCAAGTAACAGAGGTTTACCTCCGTCATAAAATCACTGTCGGTAATCTGCTGACGGTTGAGCAGGGTAAAAATAGTCCTGTCGCTAAAGATCGGCTTGAAAATCTCTGCCAGATCAAGACTGAGGGAAAACCTCCGCCCTCCCGGCTCGTGGAGATAAGAAATAAGCGGACTAAGCTGGGTATGATATATTTCACCGAGGCATGTCGTATAGACCATCGAATTGAGATAGGAAATCAGGGCGTTGATCATGTTGTCGGGCGGCTGTTTCACCCTGCGCTCAAACTCTATCTCCTGATCGATAATTGCAGGCCATGCCTTGTAATAGGTATTCCGGATATTCCCCTCAATGCCCATCAACTCCTCCACCGCACCGATTGTTTCAATCTGGGATCTGAAGGCTTCGATGGCATCAATATACTCATCCAATGGCTTGCCTCTGTTGTTATAGTACCTGAGGTTCTTGAGGATATTAAAACTTGCCGATTCAACAAACGCCCGTGCCAGGACAATTCTCTTCTGACGGCTCGTATAATGGTTCACCTGTTTTACCAGGAGTTGTCCGGAATTCAAGTATTCCCGCGGATAATAGCTGCCGGAATAAAAACCGTAGTAGTTGAATACATGCACCGGTATGCCCTTCTGCGCCAGGTAATTGAAGAGTTTTGTGTTGAAGTCGATCTCGCCGAAGGCATAAAGGGCTTCTGTATTTTCGATGGGTATAACGGACCGGGTACCGTCTTCCTTTTCAAAGAAGATGGTGTTCTCCTGGCGTTTCAGGCGTCCGTTGTTAAAGATATAATAGTTCTGTTTCATGGATTGAACAGGGATAGACAGAACGAACAAGATTCTGCTGGCACATCAACATCTAACGGTAATATATAAGAACAGGGATGCACAGGATAGACAGGATAAAAAAGGTAATTATAAAAAAAGATTAAATATCCCGTTCATCCTGTCTATCCCTGCTAATTTTTCAGAGAGTCTTTCCATGGCTTTATCCTGTTGCTCCTGTGAATCCCTGTTTTAAATTAAACCCAGCACATATCCCCATAACTGCAACTCTTGCACATCTTCATCTTTTGGTGTGATGGCGGCAATTCGGCCTCCACAATTTCTTTGATTTCCTTTAAAATTGCCTGAATCTTTTCATCATCTCCCGTCTCTAAAAACACGTCCAGGGTCTTTCTCAGTTTTGGATAATTAATCTTGCCCGTTATTCCATCCACGCCTTTTTGTTTTAGATACCAGAGGTAATACTTCAACTGCCAGATATGGGGTTCCTCAACCTTGTCAGACTTCTTCACCTCATGGATGACCCTGTCCTTGCCGATGAAGTCTATTTTAATGGTATCGTCAATCTCAATCTCCTTCTTTTCCCGTTCATATGACGTCTCATGGATCAGCTTGCCGAGGTAGACGGCGTCACTCGTCTGCTCCATCTCAATATTTTTAGAAAAATACCAGAGCTTCTTTTTGCAGAGGAAGTAGTAGTTCATCTGGGTGCCGGTGAAGCGAAGAGATGTTGACATTTGTATGTCCATGTTATAACATAGTTATAATTTAAATTTTAGGAATTTCAATCTTATTTAACAGAATATTTTCTTGTCCCTTCCATCCTGTTTGATTAAACCAGAGGTAGCGTATGTTGCGCAAAATATGTCATATAGGTAATAGCTACGGTATTACAATTCCAAAAGAGATACTGGAAAAACTCCATTTGACTGCCGGTGCTCAGGTTGATGTAAACGTAGATGAAAAGACCAACAAGATAATCATTAAACCTGCAATTCAAAAGTCTATCCCATCAGAAATGGATGAGGAATTTGCCTCACAGGTCAAAGACTTCATAGAGCGTTACAAACCAGCCTTGAAAGCATTGGCTGAAAAATGAACTATTTAACTCCTGAGCAAGTCCTCTTTATTCACTATCGTTTATTAGAGGAAACCGGTGGCCGTCAGGGCATTCGAGATCTCGCACTGCTCCAATCGGCATTAGCAAGACTTATGGCTACCTTTGACAACAATGACCTTTATCCCGACCTATTTTCCAAAGCTGCAGTATTCATCCGCATCGCCTCGTGCCCTGGAGCCAAATACCCTGAAATCAATCAATGGGAAAACCTCCGATAGCCGTTCTTTCAGCTTTTTTGCTATTTCATAATCTTTCGACTTCATATTAGACACCTGGTTATTTAAAAGATTATTTAAACAAGGATTAACAGAATAGACATGATATTTTTCAGGATATTTTCTTATCCTGTTCATCCTGTCCATCCTTGTTAATGAAAATTCGTGTCTACCCTGCCCTGTGGAATATTTTTTTATTTCATTTCACAGGGTACTTATCCCTGTCTGCTTTGGTCAATAAATTTTTTGATACCTTCGAAAAATTCTTCCGCAAATTTAACAAATTTAGCAGCATCTTCAGGGGAAAATGCAACAAATTCCTTATAATCACCTTCTTGCCTGGCATCAAAAACATCGTGAAGTATTTTCGAGTAGTATTTTTCAAATATCCCTGTTTTTACAAATTCTTTATCAAATAATGAAATAACGCCAATATGTTTAGAAGTTTTAATATTTATTTTACTTTTGATGAATAGTGCTAAAAGACTATAGAACATCGAATAGTATGCCCTATTGATGATTGTGCGTGGACTAAAACCACCCTCTATCATTTTCCTGGCTTCGGTTAAAGTTTCTTCTGCCTGTTTGAGACGATAAGAAAACAGGACTTCTTCATCTGTCATATTATTACACCCTCTTCAATAATGTTTTTTACAATAGGTGAGACTTTCAGTGGAGAGTTTTCTATCTCTTCTCGGGTAAAAATGAGTGGGGAAATATAAATAAAATATTCAAATCCCGTTTCCCATACGACATCACGGATTTTTTCCTTTAAATGTTTGTCAATACGTTCCACCTCTATGAAAACGTCCATATCCGAGTATTCATCTGCATCGCCTCGTGCCCTGGAGCCAAATACTCTGAAATCAATCAATGGGACGACCTCCGATAGCCGTTCTTTCAGCTTTTTTGCCATTTCATAATCTTTTGGCTTCATATCAGACACCTGGTTGTTAAAAAAATGTTTAAACAGGGATTAACGGGATAGGCAGGATATTTTCTGTAACAATTAAGCTTTTTGAAAAACCTTAATAAAACTAGGTTTTACCGTCTGTGTAGCGCGAACTTCAGTTCGCAGGACATCGACATAAATGTCGTGCTACATGCCCCGACTCGCTCGAGTCAGATGTTTTTCAAAATACTAAATTGTTACTATTCTCTTATCATGTTCATCCTGTCCATCGCTGTTAATAAAAAAAACCTTTTCATCCCTATCCACCTGGCCTTTTCCCTTCTATGTAAGAGGGGATTTCGAACCTCCCCTCTATTAAGAGGGGGTGGGGGGTGTGTTTATTTACGCCTGCTTTGAACCACGCTCTTTATCGTACAGACCCAATCATAATCTTGCTCACTTTTGAAATACTTATTGACTGCATAATCTCATAAATTAAAGGTTCGATTTACAAACCCGAGCTAGCAAAGTGGTAATACCTTTAAAACTGCAATGTTTTACAAAATATTATCTACGTTAATATCCAACCCTGTCATATTATTATATTTTGCACGAACAATAGGAAACGGTTTTAACATAGAAATTGCTAACTTTGAACGGCTATAGATTGGGACAGGAACTGTTCTTTCTAACAATTCGATATACTTCTTCTTCCTTTCATAACCACATGCATTCCGATAAAGCTCTAATAAATTCCCTAACTCTGTATCTGGTATAACTCTTATAGGTAAAACAGACCTTCGGAATAATTCCTGGGCTTGCCTTCTGTTTGTAAGGTCAATCATCGGGTCAAGTTGATAAAAAGCCTTATATGGTTCTTCGCTAAAAAGTTTTTTAAGCGTCTCACTTGCTTCTTTAAATTCTTTATCTACAATACCCCTAACTTTTTTATCATCATAAACAGCTTGTATCATTTCTAATCTGTCAGAATTTGTAAGTGGTTTTGTTTTATATTTCTTTTTAGTAAGAATTAAATATGTACTATCACAAATATCAGAATTATAGATTTTATCTGTAGACGTCTTCCCACATATATAAAATAAACCTATCTCATATTTGTTTTTCCTATTACATCTTCCCATTCTCTGTATAAGGTTTTCAATTGGAGCAAGCTCTGAAAAGATTATAGGAAAATCAATATCCAAAGCGACTTCAACCATTTGTGTGCTAATCCAAACACCAAAATTATTTTGATCATCCATAATTTGACTATGCTTGTTTATTCTATCATGTAAGGTAAACAAAGAATGGAGCAAATTTAGTGGCTTAACACCTTTTTCCTCCAGCTTGTCATAAACATTTTTCGCTTTCTTTATTGTATTGCAAACAACAAGAACTTTCTTATGTCTTGATTCCGCTTGTTCTATTTCTCGAATAATCTCCAAGCAATCTATTTCCTCATCCTTCATACATACCTGCACAAGGTTACCTTTAGAATCCACAACAGACTCGTTTTCGATAAATTTCAAACCGCTTTCAATAATATGCTTTTTGTAAAGAGGCGGCATGGTGGCAGTCATAAGATGAAAGTTTATTCCGAAATCTTTCAATATCTTGATAACTTCTATTGCAATGGTAAACATATAAGGGTCAAGCAAGTGTAGCTCATCGATTGTAACTTTAGAACCGATTAATGACACTATTATCTTTTCATACCGGGAAAATCTGAATAGAAAGGTAAGAATTTGATCAATAGTGCTGATGATATAAGGTTTAGCTAGATTCCGAGATAAATTGTAGTCGCTTTCAGAAAAGGAAATAGAAATACTATCCTCAATATCTCTATCCATATAGATTATTGAGTCTCCATGAAGAATACCTACATTTTCTTTTCCATAAATCTTACAAGCATCAATATAAAACGCTTCAGCGGAGACTCTTGTAGGAACGAGATAGAATTTACGTCTACCACTCCACCTATGGTCGCTAACGGTTTTACCGCTTCCAGTAAAGGCAATGGATAGTATATCTCTATCTTTGTTAGCATGTGTTTTGTCTTGAAAGTCCTTGAATACAATATTTTGTCTTTCTAACCCTGTTTTTTCTGATATAAAATCTCTTAGCAGATCATCAATCTTTTCTGCATCTAAATCAAAATAGTAATCTTCCGTGAAACCAGCAGAGGCAAGATGGTCAAGTCTGTGCAAAAAACCTTTCAATAGAATATAAAGCTGTTTGTCACCCTTACCTTCAAAGTTGTAATTCAATTCTTTTTCATAATCTAAATCCGGAATGAAACTTTTTGAATAGTTTAAGGAAAGCCTTTTGTCAATAAAGGACAGATAGTTTGTTAGTTTATTTAAATTTGGAATAATGTCGCTCACTATTGCCTTTTGTATATCTCTAAATGTACAACTGTCTAAAAGATAATGTGAGTATGAATTATGGTGATAGGCGATAGTCTTATAAATTATGTGCTTGATACTTCTAAAGTCAGGTTTCAGTTCAAAATAATTTTTCAAAAAAGAGAGTGATAACAAGTTATGATCAATTTCTCCCTCTAATTTTCTTTTTATATTATTTTCAATTCTATCTTGGAATTTTACGTTACTTTTACCAATATCATGAAAGATTACACAAATATCGAGTAAATCAAAAAATACGAACCTATACTCATCAGGCACAACTTTTAAAATATCATCCCCAATACAGTTTTTTATTGACATGCCTACATTTAGTAAAGAATTAGTATGTTCTAAAAGTGTTTGCCTTGGGTCTGATTTTGCTAAGATGTCACCATCCATCTGAAAAACTCCCTTTCATCATTATTTTCATACATACAAAACTCACCTGCTATGAATTTTGATTTATCAGATACATAGAGATAATCGCCATATTCAAATTCTCTCTTATCTAACGTCTTATATTTCTTTGGCAACCTATAAAAATATCCGATCTCTGAATCCTCTCTATAGGGAATGAAGGTATTCTCCAATAAAACATCGTTTTTTATCGCATCTTCAAGAGAAACCCTTATGGTCTTAATCTCGACAAGTTCTGTATTCCTCACAAACGCTGAATCCTCTTTGCGTCCTAGAGACAAATAATTTTTAGGTTCTATGAGTACATTAAGAATTTCTTCGGAGTTATTTGACTTAATAAAAACATTAAGAGAGACATCAACGAGCACTTGAAACTTTGCGGGAGACGGTTCATGAGTTCCAGAGAGGTGATATTTCTCTGGTTCTTTAACCAGCCTCTGATAGTCAACTACGAAACCCTTCGATTTGCCTGTAATAGCTACGTCAATCCATTCATTAAACTTTTTATCCATCGCATGGACCAACATCCCTGCAATTGTTGTTGGAGGAGGTAATGGCAGAGAAGTTATAAACCCGCTCATAACCAGCGGCTCTCTGTAGCAGGCAAAAGGTTGATATATTTCTGCCCGGATCGCCTTTTCTATATTGATAATTTCCATTGTTTTTTATCAGCCTCCCATTTGAGCGAGTTTGCATTTTTTACTTTATCTATGATTTCATTTATTGCAGCAATGGGACGTTTTATTTTATTAGTTGAATTACTCCCTTCATTAGTTATAGCTTGTTTACAAACAATATCCTTATCCTTATCAACAAAAAACTCATCTTCATCTATGCCAATTGTGCAAAAACCAAGGTCTTCAAGTTTGTAATCACTAATCACATTTGCAAGCGCTTGCATATTCAGATTACCGTTCTTTAATAACTTCATCCTATCCCAAAAGAAAGGTTTTGCTGAGTTAAAAATACCACCCGCAACCGCCAAAGGCCGTAAAAGAGGGTTTTGATGCTTAATATCTCTACTAAGTTGTTTAAGTGCTCCTAAAATGTCTTCTATCATTTTTTTACGAGTCGGTTCATCTTTATATTCAAACTTATCCATATCGAGTTTTTTACTACTCCCATCTTTGTACTCAATCCTTCCAATCCGGTTTAGTTCTAAAGTAATTGTATAAGAATAATAATCGCCATGAACTTCTTCAGTCGCAAATGCTTGTGTTGTTGGAATTTTTTCTACTTCCATTTGTTTTATTGATTGACATTTTGGAGTAACCTGTGGATAAGTTTCTTCCAAAATAGCGCGATTAAGTTTTTTAATATTATTCTTCTCTTCATTGTTTAAGTCAGACAAATTTTTATTCCGGTAACCTTTTGTTTCGCTATCTAATTTCGTTATGTCTTTAGAGAACTTAACATTTGGCTTTTTAGTTTTCAATTTATCGTAGAAATCAGGAACTTTTAAAAGTTCGTTAAGCCAGTCAATTGTGTTATTGGACGCATTTAAAGAAATGCTGTAATTATCAGTAGAAATTGTATTACAAAGTGTTTCAACTGTTAATGGTGGTTCAAATTCACTATCACAAAAGTCTGAAGAGTTATTTTTTTCAAAATATTTTCTGCCAAAACTTAAGTCAAAAAGACCTCTGTTTGTTATCAGACTTGTTGTATTTTTATATGGATTAATTGCTATCAAAGGTATTACTCTTAAAGGTGCTTTTCTATCTATCTGTTTGTCAGGCAGTAAATACCCAAAGACATCTGTTTCGAAATTTTTTTCTTCAGTTTCTTTCGGTATTGTGTTTTGTGATTTTACAATTAACGGCGTCATCGTCCAGTTAAATGGCTCTCCCTTCAATATTCTTTTTAATTCATAAGTAAAAGTTGAAACCGAGGCAAAAGGTTTAATGGCATTATCAAAATAAATTTTCTTAATTGGGGTATATGTTCCATAACCCTGATCATTTGAAAGCGCTACGGGACTTTTAGTTAATACTGTTAAAGTAAGGCCGGTTACTATTAGTTCCTTTCTCTCATTACTCATTTTCTCCTCCTATACCTTTATATAATGTTTCAACAAACTTGCCTGCTGCATAATTCATTGTATTTTCATCATACCGCAAAAGCACATCCGAGATTTTATCAGGTAGTGAGACGGTATTAGTTATGCACAAATGCAGTATGAATTTAAGTAATTCTTCTCTGTCATCACTGCGCAAATAACCGAGGATTTTGTAGCAGATGCCTGGTATTTTTTCTTGATCAATTTTCTGTTTAAGCTCCCAGGCAGATTTTTCGAATTCCTTTTCTACTTCTTTGGCACTCATAATCATCACCTCCTTTAAGAAATTGACATATATTTTTAAGTTGTTTCGTAAATCTTCGTCTGCTCTATTTCCCACGATATTTCCTAATAATATCTTTCTTACTAAATTATAATTTCCGTTCAGTAGATAAATGTCAATCTGCCGTTTCAATTCATTTGGTTTTTCCGTGTTATATTTGAACCAGTACACAATATCTTTTACCTTGAGATACTTGAGCAGATTTTCTGGAGTTAATAAAGCAAAATTCTGGATTTCACTCTTTTGACCGTAACCAATACTTAGATACTTTATACCTGTAAAACCGAATCTTGCTATATCAGTCAAAACCATGCTATCAGTTTGCTCGCGAAATGATACTATATCATCCAACCTTTTAAGAGTTACCAAATCAGGAACATAGACAACATTCTTTTTTATCTTGCAAACATTTAACAATGTTAGTAATTCGCATACATAACACATATAAAGATTTGATCTCGTATTTGGGAAAAAACCACTAAATCCGCTTCCTCCTCCCATAGCTCCTAAAAGTGGATACCTCGTATTGGTAATTTCCCTCTTTCTGCTTTCACCTCTTTTTTTTATAATCTCCATTGGTTCTGCAAAGTATGTGAAACAAAAACTGCAAGTTTCCCCTTGAATATTATTTTCAAGGGTATCGAAAAACTTGCCAACAAGCCATTCATAGTTATCTTTAAATTCTTTATCAGTAACAGAGTTTTGGCTAAATAATGTATTATTTGTTATGAACTTCCCGACTACAGAAGAACGCTTTTTACCCTTTTTTGATTTTAACTCATTTTTTGCATCATCTACCTTAGCAATGAAAGCGGAAATTAGCTTAGACTTATCAAGGTTAGTAATTTTGATATAATTGGTGGTCAGACTGCAATGGGTATCTCCTAAAAGTTCAAAAAGCCTGATTATCCCCAAATCCACAAAAATATTTCCAGTTCTTTTGATTGTATACTGCGTCATTTCATCACCCTCAACATTCCAAAGCCTTGACTTCGTCTAACACCCAAGCCAACTGCATGAATTAGCTGTAATACCTCGCTATTGCCCGACAACGCAAATATACCTTCAAACCCTTGCATATTCCCACCATAATGCTTGACCACCTGCCGTTTTATACTTATAGGATTAAAAACTACATTGGTATTGATTTCCAAAAGCTCGTTAACCATTGCTTCAACGCATGTGTTAAAGGCACCAGAAAACTCAGGATTACCAGGAATAAAATACCAATTCTTGTTTCCAACGGCGTTAATCAATACTGTGGACATGGTCTTAAATACAGTGGTATCGTCTTTTATTTCAGGTTCTGGTAAAAGTGTTGCTTTTTGCCGTTTAAGTTGATTGCCTCCGAAAAATGGAAAAATTTTCATTTTGTTATCCACTAAACCATTATAGATATAAGTTCCAATTTCATAGGAATTGGTGGAAAAATTGAATACCAATGTCTTGCCTACCTTAAATTCATCGCCATTTTTAAGAAAACCATCCGGGGAGTATGCAGAAAAAGTATATGGTTTTACCTTTTGGTCTTCCTCATAAAACTTCTTGTATAAATCTTTATTGGCAATTTCCATCGCCTTTTTTATTAAAGAGATGAATCCACTTCTGTAATCTAACGGAATAGTATCGCCTGATAGCTCATAGGTCACAGCAAATCTCATATTGAATTTCTCCTTTCAATTAGATCCACTCACGGATTCCTTGTCCAATTGAATAATGGCATAAAGACTCTCCTTTAATTTGTCTTATACTAAGATATCTATAATTTCTTTATCCTCAGATTCCTTCAGAACCTGAAGTATTTTCTTTCGCCATGTCATCGGCATGGTATTAAAAACTTCCTTGATTTTATTCGACTCGCCTTTCTCAATGAGTGTATTTAAAACAATTATTGCCTCGTTCCTTTCTTTTAGAGATTTTTCCTCTGTCTTTCTTCGTTGAGAGATTATAAGTTTATGCAAACCAAAGGCAGCCGGATGGGGAACTCTTATTCTAATATTATCTGATTTAAGGGTTATGGTATTTTGCACAAGGAAATCAAGAAATCTCAATGGCTGAGCGTTAACTCCGAGATGAGGAAGCGAATAAGGTTTATCGGTTCCTCTTCCTTTTTCAGGAACAAGGAAATCTATCATAATCTCCGGATGTTCAATCCTCATATATCCGAAATTATTGAAGGTAACTATAAAACCTTCTGGCTTTAGTATCTCTATAACATCTATTTTCTTTTTGGACTTTATTGGAAGCGGGACAAGGAAGTCAATATCCTTAGTTCTTATAGATGGGTTATATTTTTCTTCGACAAAATAATCTTTGTAGAAATACATACACCAACTGCCTACAAGGATAATTTCATCCAATATCCCTGCATTCTGAAAATGTTTTAGAACTTTAAGTAAGAGTGCGTATCTCTTTTGCATTCAAAGCCTTTTTCAAAAAGGTTAACTGCTTTTTTATCTGTGAAAGCAATTTTCTGTATTTGGCTCTCATTTTTTTTACTTCTTCATATTTTTTAATTTCTTCTTTAGAAATTTTGCCTTTATAAGTGAATTTAACCTTTCCTTTCTCTCTCATCATAAGATAATAATAAATGTGGCCTTTTATTTTCTTTTTAACAATAACCCCCGGAGGAATGGCATTAAGGGCTTTGATATAAGCAACCTCCTGCCTGATAGCATTTTCAAGTTCTTCCTCCAGAACACCCTTTATGACCTTCATATACAATCTCCTGCCTGCCTGTGCGTTACCTGCCTGTGCCACGGCAGACAGCACGCAGACAGGTTACCATACAAATTGTTAATTATGGTATCTTGTAAGGTAACACGTGTCAAGGCAATTACCATACATTGGATGTATATCAATGCGCTATATGGTAACTCATTTACTCTTGATCCCGTATCCCCCTGTCCAACAATAATATTGTTCAAACTGTAAAACCTGTTCAAACTGTTTAAGCCAAAGAAATGATACAAACCATTCAAGCAGATGAAATATAATGGCATGGTTAACCTCCGGTAAAAATAATGGTTCAGTCCGATGAAACTGTTCAAAGCGGAAAAATTGTTTAAACCGCTTAATCTGTTTGAACGTTTATTATGGGGCTATTTTATGTGATACCCTCTTTTTCCAGGGGCTGTCGCTCCTGGCTATGTTCTTTCTGCCTTTCAGGCATAAAATAAATATTTTACTATGTTTATACATAAGGGCACAAATAATGACGCATAATTATCCTTTCTGTTACATTAAAATAACTGAAAGGAGGGGTGTTGTGCGCACGCGTGAAATAAAAGACTCCGATATCATGCGAATTGCGATTCAGCAGGAATCCGTGCGATCTGAGGAGTCGCGTTATGACCATCGGCCGCACGGAGTATTGCTTGTATGTTCCGGTTTCAGTTGCTATAAAGGCGCTGACATTTTTGGAGGAAGCCCCCCGAACCATTCACTGCAGGGTTCGCAACTCGGAACAAAGTGGCTTTGCCGGACATGAAGAAGGATTTCGACTCCTCTCTTACCTTTTTTGTAAACAATCCATACCAAAACAATTATCAGTTTTACAGAAAAGGTAACTTGCACATTGCTAAAATACGAAGCCGGCAAGATTGAACCAGCCTTGAGGGGAAATGCCTCAAAACCCAGGGAAGTATTGATTCCCCATGACTAAATTTGCCTAACGGTTGGTTGCTGAATGTGCATTTACCGGCTATTTCATTTCCTGCATCACCAGGTCGTCAAAATATGTGTATGAATCTGCCTTTGTCCAGAGTCCCACACTCCCGCTGTCGAATGTGTCATCTGATACCTCGAATACCCTGGTATTATTAAAAAAACACTGAATCTTGTCCGCCTTACAAACAACTTTCAGCAGGTGCCATTCGTTCGACGGCACCTTTATGTTTTTACCGGCAATCTGCCTTCGGCTCCCATTGATTACCGAATATAACCGTACATTATTTTCCAGGGCATTGGCCCTGATGACATAGTAGTTATTGTTATCTTTGTATCTGAAGACCAGCCCCCCGGCCTGATCGGTCTTCCCGCTTATTGCCCGGAATTTTACAAATGCCGCAAAATCTTTATACGACACGCCGTCCAGTATCAAGAGAGGGAAGCGATTGTCCGTATCGTCCAGCTTGGTCTGCACAACTACATTATCGGCCGAGGGCGCATGTTCTATCTTCTTGACTACCCAGCGTCCTTGTTCCCCTTTTCCCGTAAGAGCGCTTTGAAATCCCATGGGGACCTCATCTACCTTGTTGTCATCAAAATAATATTCCTTCCTTTCCCCTAAGATTTCCGATGTGGTAATTTTTTGCCCCTGCTGTGCATGTGCATAACCGGAAATTGAAGCGTTCATTACACAAACGATACCTGCAAAGAATAATTTTTTCATAAAGGCAACCTCGCGAGAAAAATGTTAAATTAAACACGGGCAAACAAAGTTTGTCCGTACCGTACCACCTCAAAACCCGCTTAAATAAAGTGAAAATTCCGTATACTCTATAAATCAGACCTGCTGCAACTCCCCCCCCTCTCGCCCTGCCCACCGTTTACGGGAGGACTATGGGGATATGTGAAATCCGAATTATTTAACTCAATTCCAGAAACCCTCCTTCCCCTCTCTCAGTTATTTACTATTACCGGTCAATCGCAATGTGATTACCGGGGAAACAAAATGATCCCCGCAGAACCCCTCGCTGAGGACAGCGATGGCACAGAAGTCTCCTTCGTTGAGTCAACCGGCGCATCGTCATCGTGTCCCGTATCACATTTACGGGACATCTCCAACGCACAGTTCTTTCTCGTTCCCGGATTTTACCCATTTTTTCGCCGACTGCTGGCGGAGTCTTTGTATAGGGAGACTCCCAGACAAGGGATGTGGACGTCGCAGACCACCCGCAGTCAGAATAAAAGCATAATAACAAACCACTCATAATTACAAATAAATTTTTGCTTTAAAAATTCTTTTTTTGGGACGAGACGCTCTTTTTGCGGTGCAGGGATGCCTCGCTGCCGCTGTCTTTAATCTGTTGACAAAGCCACTGCAGCCTTTCTTCGTGTTCTTTTGGAAAAGGCAGGACGTATACGGCACTCCTGGGGGGTATCTTGCGCAATCTGATGTGTTAACAGCAGCCATGTATGCATGAAATCAGCCAAAACATGTTATATTTGTTACAAAATGTTATTATAATTACACATAACAAACTTGGATATCAAAAGAATTTTTGAACAATTATGGTCTCTTATCTGATGCTAATCCATTATTTTGCTTGACTTAAGCACTCAAATGGTTTTAAATATGGACAAAATTGTACTTTCCGTAGATACCATAAAACCAAAAAACTATTCGCATCACTAATTATCATGAAAACTCCTCTGCTCTGAAGACTATTTGCCTCATTCTTTGAAATTATTACACAAACATGTATAAATAGACATGTTACTTTCTAGCCTCAGAAAGAAAACAAGTTTCTTTTTTCAAGGAAATGAAAAATTTCGGAGATTTTTCATTGGAAATTTCTTCCTTCTTTGTTTCTCCTCTTCTCTGTGCCGGGCAGAATCGGAATTGTCCCTGGAACCATTGCCTGTAAGCGAAGAAATGATTCTTTTTCAGGAAATTCCCTCCGTTTACAGCGCCTCCAAATATGAGCAAAAGTTGACAGAAGCCCCTTCCTCGGTAACTATTATAACGGCAGATGAGATCAAAAAATATGGTTATCTCAATTTTGCAGAGATTCTGCGGAGCGTGCGAGGATTCCATATTACCTATGACAGAAACTATCATTATCTCGGTGTAAGGGGTTTTGGGTTGCCGGGAGATTACAATACGCGTATCCTGCTCCTTATCGATGGACACCGCATCAATGACGCAATTTATGAACAGGCGCCAATCGGGACGGATTTTCCCATCGATATTGACCTCATTGAACGCATCGAGATCATCCGCGGCCCGGGTTCTTCCCTCTATGGCACGAATGCTTTCTTCGCGGTTATCAATGTAATTACCCGGCAGGGAAGGGGATTTAAGGGCGTTGAGGTGTCGGGAACAGCGGGCAGTTTTGAGACATACAAGACCCGCGTGAGTTACGGGGAAAAATTTCCCAATGGCCTGGAGATGTTATTGTCTGGCTCTTATTACAGCAGCGAAGGAGATGATCGTCTGTTCTTTCGGGAATTCGACAACCCGGAAAATAACAATGGCATTGCCGAAGATCTTGATAATGACCGGTTTAAAAACTTTTTCAGCAGCCTTTCCTTTCATGACTGGACTTTGCAATTCAATTATCATCAGAGGGAAAAAGTTGTTCCGACCGCTCCCTATGATACGAGATTTAACGAGCGTTTTTTTACTTCTGACGAGCGGGGGTGGGTGGATCTGAAGTACGAACGCCTGTTTGATGAACAGTGGAATTTTCTGGCCCGGTTCAATTATAATTTTTACGACTACAATGACGATTATTACGCAAACGGATTGCCTGAAACTGTGAAAACTTCCGATGACGTTGACAGTCAATGGCTGCAGGGAGAGCTTCAGTTAACCAAAACTCTTCTCGAAAAGCACAAAGGCACCGTCGGTTTTGATTATCGATACAGTATACAACAGGACCAGCGGACATTCAATCATGTACGGGAGGAGAGATTTCCGGGCATTAAACGTGAAATTCTCGATGACAAGCACGACACTCAGTATTGGGCGGTTTATTTTCAGGATGAATACGCCATTACCGACTATTTGACTTTAAATGCCGGTGTTCGTTTTGATTATTTTTACACCTTCGGGACCTCCGTCAGCCCGCGTACTGCTTTGATTTACAGCCCTTTTACGAAGACAACATTCAAGTTCGTTTATGGCCGTGCCTTCCGTGCGCCAAACGCCTATGAACTTTATTACAGCGACGGCACTTCGCAAATGTCCAGTTCTCATCTCGACCCCGAGACCATCGATACGTACGAGATCATTTACGAACAGTACTTTGGAAAACACTTTCGCGGAACACTTGTCGGTTTTTACAACTCAATTGACGACCTCATCGCCTTAAGAACCGACCCGGAAAACGGGCTTCTCGTATTTGATAACATCGATAGGGTTCGTGCGAAGGGCATTGAAACCGAGATGGAAGCGAAATGGGACAGCGGATTTGAGGGCAGGGCCAGCTACACGATTCAGGAAACCGAGGATGAGATGACCGGAGAAATACTGGTAAATTCTCCGAAACATTTGGCCAAGTTCAATGTTATTATTCCCCTGATCGGGAGAAAACTCTTTTTCGGCGGAGAGGAACAATATACCAGCAGGAGAAAAACGCTTTCACGCAGAAGTGCGGAAGACTTTTTTGTCACGAACGTGACATTGTACGGCAGGAATATTTTTAAAACGTTGGAAGTTTCTGGAGGAATCTTTAACTTGTTTAATAAGGAATACGAAGACCCCG
This sequence comes from Candidatus Brocadia sp., assembly GCA_011525665.1. Classification (GTDB taxonomy): domain Bacteria; phylum Planctomycetota; class Brocadiia; order Brocadiales; family Brocadiaceae; genus Brocadia. The sequence goes on from WYAU01000025.1 coordinate 19,090, forward strand.
GAGGAGAAGAGCACCCCCTGGACGTCATAGAACAGGACGGCAGGATATTTCGAATTAAGGTTACGTATGCTTTTTAATTTACCCGGTAAAATTCGATATGTACGGGTGCAAAACACGCGCTATGCTCAAGGCAGTTCTTTCCGCAGTCTTCGTTTTCTGCGTAAACATTCATGAAATCCCGGCAAATGAGCTGCAAATTACTGTGCTTGTCAGCCACAATGAATCTCCGTACACGGAAGTGCTCGCGGGTTTTCAGGAGCATATTGTGGAACAAAAAATACCGTCAAAATGCACTGCCTATGCGCTGGAAGGCGGGAAAGTGCGGATATCGCACATTTTTGAGGAAATCAAAAGAAGTCACCCGGCGGTGATATTTACCATTGGAACATTCCCAACGGTTGAAGCTCTTAAGGTGTTTCACGATATTCCCGTTGTCGCTACCTTTATTCTCGACGAGGATACGATAAAGCGCTCCCGGAACGCTACCGGCGTAATACTTGACTTCCCGTTAGAAAAACAGTTTTTCTGGTTAAAGCAATTTCTCCCAAAGGCGAGAAAAATCGGCGTCATCTACAACCCGCTGGAAAATCAGGAAAAGATCCGGTGCGCGGAGGAAATCGCAAGAAAAATGGGGCTTGAACTTTATCCTGTAAAGGTGCATACGCCAAAAGATATTCCCCGGGCGCTTAAAACCCTTGCAAATGAGGCGGATGTTTTGTGGGGAATGCATGACGCTCTCATATTTAATTCGCTGACCGCCAGGCACATCCTGCTTTTTTCCTTTCGAAACCGTATACCTTTTTGTGGTCTTTCTTCCGCATGGGTAAAGGCAGGGGCGCTTTATGCCCTGGAATATGATTTTCATGATATCGGGATGCAATGCGGAGAGATGGTCGTGAAAATAACAGGGGGCGCACAGGCGAAGTCCGTGCCTCCGTCGTTTCCCCGAAAGCTGCTTTACACCGTGAATCTGAGAACAGCCCGGCATATGAAGGTAGATATTAAGGAAGAATACATCCGTACTGCATGTAAAATTTTTGATGAATGAATTATGCCAGTCTCACGAGCAAAGCGACGAATAAGCATCGCAACCAAGTTCAATCTTTTGACCATTCTCATCATCCTGATGACCTCGGCAGGGATCAGCTTTTTTCTCATGCACAATGTAATTTCCTACAGGTACAATAGTCTTCTGAGGCACGGCCTGATTGTTGCAGGTATGGCGTCTCAAACGAGCGAATACTGCATCTATACGGGGGACAGAGAAACGATGATGCAGATCGTCGAGAGCCTGGAAGTGGACGACGACGTCGCTTATGTATGCCTTTTGAACAAAGAAAAGAACCAACTCATGCGCAAAAGTTTTAAATCCGGGCTAAAAATTCCTCCGGTTTCGGTGGTGAATTCCGGGGATCACGGTTCGCCCGGAAAAATACTTTATGAAGAATTTGTCAATACCGAAGACGGGAATCGGTACATTGAAGTCATCGCCCCGGTTGTCAGCTTTGCCGCACAGAAGCCAAATGACGGAGTGGAAAACAATACGAAGGACGCACACCCGGAGATTCTGGGGTACGTTCAGCTTGGCTTGTCTCTTGAAAATCTTTATAAGAGCATAAATCAATTCAAGGTGTCGGCCTTCCTTTTTACCTCCCTCTTTATCTTTATCGGGATTGCTTTTACCCTGTTTCTTACAAAAAGAATTACCGCCCCTCTCAAGAAGCTGAGTTTGGCAACGAAAAAAATTTCTGAAGGCGTATTCGAACAGCAGATTAGTGTGCGCACAAATGATGAAATTTCAGACTTTGCAAGCGCTTTCAGCCGTATGATTGAACATCTACGGGTATATCGCGACCAGCTGAAACACACGGCATTTCACGATTCATTAACAAACCTGCCCAACAGGAATCTTTTTATGGAGCGTTTGGAGCGATTAATTGAACATGCCAAGAGGGATACACAGTGCGCGTTTTCTGTATTGTTTATCGATCTTGATCGTTTCAAGGTTATCAATGACAGCCTGGGACACCTGGTGGGCGATAAACTCCTGATCTTCATCGCGCAGAAACTGGAAAAGTGCCTGCGGAAATCAGATACCGTCGCCCGTTTCGGAGGCGATGAGTTTGCGATCCTCCTCGATAACGTAGACGACGACTTTAACGCAAAATTCGTGGCAGAGAGAATCCTCGAAACCCTGAAGGAGCCTTTCAGTCTTGACGGACACAGGATTGTCGCCTCGGCAAGCATTGGCATTGTCTTACAGGGCGAATTTTACAGCCGGCCGGAGGATATCCTGCGCGACGCAGACATAACGATGTATCGGGCGAAGATGCTCGGTAAGGCGCGGTATGCAATATTTAACGCGGAGATGCATGCCAGGGCGGTGAATTTTTTACAACTGGAGGCCGATCTCCGCCACGCAATTGAACGTTCAGAGCTGATAATTTACTATCAGCCCATTGTATCGCTGGAGCGTGATGAGATCATTGGTCTGGAATCGCTCATTCGCTGGCAGCATCCTCAACGCGGTTTAATTCTGCCCGATGATTTTATCCCGCTCGCAGAGGAAACCAGCATGATCGACAAAATCGGGCACTGGGTAATACAAAACGCATGCGCCCAGAACAAGGCGTGGCATGACATGGGATTTTCCAATATAACGATTACCGTTAATGTATCGGTATTACAGTTCCGGCACAAAGAACTCCCGGAACAAATTGGAGCCATAATAAAAAACACCGGCCTGCCCGCCGACGCCTTTGAACTGGAAATTACCGAAAGCACCGTTATCGAGAACAAAGGGCTCGTCCTCGAAATATTCAAAGAGCTGAATAAAATGAAAATCCATCTCATGATGGATGATTTTGGCAACGGTTTTTCCTCTATCCACAACCTGAAAGACCTTCCGTTCAGCACCCTGAAAATCGATCGCTCTTTGATTCTGGATATTGCCGTCAATCCGGATGCTTCTGCGATCGTCAAATCCATTATAGACATGGCGCACTCTCTTAAAATAAAGGTAATTGCAGAGGGCGTGGAAACGCAAGAGCAAATGGAACTGTTGCGGTTATACCGGTGTGATTACATACAGGGCTACCTGTTATACTGCCCGATGAAGGCCGAGGAAATTACACACGTATTGAGACAGAAAAATAAACCCGTATCGGGCGCGAAACACAACGACGCCTGCGGGATTCTTCCCTTCACGGGAGAAAATTAGCGCATTATGCAATCACTGCATGGAAAATGGCTTTATTTTACAGAGGAAAACCGTGAAATAATTGCCGGACCGTTCACGGTGAAAAAATATTGCGGGGTGGAGGTGAAATGAAATGCGATATAAAAACGTGTTCAGTATCGTCGTGCTTTGTGTGGTCTTTTGTTGTGGTAATCCGGCGAACGGCACAGAAGAAACGGAGCCTTTGCCAAAGGCGCACCGTATCTCCGGTGTGCCGTACCACAGGCAAATGACAGGCCTTTCCTGCGGTCCCGCTTCCCTTGAAATTCTCTACGATTTTTGGGGCGAGGATATCGATCAAAAGGCCATTGCCGATGTCGTTCGGTTGTCTTCCATCGGCACCTATACCTGGGATATGGTGCGCGCCGGTTTTTTCAGTCATCTGAGCAGTGCCCAGGGGAGATTCTATCCCCGCAACGCGCCAAAAGCGGGCTATCCGGAAAGGCCGCTGGGTTATGCCTCTTTCGAGCATTCTTCCGATACTTTCTGGTGGCCGGACGTTAAAGAACTCATTGCTCACGATATTCCGGTTGTTTTATTCATGAAATATGCGCCCGATGATGAGAGCGCTCACTACCGGGTGCTTGTGGGGTACGACGAAGAAAAGGGGGTCGTTTATTTTCTCGACCCATGGGGCAGGGACCTCACGAGGGTGGCAAATCCCGATCATACGATCACGTGGAGCATGGCTGACTTCGAAAATGCCTGGAACCTTACCGGATATGGAACCTCACGCCCTTACTGGGGAGCAGTAATGGTGCCCTGGACTCTTGCCATCCGCACAAACGGTGAAACGACCTCCGGCTCCGTGCTCGAAGTGACGGCAGAAATAACGTATCCCTGTTCACAGCCGTTCGATTGTTCAGCCTATTGCGCCTTCAATACCAGTGCGGAAATCATTCTGCCCCCAAATATGTGCTTACTGGAGGGCACATCCAGAAGCGATATCGGATATTTTTCGGCCGGTGAAAGTGTTACCGTTACCTGGAAGGCAAAACTCCTTACGGATGGAACCGGTTCTTCACTTACCGTAAAGGCGACAGGGCTGGTTTCGGGCGCTGTGCCCGAAGTCCGCAGGAGAGATGAGGATAATGAAAAAAATGATATGGCGGATAACGGCAGCAAGGACGATAAGAATTTTTATCCCGCCTATGCGTACACGGACGAAATCGGCGTTGAGAAAAGAATAGACTTCTAAATCATTTTATAAATTTTCTGCGGTTAGCCGGCCAAGAAGCCCCCTTCGCAGGACGCTGCGGTAAATATAGAGGAAAAACAGACAGGAAGCAAACAGGTAGACACAGGCGATGCTGAGGCCTGCGGCGAGACTTATAACCGAAAATTTACCGGAAAAGAGGGCGCCTCTCATTCCTTCGAATACATACGAGGGGGGAAGAATTGCCGAGACGGGCCGGAGAACTTTGGGAAGAGCGGAAACGGGATAAAAGATCCCGGTAAACGGGTCTAAGACAAAAGGAATTATCCAGGCGATCCACTCTGCCGGAGGGCCAAACCGCAAAACAAGCGCTGTAGCGAAAATTCCCAGCGCCAGCCCGAAGACAAGAATGATCGCAAGAAAGGGCACGAGCAAAACGCCAAATTGAAAAATATTATAGAGAAACATCACCCACGCGATAAGAAGCATCACGCTTAAGCCCGCTGCGCCCGTGGCCAGGCTTGAAACTACCAAACCTGACAGGTATTCGCGGATACGCAGAGGCGAAGCAAAAAGATTGAGCAGGTTGCATGACCACATATCTTCAAAAAAAGACAACATCAAACCCTGCTGTATGCGGATAAGAAAATTCCATAAGACGACAGCGCCCAAAACGGTGGTAGTGAAACTAAAGACCGAATGACCGATAGTATCCAAATACCGAGAAATAAACCCCCACAGGATCGTATCGATGCTTATCCACATGAAAATATTTACCAGACGGGTCTTGTTGTTTCGTATAAGAAATATTTGCCTTAAAAAGATTGCATATATTCTTATGAAATCCATAAACGGTAAGGGGTGAATTCCTTAAAAGAAACCCGGTTCTTTAGCGACGGTAATAAAAAGTTCTTCGAGGTTTTTCTTCTCATATTCGACCGGCAGCTTTCTGGGATCCCCTTCAAGCAAAATTTTCCCGCGGGAGAGAAAAAGAACCCGGTCACACACGGCTTCGACTTCATGCATATTATGGGAAGTCCAGAGCACTCCTGCGCTGCTTGACACAACATAGTCCCTGATTTTTTGCCGGATTATGTGAGCCGTATTCGGGTCGAGCGAGGCCGTCGGTTCGTCAAGGAGGAGAAGCTGCGGGGAATTAATCAGCGCCTTTGCAAGGTGCAGGCGCGTCTGTTCCCCCGCAGAAAGAACACCCGATTTTATATGGGCAAGTTCTTCAAGATTAAACTCCTTCAGGAGAAAATTTATTCTGTTCTTCAGCTTTTTTACTCCATAGAGGAGTCCGAATATATATAGGTTTTGCCAGACCGTAAGATTTCCTGGCAATTGGGCATATCCGGCGGAAAAGCTGACTTTTTTCATGATGCTTTTCCTGTGCTGCTTCAGATCTTTCCCTAAAATAGAAATAAATCCGGCATCGGATTCAAGCACACCGAGTATTATATGAATAGTGGTCGTCTTGCCGGCTCCGTTCGGCCCCAGGAGGCCGACAATCTCACCCTTCTTTACAGAAAACGAGAGGCAGGAAATGCCCTTTGTCCTGTCAAACTTTTTCATGAGATTTTCTATTTCAAGAATCAACTCACCCCCCCTGCTGTTTCTGTGAAATGAAAATGTACGGGCGCAGACGAATCTCTTCCCTTTCCTGTCTTAATTCGTCAACATGCGGCGGAAGTATAGCATAATCAATTACCTTTGGCAAGAATCGTTTAAATGGCTTAATCTCGTTTTCCCGGTATGCTATAATAATACCATCCCTTCGGGGTTACATAATCGATATTGTGTTCACGCGTAGTGATTGTGAGCGAAAGTACGCTGAAAAGTTACGCTAGGGATGCAAAATATCATCGTATCCGCGAACCATAGCGCCTGTCAAATTGACACACAATTCGCAGGTGTTTCACCACAGCCTCTGTCATAATGACATATCCGCGGGGAAAAGGGTTTTCCTGTTTTGTATTTTCCATACATGTGTATTCCCTCGAATTGATACACAAGAAGTTAGGATTGGATGAATTAATGTATGCGGGGGTGAGAGGGTCCCGGCATATCGGCATCTGTTTTGCTTATGGTTTAGCAAAACGTAACGTACAACAGTCTTTAATTAACGGGCAGGAAAATTTGGAGGATTACGGAGATATGGCGGCAAAAAAAATTATATTTGATCATGAGGCATTGGAAACCGTAAAGCTTGGCGTGAAACAGCTGGCGGATGCAGTAAAGATTACCCTGGGGCCGAGGGGACGCAATGTTGTTATCCAAAAAAGCTTTGGTTCGCCAACCATTACAAAGGACGGCGTGACTGTGGCGAAGGAAATAGAGCTTTCAGACCATATGCAGAATATCGGCGCACAAATGGTAAAATCCGTTGCGTCGAAGACCAGCGACGTTGCAGGTGACGGCACAACCACCGCCACCGTGCTTGCGGAGGCTATATTTGTCGAAGGACTGAAGAACGTAACGGCCGGCGCGAATGCAATGGCGCTCAAACGCGGCGTCGATAAGGCCGTCGAAGCGGTCGTAAAAAAATTAAAGGAAATGAGCATTCCAACAAAAGGGCGAACGGAGATTGAGCAGGTCGCCACGGTTGCCTCGAATTACGATTCGGAAATCGGGAAAATTATTGCCGATGCCATGGAAAAGGTTGGAAAGGATGGGGTTATTACGGTAGAAGAAGGCAAGAGCCTGCAAACCGATGCGAAATGGATCGAGGGTCTGCAGTTTGATAAGGGCTATTTATCGCCGTATTTTGTCACGAATCCGAACACGATGCAATGTGTTCTGGAAGATCCGTATATTTTAATTCATGAGAAAAAAATCACCACGGCCAAAGCGTTGGTGCCTGTACTGGAAAAGGTTTCTCAAACGGGAAAACCGCTTTTGATCATCGCAGAAGAGATAGAAGGAGAGGCGCTGACGCTCCTGGTTGTAAATAAACTGCGCGGGGCGCTGAAATGCTCAGCCGTAAAGGCGCCGGGGTTCGGAGATAAACGAAAGGCCATGCTGGAAGACATTGCCATCCTCACCGGCGGCCAGGCGGTCTTCGAAGACCTTGGCATCAATATGGAGTCAATCCAGCTCAAGGATCTCGGCCGGGCGAAAAAGATCGAGATAGACAAGGAAAATACGATCATCATTGAAGGGGCAGGGGACAGCAAAAAAATAAAGTCCCGTATAGAGCAGATCAAAAAGGAGATTTCCCTTACCACGTCGGATTATGACCGTGAAAAACTCCAGGAAAGGCTGGCAAAGATGGCCGGCGGTGTCGTGCAAATTAACGTGGGCGCTGCAACCGAAAGCGAGATGAAGGAAAAGAAGGCGCGTGTGGAAGACGCCCTCCATGCAACCCGTGCGGCCGTTGAAGAGGGCATCCTTCCGGGGGGCGGTGTGTCGCTTTTGCGGTGTCTCCCCTCTCTGGATGCGCTTAAGCTTGCCGGGGATGAAGCCGTCGGCGTTGATATCGTTCGCAGGGCACTGCGGGCGCCCTTAAGGCAAATTGCCACAAATGCCGGTGTAAACGCCGCCATCGTTGTGCAAAAGGTGGAAACCGCAAAGGGAAATGAAGGTTATGATGCCGGCGCAGACCGCTATTGCGATATGGTCGCCGAAGGTATCATCGATCCAACAAAAGTCGTCCGGACTGCGCTGCAAAATGCCGCCAGCATATCCACGTTGCTTCTGACGACCGATGCCATAGTGGGCAAAATACCGGAAAAGAAAAAGATGCCCCCCATGCCGCCGGGCGGCGGGTATGGTGGATACGGAGACATGTATTAAACGATGAATCACGAAAATTTCCGGGCTTTTCAGGCGCATCGCGGCAATTTCCTGCCGTGATTCCCCTGACCGAACGGGAATGTGAAGCGGATGTTCCGTTTTTTTGAAAAACCCCGCCCCCTGTGCGGGGTTTTTTCATTGACTGCCCTGAAGCACGCCTCTTGCGCGGCAGTAAAAGCCTCATACTTTTAAACCTCTTGCGCCCGGAAACAAAAATTGTTATAGTGATTTTGCTTTTGTACAGAAATAAGGAGGTGAACACCTTTACGATGACGGCACATTATAACGATATTCATTACAAGGTCAACGCGAAAGAAAACAAATGGGAAAAACTGTTTGCAGAATCTTTTGCCCTGAACAAAAACATTCCTGCCAATTCGTCGACACCATGGCAGCCCCCTACGGACGTCTATGAAACCCCGGATGAAATAGTGGTAAAAATGTCATTGCCTGGCGCAAAATCCGAGGAAATCCGCGTCTCTTTTTTTGAGGAAGTGCTTACTATCAGAGGATTTGCAACGGACGCATCGGCGCACGAAAAGATCTGTTTTTACCAGGTAGAAATTCGTTATGGATATTTTGAACGGAGTATATTCATTCCCAAACCCGTTGATATGGACCATATACAAGCCACGTATAAGGATGGCTTTCTCCAGGTCGTTTTACCTAAGGCAAAGCAGCATCCGGCGAAGAAGTTTTCAGTAAAAATTAACCTTCACCCTTAAAATGACGTGAGAAATTATGACGGACAACAAGGATAAAGAACCACCTGAAGATAAAGATGTGGCGCATCGGGAGATACTTCCGGAGATTGAAAGCAGAGAAAACAAACTGCAGGTACCAGTGGAAATGCCTGTCCTGCCGGTCAGGGATACGGTGGTTTTCCCCGGCATGGTGGCTGCCTTAAGTGTCGTTACCGAAAGAGATATTAAACTTTTGAACCATGTTTTGGCTGCAAACCGTTTTCTGGCGCTTGTGGCGCAAAAGGATAAAGACCTCAGGGTCGTAAAACCTTCGGATTTATATAGTCATGCCACGGCTGCCGTTGTGCTCCAGATGCTCCGCATGCCCGATAACTCGGCAAAGATGCTTGTGCAGGGCGTTAGCAGGATCAGGATCGATGAATACATCCAGACGGAACCGTATTATAAGGCAAAGGTTGCTGCTGTCGAAGATATCGTTGAGAATGACAGGGAAACCGAGGCCCTGGCGAGAAACGCGGCGGACCAGTTTGTCCGCATGATATCCCTGGCTCCGTCCCTTCCGGAAGAGTTAAAAATAGCGATTGTCAACATTGATAGTCCAAGCCGTTTGGCGGATATGATCGCATCCCACCTGAACATCGGCGTGGCGGAGAAGCAACAGGTGCTCGAGGCGGTTAATGTAAAGGCGCGATTACAAAAGGTAACCGCATTTATCACCAGCGAAATGGAAGTGCTGGAGATGGCCACAAAGATACAGTCGCAGGTAAAAAGTGAGATGGAGAAGGGACAAAAGGAATATTACCTGAGACAGCAGTTGAAGGCGATTCAGGAGGAACTGGGTGAGGGCGACGAACGGGCACTGGAAGTAAAAGAACTGACCAAAAAGATCGACGAGGCGAAAATGCCCCCCGAGGCAAAGAAAGAGGCCGAGCGGGAGTTGAGCCGGCTTGCGAAAATGCCCTCCGCCTCAGCGGAATACACCGTTTCCCGGACGTATCTCGACCTGCTGGTGACTCTTCCCTGGTCGGTTACCACAACGGATAACCTGGACATTCGGGTGGCGCGCAATGTACTGGATGAAGACCACTACGACCTGGAAAAGGTCAAAGAGAGGATTCTGGAATACCTGGCGGTTCGAAAATTAAAGCAGGACATGAAGGGCCCCATTTTATGTTTTGTCGGGCCACCCGGCACCGGAAAGACTTCGGTGGGGATGTCGATTGCCCGCGCCATTGGCCGGAAATTCGTGCGCATGTCGCTTGGCGGTGTGCGGGACGAGGCCGAAATCAGAGGGCATCGGCGCACATACATCGGCGCCTTGCCCGGTCGCATCATCCAGGGCTTACGAAAGGCCGGTTCCAATAACCCGGTATTCATGCTTGACGAGATTGATAAACTGGGCGCCGATTTTCGGGGAGACCCTTCAGCGGCATTGCTGGAGGTGCTGGATCCGGAACAAAACTATGCATTTGCAGACCATTATCTGGACGTGCCGTTCGACCTTTCCAGGGTCATGTTCATCACCACCGCGAATCTCCTCGATCCCATTCCACCGGCGCTTAAGGACCGCATGGAGGTGCTGGAGCTTCCCGGATACACGGCCGATGAAAAGGTATTCATTGCAAAACAGTTTACGATACCCAAGCAACTAAAGGAACACGGACTCACAAAAGAACAAATCACCCTGGAGGATGATGCTGTCAGGGCAATCATCAGCGACTACACGCGTGAGGCCGGCATACGCAATCTCGAGCGGGAAATTGCCCATATTTGCCGGAAGGTGGCAAAAGAAATTGCATCCGGCGAAAAAAAATCTGTGACCGTAACGGCAGATCAGCTGCATAATTTGTTAGGCCCTATCAAATTTTTCTCCGAAGCCGCGGAACGCACCTCCGAAGCCGGAGTGGCGACGGGTCTTGCCTGGACACAGGCCGGCGGAGATATCCTTTTTATAGAGGCCACCTCCATGCCGGGCACGGGAAAACTCTTGTTGACAGGACAATTGGGTGAGGTCATGAAGGAATCTGCCCAGGCGGCCATGAGCTATATTCGTGCCAAACTGACGAAACTGGGAATTACCTTCAAGGATTTTCATAAATACGATTTTCACATCCACATCCCCGCAGGCGCCATTCCCAAGGACGGCCCCTCTGCCGGCGTAACAATGGCTATGGCGCTGATCTCGCTCCTGAAAGAGACGCCAATTCTTTCCAACGTGGCCATGACGGGAGAGATCACCCTGCGCGGACGCGTTTTGCCCGTTGGCGGTATAAAAGAGAAAGTGCTTGCGGCCAAACGGGCAGGGATCACCACCGTTATCTTGCCGAAACGCAATGAAAAAGACCTGGTCGACGTGCCTGAAAATGCCAAGAAAGAAATGAACTTCGTATTTGTAGAAAAGGTAGACGAAATGCTGCCCATTGTCTTTGGAACAAAAGAGCCAGCAGTGAAAAAGAAAAGGATTTTTAGCAAGGTTTAGCGTAATAGTTCAAACCACCAAGACGCCAAAGTAAATATGCAATTAAGGTAGTTCATATATGGATAGAGCAATTAAAAAACAGGCAAAGAAATATTGCCGTTCTGCAGATGAAAAGACTGTGAGAATTCTCAACGGATGCCTTGAAATTATCGCTAAAGAACCTTTTATCATACAAACATGACGAAATAAATGACGACTTCAAAACAACTTGAGTTTTTAATCTTTTGGATTCGGATTGGGAGACACAACGGTGTTAAAAGTAGGAATCATTGGCGCAACGGCCTATACCAGCCTTGAGCTCATAAAAATCCTCCTGCGCCATCCGGAGGTAAAGATCGCCTATCTCGGTGTACGTCGTACTGACCGGCCAAAGATTTCAGACATATTTCCCGCATTAAAGAATCTGCTCGATTTGCGAGGTGAAACTATCGAACAGAAAGAAGTCCCTGAAAATATCGACCTCGCCTTTATTACGCTACCGCCAACCATCTCCATGCAATATGTCCCCCTCTTTATCCAAAAGGGCATTCGGGTTATCGATTTCAGCGCCGATTACCGTTTCCGTGACAAATCACTGTACGAAAGATGGTATAAGACACAGCATACCGACAGTAAGGGAATAGAAACAGCGGTGTATGGCCTTCCCGAACTTTTCAGGGAGGAAATCAAAAAGACCAATCTGGTAGGCAACCCGGGTTGTTATACCACGGCTACGATATTGGCCCTGGCCCCGTTACTTCTGAAAGGGCATGCCTTCCCGGACGATATTATCGTGGATGCCAAGTCGGGCGTATCCGGACGCGGGCGCGAACCCAAAGAGGATACCCACTATTGTGAATGCAATGAAAACATAGAGGCCTACAGTGTCGGGGGGCATCGCCACAGCCCGGAGATCGAACATATCCTGTCCATCAGGACGAACCAGAAGGTCTCTATCCAATTTGTCCCTCACCTCGTTCCCATGAATCGTGGTATCCTCTGTACCATCTATGCCAAGCCAAAACAGGGAAAGACTGCAGGGGAGAATAGCAATCCTCCCCTCAGTGACAATGAGGTACAAAAACTCTACAAAGAATTTTACGGCACAGAACCCTTTATTCGCCTGAAAGAAGGCCATGAAACGCCCAGGACAAAGGACGTAATCTACACCAACTTTTGCGATATTGCCACAAAGGTCACCGAAAACCGCATCGTTGTCCTCTCCGCCATCGACAACCTCATCAAAGGCGCCTCCGGCCAGGCAGTTCAGAATATGAACGTCATGTACGGATTTGATGAGAAGATGGGGTTGTTATAATCTAATCATCTTTATTTTACCTTCTTAATTTAGTGAGTAACTCTTTCAGATACACCCAACGAAAAAGGGATTGAAAGTAGACGCCACACTTGATGAGAGTGAATATGAAATAGGAAAGAAAGTTACAGAAAAACACAGAATTTCCCGAACACACACAGCTCCATCGCAAGAGATACAACGATTAAAGATTTTATTGTCATATTATGAGAATCCAACTATATCAGAAGTAGCTCGGAAAGTCGTAGCTGTTCGTGACACCGTATACAAGTGCATTGACTAGGCACTGGAAATGGGAGTTGAAAGCGCCTTGAAGGATTTATACCACAGACCCAAAGAGCCAACACTGGAAGCAAAGGCATTGTTTGTGAACATAGCATGTAGCAAACCAAAAGACTTTGGAATGGCTGCAGAGCTACGGACTCAAGAAGCGCTTGCAGGCTATGCTCGCCAACATGCTGCGAAAGCTGGATATCTTTCACTAAATCTGGCAGGAAAAGCCATGATAAATCGAATACTGAAAAATCAGATATTGCATCTCCACAAGGTTAAGTACTCTTGAGAAGCGTGACCAGGCGGTTGAATCAAATTGATGCTTTCAAAATTGGATATTCAAGAGAAAAGTGGAAGATGAGAACATTTTATGCTGGGTGGAGGTCCAATCATATGGCAGACCGAATGGATAACGAATTTGTTGTTTTAAGTGCAGCGCGAAGCGGGTCAACCTGGTTAATTGATACCCTCAACAACTTAGATGACGCAACAGCATATGGAGAACTGTTTGTTTCTAAAGAGAGAGAGTTTATAGGGGGGGCGAAAGACTACCCAGAGTTTATTAAAGTGGAAGCGAAAAGAAACTCAATACGACCATTTTCGGTCTTTTCATATTTGAACGATTTGTATCGTAAAACTGGTGTTGTTGGCTTCAAATTACTTTATGGTGATTTGCGAACTTATCCTGAGATATTGGCTTATTTACTTTGGCATCGTATCAAAGTAATCCATCTTGTGCGACACAATTACGTTGATGTAGTTATCTCATTGAAAATTGCTGAAGCGCGAGGCTTCTGGCATGCGTCCGATCAGCAGAAGCTGAAAGCAGTTAAGGTACACATTGATCCATATGAACTTTTACAAAGAGCAAGAAAGCTTCGAAAAAATATAAAGATGATAAGATACCTTCTGCATTGGTGCCAGCTGCCTTGTATCGAGATTATCTACGAAGATTTGCTAATTAATCCAGCAAGTTTTGAATTAATTTGGGACTTCCTGTCTATAAATCCTAAGCGGGCAGTCCCCCACTCACGCATAGTTAAAACCGGGAAATCTGAGCATCGTGATATGCTTAAAAACTATGATGAGGTAAAGAAAGTATTGGCGAACTCAGAGTTTTCTGACTTGTTTAAATAGCACAAGTCAATACTACTTTCGTTTTTTCGTAGACAGATTCATTTTATTTTATCCGGTATCAGAGGATTTTCAATATTGGCGGAAGTTCTCAAAGTGGTTGCATAGTATATCGACGATCCGTTCTCCAACGCCATATGATCCATAGATTGGTGGAAACACCTTTCCTTTTTGGGCCAACTGCATTTCCACCGCCTGAAGAATGTCGTTTCTCGCAAAGCCTGAGACTACATTTGCATTGTTGAGAATCGTTTCATGTCGCTCGGTGTTCTCACGCAGCGTTACGCAGGGTACATTGAATAAATACGCCTCCTCCTGCACACAACCGCTATCCGTCAAAATAATCTCGGCATGTTTCTCGTATGAAAGTGATTTTAGCGGTGGTACGGGTTTGATAACTTGTACCAGATCGAGAAGTGTGGAAGAAATATTAAATCGCTTCATTGCATCATATGTACGAGGGTGCATCGGAAAAATAATGTGGCTAAACTTTGTTTCAAGCAGGTTAAGCGTTTCAAACACAGAGATCATCAAAGCTTTGCTATCGGTGAATTCCTTGCGATGTAAAGTTACATATGCGTAATTGTTTATGTTTGGTTTGAACAGTTGCTTATCAAAATCGACGAGCAAGTCTACGGTAGTGTTCCCAACAAGGAAAACCCTACCTCGTAGATCGGGAATACCATCAAGGTATGCCGCTTGGTAATCAGTATAGGCAAACAAGTAGTGTGCAGCAGCGTCCACCATGATGCGGTTGCGCTCTTCGTACATTGCTTTGTCGAACGAGCGCAGGCCAGCCTCAATATGGGCAAGACCCACGTCAGAATAGACGGCGGCAATTGCGGCAACGAGAGCGGCTGCCGTATCACCATTAGCTAAGAGGAGATCAATATTCTGGGTTCGCACGAGTTCGCGCACCCAATCAATTGCCTTGCCAATGTCATACTTTCCTTCGAGTACCCGGTCTGGGTAGTATCCCATCTGCTCGAAGATTGCGCCTTGCATTGCATAATCGTGATGTTGATTCGTGTGAATAACCTCAAACTCAACGTTACGCTTTCTAAGCGCTTTGACCACCGCGTAATTTTTGATAATCTCTGGCCTTGTTCCTAAGACAATTGCTACTTTCATAGCTTCTGAATAGCTGTGCTGAACGCCTCAGCTACAAGTAAATTGCCTTTTTCGTTAAAATGAACAGGATCCTCGTAGCAATCTCGACTTAATCCCTCCATTTTGACTAGATATGCCTGCGGAAACTCGGAGACTACTTTCTCAATCACATGATTTAATCTTTCGCGTCTTTCGATCGTGGCTTTATTGAAGAAGATGTGTCCGTCAGGGTAAATGGGAGGAATTTCACCGCAAAAAACAGCGCGGTAATGTTTTACAGAGAACATTCGTAGAATCTGTCTGTAATATTCTTCGAACAGGTCACAGTCCTTGTTTTCACCACAATCGTTAGTTCCGATAAGTAGACAAGCCTGAAACGTATCGTAGATAGTATCTATTTCCCGGTTAAGCATGAACCACAGATCGCGGGCAGTATAACCGTTCGTGCTTCGATTGATTGTTCGCCACTTGTAAGGCGTTTTCGTGCTTAGTATTTGTGCGAGGTAGAGTGGATAACAACCGTACGTCCTTGCACCGAAGGTCTGGCTATCCCCAACACAAAGAATGTTTTGGTAATTCATTGCCATTCCTCTGTTAAAAAACTTTTGTAAAAATATTTTCTGGTTACCCGTTTGAACTGTTTTTAAGGCACTCAAACAGAACCTCAAGACAAAGACATTTGTGGGAATCAGTGCCAACGCGGTGAAAATTCAAATTTGGACAGCACTCATTGCCATGGTGATCCTGAAGTATTTCCAACTGAGGTTAAAGTTCTCATGATCTCTTTCCAATTTGGTGGCTTTTTGCGAAAAACTTGTCTAAAATGCCAATAAATTCAGAGTCTATTCTTGTACCTCTCGGCTAATTTGGAGAGCAATGATAATCAATAAATAAAAAAACCTTACTGCAAAAACGTTTTTTGCGAACATTTTCGGCAGTAAGGCTATCTTTCTGCTGCTGGTGCTTCTTCGTGCGTACTCAGAGACCCTTTTACTTTGCGTCACCTGATTACTCAGGGTTTACCTTTCTCGAATGGCTAGGTTATTTTACCTTCGTGGAATTTTATGTCAAACAAAAAATATAAAAAATCGTAAACAATGAATTTGCATAGTTTTAACCTGTGAAACAAAAATTTAATATTCTGAAATACTATTGATATCTCATCAAGCAATAAGTAACATTTTTGTACGTTTTTTGCTACTGTCTTGCTAACCAATTGTAATACATATCAAGAACTTTTATCCAATTGAGTCATAGTATTATAAAGCAAACAAGGAAGGAACCATTAAGGTATTTACAAAACAAAAAGGAGTTCCTTGCCCATATCCCAATCGAAGATAACAACTATACGGATATCAAACCCGTACGAGAGGCGTTTGGCACGGCATATCTGGCAGTATTAGAGGCAATAAATGAGGCGTTGTTGGCTTAAGTAAAAAAAGAACTACCCAGATCAGTGGATGGATACAGGAGCATTACAGAAGCATTTTGCTGTTCATATATGGAAAGCTCATGAGAGATTTTGAAAGTCTTTATGATACTTTGCACATTGCAGGATATTATAAGGGACTTCTCTATAATGCGAATATTGTGAAAGAAGTCCTGAAAGCAACAAAGGAATTTATTGATAAATTTAAATGATAAAAGGTTAAAGGTTCTGTGCTGTTATTGACAATTCTCTGTTCAAACATTCCACCCTTTCCTTCGCCTGTTCTATTCTGACCGAAACCAACCCGCGGATAGAGCCAAACAATTTTGTTGATTGCTGCTCATCGATGATACGCGTATAGGCATCTATCGCCCTTTTGTAATATTCACCCTGCTCATGCCCGTAGAGCATGGCCAATTCTTCATAAAGATTGCCGATACGGTACTGGGCATTAACCGGCATTATTCCTTCAAACTTTTCGATAATCTCCAGAAATTTTGTGAGTGCCTTTTCATAATAGATTTTTACCCCCTCGTCGTCTCCGATATCATAAAGCGCCAGACCCACATAATGATATGCCTCCGCCATTGCATATGAATGTTCCTGCGCATCTTTCCTGTATCCATCCTTAAGTTCCTCCAGCATATTTTTATATCTTTTTTCCATTACCTCGACAAGGCTGATGCTCAGCGGAATATCGGCATCCTCCAGTTCGTTGTGGCTTTCTATGGTTACGTGAGGGAGAAGCAATTTCGACAAACTCTCCAAACCCAACCCCTCTACGCGATAGAGTTCGCCCACAGAATCAAATTTCTTATGCGCCCTCTTATACCTGAGAATGCCATCCGTTTCATTTCGCGTAATTCCGCATTCCCTGTTCAGGAAAAGGGAAAGCTCCTCATCGCCTGCAGTGTTCAGCTTCTTGTATAACCTTAATAATTTGCTGAGGATGGCCAGTTTGTAGGAAGGACTTTTTCCATGCAAGACGCTTCTCCGGAAGAAGATGAGCCACGGTTCCCTGCACGAGGATTTCAGGTACCATTCATTGCTATAAAAAACTTCCAGTGCGATCCCCAGTTTGTATTTTTCCAGATATTCCGATTCCGTGTAATCGAGTTCCTGATATATTTTGTCAACCAGGTCAAAATACTCGTTAAGGATATCTTTCATCTGAATGGAATTCACCTTGCGGTAGAGATTCAATTGCGGGCTGTAGTGTAATGCCTTTCTATAACAGGCAAGGGCTGCCTCATAGCGCCGGTCATGACAATGCTTGTCTCCGAGGTACTCATAAAATCTTTTAATCATAAGTTTGGATTTCAGCCAAACATCGTCTTTCCGGCCCAAGCGGCATACATTTTTAAAATGTTCAATGAGGGCTTCGGGTGTTTGGACTTTTTTATTCGCAAGATCGTCCAGTCCCTCGATGTATTCATACAGGGCGTCACACTTCTGCAGGAAATCCCCGTTGGTATTGCACCTTCGCGCCTGCTGTATGCTTTCCCTTGCGTTGTGAAACATGCCATACTCCGCGTAGGCCATTCCCAGGTGGATGAGCAAATCCCCATCCACCCCCGTACAGGTTTCTGTCCGTTCTTTGTATTGCCGCAAGTATTTGCTGATCGCCGTTGTGTAGATAACAGGAACGATCTCAAGGTTATTATCGGTAACGCGAATTACATGCACCATTACCTCCCCTGTTTCAGGCGCTGATTTTACTCCCGGAACTTCTCGTCCGTCCGGGAATCGAATCCAGGGCGTTTTTTTGATGACACTGGCCGTAAAGACCATATCTGCGCCATGAGCCAGGTCTTTTGAACTCAGGACTTTATCCCATGGTTTCTCCCCCGCTTTTTCTGTGCCTGGCCTCACAATCCTGAAGTTTCTCAAAATGTCTATTTCATTTTTTTTGAAGAGATTCCAATTGATCAGTTTCCGCAGCAACTTTTCATCCTGTGCCACCTCGGCTGGTAAAATCCTCAGGGTCATTTCACCTCCCAATTTTTCCACGATAATTGCGCTTAATATCGCCTGGGGGATTCCGCCTACTCCGGTGATCAGGTCAATGTCGTTTCTTACAACCGCAAGGGTAGGCGTAAGATCATCATCCTTGACAAGAAGTATTTGAGCGCCCAGCCCTTTAACGGTTTTGATAAGCTTCTCGTGCCGTGGCCTTTCGAGGATGACAATTTTCAGCGCCCTGATTTCATCGCAAATATTCTGAGAAGAGATATCCCTGCCCTTCATTTTCAGCGTATGGACAGCCATAAGATGCAGATTCTTCGTAACGCCGTGTGTCACATTAACCCCGGCCCCTTTATATTTATTTCCCACGACCGTTTTTGCCCCGTACATGTCGGGAGAATTGAATAATCCGCCTCTTTCACTGTATCCGACGGCAAAAATTGCTCCCCCCCCGCATTCCTGATTGACAATACACCGGTCATTTTCAAATGCGCTGGGCACAATGTCTGCCTCGTCCGCATCCCCTGCGGCAGTGCCGAATGTTTCTCCTATATAGAGCATGGGCATATATTTCCGTTCACCCTCGGCGTTGACCACGTAGGCGTTCCACCAGTTAAAGCTGTTATAAATGTGCCTGAGCCGCCAGACGACCATATCCCGAACACGAAAGATATTAAAGCCCTCGCTGTTTGTGCTGAAATAACGCAAAGACCTTGCAGCAACTACCCCGACAGGATGTCTCAATTCATTTCTGTTTGCCAATTGAAGGCCTTCCCCCGAAACCTTTAAATTGTACACTTCGGGAATATATGCCTCAATAATATAAGGATCGTCTGTTTTTTTGAAATCAAAACTCGTGTCTTTTATAAAGGTGGTATTTTTTCTCTCTTCGTTCATGAATGTTTCATCAACATTAATCCGTTAAGAAACAGTGGCACCTTTCCCCGGCGCCGGACACATTCTCCCGCCATGCCGAAGGCCCTGCAATGGTATCGCGGATGCCCCCCCTCCGCACATCAGAAGAACGATTGTTTCTTTGCCCGATTCGCAAAAAAGTATCCGCCACCAAAAAAGTCTAGCATATACAACAGAGAAATGCAAGTAACAGAAACGCCTGACTTTAACGTAACGGATGAACACTGCCGTCAAAGGGATGCCCAACGAATGCGGATAAATCTTCTTTCGTATCAATATCCGTTAGCGTCCTTAGCATCGCGCAGGATAGTTTATTCGTCTGCACCCTTTCCATCGTCTGGACAAACACACGGTTTGTGCTCCAGGAGATATCCGCGAACAAATCAGGTGCGGGTTTTGACATGCCCAGGAGGTAATAACCGCCATCACGACAGGGCCCGATAACGATGTCTTTTTCCCGTAATAATTCAAACGCATGTTCAATCAGGGGGGCGTCTATTCCCGGACAGTCCGTTCCGATGACGATGGCGTTACAGGGTAAAATTCTGAATACGTGCTGGAAGGCATTGTGCATTCTTTCGCCCAGGTTAGCACCTTCCTGCGGTATATAATGTGCGCCGCCTCCCGGGGTGCAGCCGGTAAGGGGATCTACCCATGCCCTGATTTCCTTCTTTTTATCGGCCGGGGTAAAAAAGATATGCACATCATATGCGCTTTGATTTTTCGGAAAGACATTTTTGATGACATTTTCCGCCAGTACTTTATACAGGAGGCACGCCTTTTCATGCCCCATGTCCTTTGCAAGACGGGTCTTTACTTTCCCGGGTTCGGGATATTTCAGGAAGACAATTAATACATTATCCATTTTCACCGCCGAGAACGGGGAGTATGCAGAGAATCAGGAAACGGAGTGACAATTCACCGCATGCAGGTTTTACTTCTTTATCCATCCCCGCGTCTGCTGCGCCTTTGGGGGTAAATAATTACCCGTTTTTTACTATTATTCGCGCAAACCGGCGTTTTCCCACCTTGAGGATCATACGGGGTTGTATCTCGACATTTCCGGTGGGGCAATCAACGATTTCGCCATTTACGCTTACCCCCCCCTGTTGAACCAGCCGGCGCGCCTCGCTGCTGGTTGTTGCAAAACCGCACAAAACGACGAGCCGGGCGATCCATATCTTGCCATCGGTTAGTTCACTCGCCGGTATTTCGATCTCAGGGATTGCATCCGGGAGTTCGCGCTCTTTGAAGACGCGGTCAAACTCCGTAGCGGCCGACTCTGCGGCTTGGCCATCATAATAACGGTGAACAATTGCCTTAGCCAGGGCAACCTTTGCCGCGCGCGGATGTGTACGGGCATCAAGGAATTTATCGATCTCCCCCATGCCCAGGTCCGTCGCGAGTTCAAAGTACTTGCGCATCAAATTATCCGGAATTGACATAACCTTGCCGAACATCTCCGCGGGGGACTCGGTTACGCCAATATAATTTCCCAGGCTTTTGCTCATCTTTTTATTCCCATCGGTCCCTTCGAGGAGGGGCGTGGTTAAAGCGACCTGCGGTTCCATACCGGCATCCCTCTGCAGGTCCCTTCCCACTAGCAGGCTGAATAATTGATCCGTGCCCCCCAGTTCCACGTCACTCCTTACCATAATGGAGTCATAGCCCTGCATAAGGGGATAGATGAACTCATGGACACTGATGGGAATACCGGCATGATAGCGCTTCGTAAAATCGTCGCGTTCCATCATTCTGGCAACGGTCATCTTTGCAGCGAGGCGGATGACGTCGTGAAAGGTCATCTTTTTAAACCAATCGCTGTTATACACAACTTCAGCCTTCTGCAGGTCAAGAATCTTCCCCGCCTGGGAAAGGTATGTTTTGGCATTTTCCATTACCTTTTCATAGGTAATCATGGGGCGCGTTTTGTTGACTCCCGAAGGATCTCCTACCGTAGCGGTATAATCCCCGATGATGAGGATGGCGGTATGTCCGAGCGATTGAAACGCGCGCAGCTTGTGGATGGGTATGGCATTCCCGATATGGATGTCGGGGGCCGTTGGATCGAGCCCTAATTTTACACGGAGTGGTTTATTCTCCCTGTATGATCTTTTCAGTTTTTTCAGCAACTCTTCTTTTGTAACAATATCGATTGCCCCGCGCAGGACGACCTCTAATTGTTCTTCTGCATCTTTAAACATAGCGCCTCCAGGAGTTTATTTATCATAATAATTCACCACGGTTACATACGGAATACCCCTGAATTAAGAATGGTAAGTGAAAAGCCGGACGTTTCGTAAGGGTGGAGGATTTAAACTGATGACCCGCAACTTTCACCTCGTATGTTCTGTGATATTCTGAGTCTCCGTGGTAAATTGTTACCCTTTCCCCGGCTAGAATACCGGAACCTTTCCTTCCAGGAAATATTTAAAGTAGAGTAAAAAAACCAGCGTTAAAGAATTATGCAGGATATGGACGATGACTGAGGCAGCAAGGGTCTGCGTCTTTTCATACAAATAACCCAGGAGAATTCCCAGGATGAATATCGGGAAAAAGGCATAGATATCCATGTGGACGGCAGCGAAAAGTGACGCGCTCACAACAACGGCATATCGCCTGCCAAAGGCATTTTTCAGCGCCGGCTGCAAAAACCCGCGGAACACTATCTCCTCGATGACGGGGGCGACAACGATCCCGAAAAATATCAGACAGATGAGGATGAAGAGTGACCTTTCTTCCAGCACCCACCGAACGACGTCCTGCATTTCCGGGGCCTGTCCGTAATAGCGGGAAACCAGGTTGACGACGAAGCCCGTGAGTATTATGACGGGAAGCGTAATCAGGTATCGTTGAACACCCCGTTTTACATTGGCAAACAAATCTGCGGCGGACAGTCCGAGGGCGGTAATTGATTG
Source organism: Candidatus Brocadia sp. (assembly GCA_011525665.1). Taxonomy (GTDB): domain Bacteria; phylum Planctomycetota; class Brocadiia; order Brocadiales; family Brocadiaceae; genus Brocadia. The sequence goes on from WYAU01000025.1 coordinate 41,500, forward strand.
ATGATAGTGAACGCGGACAATATACAAAACATAGGCGCAGATCACTCCATTAACAAAAAGGGAAAAGAAGAGAATCAGGCTGCGGGGTGCAACATTGCCCGGCATCGTGAAACCAAACAGGGCGTTGATGAACCGGACGATTACGGGCATCCCGACAAACATGAGAACCACATAGGCAAGGAAAACCTTTATGGCATCTTTCAGATTCCACCGGCAGTTGAGTTCCGTTTCTGGCTTGATTCGGGCGCTATTCACGGCTGATAACTTGTACAAAAACTTCCCTGCGTCGCGGTCCGTCAAATTCACAAAAATAAATACCCTGCCATGTACCGAGCGCCAGCTTTCCGCCGGAAATAGGCGCCGATACTGAGGAACCGACGAGCGTGGCCCTGATGTGTGCAGCGGCATTCCCTTCCCCGTGGGTGTAGTGGCCATTCCAGGGTACCAATCTGTCGAGTTCATTTATTATATCCTTCCGGACGGAAGGATCCGCGTTTTCGTTGATCGTGACAGCAGCCGTGGTATGGGGGACGTATACACAGCATATTCCCTCCCTCACCCCTTGTTTTTCCAGCACCCTGTTCACGTGCGATGTGATATCGATAAACTCGGCCCTGGAATGTGTCGTTACCGCTATTTTCTCCATAATCCCGTTGATTGCGCCGGTATCGTAACGGCGGAGAGATCGTGTGTCAGATATAACAAGACATTTTTATTATTCATCTGCTGATACTCTTCTGAATTTTTTTATTTTACCAGTAATATAAAGGTATTCAAGGAAATTTGTCTCCTGCGCGCCCTCTCCCGGTTTTGTGCTTTCAGGTATGGCGTATTTTCCCGTTGATTTTTTCAGGAGATATATCATATAGTGTGACCTGTCGTATCTTTTAGAGACACCGGTTTGGCGGGAATCAATCTGATTATGAGTTTTCTATGCTCGAAACATTTCGGCTGGCAAAATTCAGATTTACGGTCGGCGCAAAAGGGCGGATATGCTTCCCCCCCTATAAAGGATCTGCATTCCGCGGCGGTTTTGGATATGCCTTCAAACGGATCGTCTGTGTAGTGAGAAACAAGGGGTGTGACGGCTGCCTCCTGAAGCAGAAGTGCATCTATTCGTATATCTTTGAGACACCGCCACCGCAGGATACCAAAATGCTCCGGCTCTATCCGAAGGTGCCTCACCCCTTTGTTATTGAGCCACCTGATACGGAAAAACAGTCCTTTGAACCCGGCGAAGCATTCTCCTTTCATGTAATCCTCATCGGCCAGGCCATCGATTACCTGCCCTATTTTATCTACACCTTTACTGAATTGGGAAAGCAGGGGATCGGGCAGGGACGTGGTAAATATGACCTGATACTGGTGGAGGGTGTCGGTTTCGGAAATGAGGCAGTCCCGATTTACCATAATACCACCCAAACCCTCGCAAACAATTATCCCATCATACAAGCCCGCCAATTTGTTCAGGAAAATATGGAAAGCCGCTCTATAGCAAAATGCAATAAAACCTTCTCATCTTCGCAAGGTAAAAACAGAGCAGTTTCCTCCCCTTACGAAGGGGAGGACAAAGGTGGGGTCAAAAACTTACCCCAACAGGGTTGCTCTCAGGAAAATAACCATAATAACACAATAACCATCTCGCTATTAACCCCCCTACGCCTGCGTTTTGACGGTCATATAACCGACAAGATCGAATTCCACGTCCTCATCAGGAACCTCCTGCGCCGTATCTCTTCCCTATCCTATTTTCATTGTGGCGAAAAATTTGAGGTAGATTTTAAAAGTCTCATAGAAAAGGCTGGCGCAGTTAAGATGATAAAATCTGATATGCGTTGGTTTGACTGGAAACGCTATTCCACAAGGCAGGAGGAATGGATGTCACTGGGCGGCGTCACGGGCACGGTTTCACACGAGGGTGATTTATCAGAATTCATGCTATTTCTAAGACTGGGTGAATATGTGCATGCGGGGAAAGGGACGTCGTTTGGGTTGGGAAAATATAAAATCCTGTAAGCCACAGAGGACACAGAGGCCGCAGAGAAGTGGCACGGACAAACAAGTTTGTCCGTGTTTGAACTGAAACACTATGAGTGGTTTGATACCTGCCGCTGAAGGGCAGATAGCCAATAGCCAGGGTGAGGCCACTGGACAGGGAGACAACCCATAATCAACCCCATCGGGGTGAAAGGAAAGGTTTCGATTCTGCATTATTCCGTATCAAAACATTGAGCTTAACCTGTGTATGCCCATGTGTTAGTTATGTGTATAAGGAGGTGTATGAATGAGAACAAATATTGTGTTGGAAGAAGATATCGTCAGGGAGGCATTTAAATATTCCAGGGCGAAGACAAAAAAAGACCTTATCCATGAAGACACTGATTTTGACCATATCGCAAAGCCGGTCAAATTAAGGATGTATTGATTACAAGGGGCAGAATGAATAATGAAAGGGTTTCTTTTCGTGAAACGTGTCACTTGAACATGACCGTTAGCCTGAAAATATTTTTACCGGACATGGATACTGGGTTACGAATGAGTCGTGAGTGATTCTCTTGTCTTGCTTGCTTCTAAAAAGGCTTGTCCTGAGCCTGTCGAAGGAGGTGTGTTTCATGGACACAGAGTACAATCACGAACAACGAACACGTAACCGAACGAAGAAATGGATGTGTGGCACGGACAACGACACTTTGGATGAAGAAATGGACGAACAGCAGAGAAAAAGCGTTCAATACTGGCTTGAATCTTCAGAGGACGACTGGAAGGTTGCAAACCACCTTTTTGAAAAGGGAACGGCAAAGGAATGGAGCGATATCGACGTTGCGTTGGTTTCACCTGATTTTACAGGAGACAGATTTGAAGATCGGAGGAGGATTGTACCGCTGAGAAGAAAGATAGATAGCAGGCTAGTATATTGACAAATTAATATCGAAACATTATGCTGTGCTTCATGAGACAAACAAAAATTCAACTTACCGAGGAAGAACGAACAACCTTGAAGTCATTTCGCTCCAAGGGGCAGCACATGACAA
>WYAU01000026.1 GCA_011525665.1 Candidatus Brocadia sp.
ATATATGCGCACGATTGACTTCTCTTGTCATGTGCTGCCCCTTGGAGCGAAATGACTTCAAGGTTGTTCGTTCTTCCTCGGTAAGTTGAATTTTTGTTTGTCTCATGAAGCACAGCATAATGTTTCGATATTAACTTGTCAATATACTAGAGTAAGTCACATAAACCATGAGACAAAAACCCCGGCAAAGGGGGATTCATTTATGCAGTTCACTATAATTCCCCTCATTATACACAAAGGGGAAACCAAATTTTATGGTTGCACAAATTCGCGTTCGGGATATTTGACGCACAAAACGGGGCAGGGAGCTGTTCTTACGACCTTTTCTGCCGTACTCCCCAAAAGTGCATGCGAAAGCCCCGTCCGACCATGTGTCGCAATGGTAATCAAGTCAATATCGTATTTCCTTGCAGCTTTGATGATTTCCTGGAAAGGTGTTCCCCGTACAATAATATTTTCAACCTTTATCTTCTCCAGGAATCGCTTGGGCACTAAGTGATGAATATTCTTTTTCGCCTCACGTTCCATATCATCGTACAGTTTGGATACCGGGAAGGCCAATCCTCCGGTACCGACAGGAATGTTCAGTTTAGGAATTACATGCAGGATATAGAGTTGAGCCCCACGTTCTGCGGCAAAATCCAGGGCATACTTTAAGGCGTGTTTCGCACAGGTAGAAAAATCTGTGGGAAACAGAATTCTTTCGATTTTAATCATAACAGCGACTCCTCAGTAAATTTTAAACGTGGGGCATCACCGCCTCCACTCCACCCGCATAAATTTTGTATTCTCGTGTTTTTTGTATTCTACTTCGCCATCATACGCCTTAAAGAGGATAGATCCGATGCGATATGCCAGCCTGCCTTCTGTGGTAAGTATTTCAATTGCGTTGCCTTTTTCATTGATCTTCATGATCCTCTTTAACGGATTATATTTCTTCGAGCGTTCATCTTCGTTATGAACGAGGTTCATTATTTCCTCTTTGTGCTGTTGCAGGAAATCACCCTTGAGTGTTACGACGCCGCCCGGCACATTTTCTTTTGTCTTTTTGCAGGCAGGACAGATTACCCAGTTTATATTTTTCTGTGCTTTCTTCTTCTCGTAGAGCCTGGGATCAAGGAACCATTTCTTTTTCTGATAAACGGCGGTACAATCCCTGCATATTGCAACTTCACGCAGCCCCGATCCCTTCGGCGGTAAATACGGATCGTTCCCATCAAAGACAGCGCTCCTTTCATGTTTATTAAACCTTGATGACTTTTTCATCTTGTCGGTCCGGTATGCCTTTTTCATTTTTACTCATTTCTCCTCTCGTCAGACTTCGTTAAATTCGTTGCAGATAAATGGACATTTTTGTTTCAAATTTCAGATGGCCGTGATAATTTTTGTCCGGGAAATATAAGAAATTAACAATTAAGCTCTCCTGCGCCCTATTGATAGATATGATAATCAATATCGGGAAATATATTGTCCTTGCCTTCGATGTTCGAGAGCCACGCGGCGTCGATGTTCCCGGAAAGTATATCCTCGTAGAGTTTCGTAAAACGGAAGAGGTGCTCTTTTGTCCTTTTTACGGCATATTCCACCATGGTGCCCGTTTTCATGATAAACGCCCAATCACTGCTCTGTGCCAGCAGGAGTTCCCGTGCAGCCTGGTTGAGCGCACGGCCGTGTAACGAATCTTTCGGGGTGTACGGATACGCCTTTGCTAATTCAACCATACGCTCTGATGCTTTATGGAGGTGCCGGTAAATCCAATCGTTGCTCCCGTTCAGCCAGTACTCATGGTAACCCTTGTACCCCCAGCTCGAAAGAGACGGCGTGGAAACCTGATTCACGGGATACATCTCGAGATATTCCAGGGGAGTAATCAGGGAGATTGTTTTTTGGTCAAAGGCAATCTTCCGGAACAGGAAATTAATCCACTGAGGTCCTTCAAACCACCAGTGGCCAAAGAGCTCAGCATCGTAAGGGGCGACCACAACGGGTTTCCTGTCCATTACCGACGCCAGGTACTCTACCTGTTTCTCCCGGTTAAACATAAAATTCCCCGCGTGTTCAGCAGCCTTGTCCAATGCTTTTTCAGGTAAATAGGGTTCTTTATAATCGGTCTTACCGGTAATCCGATAATATTTTATGCCGATATTGGTGCGCTTGCCGTCCCCGTGGAGATACGGTCTTACATAATCATAATCGAGATCAAAACCCACATCCCGGTAAAATTCGCGGTAGAAATAATCGCCCGGATATCCCTCTTTGGCACTCCAGACCTGCTTGGAAGATTCCGCATCCCTGCCAAAGGCTGCCACTCCGGATGGACAATAAACGGGGGCGTAAATACCATATTTTGGTCTTGGAGAAGCAAAGAGAATTCCGTGCGTTTCTGTGATAAAAAAACGAATGCCCGCCTCCCTGAGTATCTGATCAACTCCGGGCTCATAGGCGCACTCGGGCAGCCATATCCCGCGCGGCCTCCTGCCGAAATGTTTTTCATAATGGCTTGCCGCCACGTGGATTTGTGCGCGCATGGCATTCACATTGTTATTCATAAGGGGCAAATAACCATGGGTCGCCCCGCAGGTAATTATTTCCAGCTTGCCCGCATCCTGAAACTTTTTAAAGGCATGTATGATATTCCGCTGGTATTTTTCCGCGAAGACATACCGTGCGTCGGTAAAGTGACGGTGATACATCTGTGCAAGCCGGTTAAATTCCGGCTGATGTTTCGTTCTTTCGATCTCCTTTGCTGCAAGTTCGATCCGTTTTTCGACATAACGGATATAACGGGATTGCAAAAGCGTATCGGTAAGCATCGAGATCAACGGCGGGGTTAAAGACATAGTTATGCGAAAGTCGACGCCATCATCGATCAGCCTGTCAAAGACATCAATGAGGGGAACATAGGTTTCGGTGATTGCCTCAAAGAGCCAGTCTTCTTCGAGAAATTCGGCGTACTCCGGATGACGGACAAACGGCAGGTGTGCGTGCAAAATTAAAGACAGGTAGCCTTTTCCCATACATTTTCATCCTTCTGAAGCCGTTGAACCACCCGAAGATCCAGGCGAAGACACGCCTTCTTTCTGTATTTCCCGCCAGCTCTTGTGTGCCCTTTCAAAGACAGATTCGCTGATACCACGCCCCATAGGGGCATATATCTTTTCATAAATCTCCTCAATGCCCATCCACTTTTCGTCTATGACCTCCGACACGCCCGCTTGAGGGGTTCTCACTGTATTCGATCTGGCGAGGGTAAGAAATGACCCCTGGGAGGTAAGGAGTCCAATATCCACGCAAAACGACCTGTCCGGTTCTCCCACATGGATATACCAATTTCGCGCCCCGCCGGTTACTTCAATATCATAGCGTTTATGGGCATTGCTGCCGTCAAAAATAATATCCGTCACATCATATATCCTCACTGCAATTTTTGCGCCATGCGCCATGTCGCCAAGGGTATTCAAAGCACTATCCATTACGCCTTTTTGTATCTCCCAATAGGCAAACAGCCACTCCGTGTCACGCACCATCAGTACGATTCGATTATCCCCGTAATCATCGGGAAGTTCCGGAATTTCCGGAACGTATATAATCTCTTTTCTTTCGCTCCCTGGTTGAGGTTCTTCCCGTTTGGCTGGCTGCACCTCCGGAACGGTCGGCCATGTATCCTCGCCGGTAACTCCCCATTCCTGCTCCTCTGAAGAGACATCTGACAAAGCAAAAAACCTGCTCCAGACCAGGTCTGTGACATTTTTTATCTTCTTCCAGAGTATCTCACACAATGCCTTGATGATCTCAAGGATGAGCAGGAAGATTTCTTTGATAATACCTTTATCCATTTCTAATCCTGGAAATACGAAGAATTTCTATTTAACCAATTGCGGAATACAGGCTTAACAATAGTCACCATGAAGTTATGATTACGAATTATACATTAAGCAACAACAGACGGTCAATAAAATTCATAGTCACGGAATTGAAAAGATAGAAGATGAAAACGAATGCCTGTTATCATTCGCCGGAGGGGAATCTGGAGCAATCACAGAAAATCCGCTCGCCAAATTCAATTGTCTGTTTCAGTTGTCTAATAAAAATATTTTTACATTTTCGGCAAAAACAATTTAGCCACACTCCTTGTGCAGCGTGAACTTCAGTTCGCAGGACAGAGACATAAGTGCCGAGCGCCATGTTCCGATTTGTTCAGGTTAAGAAAGTAAAGAATGGTGAGATAAAATCCATAGCCATTTCCCTTGACTGTCTTTGTAATACTGATAAAATGAGAAGGTTTTTGCGTCTTTTATTTTACATTATACGCTGTAAGTTACGTCTTCCCGGGGTGCAAAATATTATGGAACATTTTGAACAAGAACGCCTTGAAAAACTCCAAAAACTGCGTGAAAAAGGGATAGAACCCTATGGCAAGCGATACGACAATACACAACCTATAAAATCGATTCTGGATAGCTATGCAGCAGAGCAGGACGATGTAAAGGTGAAGGCTGCCGGGCGCATCTCGACCATGCGCCCGCATGGAAAGACTGCATTTTTAGATATAAGAGACTGGACGGGAAAGGTACAGGTTTATATAAAACTCGATAAGGTTGGTCCGGAGAAATTTGAGATATTTAAATTGCTGGATCTGGGCGATATTGTGGGGATTGAGGGCATCCTCTTTAAGACCAGAACCGGGGAAATTACCATTTATGCGGATGATTTTACCATCCTGACAAAATCCCTCTTAACGCCGCCCGAGAAGTGGCATGGACTCAAGGACGTGGAGTTAAGACACCGGCAGCGTTATGTCGATTTATTTACCAATGCAGAGGTAATGGAAACCTTTCTGAAACGTGTCAAGATCATGAAGCACATCCGGAGGTTCTTGGACGACCGCAGTTTCGTAGAGGTAGAAACCCCGATGATGCAGTCTATTCCCGGCGGCGCCGTGGCAAGACCTTTCATCACACATCACAATGCCCTCGATATAGATCTCTATCTGAGGATTGCACCGGAACTTTATCTGAAAAGGCTGCTCGTGGGCGGAATGGAGCGGGTCTATGAGATCAATCGCAATTTCAGAAACGAGGGTATCTCCACCCGGCATAACCCGGAATTTACCATGATGGAGTTGTATCAGGCTTACAGTGACTATCATGGCATGATGGAACTTACGGAGGGTCTTGTAGCAGCACTGGTAAAAGAACTGTACGGAAGATATGAGATACCTTTTGGAGAGCGAAAAATCGATATGACACCGCCCTGGCGCCGAGCCACTTTTTGCGAACTGTTAAAAGAATATAGTGGTGTAAGTTTTGAGGATGAGGCCGGTCTGGTCAAGAAATCAAAGGAATTGGGACTCGAGACCGGGGGTGTTGACAGGGACAATATGGCGAACAACATCTTCGAGCAGGTGGTGGAGCAGGCATTGAACAACCCCACCTTCGTATTGGACTATCCCACCTCCCTTTGTCCTCTAACAAAGGCATGCGAATATGACCCTCGCTTTGCCCAGAGATTCGAATTATACATTGCGTCGATGGAGATTGCCAACTCTTATTCTGAGTTGAATGACGCCCCGGAGCAGGACAAACGGTTCCGTGAGCAGTTAGGCACCGAAGCCGATGTTACCGGCAAGATAGATGAGGATTTTTTGACTGCCTTGAAATATGGCATGCCTCCGGCCGGTGGGCTTGGAATCGGCATTGATAGGCTCATCATGATTCTGACAAATAATGTTTCCATCAGAGAAGTCATCCTCTTCCCGCTTCTCAAGCCAAAGTAATTTTATTCATTAATTCGACATAAAGGCGCAAAGGGCACAACGAAAAATTCAAATGACAAAGATTGATGATATTTTATCCGTTGCAATCTCTCTGGACATCGACCCGGATGCAAATAGCGCCGTCCGTGGACGGCATGATGCGCTTTCTTCTCCTGTTGAGTCCGGCAAGATAAACGTCGATGCCTGTAAAATGGGCTTGCAAAAGATACTAGCGCTGCTGAATATCTATGATATAGACGCTACGCTATTCTATGAGGCAAGAACGGCCCGGATGCTGGTTGAAGATGGCATAGATTTGCCCCGGCTGTCTGAAAGGCATGAGATTGCCTGCCATTCCTTAAAACACGAGGATTTTTTAGGGAAGGTATCGGGTATGCCTATGAAAAAAGAGGCCATTGAGGAGGCCATCACGAAGGCGAAGGACATCCTGGAAAACATCTTTGAAAGGGACATAAAGGGGTTCCGGGCGCCTTACACAAGAATCAATCAGGCTGTAGTAAAAACCATAGAGCAAGCGGGGTTTCACTATGACTCTTCTGAAACGGTAGCCGTGGATGCTGAATGGACGGGAAATCCGTTTTCCCTGGAAATGTTTAATTCACGTCTTTTAGAACTGGCATTGCCTTCTCTTCCGGACACGAGGGGCAGGAGGATGTCTTCGTATTTATGGGCGATTTTTGAGGGCAGAAGGGTTTCCGGCGATTATATTGACGCGGTTTTGAGGGCAAAGAATATTGCCAAAGGCGGGCTTTTTATTTTTTCACTTCATCCCTGGCATGTATATGTAGACTGCCGGGGTAACCCTTTTACCGCAGAACAACTACAAAAGAATTTGGAGAATCTGGAAACTATATTTTCCCAATTGAAACAGATGCGGGACATCCAAATACTCAGACAGGACGAATATATAGAAAATTGGCTCGTTTCTCAGGTTGTATAGAGATAACGACGTTCACCCTAAACCGGTGAAGCGTATGAATCACGAGTCTCAGCAAGAAAGATGAATTACCGGGCTGTGCGCCCTCTTTGTCCAACTGCGTAGTCATTAACAAAATCATTGGCCTGTGAGTTCACGTCTGTTTGTGGAAGTACCTCACGAACCAATCACATGCCAGTTGCGCCACTTTTTCCAGCGCGCCGGGCTCCCCGAAGAGGTGTGTGGCTCCGGGAACAATGACCAGCTCTTTGGGACATGTCAATCGTGCATATGCTGTTTCATTCAAGGGAATAACCGTCTCGTCATCACCCCCTACGATGAGCAGGGTAGGAGACTGAACGACGTGCAGGTATTCCAGGGCAAGATCGGGACGTCCCCCGCGGGAAACCACGGCGGAAATTTCCCTGCGTTCCTGCGCTGCGGCCTGAAGCGCTGCAGCGGCGCCGGTACTTGCACCAAAGTAACCGATTGCCAGACCGCGCGTTTCCGGTTGCCGGCGCAACCATCGGGCGTTGGCTAAAAGACGGCCGGCCAGGAGGTCTATATCAAAGACGTTTCTGCGATCACGGGCCTCCGTCTCGTCCAGAAGATCGACCAGCAATGTGGCAATACCGGCGTTTTGGAGAACCCGCGCCACAAAATTGTTGCGCGGGCTGAAACGACCGCTGCCACTACCGTGGGCAAAGACAACGATCCCTTTTGCCGGGAAAGGCAAACCGATAATGCCCTGAAGGTACGCAGCGTCCGCTGGGATCACGACTTCTTTTTCATTTATTCCGGTCAATTCCGGTCGGGTCATGGCATATCCCTCCTGCGGCATTGCCGCAATCAAAAGAGCCTCCTGTTTATTATAGCAGCCCCCTCTGGTCGGTGACGAAGGGAATTTGGTGTTGTTCCCGTCCCTGCTTTTACGGGGACAAACGCCGGGAGGAATCCGGCATTCTCCTTCATCCGGATTTGTAATCTCCTTTTTCAGTCGTTTCCGGGTGTCCGGGTTTTGAAGCGCGACCTGTTGCGACGAAGGATTGCAACGGCCTCCTCGTCGCTCACCTGGTCAAAATCACGGTACCACGTGCCCACAGAAAAAAAGGACACCGGCGTGCTGAGAAATACTGTTTCATCCGCAAAAGGACTCAGCATATCCACGCTATCCCGGGCGGCAACCGGAGCCGCTGCAACAAGCCGCGCGGGGTTTCTCCTGCGCAACCCTTCCAGCGCGGCACGAAAGGTATATCCGGTTGCAATGCCATCGTCGATCACGATCGCCGTCTTCCCGGCGAGTTCCGGCGCTGGCTGGTCACCACGATAGATGCGCAACCGCCTCTCAATTTCCTCCCGCTGACAGGCGATCTCACCGTCCAGATAATCTGACGAAACGCCCAAGGCGCGAACCAGTTCTTCGTTGATGATGCTGATATTATCGCCGTCCACCACTGCTCCGATGCCCAGTTCAGGCTGATAGGGCGCTCTCAGTTTACGAACGATAACAACGTCCAGGGGAGCAGAGAGTGTTTCAGCCACTTCATCGGCAACCACAACGCCGCCACGCGGAATGCCCAATACCACCAGCGGCTGTTTGCGATAATCGCATTTCGTAATGGCCTCAGCCAGTTGGCGTCCGGCATCGCGCCGGTTTTCAAAAACAATAGTCTTCATTGTTGCCTCAGATAAGAAAAAAAAATATACTTTGTTGCTTGTATGTCAATTTAAAAAAGTGTCGCTTACTATCACAGTAAACGTTCCCTGCCGGTTGCCGAACTGCCTTGTTTAACAAGGACTTTGCAAAAGCCGTTTATACGCGTAATGGCGCACGGTGGTCATGCATACAGAAAAGCTGAATGCCTCTCACTCATGACTGGCGGCGGTGAGGCGGGGGAAGAGATTTTCAAGATAGTCCGCTGTTTCCGCACTTCATTCTCTGCGTGTTTGCGCCCGCTGATATCTTCCTTAACCGCGGTTCATGCCTACGCGTTTCTGTTTTAGATTTCTGCACCATTACCCGCTTTGCCCTTCTGAAACAGTCCGATTAATTTAAAAAAGACTGGCAACATACCGGTAAACGTTGTTAAAAGAGCCGTGGTTGAATTAAAAACCTCCCTCTGTGTTATAAAGATAAATAATACCACACCCACTAAACCCAGCAACAAGGGACCTTTCAAGATGCCCCAATTGCTGCTTGCCCCTTTCCGCCAGGCTACGACCTGGTCAGGGTGGCTTTCTGAAAGAACAAATCGCCGAAAACTCTCATTCATGAGCCGGAGATTCGGGTCTCTGACTATAAGACCACGCCTCATCAATCGCTGAATGTCGTGATTCTTAAAACTTAAAAACTTATCTTGTACGAGATAAAATAAGGTAAGTTTTTCATCTCTCGAGCAAAGAGCCCAAATTGCATGATAATATGTACACGCCCGGTCGGATATTTGCTGAACAATCTGTCGGGGAGTACATTGTTTGAATGTGAGTTGTTTTGTAATTTCTTTACCGATATTCCGGAGGTATGCCCTCGGTTCACATTCCCTATTTATGATATGGAACAAATTAGTAAGACATTTTCTCATACCCTTATCTCTTTCATCGGACAAAATCTTCATCTGCTCCGGGGAAATTTCTTTTAGGAAATCTTCCGGAACCTCCGTATCCTCGATATAGACCTTTACAAACGATTTTATAACAGCCGACCAGCGATCCATCGGATTATTTTCAGCCCCTCCCTCTCCTGTGAAATCTTTCCCCCCTCCTGCCCGGAAACAGAAATTTGACGGCTCAACCGCTGAAGAAACAACCACTGCCCTGCCGTACAGGAGTAATCCTTCCAGCAACCGGAGTTTTTCAAGATTACACTGATGATCGTTCATCCTGTACTCAAGGTGGTCAACGGCAATTGCCGTGTCTTTCTCCGCCAGAACCTCTTCGTACTTGAATGTCTCAGACCATCCCTTTTCTTTTGCTACCTCCTGCAAATCGATCAGATTAAACTTTTCTCTTTTCAAAAGTTCACCCTTCATGATAAAGGGAGAGCTCAATACCAAAAGATTCTGTGAAATGCCTTCAAAGCCCGAATCGATAGTGTACAACGGCATGGGCTCCTCCCTGCTCAGGAGAAAGACCCTGTACGCCACAGAACGGACCGTGAAGAAAAGTCCTGACAAAAGGGCAATCGGAGCTATCCACCATAACGGGTTCCCGGGTATTTCCAGGAGAGGGATTGCGGAACAGATGTGGAGAATGCGCTCTTTCTTATCACCTCGGTTATCCCCTTTTTTCTGCAGCAACAAACTTGCAGGCAAACTTTTTTTCCATTGCCATAACTCATCAGCAGAGGCATCAGGGCTCAGACCACGGAGTTCGACAGAGGTTTGATTGTAAAGAGGCCTGGCTTTGGCAAGAAACCAATGGAAGTAACCCTGCGGGCTTTTATCTTTACTGAAAGAGCCTTCAGTTTCCCAAACAGATGTATCGAAGAAAAAGGAATCATAGATATCCCATTTCAGTTTAAGTCTCCTCTCCAACCATTCATCCTTTTGCCCGCAAACTTTCATGGTATCATAACGGTTCTTTATCCGTTCTGCCCGTTCCTTCAAGCCCAAAGCGAGATTGAACTGTCCATGCTTGACAAAAAGTTTCATCTCCTCGTCGTAGATGATTTTAAAAAGGGCAATTGACGGAAGAACACCCATCAGGGTTAAAAGGGAGAACATCATGAGTACATATCCGGCACGGTAAGGAAGTAAATTCCATCGTTTGAAGACCACAGGGGCTTTCGTTCTTTTCCCAAAGATCGGACCTTTTTTCAAAATCAAAGAGCCCAGAACCATCCCAAGGAAAGGAAAGGCAAGAGACGAGAAAAAGACCCGCCATCCCTGTAAGGCCACTATCTCCCTGAGCAACAGAGCACTGAACAGAAAATTGATAATGATTAACAGATTATAGCTGACTGTCTGGTCTTTATTGGGCCAGACCCACCTGGGCTGGTCGCCCGAATTCAGAAGATAGATCAGGCCGAAGATGATCAACAGCCCGAATGAATAAACTACGAAAAGAATTACAGAGATACTGAGGATATCAAGGTTGTCCGTTCCCAGGATTTGCTTGTCCCGATAGACAACAAGCGACCAGGGGAAATTGTCAATCGGGAGCACATAGAGACGGTGCCCCCTGCCCAAGTACTGGGTGTTGGCAAATTCCCTCATACGGCCAAACACGGCAGAACGAAGCAACCGGTCATTATCGCACTCCTCAAAGAAATTCTCCCGCAGATTCCTTGTCTCGTCGGAGTGAAAGAGCACTTTCCCGTCATTATCAACAACACAATACCCGAATCCGGGAGGAAGAACGGTCTGGATGAGGGATAAAAGCTGCGTATCAACACTTGCCACCCATGTGGGATTATTTTCAGGCATGCGCATAGAGATGATTGCCGTGTTCTCTCCGGTATTCCATGAATAGATGGGTTCCAACCAAAACCGGTATTTTTTATTGTGTTCGTTGTCTTTTACTTCCCAAAGACGGTCTTCTTTCGCTTTCTTAAAATAATCCCTGAATGAAACATTAATAAAAGGTGTTGTATGTTCTTTCACGCTCCATTTGATGCGTTGTTGCCCTTCGTTATCTGTCCAAAAGACCATCTTAAGATAGGGGTAGTGATCGAAGCGCTCGTGAATCAAAATGTCCGTTTTTTTCCGGATATTTTCCTTTTCGGATTTCCTGATCTCTTCGATGTCATAAACTACTTTTTTGTTGAGAATCTCCAGTTCTCTCAGCACACGGATCACTTCTGCGGTAACGTTCCTGCAGATGGTGTCGGAAAATTTTTTCAACTGGTCATCCGCTTTAAACTTTACAGTGATATAGGCGTAAGTGTCCAGGAGAACAAAAGTCAATAATGCACTGCCCATAAAGGCTGAAAAAACAAGAAAGTAAACATCAGAAACCCGAAGCCTGTCTTTAGGCCCCATGAACCATAATTTGAGAAAAGGCAAACTTAAGAATACGATCAAAACCAGTAATATGAATAAAATCAGGATAACATAAGGAATGGCATAAATTTCCGAATTAAAAAGGTCAGACCGCACCAAACCGCAGACGATCCATTTCTTCGTAATTTCCTGATCGCTTCCTGTTCCGCCCGTGGACAAAGAGATTTGAACGGGCTGCAAAAAGAGATTGTAGCTCACACCGGCAAGGCGTACGTCAGGTAAGCTTGCGGGAGTGTTAATCGATGTGAATTCGATCTGCATGCCTTCCCTGCCGACGAGATTCCCTAACTGTGCAACGCTCAATCCGGATGATGTTTGTTGAAAAATCACCCTGCCGTCTTCTTCTACCAGCAATACTTCGTCAAATATTTTTCGGCTGATAAATGGTTTAATAAGTTCATTCAGGTCACTCCTGGCATGGATATCTACTGTATAGAAACCCGTGTCTTCGTCCTTGGGGCCTTTATAGTCAAAGTACAGACACTCTGTATAGTCAGTAAACAACCAAAAAGTTCCTCCCTCCTGTTTAACAGTGAGAAGCATGTTGGGGGAAGTTTTCCCTTCAGTCACGGATGGATTGCCATCGAGGTAATGGTCTATTAATTTCAGATTCGGAATGAGACTTAAGGCTCCTTTCACCCTGCCGTATATGAATTCCGTAATGGAATCCTTCGACGTTAAATTCGCATCTTTGGGCACACTCTTCGCAGCACTCGCGGCATTTTTTAAATTGGCGCCGAGATTCTCGACTTTTAATTTAATTTGATTACCGATAACAGCAAGCAAGCGAAAATTTCTATTCGTAAAATAGGCCTTTTGGGAGGATACATAAAAGATATAATACACACCAAATGAGATGAGCAGGATAAGGAGGGTTACGGCTACGACATGGAGTTGTGTTAATTTAGAAAATTTACTGCCCATGACAACCTCTCTGCGTTAAAATAGCGATATGTGTCAGAGAAGAGACCTTCATGTACCTTTAAGCTGCATAAGATTTTTTTATCTTGTCCGTATTATCACATAGGGGGAGTCGGCACTTATAAAATTCCCTATTATCTATAATACACTGCGACGGTGTTCTTTAACAATTCTTTTTATTCTGTATAACATCAGGCCTAATTCGGATTGCCTGATATCGGTTTAAACAAATAAAGGCGCATCATTGAAAATTGAGCAGTTGGTTTTCCTGTTTTACTTTGGTTCTTAAAATGAGTAATATATCCGTGTATGGGAATAATTTTACTGATTTTCCCGTTAGCAGGGATACGTTGGTGAATCGGACAAGCATAGGAAGGATGTCTGCAACAAATCCGTATGATTCGCAGCGCTAACCCCGATACGATACGCCCTTATCTTGCAGACGCTTCTAACCTTAGCGGCGGCTATGCAAGCGAGGTGGTTTTTCCGGAAAACGAAAAAGAGGTCATTCAGGTGCTGGATGAGGCGTGCCGCGCCGGCGCGCCGGTGACGATAGCGGGAAACGGCACGGGCCTTGTCGGGGCAAGGATACCGTTCGGAGGGATCGTCCTTTCGACTGAAAAGCTCGGCGGGTTAAGGAAAATTTATCAGGACGGCAAAGGTTTCGGTTATGCTGTAACGGGACCGGCCAGCACCTTAAGGGCTCTGCAAGAAGCTGTTTCTGCAAGGGGGCTTCTCTACCCTCCGGACCCGACGGAACAGAGTGCATTTATTGGCGCCAGTGTCGCCACGAATGCATCGGGGTCACGTACTTTCAAATATGGAGCTACCCGACGGTGGGTTAAGCGGATAAGAGTTGTTCTGGCAACGGGAGACATTCTGGAACTGCATCGCGGGGAATTCGTTGCTGACACAGAAGGCCGCATTTCCCTGAAGGGGGCCAGAAACTCCTTTGAATTAAAGCTACCACAATACCGGATGCCTGAGGGGAAGCATTCCGGCGGCTATTATATAGCCCCGGGGATGAGCGCCCTGGATCTTTTTGTCGGTTCTGAAGGAACTTTAGGTGTGATTACGGAGGTTGATGTTGAATTAATCCCCAGACCACAGGGAATCTTGAGTGGCGTTGTTTTCTTTACCTGTGAGGAGGATGCCTGGCAGTTCGCATACCATGCCAGAGGGGAATCGCTGGAGAATCGCGCTTCTCACCGGAGAGATCGGATTGATGCCAGCGCCCTTGAGTACTTCGATTCCCGGTCTCTGGAAATTTTGCGTTCCGCATATTCCCAGATTCCTCAAAATGCGCAGGGCGCCCTCTTCTTTGAACAAGAGGTTCAACCTCAGTCAGAAAAATCGATTACGGAACAATGGTACCGGCTGTGTAAAAGACATCAATCGCTCTTTGATCAGAGCTGGTTCTGCAAAAGCACAAAGGAACATGCGGAATTTCGGGTATTTCGTCATGCCATCCCGGTTCTTGTCAACAGAATCCTGAAGCAGTATCGTCAGATGAAGATCGGCACTGATTTTACCGTTCCAAACACGCGCTTTTTTGACTTATTTTTACTATATCGCCGGAGTTTGCGCGATTCCGGTCTCCGGTATTGTATCTTTGGTCATATCGCAGATAATCATCTCCACGTAAACATTATCCCGCAGAACGATCAGGAAGCTGGCAGGGCATGGCAGCTTTATCGCAAAATAGCCAGGCAAATCATTGAATGGGGAGGCACCATTTCTGCCGAGCATGGGGTAGGCAAGATCAAGCGTGAATATCTTCTGGACATGTTTGGCCAATCGGGATTACGGGAGATGGCCGTAATCAAAAAGGAGCTTGATCCGTGTGTAATTCTGGGCAGGGGGAATATTATCCCGGAAGAGCTTTTACTCCGGTGAGGGGGTTTCTCCTGTCTGTTCGCAGCATATCCCGGAACAGGAGGCAAAAATGGTAACACCTGGCAAAAACTTCACTTTTTTTTATGTAACGTCTATTATTTTATCGCTAGTCACAGCGGGTTGTGCGCCGGTTATATCAAAACAGGTCAGGGAGCAGGTGAGACCGGATATCACTTTTGGAGAGGTGCTCGGTAATCCCGAGCGCTACAAAGGTCAGATGATTATCGTAAGCGGAATCGTCATAGAGACTGAGAACACCAAAGAGGGAACGTTGTTAAAAGTATTACAGCGCCCTGCAGGATTCCGCGGGAAGCCCAGGAACGTGGATGAAACCGGTGGAAGGTTCCTGGCGCTTGATAGCCGTTATTTAGATGCCACTGTGTTCACGCAAGGGCGGGCGGTAACCATTGCGGGAGAGATTCAGGGGAAGAGGGTACTCCCGCTGGGAGAAATAGAATACATCTATCCACTGATCTCCGTGAAAGAAATGTACCTCTGGCCAATTGAAAAAAGCTATCCTTATCGCCACTATCACTACAACTACTGGTGGTGGAGAAACCGATACCCGTATTACTAAAAACCAGGGGAAAATTATGATAATAAGCTGCAGATACCCTGCATTTTCTCAGGGGTTACCTATCATGCTCGTGTTATTGTTAACCGGCTGTGCCCCGGTTATATCCAAGCACGTCAGGAAGCAAGCAAGATCGGATATCAGCTTCAGGGATGTGCTCAATGATCCTGAGCGTTACAAGGGTCAAATGATTATCGCAAGCGGCATCCTTATTGAAGCCGAAAATACCAGAGAAGGGACTTTGCTGCACGTATTACAGCGTCCCGCCGGTTTCCGTGGTCAACCGAAAGACGTGGATGAAACCGAGGGAAGATTTCTGGCGCTTGTCAGCAGTTACCTGGACGTGTATGTATATACGAAAGGGCGGGAAGTTACGATCGCGGGAGAGATTCAGGGGAAGAGGATTCTGCCTTTAGACAGGACAGAGTACGTCTATCCGCTGATTCATGTGAAAGAAATATACCTCTGGCCTGTAATTGAAAAAAGATACGACGCGCCTTATCCCTCCTATTATTATGGTGATTATTGGTGGTGGCAAACCCATTTTTTGCTCAGAAGGAGGTAGTTTCAATCAGGGATACACAGAAAAACATCCTCATCGTCAAATCAAAACACGGACAAACCTGTTTGTCCGTGCCACCCAAAAATCACTTAAACAAAAGGAAACTTCTCCTACAATTAAATTAATCCTCCCTGACTGTATAAGGATGGGTCAAGCGGAGCGGACCTATTAATAACAGGAGATTTCTTAACCAAAGGAGCCTGTTTACTTAATTATTGCCGCCGGCTATTGCTACAAACCTGTTTATTGTAAAGCCTTGCCATGTACCCACCATCGCCACCCTCCATGCCTGGCAAATAATACTCCTCTGCATCCAGGGAAAACAGAGATTCGCTGTTCATAAATTTTTTTATGATATCCTGATTTTCTTCGGGTTCGATACTGCACGTGCTGTATACCATATAACCGTCTGGTTTTAGGAGAGAGGCACCCGTTTTTAGAATAGAATATTGAAGTAGCGCAAGTTTATAAAGATCGTCTTCTTTTATTCGCCACCGCGCCTCTACACGGCGTGAAAGCACTCCTGTATTGGAGCATGGCGCATCGATGAGTATCCGGTCAAATTTCATACGGAAAGGGGTTTTTCCGCCAGATGCGTCACCACAAACAATGGAGACGTTTTGAACCCCCATCCGCTGGCAATTCTCTCTGGTCAGCTGCAAACGCTTTGCAGAAATATCTAATGCATATATCCACCCCGTGTTTCCCAAAAGTTCTGCGATGTGGGTTGTCTTTCCGCCAGGCGCCGCACACATGTCTAATACGGTATGTGTTTTTTCTACCTTGAGGAACTGCGCCACCTTCATAGCGGCTCTGTCCTGCACAAAGAACAATCCTTCTGCAAACCCCGGTATTTCAAAAACGGCAATATTTTCAACAACGACCGCGCTGTCGTCGATGGCGCGCGCACGGATGCCTTCTTTGTCGAGCAAAGCAAGAAATTCCTGGATGGATATTTCCCCCTGATTTACACGAAGGAATATCTTCGGGGTACTATTATCGGTTTTGCATATTTCCCTGGTCTTTTCCTTTCCATACCTGCTGATCCAGCGTTTTATCAGCCATTCAGGATGACTGTAATTAATCGCTATGTAAGAGGCGGGATGTTTACCGGGATCAGGAAATAGTGGATAACGAAATGTACACCATTGGTTATTTCGTCTGTACAGGGCATTCCGCGGGTCGGAAATTTCTGACTCACCTGCAGATTTATTTTGAATGCTTCTTTCAGCGGATCGGAGAATCGCATTGGTAAATCTGACTGCGTCCGTCCGCCGGACCAATTTTTTTACGAGTTCTACAGACGTATTTACTGCGGCAGAAACGGGGATTCTGTCTAAATAGATCATTTGATAGAGACCCGCACGCAGAACGTATAATACCCATGGTTCTATCTTGTTGAAAGAAATCTTCGAAAAAAAGGAGATGAGGGTATCGAGGGACAAACGATGGCGGATAACACCGTTTACCAATTCAGTGAGAAGGTTTTTATCCCGTTGAGACAAATCACCCCGCAAACATCTTTCAGTGACAAGTTCCTGGGCAAAAACCTCTTTTTCGTCAATCTCTCTCAGTATCCGGATACATTCATAACGGACGTCCGTCTTAGGTGAGGAATTTTTCAATCGCTTCTTTTACCTCATCCAGATATACATCCGTATCCTTGCAATATCCGTGAGGTCTCAGGTTGGGTACTGCGAATATTGCCTTGGACATGGCAGCCATCAGACCCGTCCTGAGTTCCTTCTCGCAGGCAATAGCTATCACTCCATGTATATCCTCGGACATCACCCTCTGAAGGGCAACGCGGCCCCCGGTGGCAAGGGTAATATGCACCCCATACTTTTCGGAAAATTCCAGTAAGTCCTTGATCTTGCACTTTCCGCAGCGCTTGCATTCGTTCAAATCGTTTTTAACGTTCTGTTTGCACTGTGAATTCTGGATGCAATGGGGAAACAGGATCAGCAAATTTTTCGGAGAACACTTTTTCTTCCGAAACTTCATCATAAGGTTATTGATAGAAACAACTTTTTTATCAATAAATTCCATAGTACCCGCCTTTGAATAAGGGATAAAAATTTAAGTTCACCGCAGAATACTTCGGTATTGCGATAAATTCTTCCAGTAAAAAAACACCCGCTTCTTTGTGGTGCCAGGAGTTAACTCCTGGCACCACGCCAGATGAAAAATGTCACGCTGCGCAGAAAGGCCAGGGGGGACTTGCCAAACGAGGTCTTCGCCGAGTTTACCCTGAACAATGAACAAAAGAGATTCTTCGCTATGACAAAAAAAAATGAATGGCCAGTCAAAAAGGGAATTGTCTCTGATTCCGGGTATTACGATACAAACATGTCGTCAGCAGTTACCTTATGGCCACGTAAATATTCCTGTACATCCATCGCACGCTTACCCTCCGGCTGTAATTGTGAGATACAAATAAACCCGTCCCCGGTTGCGATATGTATCCCACAGGGGGCAATTTCAATTATCATGCCCGGGTTAAGAGATGTTTTTGTCTTAGGTATGTCATGAATTTGCGTCTTTACGATAATAATTCTTTTTTTCTCCCGGGAATCTTTTTTCAGATAATAGGTATAAGCCCCTGGAGAGGGGGTTAACCCGCGTACCAGGTTGTGAATTTTTTTTGTCTCGCGCGACCACGGGATTAATCCGTCTCCTTTCTTCAGTTTTGGCGCAAAGGTCACTTTGCCTTCGTCCTGTTTTACGTAGGATGCCTTTTCCGTTTCCACGAGGTTTAACGTCTCAATCAACAGGTCTGCGCCCAGCGAGGCCAGCCTCTTTTCAAGATCACCCGCAGTCTCGCCGGAAAATATTGGCGTTGTTTTTTGGGCAATAATGTCACCCGCATCCATTTTGGCAGTCATTACCACGGCAGTCACACCGGTGACAGTTTCACCCTGAATAATCGTCCAATTAACGGGAGCCGCGCCACGAAATTTTGGCAGTAAAGAGGCATGGATATTAATGCACTGATATCGGGGGAGACGGATAATTGAATTAGACAGGAACTGCCCGAAGGCAACAACTGCGATACAATCGGGAGAAAGATCCTGAAGTTGCCTCACAACCGGTTCATCATTAATATTGACAGGCTGCATGATTTTAAGCCCCAGTTTCTCCGCTGCTTCTTTCACCGGTGAAGGGCATGGTATCCTGCTCCTCCCTTTGGGTCTGTCCGGTTGCGTAACAACAGCGATAATTTTATGTGCTGATGTTGCCAGCGAACATAAACTGGGAACGGCAAAATCAGGCGTTCCCATAAAGACCACATTCATTGCATCATATACCATCCTGTGCTTATTGTTTTGACTTTTCTTAAGGGGTCAGTGCAATCACACAGGAACTTGTGTGCCTTTATACGTCCGTTCAAATTCTTTTAACCGTTGTGATACGGCCAGGCGACTTGAGGGACTCATCCTGTCAATAAAGAGTTCCCCGTTCAGATGGTCCAGTTCATGTTGCCATGCACGTGCTACCAATCCCTCTGCCTCTATCTCAAACTTTTGTCCTTTGAGGTTATACGCGCGGGCTTTAATCCGCCGGGCACGGATAATCTTGCTCATAATGCCCGGAAAACTCAGGCAACCCTCTTCTTTGTTCAACTCTCCCGTTTCTTCTATAATTGTCGGATTGATAAACACCTTTTCTTCCTGACTGTTCCCGCCGGCATCGATAATAAAGAGACGGACGGACCACCCCACCTGCGGTGCAGCAAGTCCGATACCGCGCGCCTCATACATCAGATCCATCATTTCTTCGACTTTTTTGCACACTTCCTTATTAATTTCCGCAAGCGGTTTCGCCTTTTGACGAAGCACCGGGTCCGGATAGAGGAGAATATTCATTGGACTCCATCTCTTTCCCTATTTCAAATACTTTATGTGAATTTTTTTTACTATACTAAAAAAAGGCTACGATTGCAAGCCTCTTTCGTTTTCCTGTTGACTTTAGGACATAAATTTACTACAGTATGTGTCTTTCAGTTTCAAATATTAGTAATCTTTAGGAAGGGAGTACACTACCATGCCAATAATGGAATCAGCCAAAAAAAGGCTCAGGCAGAACCGTAAACGTAATGTGCTAAACAGGTCTCACAAATCTGCGCTGAAAACTCAAATAAAGCATTTTTTAGGCGCTGCGAAGGAAGGAAGCGCCGAGGCAGCCGAGAAAGAACTCCGTCTTACGGTAAAAAAACTCGACAAGGCCGCCGCCAAGGGAATTTTACATAAAAACACGGCCAGCAGAAAAAAATCGCGTCTGACAAGGCAATTGAACAAGATAAAAAACGCGGCGTCAAAGAAGGGTTAATTACGCCTGAAGCAATGCCTTGAGGTGGGCTTCTATACAGAGGGGAAGAGCGGAGAGATTGTAACCACCCTCAAGGCATGATACAATCCTGCCATCGCAGCACACCTCCGCACACTTCATAACAATTTCCGTTAGTGTACGGAAATCCTCTGTTTCCAAATTCAATCCGCCAACAGGGTCTTTCGTATAGGCATCAAAACCTGCCGAGATAATGATAAACTCCGGGGCAAATTGGTTTACCCGATGCTCCATAATATCCAGAAATGCCTCAATATATTTTTGAGAAGCAGTATCCTCCGAAAGAGGCATATTTATGGTAAATTCCCTCCCTTTACCCTCTCCGTCTTCTTCTTTTCTGCCTGTACCAGGGTAAAATGGATACCGGTGCATGGAAAAATATAACACCGTTGGGTCACTGTAAAATGTATCCTGAGTACCGTTACCATGATGAACATCCCAATCGACGATACAGATTTTTTCCAGCCGATATTTCCACTGGAGGTATCTTGCCGCAATAGCTACATTATTAAAGAGGCAAAACCCCATGCCCCGTACGGGCGTGGCATGGTGGCCGGGTGGACGTACCAGACAAAAGGCATTTTTCGTTTCGTCTTTCATAATCAAATCTATTGCCGTTAATGGCGCTCCGGCAGCATACACGGCCGCATCGTATGATGCAGGGGAAACGACCGTATCGGCATCCAACCACCCCCCGCCGGTATCGGCGATTTGTTTGATATTCCTGATATAGGTCCGGGGATGAACCAGTCCAATTTCTTCCGGGGATGCAGCGCGGGGTCTCTCTACCCTCATTTGTTCCCACAGTTTGCATTGCTTAAGATGCCGTATGGTATGCTCAAGCCTTTTGGCATTCTCAGGATGGCTGAATCCCGTATCGTGCTGTAAAAAAATATCGTCGTAGATGAGGAGCGTCATACACCGTAAACCTTATCACTGAACAGGATGTTTTTACAAGAAATTAATACGATGGTAACCGAAAACCTTCAATCGTTCCAGGGAATTATTCTACCCAACTTTCACAGAAAGGTGGCTTAACTTACCCATTCCGCATAATTGCTCTCATTTCCCTTTCCCCATCCTCCATCTCCTTATATTTCCGTCAGCTACTCTGCCACCTGAGGAAAACTGACAATTTTCCGGGCTTTTAATCTTTGGTCTGCTTCATCCGGAAATCATCAGAGTCCCTTACCATAAAATGCATTGCAATCCCCTGAATTTTTGCTTTAATATCCTTCACGTAAATAGAGAACACAATTATTCTTAAATATATAAATTACCATGGAAAAATTATTTGGAACAGATGGAATAAGAGGCATAGCAAATATATTTCCCATGACGCCTGAAGCAGTATTGAACATAGGGAAAGCCACTGCTCATGTTTTCAAGGAAAAATACGGGAAGAAAAGGCCTAAACTCGTTATAGGCAGAGATACCAGGCTGAGTGGCTGTATGATAGAAAATGCATTAACATGTGGCATTTTATCAGTAGGTGCTGATGTTTTCCTTGTTGGTCATGTGCCAACACCTGCCATTGCTCATTTAACAAAATCGCTGAATGTTGATGCAGGTATGGTAATTAGCGCTTCACATAATCCTGCCGCAGACAATGGAATAAAGATCTTTAGTGCTGATGGCTATAAGTTGTCCGATGCTGTTGAAGAAGAAATTGAAAAATATATCTTAACAGAAAAAGTAAAAACAGAACACATAACAGGAAGTTTCTTAGGAAATGCATATAGCGTTGAAGATGCAAAAGGAAGGTATATAGAATTTGCAAAAGCTTCTGTAAAAGGCCTGAGTCTACAAGGATTAAAAGTTGTCTTAGATTGCGCCAACGGCGCCGCCTATAATACTGCACCACATGTATTCAGAGCGTTAGGCGCTGAAGTTATTGTGCTCAACGATAGACCAGATGGACTTAACATAAACTTGAATTGCGGGGCACTGCATCCTGAAATAATGAAGGAAGTTGTGAAAAAAGAGAAGGCAGATATTGGAATAGCATTGGACGGTGATGCAGATAGAGTTATCGTTTGTGATGAAAAGGGAAATAATGTGGATGGTGACCATATCATTGCCATATGCGCAATTCACCTGAAAGAGAAAGGCAGATTAACAAAAAATTGCGTTGTTACCACGATCATGACGAATAAAGGATTTGACATTGCTATGGATAAAAAGAATATCCATGTTGTTAAGACAAAGGTAGGAGACAGATATGTTATTGATGAGATGAGAAAGAAAGGATATGTTTTAGGCGGAGAACAGTCCGGGCATATAATTTTCTCAGATTATACAACAACCGGTGACGGAATAATCTCTGCCTTACAATTGCTGGGAATTATGAAGGAGAAAGGCGAAAAATTAAGTAAGTTAAAGGAATGTATGAAATCCCTGCCCCAGGTGCTTATTAACGTTAAGGTAAAAGAAAAAAAAGATATCGATACCTTAGAAGCAAAAAAGTATATCAGGAAAACAGAAGAAAAATTAGGGGAAAAGGGAAGGGTGCTCGTCAGATATTCAGGAACTGAGAATTTGTGCAGGATTATGATTGAAGGTGAGTATAAAAAAGAAATTCAAAAACTAGCGAATGAAATTGCCCATGGTATAAAAAAAGAGATCGGGGTTTAAAGCATGACACAAGCGATCATCTTGGCTGCCGGAAAAAGTACAAGAACGTGGCCATTGACATTAACAAAGCCGAAACCATTACTGAAAGTAATGAATAAAGAGATACTAAAGCATAATCTAGATGCGTTGCAGGGATTGGTTAGCGAGGTTATTGTAATAGTAGGATTTAAAAAGGAAATGATCATAAACGAGATAGGACCTAAATATGGGAAATTAAACATTCATTATAGAGAACAAAAAACACAGCTAGGTACGGGACATGCTGTGAAATGTGTTGAAGATTTGATTAAAAACAAATTTCTCGTTTTAGGTGGTGACGATATCTTTTCCAGGGAAGACATACAAGCATGTTTAAAACATAAATACGCTGTTTTGGGATGTAAAGTTGAAAACCCAGGCAGATTCGGTGTTTTCGTTTTGTCAGGTAAAGAGGTGAGAAAGGTCGTTGAAAAACCCCAGACATATGTGTCAGATATAGCTAATACGGGATTATATGTGTTTGATAAAAATGTGTTCAAATTTAAACTGAAAAAAAGTCCACGTGGCGAATATGAAATAATTGACTATATAAATGAGCTTGTCAAAGAAGAGAAAGTAGTATGTGAAAAGGTAAAAGGACATTGGTTGTCTGTAGGGTACCCATGGGATTTAATTCAGGTAAATAGCGTTTTAGTCTCTGAAATAAAAGATGAGATAAAGGGAAAAATAGAGAGGAACGTTACCGTAAAAGGGAAGATACACGTAGGAAAAGGGACGGTAATTTTATCGGGAACATATATAGATGGGAATATTGTTATTGGCGAAAACTGCACCATAGGGCCTAACTGTTTTTTACGAGGAAATACCTCTATCGGAAATAATTGTCATATTGGGCAGGCGGTTGAGATAAAAAATAGTATCATTATGGATAAAGCAAAAGTCCCTCATCTTTCTTATGTTGGAGATAGCGTTGTTGGAGAAAATAGTAATCTGGGTGCAGGAACGATAACCGCTAATTTAAGACATGACAATAAAAATGTGAAATCTGAAGTGAAAGGCGAAATGATTGATACCGGCAGAAGGAAGTTTGGGGCGATAATCGCTGACGATGTTCATACAGGAATAAATACAACAATCTATCCCGGGAGAAAGATTTGGCCAGGAATAGGCACAGGGCCTGGCGAGATCGTTGATAAAGATAAGAAGGTTTAAATAAACAAATGTAGTCTGTGCCATCACCGTAGTTGCGGCTTGATCAGTATTGTAGGTAGGGTTTCGCTTTCAGACCAATGTCATTAAGTTAAGAAAAGTACACCAAAATACAGTATATCATCTTGATTATCAATAAGTTATGTGATATCATTGTCGTGTATTAAACGCAATTTGCCAAGATTATAAACTTTATCAGGAGG
>WYAU01000001.1 GCA_011525665.1 Candidatus Brocadia sp.
CAACCCCTGATTGACGATGCCAGGATGCAAAACAATGCCTTAAGTCATGGAATCTAAAATCCTCTATTTCTGCACATTTCAAAGCTTTTTTAAAGTTTAGTCGAATGCGCCCGGCTTTAAAAGGCATCCCGTTGTTATCATAAAAGACATAGGGGTTTTTAGAATCATTTTCCTTCATTGCTGCATAGAAAACGTCATACGCAGGATTAGCCATCGGAATTCTTAAATCCTCACTATTCTTTGTCTCTTTACCGTTCAACGTAATCACCTTTGCTTGTAAATCAACCTGATTCCACTTTAAATGTAAGATATTGCCCTGCCTTAAACCTGTCCAGGCTGCAACAATTACTATGTCCCTTAGCCAGCCTTCACAACAGTTAAGAAGTTTATTAAACTCATCAAATGAGAGATGCCGTACCCTTTTGGTGTCAGCGTTTTGCTCCATTTCTATTGTTGGTGTTTCTTTTATCCACTGCCAACGCTTCCTGGCAAGATTAAGCATCCTTCGGAGTATTTTAAACTGTCGGTTAATGGTTGCTGGTTTTACCCCCTGTTTTTTTCTCATTTGTTTAAAGTCATCTATCAATGCAGGAGTAATTTCGCTGAGCTTGCATTTACCAAAAAAGTCTTTCAGTTGGTTCAGGTAACTTATCGAATAACGCCAACTCTTGAGTTCCCTGAAAACCTGATATTCGTATTTTTCGGCTAGCTCAAGAAATGTCCGCTGGCTTCCCTCATGAGCGTCAAACCATTTTCCCGCAACGATGTCGTGTTTAACCTTGCAGTAGATTTTTTCCGCCAACTTCTTATCCGTTGTCTTCGTTGACTCTCTTAGCTGTTTGCCGTTATAGGTAAACTGCATCCACCAGACCAGACCTCTTTTGTAAAGTCCCATGTTATACGACCTCCTTTCCGAGACCTTGACTTGGGCCTGGTTTCCCGTTGGGTGAATTATATACATCATCAATAACGGTATCAAGCTTTTTAGCATTCAGCAATTCAATGAATTTCAACTGTATGTCTTGCCATTCCCTTACCGCTTCATAAAAGGCTTTTATGTCTTGCCCTTCATCCCATAGACTGTTAATCTTGTTTTCGGCAGTAATGCCTTTTTCATATGTTTTGGGAAACATCTTTTGTGCGTAATGAATGGCGTTTACGGTAAAAGCCTTAGAAATTTCATTTGCCGCATTTCTGAAGATGTCATCCATCCAGGAAATATTTTTCAGATACTCTGTGACTAACGACTTATTTCCTTTTATCTCATTGAGTATGGTTAAGGCTTCTTTCGGTGGTACGCCATTACCTATAAATTTTAACTTAATCTTGTCACGTTTAAGGGATACTCTATATCCCAGGTTTTGAATAGTATTGATAAGTTTTGAAACATTACTCAAATCTCAATCTCCTTTTCTGGCATATGGGTGTCCCCTGGCATTTCATCAATTTTAGTCTCCAGGTCTACCAACGTATTAATTGACATAGGCTTATGACTTAATAGAGAGGTCTCCCCGTAGTCTCCCGATGTTGTATCGGTCTTGTATCGCTGATATATGTTTTCAATATGTTCATAACTGAATTCATATGCCTTTCTTCCGTCTTTTTTGCCCGCATGCCTGGTATAAAGACTCAACTGATTTAACGTCCTGCCTATCCTCGTTTGTATGCCTCTTTTTTCTTTATCAAGGATAGTTTCATAATCCGATTTGAGTTTTTTTGCTATATCGGTTACGGTCAATATATCCTTGTCTTTCCCCTTCAGGATTTCTTTTAACGTCTCAAAGAGTTTGATTTCATCTTCAGAAAGTTCGTTTTGGGTTTCTTGCATGCTTTCAAGGAAAAAGTCTTTGATCTCTTTCATTTCTTCGCCAGAAACATCCTCAAGCCTTAATATAGTCTCAAGGGGTCTCCAGAGTTCCTTTACTCTGTGGTATACGTCTTTTCCTGTGTCTTGATAGAGGTCTCTTACTCTATGCCATCTTGTTAAAAGGAGTGTGTATAACTTATCCCTTAAATCGCCCCAGATGGTCAGGTATGCATCAGGGTAAGGATATTCCTTGATAGCCCTGAGCATGGTAATTTCAATACATCTATCCTTTAAATCGCTGTCTATTTCTTTTATGCTTGCAAATGCCTTTGGCCCGTAGGTCTCAAACTCCATAATCCTACGGCCATTATTTGAGGTATTTACAATCCTTCTTTTACCGCCGCCGATTGTGTAACTATCCGTTAAAATGCCTAAAATCCCTGTGTTCTTTTTATCGCTGAGTTCTTCGGCCTGGTCATTTAAAAAAGTCCCTCGTATCCCATCAATGCTATCCGCAAGGGATGCAACGGAAACCCCTTTTACCTTCATGGCATTAAATGACAGTCTCTCCAATAAGTCCAGAAACCTACTTTTACCGCTCTGTTTCTTTCCGTATATGAATAGGAAGGGGAAGGCATGAAAACATCGGTGAAAGTATGTGGCTATAATCCACGCCGTTATAATGCCGTAAATGGCTTCTTTTTGAAATTCGACATAGTTTTTGAGTGTATGTTTCATTTCCTGATAGAGTTCTTTTGGTGGTTCTGGATTTGCAATAAAGCTCAATATCTTGTTTTTGTCCCATTGATCATTCACCCTTAAGAGTATCCTATCTTGTTCATGGAATATGATTGTTTTATCTTCGTATTTGAAAACAGTATCTTTGTGTATTGATATATCTTTCCTGGAAATGATATAAAAATTCTTGTCTTCTGGTTGATTGTTTGATATTAGCGTTTCCCGGAAGCCTAAGGACAGAAATGTCTGATTTACTTCATAAGAAGGATGGGCAATAATAATATCTTGTTCGTTCTGTGTATTATTTATGTTGTTCGTTTCCATGAACTTCCTCGATTGCATGTTTAATAATTCTGTCAATATCCTGCTTTTTCGCAGTCTTTTTTGTGATCCTTTGGGGTACGACCTTTGTATTTGTTGATGCTTTTACCCAATCCTCTATCTTTTCCATATCAAAACGCCAGAGGCCATTTAATTTGAATGAGGGTATCAACTTTTGATTCA
>WYAU01000027.1 GCA_011525665.1 Candidatus Brocadia sp.
TAAAACGATCAGGATATTCAATGTTGATGCATAAAAGCAGAAAAATCAGTCTTGGATACCAAACTCATTATGTATTTTGAAACCTTTTGATATCACAAATTACCCTCTGTGAGAAATGCGGGCTAATCCCCGAACAATCTCATGTGCGAACACAGACAACCAGGAGGTACCGTTATTTTTTCAATTTCCTGATAGCTTCGGTTATTTCTTTTGCCATGGGTTGCCGGGGGTCTAATCTGAGCGTTTCGCTCAGGTGGAACAGTGCACCGGAAGGATTGCTCAGGTAATTTGCATAAATAACGCCGAGCATCTTGTGCGCTAAGGGATTATCCGGCTGATAATGAACCGATTGGTTAAAAGCGTGTACCGCATCGCCGTATTGCCCTTTGCGGTAAAAGGCATTTCCAAGGTAGTGATATATCTCTCCATCGGTGGGATTGTATTTTACGGCCTCTTTAAACTCAGGAATGGCGTCATCCAAGAGATTTTTTGACATATAAGCATTACCCAGGTTGCAGTGGGCATTGCTGTCCATAGGATTAAACTTTAAAGCCAACCTGAGTTCGTCAATCGCATTATCAATCGATCCCTGTGTCAGATATATCCCCGCCAGGTTGTTATGCACGTCCGCATTGTCAAACCCCAGAGCAACGGCCTTATTCAGTTCATTAACGGCCATTTCATGGTCCCCTTTCTTCGCATAGGCAATGCCGAGATTGTTGTGCACGTTGGCTAATCTTGGATTGAGTTGGATCGCTGTATCAAACTCATTGACGGCCTTATCAAGTTGTTCTGCGCCTATGTAAAAAATTCCCAGGTTGTTGTGGGTATCAGCGTTAGCCGGGTCCAGATTCAGCGCTGTTTTGTACTCAGCCAGCGCCTCCTCACAGTTTCCCATTTCCCTGAACGTGTTTCCCAGATTGTTATGCAAAGCGGAAATTCCGGAGTTTATTTGCATTGCCCTGCGAAACTCTGCAATAGCCTCTTTGTAAAATTTGTTTTCATGGTACGCAAGCCCAAGATTGCTGTAATAGTGAGGATTGAAAGGATTGCATTGGACCGCTTTTTTATAAAGCTCAATGGCCCTGCCGAAAAGACGTTTGTTTTTATATATGCCACCGAGGTTATTATAAGCATTGGCATGAACCGGATTGTATCGCAACGCCTCCTGATACTCTTTGATAGCGGCATCTATCATTCCTTTCCTTTCGTGGACATTTCCCATGTTGTAGTGTGACTCTGCATCCCGGGGATTAATTTCCAGCGCCCTTTTATATGCAGATTCGGCATAGTCAGAGAAACCTTTTAAACTATAAACAACGCCGAGATTGTGATGCGCACGGGTACTGCCAGGCTCACGGCTGACGGTTGAACGCCACAAGGTAAATTCATCCCGCCATATCCCGTTCCGGCGGACACAGGTAATACAGAAGATAACAATAACGGCTCCCAGGCATAGTGCTGCAAATTTTTTTTTCGGAGCATACGCTTGAATAAGAATTCCGGTCACCCCGGAGAAACCCATGATGGGAATATAGAGATAGCGCTCTGCCATAATGTTCCCTATGGGAATTATGTTTAATACCGGCAAAAGCGTGACAAAGAACCACGACACAAAAAAACCGTGTCGTTTGTTACTTTGGTACAGCCGTACGAGAATGACAACGGTTGTAGTTACAAAGAGCACCGAAATTATAAAAGAGGGTATTCCTGCAGTTACCGGCGGAACCACATAATCCGCATTAAGATTGAATGGGAAAAACAAGAGTCTGATATACGAAGCAACAACCTTAAGCATGACAAATAAACCTTGCTGGGTTTGATCCAATCTGATGTACACATGCCGGAACAGCCCAAACCGGATAAACAGGTAAAAACCGGTGATGATAAAATAGCCGGTATAAATACCTTTTACCCTTTTCATAACGGACTGAAGGGGGCAGGCTGAGGTTGTATAAAATGCGTTAAATAACACAAGCAAGACAGGCAATGTAACCGCCGTCTCTTTTGAAAAAAGGGACAAGAAATAAGAAAATAAAGAGCAGGCATAATACCCAAAAAATTTACCCCGGGGTAAATTTTTTTCATCAATTTTCAGGAATAAGATAAAGGCGATTAAGAGGAAGAGTGCGGCAAGGAGGTCTTCCCGATAACTAAGAGAATTTACCGTCTCGGTGAGGACTGGATGAGTGGTAAATAATAATACTGAAACAAAGGCTGCTACTTCCGCCTTTGTAACCTGTTTCATAAAGATATAAAACAGCACGGCATTTGTCGTTTGCAGGAGGATGTTTGTAAGATGAAAACCCGCCGGATTTAAACCCCAGAAGGAGTAATCGATGAAGTACGACAGCGTAACGGCGGGACGATAGCTGAGTTCACCGGAGAGGATAAAGTAACGAAAGGAGAAAACCGAGGGGAGATTTTTCCAGTTCTTAATCAGGTTGTTGTTTACGATGGTTGCAGAGTCATCATAAACAAAGGCATTGCTCAGCGCGTTAATAAAAACGATGAACGATATTACCGCCGGAATACTATGGGGAACTACGCCTTTCAGATATTTGTTCAATTTCGTAACATGGTCGTGCGACCGGTTTAAATAAAAATCTAGTTCGCCGTGCGGAGCGGCTGATCATATAACTTGCCCGTTATCCCTTGTGCCGAAAACAGCAAACGGGACATCCCAGGCAGGGTAAGTGGCTTGCCGGAATAATTGCGGACCGAACGCCGCTTTCCAATGGCCTTTTCAAGGGACATTCCCTGATATGCCGGTCTCGGCAGTTTTACCGTCTTCGTGTCAGGATAGCTCTTATATTGCGTCGGCTTCTCTGGCTTGCCGCGAAACAAATCCCCTACCACACCAAGCCATGTCAGGGAAGTTTCGTGATGGAAACGCTCACCAATATCCAATTCCTTTTCCGTACCTTTACTGTATGCCAGCGGTTTACAAGAATTTTCCACCAGCGCAAAAACCGCAGTCGCCAGGAAAAGCGTCCTTGTGCTGAAAATATTTATATAAAGTTGCATATCACATGAATGAATAAATTTATTGATGTATAAAATCATTATTGTAAGCGAATATACATTCATCGTCAAATACCTAATTTACTTCACGAATAAAGTGAATGATATCCCCCACAATTCTTCCCAGAAAAAATACCATGCTTGCATGTGCGCAGGGATACCACTTTATCTTCGGTCTTTCTAATGCCTCCCATAATTCTATGGTATATTTCACCGGCATGGCCTCATCATAAAGCCCATTGATCATCAACAGGTGCTTTGTTTTATTGTGTTTTGCCATAATGGTAGGGTTAACTATCTGGTAAATATGGTTTGCTTGTTCGCGGCTAATGCCTGCCTTTATATGGTCGTCTCTTACACTCCCAGTTGCTACTCCCTCCCAGATAATTCCCGCGTTATTACCGCCCGCTAACAGTGTGATCCCTGCATCAAATGATTCCACGGCCAGAGATTCTTTCTCCCCCATCCGTGAAGAAGAATTACCGACATGGAATCTTTTTCCCCGGAAGTCTTAAAATAAAGTCCGTAAGCTGTGTTATTTTCTCTGTATTTTGTCCGGACGGGACTTGGAAAGCTAACATCAAAGCTTTCTACACCATGGATATCAACAACCCTGGTTATTGAAAAATCCGGCGCCCTCCCTGGTCTCTTATAAAATAATTCGGGATGCTCCCGGTACTCTTTTCTGGTGAAGGAACTGAAATCGTACGTATCAGGTCTTTGTGGTACACGGATTTTGAAAGGAAAGGCACGAAAATATAATCTATCGATTGCTTGCATGAAATACTTAATCATGGCTTAATCGTGTGAAAAGATTAAAAATTACCACAAAGACACAAGGCGCACAAAGGCTTAAACTAAGGGATACGGTGATTGTTTATTCCCTTATTCTCGATCCTCTTGGAAGTCCTCTTTATCCAGTTTCTACTCAGGCTTATATCTTACTTTGTGTTCTTTGTGTCTTTGTGGTGAACTATTCCATGCTCCGGATTCGTAAATCTTTTTTATCTCTGAAACAATCCAGGGAAGGGCAGCCCCTGCCTTTTCCATAACAAAATAATCTGCATCGGGGAAGGCCTTTTCAATATTGATTTCGATTACCTGAGCCCACATCGAAGGCTTGTCGAACCATCACGCCGAAGGCTCACGACAAAGTCCTCTCCTTGCGAAGGGAGGTAAAAAACTTACAAAAAAGTAAGTTTTTATACAGGAACACTATAGAATCCTTTCGCCAGTAAGGATACGTAAACTTTGTATAAATCGTGTCTTCTTCTTATTGGTTTCCCTTAAAACGTCTATATAAGATTCCCACTCTTTTATCCGATGGGTCTTTTGATAAATGTCACGCACCTGTTTCAGATAGCCCACAGCTGTTTCGTAAGCGGAAGGCTTTGTTAGCGCAATTTGATTTTCTGCCAATGCACACCATAGCTTGAGCGCCTCGCCAGGGTACTTCCCTGCGATAGCATGGGCAACCTGGACATGTTTTTCGAAAAACCAACGATCCTTAGCGTAAGACTGTCTGTACCAATGCAATACCTTATCAGCGTCCTTCTCCTTTTCCGCTATATCAATTAATACATCATATGCAGGGAAACTTTTGGAATACCTTTCTTTGATTTTTTGTGGGGCCTTTAGATCTCCTCGTGTATGCACGTTTCCCGTTTCTAAAAACTGTAGTGCCCAGTCCCTGATCGTTGTTTCGCTTTTCGTGTTAACCGCTGCTTCTATGAGTTTATTGTAATTTTTCAGGCAAGGATACTCTAAAAATTCTTCCTGTCGTAGGAATAAGATTGAATGATAGTCGCCGCCTTTTTCTGCAAGTTTTGCAATATGTTCCCTCAGGGTACTCCCAATTCCCGGGTACTTTTGGCCAACCTGCTTTATGCCCTCTTCCGCAGCTTCCCTGGCTTTATCATATTTTTTTGCCCCCATCAACCTCTCAACATACCGTAACCAGCTGCCGGTGATTTTTGCCTCTTTCTTGGATAAGGGAAGTACCTCTTCATTCCTGCCCGATTTTTCTAAGGCAGAGATAAGAAAATTGGAAATGCGATCTCTCCGGTAATTACTGCTAAACTCGTTGTTAGAATTCTTTGAGGATGGCAAATGGGCAAGCCTGTCTGATAAATCGTCTGCCACTGCAGACCATGCCGATGTGTCACGTATTGATTCTAAGATCCCGTGGGTGCCACCGCACAGATCATATTCGTCCTGTAATTCCGCTTCTATGATGAACATAATCTTCCTGACGTTTGGCCATTCACACTTTTTAACCGCTTGAAATCCGATTTCCAGGCATTCAGAAATTTGCAAAGCTGAATCACCTTCGTCATCACAAGTTTCAACGTAAGCATTACCTTTTTCCAGCAATT
The DNA here is from genome assembly GCA_011525665.1 of Candidatus Brocadia sp. Lineage (GTDB taxonomy): Bacteria > Planctomycetota > Brocadiia > Brocadiales > Brocadiaceae > Brocadia. The sequence continues at coordinate 5,400 of WYAU01000027.1, forward strand.
CCCCGGCAATAGTAATAACGGCATCGTAATAACCCTGGTCAAAAAGATGCAACATCATAGACTTCACCCTGCTAAAATCTGCCGTGTTTCCTTCGTCTGACCAATGATTGTGCCATGCCGGTTCTGATGTGATATTGTCTATCTCGCTTCGTATACTGGAAATGAGTTTTTCCACCTTGCCGCCGGCTAACCTTGCGCTGTCTAAAAGTTCTGTGTAAACCTCAGGATACTTGCTTGCAAGCGTTATTACTAATTTCTTCAGGAACTCCTTGTCGTGCTGGTCAAGGAACTCTGCGATATCGTTGTCCGGGGTTGATTTAGCGGAAGACTTTTTTGATCGGGTTTGGGCATCTCCGGGATCATCGTAGTCATCTTCTTCGTACTCACCTTCGTCAAGTCCTTTCATCTTCATGATGTCCGGGTCCGCCGATTGGGCCGTTGGTACTTTTCTCTTGTCTTTAATAGCCTGGGAAAATGCCAGGAGCGTGGCGACGGCATGCTTGCAACCGCTGCCGTAGGGACAGGTACAATCAGAGACGACCTCCTTCTGCTGGCCTTGCCCATGTATCGCAACGAGTGTTGTATATTCATCGGTACCGGAAACATTGGCAAGAATTCCACTCGGTGTAATTCTCAAGTTCGTAACCCTGCCGCGCTTGAAATAATCTTCTCCTCTTTTTAAGGTACGGCTGCCAGCCCAATTCAGCAAATCATTCCAGGTTAATTCTTTAAAGTTCTCTTCCAGGTTTTTCAATGACAATCTTGCCTCCTTCATTCTCCAAAAATCTTCATTATATGAAATCAGCTTTTTACAGAATAGGTATCTTTTTTATCTCTTCAACGATCATGGGAAGGGCTATCCCTGCCTTTTTCATAATAAAATAATCTGCATCGGGAAAGACCTTCTCAATGTTGATTTCAATTATCTGAGCCCCATTTTGTTTTGCCAGAAAAAGCAAAGACGCCGCAGGCTGAACAACGGCAGATGTACCGACAAGAAGCATTATCTTGCACCATGCGGATTCTTCCTGTGCCTTCGTGAGCGCATCCCGTGGTAACTGTTCTCCAAACAAAACGGTATTTGGTTTCAGGACGCCTCCGCACGAACAATAGGGTGGTGTTCCACCGGGAATATGTGGTACCCTATATTCCTTGCCGCAGGCAAGACAGTAGATCTCTCTGAGGCTTCCGTGAACCTCAATAACATGTTTACTATCGGCCTTTTTGTGCAGACCATCGATATTTTGTGTTATCACGCATCGTACGATCCCCATCTGCTCAAGGCCTGCCAGGGCGAGGTGGGCATTGTTTGGCTGGTAGCTGTCATAGTTCCTGATAAAATCCCCCCGCAGTATCCAATATTTTGACGGGTCTTTCCGAAAGACTTCGATGGAGGCATACACCGCAGGATCGTACTTTTCCCAGAGTCCGCCCAGTGACCTGAACGTGGGTATACCACTTTCTGCCGAGATGCCTGCACCTGTCAGGACCACGCACTGTTTGAGGTCAGTCAGTAACTTTGCAACTTCTGTATATAAAACTTCACTATCAACGTTCCTCTTAGCCAAATATGTTTTCCCGGTTTTTCAACTATTTTTATATATTTGATGTGTCTTTTTAAAGCGCCGATGATTTCTTCCGGGTCTTTGAAGTCCAAACGATAAACTTCACGTAACTTTAATAAAAATATTTTCCTAATGAGATATTTTCAAAAACTTCTCCGGGTAATCCTTCCAGGTCGATTGTATACTGGATTTCGGAAATCATGCTGTCTAATGGTAGTTTAAGGCAATCTGACGTCAGTTTTGGAAAATTTTTTTTCATACCCGGCTCTAATAAAAGCTTTTCAATTTTTCCGTTTGCTGTTTACTCTTCATCAAAAATTGAAGTTTTATAAATTATTTTATTCAAAAGTTCATTTACCAAAAGTATTTCCTTAGAAGTAGGTCTAATACCTTCCTTTAATTTTCTTCCGAGATTGTGAACAGCATTGGTGAAATAATCAGGAATCTCGTCGTTCTCCTTGCAATATTGGTAAATTACTTTCCATTTTTGTGTGCTTATATTTTTAATTGTCGCCTCTATTTCCTTAAAATTTGAATTTTCAACTTCTGTATCACTTATCCTGCGCCGAGGTCTTGTTTCCGGATTAACTAAATCCTCCGGTGATATCGGAATTGGGGTATTCTTAAATTCCTCTTTCATTGTAAACCAACAATCCTGCTTTTTTCCCCACTCTCCGAACAAAGCGCCCGGAGCAGAGTTCTTAATGAAATTTTCAACTAAACGCATTAAATCTCTTAAAGTACTTTGAAGTCCCTCTGATAGGGATTGGTTTGTCCATATTTTATAAAGGTCTAATTTATATTCAGTTAAATAACCTAACAAAGAAATTGTATAAGGTACAGTTATGTACCGAAGATCACCTATAGCATTAGGTTTCACACCATATAACTTTTCTGCTGTCCTGAATAGGATTGCTTTTGAAACAATATCCTCAAAATATATATTGTCAGGCTTGTCAATAAGATTGTTATTAAGGAATTGCGCATAGTTCTTCTGATTGCCCTGAACTACAAGGTGAGGACCGATTCTTAATTTATTTCCATCACAAATCTCCCTGTATGCATTTACATACTTCGCCAAATCTTCCTTGTTAAACATTTGCTTTTTTGGATTCTTCAAGTCAAAGGCTTTTTGTTTTGCCTTGGTAAAACCCTCTTTAATTCTGGCATTCTTATACTGACCTCTTGCTCTTTCATAGAACCATCTTGTTTGATTAATCTGCCCTGTTACATGTGGTGCAAAAATGGTGCGTGATAATTTTTCCAGCTCAATGTGATACGGTATGTTTGAACTCAAATCAGAAACAGATACCTTGTTTTGTGTGTTTGCATATTCTGATATTCTTGAAACAATTTTGCTGAAATCGTTTCTGTTTTTAACTACGGTCAATTTCACCTGCACAAATACTCCTGAAATATCCGCCTTGTCTTTTTTAAATGTATGATAAATTGATGCTGTTGTCTGCCCTCCGTTCACAATCTGAAAATCCTTGACTTTTGAAATAAGATATCCTTTTCCATCTTCTGATTTTGCAATTTCAATCTCTTCGGCAGTCACAGCAATTCCATTGTTGAAAGCAAGAAACATGTGTGGTTCTTCATTTATGGTTTTTCGCATTCCTTTATTAATCTTGCCAGTAAATTGCAGAAACGA
>WYAU01000002.1 GCA_011525665.1 Candidatus Brocadia sp.
ACCATGCGCCTGCTGAGGAAGTTGAGTACATCAACAGGAAGCTAAAGGAACTGGGGATGAAGGACGGCGGTGAACATCATCCTGACCCTGGAGCGAGGTCTATGAAACCGCACTAAGGTCGGGTGTAGGGTTTTTTAGTCATAATTTGATAAAAAGAAGCTGTGCGAAGTTTGCACAGCTTCTTTTTTTTATAAAGTAGTTGAAATCACAGAAATTTTAAATATACTTAATGCGCAAAAATTTTCGTTACAAATGCATTTTTCTGGTCAGATGGAGAGTATATGGAGATTTATAAACGTATCTTGTGTTTGATGCTAGTGGCAATTTTTTGTATAACAATTGGCTGTGGCAAGGCAAAGAAATCTATTGAAACAGCGCAGGAACTCGTGAAAGAAGGAAAACTGGACGAGGCTTTGGCTGAATATACAAAGGCTATAGAGACGGACGACAAATGTGTTGATGCATATTATGGACGTGGTGACGTTTATTTAAAACAGGGAAGGCTGGAAGATGCAGTGATGGATTTCAGGAAGGTTATTGACCTTAATCCGAATTATATAGAGGCGCACAAAAAACTGGCGGAAACATTTATTACTATTGGCGCACCGGATGATGAATTTCAAAAGCGTTTTAAGGCCATTCAAAATGATCCTGATAATGCTTTGTCCTATGTTGATCTCGGTGTCTTTTATCACAAACTGGAGCAGGATATAGATGCCATAGAACAATACAAAAAGGCTTTGGAACTCGATCCAAATAACCCTTATATCCTGTTTAATTTGGGTGTTGGGTATCTGGATATGGGTTTGTACGAAGATGCTGAAGGTGTTTTTTCAAAGGCTGTTGAAATTAATCCGGATTATGATAATGCACACTATAACCTCGCCGTTTCATTGCACAAACAGGGCAAGATCGACGAGGCTATGAAGGAATTGAACAAAACCCTGGAGGTTAATCCTAAGTATTCCAATGCCTACGTTGTTTTTGGCTTGATCAAGCTGAAAGAAAAACAGTTTGAGGAAGCTATTGCTCAATATAACAGGGCTATGGAGATAGATCCTGACAATCTTGAGGCACGCTATCAGCGCGCAATCGTTTTTGCCCTGCAAAAGAGATATGATGAGGCATTGTCAGAGAATATGGCAATACTAGAAAAGAACCCCAAGCATGCCAATGCTGCATATAATATTGGGGTAATCTATCATCGGACGGATCGGCTCGACAAGGCTATGGAATGGTACGATAAGGTGGCCAAAAAGATCGATCCGCTGTATGAAGATGCCTATTACAACAGGGCTCAAATTTATTCCATGAAGGGGGACCACAGCAAGGCGTATAGTGATTATCTTACGTATTCAATGATAACAAAATGGAGGACGGGGAAGGACCCCGCTGTGGTTTACAAACAAGACGAAATCAAGGAAATGTTCCTGCAGTCTGTGCCGGCGTTAAAAGATCAAACGAAAGATCAGGAACTGGAATTAAAATCTAATTGACACGTCAATGCGATTACTCATTATAGGAGTTGTTTTGATAGTATTTTCACATTGCTCTGGAGATGCGAAAGATTTTTCTCCGGCGGGCGACAGGTATTATGATGAGGGCAAATGGGATGAGGCCATTCGGGAGTACGAGAATGCGCTTGTAAAAAATAAAAAACAGCCGGAAACCTACTTTAAACTGGGAAATGCATATTGCAAGAAAGGGAAGCTGGAGGAGGCTGTAGAAGCGTTTACCCTGGCTACCCAGCTTAACCCAGACTATAGGGAGGCATACCAAAGATTATCCGAAGTTAGTATGCAGATTGGAGTACCTGAGAATGAGATAAAGGCATGCCTGAGAGAACTACAAAAGAATCCCAACGATGCGGATGTTCATTTCCGATTGGGATTGGCCTATTATAAGTGCAATATTTTCGGAGATGCAAAACGGGAGTATGAAACGGCAATTGGGCTTGACCCCAAAAAGGAAGAGGCGTATTTTAACCTGGGTGTTTTGTATCAGGACCTTAATACGTATGAGAAGGCGGAAGAGATGTACAAAAAAGCCATTGAGATTTCTCCCGGCTATGATAAAGCGCACTTTAACCTGGCGATCGCTTATTATAAAATGGGGCGTCTGGATGAATCTATCACCAAGTATAAACGGGTTCTCAGTGTAAATCCAAATTATTTGGATGCTTATGTCAATTTAGGAATCGTTTATTTTGTACGAGGGTCGTATGCAGACGCTCTTCACGCCCTTGAAAGGGCGTTATCATTGGGAACTGTCTCTGACAAGATTCACTATTACCGCGGAAATATTTATAACAAGATGGGGAAAATGGATGCTGCAATCATGGAGTATCAGAAGGCGATAGAACTCAATTCAAAAATGATTGCGTCACATTATAATTTAGGACTTATTTATCTGAAGAAGAAAATGACGGATGAGGCCGTTCGGGAATTTACGAAGGTCATTGCGCTTGACCATGATTATGCCAATGCATATCTCTACCGCGGCGAAGCATACGAATTGCAAGGTGAATTAGGCAATGCGCAGAACGACTATAATTCTTACCAGCATGCCAGGGCTGCCTTTGCGCGAATTTACAGGGAAGAATCTACTTCTCCCTATTATGTAGGTTCTAATCCGGCAGACTAAACGCGTATAAATGTCTTGCCTTTCCCCTCAGGTAAACCAATTTCGACGAGCGGCGAATAGGTCTCTCGATAGTAAACATACAGGGCATTTCCCGTTGCTCGCAGGGGCAAATAATATATGGGCTTTTTAGCGAAAGGTTTGTCATATATTAGCGGACTAGCGCGTCTTTATCATCTTTCTTCCCAGCCTCTTTTATGGTTTTGTCTGTCTCTGGCTTATAGTCTTTTGCACATCTGAATCCTATACTCTTGTTTCTTTCCTCCGGTTTTCCAAATATTCGTACGGCACACCGCATTTTATAGGCGTAGGGAGCAAATAAGGAGCCGCCCTTGATTATCCTGACACCGGTGCTGATTTCCGGGCCTTTAGGATTTATGCTTGGGCTATTTTGATAGTATTCCGGATGATACCAATCACTGCACCACTCAGAAACACTGCCGATCATATCTAAACAACCGTAAACACTCTTGCTATGTTCAAAACTTCCTACTGATAACGGCGCATCGGAACCCACGTTGCACCTTTTGGCGTCCCATACGTTGCCCCAGGGAAACCTGCGGCCGTCTGTTCCCCGGGATGCCTTTTCCCATTCGGCCTCTGTGGGCAAGCGTTTACCTGCCCACGCTGCGTAGGCGTAAGCATCGTACCAATCTATCCTGTTTACGGGATAGTCGGGATAATCATAGTAGGGGTAGTCCCACCCGGTGTGGGGTGTACCGGGCGTATGGTCTTTGCCTTTTGGCTCTCCGGGAAAGCATTTGCTGTGGTCACCGGTTTTTTTTATATAGTGGAGAAATTCCCAATATTGGGCGTTGGTTATCTCATGCTTGTCGATATAATAAGCATCCAGGTATACCTCGTGCTGGGGGCTTTCTTCGGGAATAAATTCCTCTTCTCCCGAACCCATAATAAATTTTCCGGCCGGCACCAGCACCATTTCGCTCCATTTTTCACGATTTTCCTCTAATGCCTTTTTCATCTTTTCATCTCTGGTTGCCAGGGTAGTTTCCAGGCGTTGTTTCTTTTCGGACGGACTGAGGCCTTTTTCTAATTTGTTAATGTATAAAAGAACGTCTTGCATGCTCTTTTGATAATTTTCGTCCAATTGCATTTCTGGCGGTTGTGCTTCTAATAATTTTTTACATTTATCAAGATGGGCAAGGGCATCTCTTTGCTTTCCCAGTTTCCAATAAATCCCTCCCATATGAAAATGGAGCGCCGGAACTTCGGCATTCAACATCTCTGCCTTTTTATATTCGCCTAATGCAGCTTCAAGGTCTCCAACTTCTTCCCTGAGGCGGTTTCCCTCCTTCATGTGCGATATGGCTTTGTCTGCCAGTTGCTCAAGCGTGACTTCAGGCGCGCTTTCCGCAGACGTTTTTCCCTCTGTTATCGACAGTTTCTTGAGGGGGGTCCCGTCTTTTTTACAAAATTTTTCACCGGATTTTGCCTTTTCATTGCAGGTTGGGCATACGAGGTCATCATCGGAAATTTCTACAAGTTGTTTGCCATCCACACTGCAGAAGTTGACATCTCCCGGATATATCCTGTTACAATCCGGGCACAGTTTGTTCTTGAACAAATTCCCCTGTGTTTTCCCTGAAGATTCTTTTTGTGGGGGCGGATTTTGCGTTTCTTTATTGACCGCCTCTGCCAGCAGAATAGTAGGATGTGACGCGGTGGACAGAATGAACAGTATGTGCAGATATAGAGACTTCACGAAAAAAACCTCCTTTAAACCATAGTATAAACGAATTGGATAGATACAACAAAAAGAGATACGATGACGTATCTCTTTGTATATGTTAATGAGAAACAATTTTGATGGCTTTAAGGTTTCTTTTCCGCCATCTCAATGCCCTGTATTTCTTTTTCAATTTTCCAGTTTGACCATTCTCCCCATTCCACATATTTTTTTCCATCGGAGAGCCAGTATTGAGTTCCTTCTCTTTCTCGTGAACAGGTAAGGTTTTCCACCGCGCGCGTTTGTGTTTGTTTTATGATTTTGAAGAAAAGGCAATCGACCTGATGAAAATTAATTTCCGTATTGTTCTTTACTTCCTTCATTTCAAGGTCTTCAAATGTCAGTTTTTTCTCATGAAATTTCTTTTCATCTACGGGAATTTCGTAAGTGGTTATTTCGGTTACTTTTATTGTAATGGGGGTAGGCTTTTCATCAATCCAGGGTATTTGTACGGTGCCTTCGTACGGGGCAAATGACTGATGATAACTCGGTGATTCTTTGCTGGGTTGTTTTGTGGTATCTATAATTCCTCCTCCTGCATGCTGTGCGTGAACGGGATTTCCCTTTACAAAAAAGGCACTTAATGCTATTGATAAGCTGAGCGCAAGGGAAAAACAGGGTACAGTATATTTCTTGCAATGGATATTCATTTCCTTTCCTTCTGTCTGTAAAAGTTAGTGTGAAAGTATTAGTGAAGTAGCAAAATTCTAACACGAAGATGACATATTTGTCAATTGTTATAGAAGGGCAAGTTTTGGGGAAGTTTTAAAAAGGCACGCATGAAAGGGTTGATCCCACGGGTTGTTAAAAAATGACTTGAACAACAATAAACTTTGTGGTAAAATCCCCGAACTTTTGTATTTATTCAGTTTTTTCCCCTGTGCAGAATAATCTGCGGCGTCTTTTACTTGGAATTACGATATATAAATAACTAAGATTATAGATATACCCGAAGCAAAAGGTACTCATTCAAAAAGATCTTTAGGAGGTATTTATGGAGCGGTTGAAGCAGTTGTTGGATTTTATTCAGAGAAGAAAAAAGCTCGTAGGCTTCTTCACCATAATAGTGCTGGTTGTTTTTTTTGTTACCATAACAAAGGTTTATCACTATTCAGAGACGAGCGAGTTTTGCGCGAGTTGCCATGAAATGAAAATTCATTATGATTCTTTCAAGGCATCAAAACATCACAATGAACATGTTGAGAATTGTCACGCCTGCCATGTGGGCCCCGGTCTCAAGGGATACGCTCATGCAAAACTCAGCGATGGAACGCACGATTCCCTGATGCATTCATTTCAGGCCTATACCGATGGCGCATTTATCGAGATTGCGGAAGATAGCCTGGAGATACTGAACGGGAACTGCATCCGCTGCCACTCAGAGGGATTCACGAAGGATAAATCCCATATTGAATTCGTATTGAAAAGCACCAAGCATCGCACGGAAGGCGTTCATGGGATATCGCTTGAGAAGCTGACATGTACGGATTGCCATCTGGGGGTTGTTCATCCGCACATGCCGGGTGATTTGTTCAAGGCATATGCCGCAAAGAAGATCAAGCCATACGGCACGTATGAAGAAACAGATTGTCTGGCCTGCCATAAAATGGCCACACCGGAGGTTGTAAAGGAATGGACAAAAGGTGTGCATGCTGAGAAGGGGGTTACCTGCATAAGCTGTCATGGAAACGATCACCGTCATATTGCACGGAAACGAGGCTACGTCTCTGCAAGCGCCTGCGGTGAATGCCATCAGAACCAGTATGTAGATTTCCGGGAAAGCAAGCATCTTCAGGGTCGTCCTGTAGCGGTTCCCAGCAAATTTGATGTGATTAGCACGAGATTATTGAATATTGAAGGTTGTAAAGATTGCCATAAATTAAGTTTGACTTACGAGTTCGATAGGATTGGCGGAAGCTGCAATGCCTGCCACCCCAGTCACAAATTTTCGGCGGCAGAGGCAAAGGCGTATGATGCCTGTGAGAAGTGCCATATCGGTGGGCCGGAGCATTCACAGTTAAATACCGGCAAAGGATCTATCTTTGGAAAGGTTCTGGAGTTGCGTAACCAAGGTTTGATTACAAAGGATTTGGTCAGATGTCAATCTTGCCATGGCCCGAACAAATCGCATAATTTTAGTAAATCGTTCATACCAAAGGAGATTGATGTGTTGCTCTTTGGCGGCTATGGATATCTGAAGCCACATACAACACACCAGTAATCCAAATTAAGTTGAAATAATCCGGGAATTGGTTTAGCATGAATCCCACCGCCTAAAAACGGTGGGATTTTTTTATCTGCACAAGGTAATTTTTATCAATAATACCCCGTGCACTGTCATACTGATCCCTTCGCTTTTTGTCATTCCGAACGAAGCGAAGCATCTTTTCTTATTGCTCCTGATGAACTTCGCGAAGAATCATCTTTGAATGGCTTCTTCGTTTGTCTTTTGTATATGACTATATAATTTACGAATGAAAGGGTAACGATGGGAAAGAATCTGGTACAAAAAATTTTAGTCTCGCATCTTGTATCCGGCAAACTAAAAAGTGATGAGGAGATTGCTATCTCTATTGGTCAGACCCTCACACAGGATGCTACCGGCACCATGGCGTACCTTCAGTTTGAAGCCATGGGTATACCTAAGGTGAAAACGAAACTTTCGGTGAGCTACGTTGACCACAATATGCTCCAGGCCGGTTTTGAAAACTTTGATGACCATCTATTTCTCCAGAGCTTTGCCAAAAAATTTGGTGTTTATTTTTCCAAACCGGGAAATGGCATTTGTCATCAGGTACATTTAGAGCGATTTGGTGTGCCGGGAGAGACCTTGCTTGGTTCTGACAGCCATACACCCACATGCGGCGGTCTGGGTATGATTGCTATTGGCGCAGGTGGCCTGGATGTGGCAATTGCAATGGCCGGTGGGCCTTTTTATATCACCATGCCAAAAGTGGTATTGGTAAAACTGAGTGGTACATTACAGCCATGGGTTACAGCAAAAGATGTCATATTGGAATTATTGAGAAGGTTAACGGTCAAGGGCGGCGTGGGCAAAGTATTTGAATACGGAGGCGAGGGAGTAAAGACCCTTTCCGTAACGGAACGCGCCACAATTACGAATATGGGTGCAGAACTCGGGGCACTTACCTCCCTATTTCCAAGCGATGCACAAACGAAAAAATATTTAAAGATGCAGGGAAGAGAATCTGCCTGGAAACCGCTAAAAGCTGATGCCAGCGCAAAATATGACGAAGTTATTGAGATTGACCTTTCAACGCTGGAACCGTTGATTGCCCGACCTCACAGTCCCGATAACGTTTGCAAGGTAAGTGAAATGAAAGGCACAAAAGTGCATCAGGTCTGTATCGGAAGCTGTACCAACTCTTCGTATCATGATCTTATGGTTGCTGCAGCGATGTTAAAGGGGCGGAAGGTGCACCCGGATGTAAGCCTTACCGTTTCCCCGGGTTCGAAACAGGTGCTGGAGATGATTGCAAAAAATGGTGCACTGACCGATATGATCGCTGCCGGTGCACGTGTGATCGAGGTAGCCTGCGGACCCTGCATCGGGATGGGTCAGGCCCCGCCTTCCGGAGGCGTTTCCGTACGATCGTTCAATAGAAACTTTGAAGGCAGAAGCGGAACGGCTGATGCGCAGGTGTACTTATCAAGCCCGGAAACGGCTATTGCAACGGCGATTCATGGTGTTATCAGCGAACCCAGGGAATTTGGTGAACCGATTATTATTAAATATCCCAAGAGATTTACCGTTGATGATAGCATGATTATTCCCCCTTCGGAGAGGCCTGAAGAAGTAATAATCGTCAGGGGTCCAAACATAAAACCGTTACCAAAAAAGGAACCCTTGCCGGATACTTTAACGGGAGAAGTCCTCTTAAAGGCGGGCGACAATATTACTACCGATCATATCATGCCGGCAGGGGCAAAGGTTCTGCCACTGCGGTCAAATATTCCCGCAATCTCCGAATTTGTATTTGAAAAGGTAGATAAGGAGTTTGTAAGGCGGGCAAAAGAAAAAGGCGGCGGGTTCCTGATTGGTGGCGTAAATTACGGTCAGGGTTCAAGCAGGGAGCATGCTGCCCTGGCTCCTATGTATTTGGGGGTAAAGGCCGTTATCGCAAGATCGTTTGCCCGAATCCATCGGGCAAATCTCGTTAACTTTGGTATCTTGCCGTTAACCTTTGAGGACGAGAGTGACTATAATTTTTGTGATCAGGGAGACCGTATAGAACTCCCCGACATAAAGAATAGATTAACGTCCGGTGAGAAGGTTATCATAAATAATTTGACAAAAAATAAGGCAATAAAGGGAAAGCATACGTTAACCTCCCGTGAAATCGATATCCTTTGTGCCGGAGGTTTATTGAATTATCAGGCGCAGAGGAGTAAATAAGACAAAATGCAGCTAGCCCTAAAACAAACGAGTTTTTCCAAACCTCGCTTGTTTTCTCTCCGGCAAGGCTGCCTCATGCTGCTTGTTTAACGAGGGGAGATCGTTACTGTGGAGAGCGAGGGAATGTCCCTTTCAGGGAAAACACTTTCCGCCATGTAACCGACCGTAACTGCGACACCGTGAGGTATGGTGGGGAACAACGGCAGATATTAAATGCGGGAGATCCGCCTGTACGGTTCAGAGGGAGGTGAGGCGAAAGCCTTTCCTACCCCTTATCCTCTTAGTGAGAAAGTAGCCAAGGGCTTAATTAAATAGTGACTTTGGAATAATAGGATTTCTCGAGGTTAATGGTATGCTGGGATAAGGGTGGATGAAGGCGCCGTTTTATGCGCAGAATTCACTGACAAGTTTTTCTTCGTGGTCGAATTCTTTTAGTTGAGGCTTTACAGTGTTATGGTCATTGCAGGGGATTTTATCTTTTTCGGGAGGCACTTTTACGCCACCTTTTCTGATTATTGCGCGCAAGGTATCTTGTGGAATGTCTTTTCCAGGATGATGGGGAATGACAGTTCATCTGCGGGTAGTCGGATGATACCATATTTCATGGCTTCCCTTTGCATGACGATCAAATGCAAAGCCCGCTTTGCGCAATTTATGGATAACCTCAATTGGTTTTACAGAGGGGAGGTTGGTCATACCTCTAAGGGGACAGGATTTTTATCTCGAATCAAAAGGACGATACAATGTCAATAACATATTTTTTTCTTGACAAATAATTTTGGTTTTAATACAAAGGCATCACGATAAGGGCAAACCCTGAGTGATCAGGGGACGCAAAGGAAAGGGTCTTTAGTAGGGGCGTATTGCAATACGCCCCTACATCTGATAAAAGACAGCCTTACTGCCGAAGATGTTTTAAATAACATTTTGCAGTAGGGCTTTTTTGTTTTATAGGAAAATTGTTTTAACCAAAGTTGTCGTGCCTCTCTTGCGGCAACCTGAAACGATGAAAAATATTTATCATGTAGCCGCAGGCTTTACGCCTGCGACTGCCCATCTTTTATGGATGAGGCTACATTTAAATTTTTGAGTCAGAAACACAGAGATATAAAGGAAAGCCTTCTGGATTAGATTTTGAGCGATGGTACGCTAAAAGCTGATTACGGACATTTTCGCCAGATTCATCTTAAAAAGGGAGGGGTGATGTTATGAGGAACAGATCTATTTTATTATTGGCCGGTCTTCTTGTAGCAATGCTTGCCACGTGGTTTATAGACAGTTCAAACCTTGCCAGTGAAGACAGAACAGGAACAGAACAGAACAGAACAGAACAGAAACACCTTATATTGTCCCCATATAAAACATGACCCGGATTGGCAGACGTCCGTTCAGATAACGAATATTGAATGCAGTTGTAAACAGAAAAGGGTTCGGGTAAAACTCTCCACCCATGACAGAGACGGTATATTTACTGGTACTATAAAGAATGTCGGGAAACTCAAGGCAACTGAAACAAAGGTTATTGATCCTCAGTCACTACCTTCAGGTGCTGCATCTTTAAAGATCGCATCCAGCGGTGACCTCATATCCCATGTCATTTACCGGACAAGTGACGGTAAAAAATCAGAGGTAGTCCCTGCCATCAAAGCGCCATCCAGGCAACTGGACTTCCCCGCATTGGCCGATTATTATGAAGACCTTTTTATCTATGAAACGATCACCCTTTTAAACCCAAACCCAACCCCTGCAAGCATCGAAATCATTGCCTTAGACAGAAACGGATATGAAATAGACCGCGCTCCAGACCACTCCCTTTCCTCATGGGAGAGCAATACCATTTCCCTCGTAGATATCTTTGGTCCAGAAGTACTAAAAGACCTTTCAATGGTAAGGGTTGTTTCAGACACCAATATTGCTGGAATTCAGCTTGTGGATTATCCGGAGGTTGACCTCGTTGGCCTGCCAGCGCTGACCATTGCCAGTAAGGGCTGGTTATTTCCCATTGCAATGGAGGGCGGCAATCTTGAACTCTGGACAAGGATTGGGATTATAAATCCCGGAAGTGAAATTGCGGAAATTAATGTCGAGGCCTTCGATGCCGGCAACAATTCCCTTGGAGTTATTGAAAAACACAGCCTTTTGCCCGGTGCACTTTATTTTACTGGTACGGATAATACAAATACGGACGGTGGTGTCATACCGTTAAATAGCGCTTATATAAAGGTCACTGCTGATAGACCCGTAAGCGGATACGAAGTTATCGGCGTAGTAAATGGCAGCGGCCTTACAGCCGTTATGGGGATTCCTGAAGAAGACCTGACTCCGGTGGGGTTTGAGATAACAGGTTCGAATGATGGTGATATACTGAATGTTTATTCGATGGTGAGGATGGGGGACGAGAGTGTCAGATCGACGGTAGGGAGTTTGGAGAATGGAGAGTGGAAAAAAGAAATGGAGTTAAGTATGCTAAGTATGCAAGGAACAAGAGATATTATTCAAAATCATTCCATGCAAGAATCAGCTACTGCAACAACCACTTTAGCTCCAAATGCTCCAAGCAATTTGACCGCTACAATATTAAATAATACAAGCATAGCATTATACTGGCATGACAATAGTGAGGTTGAAAAAGGATTTAAAATAGAGAGAAAAATGGGTAATGAGAATTGGATTCAAATTAGAACTACGACTTCAAATAGTTCTCTTTTCGATAACAATTATTATGTAGATAGTAAACTCGATAACAACAATAACACTTATTATTACAGGATACGTGCTTACAATGATAACGGCAATTCTAATTATTCTAACGAGACTTTAGCCGTTTCTATCGAAACATCTAATGGGTTTGATTTTCCTGTTGGCAATGCAAATGGGGATGGTTCATATATACGGCATGACAACAATCAGGAATGTACTATGAAGATAGATGGTTACAGTTGGTATGTTGCCTCGGATATAATGGATCCCAATTATGTGTTCAGAGGAAAACTTCAATGGCATACAGGTGAAGACTGGAATGGAGCGTGTTATGGAGATACAGACAGAAATCAGCCTGTATACGCAACGTCATTAGGAAGGGTCGTTTATGCAGGCTATATTCCTAAAGGTTGGGGAAACGTAGTTCTTGTTGCGCATAGATTGCCAACCGGCGAGATCATTTATACACAGTATGCCCATCTAGAAAGAATAGATGTTTCTTCAGGTATTCAAGTAAACCGCAGACAACCAATAGGAACCATTGGTAAAGGGCCAGAGAATAAATATCCTGCACATTTACATTTTGAGGTTAGACGAATTGCTGTGGGTGTCGGTAACTGGCCTAATGACCCTGAGAAGATAAAAGAGCAATATTATGATCCTACCGATAGAAAACGTGACAATGATAATAAATGGAATCAAGCTGGATTTATTGAAAGTCACAGGAACTTAAATGGAACTGATAACCCTCCATCCATTTCCATTACCTCTCCCAACAATGGTGCAACAGTTTCTGGTGTAGTAACAATTACAGCTGATGCTACTGATGACAAAGGGATTACGAAGGTAGAATTCTATCTTGATGGTATATATAAATCCACCGATACCTCTTTTCCCTACTCCTGGTCATGGGATACAACTCAGTCTAATAACGGTTCTCATACGATTAAAGCTGTTGCCTATGACACTGCTAATCAGACTGCTACAAATCAGATTAGTGTTACAGTTAAAAATATCAGTACATCAATTACTGTCACTATACCCAACGGAGGAGAGAATTGGCAGGCGGGAAGTACACAAAAGATTGCATGGACTTACAAGGGTGATCCCGGACCCAGTGTGAAGATTGTGCTTCTCAAGGGTAACTCAGACAATCGCACAATTACATCCAGTACCTCAATTGGGAGTAATGGGAGTGGCTTTTACAACTGGACGATCCCTTTGACTCAAACCACAGGAAATGACTATAAGGTTAGAGTCACAAGCACGAGCAATAGTTCTTATACTGATACCAGCGATAACAACTTTACTATATCAACATGTCTGTTGCCTGGTTCATTCACCCTTACCGCTACTCCTGGATGTGACGGCAGCAGTCCTTATATACAGTTGAACTGGACGGCATCAAGCGGGGCAACTGCATATGACGTCTACCGGAACGGCAGCCTGTATTACAGCAACTCGGTAGGGACACAGTACATTGATAGCAGCAATATTACATCGGGAATGACGTATACCTACTACGTGACAGCAAAAAACGCCTGCGGTTTAACGAATTCCAATACAATATCGGAGATAGCACTAAACTGCGGCTCTCAACCTAATTTAAAACTGCCATTATCAGGTAATAAGTCTTGGTTGCTTACCGTGGAGGCAGGAGGTAAGGATTTCTGGGGTGGAACGGATATCTATCATACAGGCAATGGATATTATTCACTTGATTTTGATGATTATACAAAAGAGGACAGGAGCTTAATTGATGTTCCTATTCTTGCAGCAGGAAATGGACAAGTGATTGAGTCAGGTTGGTCATCAGGAGGTTTTGGTTATACGGTTCTCATAGATCATGACGAGCCATATGATGGTAACGGATATGCAACCAGATACGGTCATCTCAAAGAGACTCCTCCGGTTTCGGCTGGACAAAAGGTAAAACAAGGGGATGTTGTAGGTATCATGGGAAGCACTGGAGATAGTACTGGTACGCATGTTCATTTCCAGGTGTATTATAATAAAAGCAGTGCCTCAACTGTAGAGGGATTGCAAGGGCTAATTATAGATGGAACGAAAATAGAGGATTATAAAGTAGGAACTCAAAATCCATGGAATCCGAAATACTATCTGTCCACAAATATTAGAGATTCCATCTTAGAGGCGCCTACCTTGCTCTCTGCCACACCGAAGTGTGACGGCACTACACCTGGGATTGAGTTGCAGTGGACGGCGGTAAGTGGTGCAACGAACTACGAGGTCTATCGGAACGGA
Organism: Candidatus Brocadia sp.; assembly: GCA_011525665.1. Lineage (GTDB taxonomy): Bacteria > Planctomycetota > Brocadiia > Brocadiales > Brocadiaceae > Brocadia. The sequence goes on from WYAU01000002.1 coordinate 13,770, forward strand.
GTCCTGATTTATACAACGGCATCCAATGGTACTACGTTCTGGAATACAGTGGGCTTAACCAGTGGGCAAAGCTACACTTACCAGGTGAAGGCCAAGAACAACAGCACCACAAGTAACTTTTCCAACAGTCTGACGGCTGTTGCGCCAAATTGTGGTTCCACTGAAGTAATTGTTGACGATCAAAGTTCTGATTTCACCAAGTACGGTACCTCTTCCTACTGGCATGAGGCATCTATTGGTTACAACAGCCACATGTTTTGGACTTATAATAACCAGTGGACAATTGACAATTACGCAATATGGCAACCAAATCTTTCTAATGGAGGTGCTGGAACCTATGTGGTGTATGTTTACATTCCAAACAATTATGCGACAACAACAAACGCGACCTATACCGTTTTTCACAATGGCATTACTGATACTCGCACGGTAAACCAAGCTATATATTTTAACCAGTGGGTGTCGTTAGGAAGTTTCTACTTCTCTGCCAATGGAAATGAGTATGTTCAGTTGGTTGATAAAACTGGTGAGGCGGCTATTACGAAAATGATTGGCTTTGATGCAGTAAAATGGGTTAAACAGTAACTTGGGAAAAAATCCGAATTAATTTTTTACAACCCCCTTCGCCCCCTAGTTTATTCTAGTCAAGTATTATTTTATAATAAATTAAGATTAATTTGATTGTGGCTAACGGAAGGAGGGCGTAGCCCGACTGGAGTTAGCCACAATCACCGCTCATTTTTCACTTCATC
>WYAU01000003.1 GCA_011525665.1 Candidatus Brocadia sp.
AGGTAAAGCAGGGAAGAATGACAAAGGCTTCCATAAGTCTGCAGGAACTGAGGAGAAAGATATACAGGAAGGCGAAGACCGAGAAGCAATGGAGGTTTTGGGGACTATACTGTCATGTCTGCAAGAAAGAAGTCCTGAGAGAGGCCTATCGATTGGCAAAGGCCAACGATGGAGCGCCCGGAATCGATGGAAAGAGTTTTGAGGACATCGATCTGTTGGAGAAGATAGCCCGGCGGGTGCAGGACGATGATATCATGCACCTGATAAAACTCATCCTTAAGGCAAACGGGAACAAGCCATTAAAAGAAGTGATACAAACAGTCAATGCAAAAATCAGGGGCTGGGTGAATTACTTCAGGATAGGCAACAGCACCTTCAACAAAGCCAGGAATTACACAGAGATGAAGGTGCGAAGGTTTGTCATGCGCAGAAAGAAACTGAAAGGCTTTGGCTGGAGGAAATGGAGTAGGGAAGAGATATACGGAAAATGGGGTCTGTACAATGACTACCGGATACAATATGTCTACCCGAAAGCAAATCCAGGCCGATAGGTGTATATGTCTTGTTGAGAAGAGCACAGGAAAGCCGTATGAGGGAAAACCGTTCGGCTGAGCTCACGACGAAGCCTCACGTACGGTTTGATGAGAAGATGCCGGAAATCGGGTATAGTTGTGATCGTGTGACACTCGCAGAGGAAACGGAGAATACAAACCTCAGCCTATAACCACTACGCCAGTGTTTTACTCTACAATTACAATAGCAGTCTTTCGTTAGTTTACTTTTTCTTTTTTATATGCGAATAATGAAGGTACGACCCCTCTTTTTTTGCTCAATTATTTCTCCTAACTCAGTTCCGCTTAGTCCGCCGACCCAATATAACAAGTTCATTCAAATTTAATAAAATCTTGATTGGTATCCTATCCCCAGTTTTAAAGAAATCTCATTCAGTTTCTTGTCGACTGTCCACAGAGGAATATCAGTTATTATAGCCGAGACAATCAAATGAATGTCAATGTACCCTAACCCTTTCCCCATAAGCATATGATCCTCTATGAATTTCATTACTTCTTTGTGGTCTCCATGGATTGCCATAGGAAGTGTCTGCAGAAGAGAGAGTATTTCAACCCTGTTTTTGAGATTACCGCAAGCAAGTTCACCAACGATGAACGGATGACAAATCACGTTTCCCTCGTTCAGCAGTATTTCAAGCCCAATATTTCCATTACGCAAATGCACTACCCATATTGAAGTGTCAACAAGAACCATCTTACATACCTGCTGCCCTTCTGCGGCGTATTCTCTCTAATTTCTTTTCCGTGCCTCCCAATTTAGCAAGCCTCCTGGCGCTTTCCCTTGCAATGAGCGCTTCAAGACCGAGTCTCACCAGTGCTGTTTTTTCCTCAACACCGGTCAACTTTGCTGCCTTATCAAGCAACTCGTCATCTATGTTTATTGTTGTTCTCATAAACTTGTCTCCTAACAAAATATGCATTATAATATGCATTAGTATGTATTGATAACGTGTCTTTGTCAAGGAATTACTGAGACTTCATAGAAATAACCGCCGGGAGTGCAAGGGGTCGGAGAACAAAAGGGGGGCAAATCTTAATTATTCACACATCAGATTCAACTCTTTTGGTAATCTGAATTTATTTTGATACAAATCTTTCCAGATAGATTTTGTTTTCATTACTTCCCCCAATTTTCTAAAATAGCCCAAATAAAAGTGTGGGTATCGCGGCTATCTGTCAGTACAGAGGCGGTAGCCTATGCATGGCTCGGTAAGAATACAGGTGGGTCTGTCGGGATCGGGTTCTATTTTATTTCGCAAATTGCTAATCGTCACCCTTAAAAGGTGCAATGCTTCTTCAACGTCTTCGATTTTATCCCAGACTTCTTTTAAAATCTGTCCATGCGGCATAACCTTTCCCATGTTTAAGACAAGAACTTTGAGAAGGTCGTACTCTGTTGGTGTGAGATGAATAGGGCGATCTTTTACTTCCACGCTGTGTTATGCGAGATCTATTGATCGTTTTCCTACCGTAAATAATAATCTCTCGCTTTGGGGAAGAAGCCTTCTCATCACTGCCCGTATTCGTGCAAGCATTTCGCCGGCATGAAAAGGTTTGGTAAGATAATCATCCGCCCCTGCATCCAGGGCGGCGATCTTATCCGATTCATCCTCCCGGACAGACAGAATGATAATCGGCGTTTTCGACCTTTCCCGTAATCCGGGAAGCGATATCAATCCCATCCATATCCGGCAACCCCAAATCCAGAATAATTAGGTCAGGATGAGAAGAAACAGCATATTTCAAGGCCTCAGCGCCGTTAGTGGCCTCGAACACATCATAGTGGTGGGAAACCAGGGTTGCTTTTAAGAAACGCCTAATCAATTTTAACGCCTGAAAACCTTATCTGGAATCATGAAATTGCCACTTGGAAGCGTCTCCCATTGTCCTTAAAACCACACCGAAGACCTTCGGACACGTTTCCAGGCTTCCAGAATGCGGTTTTAATAGGCAATTTCCCATATCCTCTGACCACCCAAGCCGGCTATCAACAAACACAGGATTATCACTCTTCGATTCATGATTAACCCTCAGTGAATGACCGTTACATGACCATTTAAACCACAATTTCCAGATTTATCGCATTATAATTCACTGTTGGTCTTGATTCTCTCCGTCCCTCTTTCTTCCTTTTCATGTCAATTAACCCCAAGCCTTCCAGGATAGCAATATCGGTCGCAATACTCTTAATATCCCTTTTGGCTAGTCTTGCAAGCTCCTGGATGCTTTCAGGCTGTTTTTCTCTGATTAAACGAAGTAATTCAAGCCTCTTTGGTGTAAGTGCTTTTCTAAATCCCTCTATGCTCTCAAAGTAAAGCCCTTTTTCGGATTTAATCTTCTCTCCCTGTTCAAGTTTTTTCATAGCCTCTTTTGTATCTTCAAGAACATCTTCAAGGCTTTTTATTCCTATTTTCACCCTTTTAACTCTCATGTTTTTTAACCCTCTTTATATCGTTATAGAAATCTTCAAAAAGCTTATCTACGCTTTTAAACGTGTAGACTTCCTCTTTGTCTCCATAATGCCTGTGGTCTCCCTTGCCTTCCGCATTGTCATAACCAATAACCCGCTTGCCTTTCACAATGTAAACAAAGGAATATTTATAACCGTGCGGTTTGTCGGGAGAAGGATTCACTTGCCAAAGCTTCACCTCAATGACATTCCGGCTATCCTCTACAACTTTGATATGTCTGATGAGTTTTGCTTTTTACTGTTGGTATATTATACCAGAAAAGATTTAAAGTCAATAGGTTTGCTGAGATTAAAAAAGGTATGTTTTCGAGACAAAAAAAAAGGCTGTTAACCCTTGATGGAGTTAACAGCCTTTTTTAATTCTGGGGACATATTGGGGACGGTTTTTTGAGGGTGTCAAAAACGCTAACTAATTGACCTGTATGATATAAAAACGAGGCCGACGGGACTCGAACCCGCAACATCCAGATCGACAGTCTGGTACTCTAACCAATTGAGCTACGGCCCCAAAATTTTCGCTGATTGTGCAATGTGTACTGACGATGATGGTGGGCGATATAGGACTCGAACCTATGACCCCTTGCTTGTAAGGCAAGTGCTCTAGCCAATTGAGCTAATCGCCCATCAGAGACTTTTAAGTATATCATCTCATTTTTTATGAGTCAATAGAATTCTAGCGTTTCCATAAGATAGGCAACGATACGAGTATCAAACTGTAAATTTCAAGCCTGCCCAAGAGCATACAAAAGCTCAGTATCCATTTGCCCGCATAGGGCATTTCGCTGAAGTTGGCCATTGGGCCAACCTGCATTAAACCGGGGCCACAGTTTGCCATGCACGTTGCTACGGCAGAAAAGGCGGTGATAATGTCTGTATTTAACGCCATTAATGCCAGTGAGCAAATACCAAAGAAGCCCAAATATACGACAAAGAATACGGAGCTTTCCGTAATAATTTCTTCGCTTACTGATTCACCGCTGAGTTTTACATGTTTTACCATGTGCGGACGCACGGTCCTTCTTAATTCCCGTATACTTGATTTAAGTAATAATAATATCCTGACACATTTTATGCCTCCGCCGGTTGAACCTGAACATGCGCCGATAAACATTAGTAAAACCATTAAAAACCGGCAGGAATTTGGCCATAAATCAAAGTCGGTCGAAACATGTCCACCTCCGGTACATACGGTAATTATCTGAAAAAAAGCATAGCGAAAGGAGTTTCCCAAATCGTAATACCGGACGTCTTTGACGCCGCCGTGAAAGGCTTCCGGCCTGCTGAAATATAAACTGAGCGCTACAAAAATAATTGCTATGAAAATAAGTCCCACAAAGAATCGAAGTTCTGAATTTTCAAGAACCTTCTTAAATTCCTTCCGAAAACACGCGTAGTAAAGTGAAAAGTTGCACCCGCAAATAAACATAAATACGGCAACAACAATTTCGATGTAGAGATTAGTATAATATCCGATACTGATATTTTTCGTGGAAAACCCACCTGTAGACACCGTTGCAAAGGTATGACATATAGTATCAAAAACAGGCATACCGCCGCAAAAAAGCAACACAAACAGTGATGCAGTAATGATAAGATAGATAATCCAGAGCAATTTTGCAGTTTCACCAATTCTTGGTTTCAGCCTTTCCGTTGTTGGGCCGCTGACCTCGGCGCTGAAGAGCTGATAACCGCTGATTCCCATAGCAGGCAACAAGGCAACGAAGATGACGATGATTCCCATGCCTCCTAACCAGTTGGTAAATGCCCTCCAAAAAAGAATGCTATGCGGTAGCGATTCTACATCTTTCATAATAGACGCCCCCGTCGTTGTAAAACCACTCGTGGCTTCAAAAACTGCATCGCAATAGGTGGCGCATACGCCTGAATACCAGAAGGGAAGTGCCCCCAACAGGATGCATATAATCCAGCTGAGCGTCACAATGGTGATACCCTCCCGAATCCCGATATCGTCCTTTTTCCGGAAAAATGCCTTGCATATCCCTCCCAGAATACCGCTGATAATGATGGTATAAATAAATGCCCACAGTGCGGCATCGTCTTTGTAATAAAGAGCCACACCGAACGGAATCAGGAGGATAGCAGCGAGCATAAGCACAAGGTTACTTACCGTATACAGGACAATAGAAATGTTCATAGTGGCATGTATTGTGAATTTATGTCCGGTCTTTTTTGCCTATGAAAAGGGAATGAACCTTTTCAATGGCATTGGGCAGGGCAAAGACGATGACTCTTTCGTCAGGATTGATGACGGTCTTTCCTGTCGGTATCTGCATGACACCTTCACGTACAATGGCGCCAAGGATAGAGCCCAGAGGAAAGGATATATCTCTGAGCGGTTTGCCAACAATCTTTGATCCTTCTTCAGCAATTAACTCGATTGCCTCTGCCTCGCTTTGATGAAATTTTACAACGGAAAGTGTATGGCCGCGCCGGATATGTTGCAAGATGGAACCCACCGTGATAAGCCGCGGGTTTATTACAATATCCATGCCCAGTGAATTGATAATAGGTACAAACGCAGTGTCCACGGTAAGCACGATTGCCTTCTTAGCGCCAAGCCTTTTGGCAAGCAAAGAAGACAGGATATTCGTCTGTTCGTTTTCGGACAAGGCCACGAAGAAATCGACGATATCAATGGACGATTCCTTCAGGAGGTCAATATCCAGCGCGTCCCCCTGCAGTATGATTGTTTTATCAAGCACCGTTGCGGCGCGCTGTGTTTTTTCTTTATCAGATTCAATTATGGTAACCCCGATTTTTTGATCTTCCAGCTTTTTTGCCAGTTCCAGACTTGCACGATTCACGCCATAAATGGTGACTTTTTCAACCTCGTCCGCACGTCTGTTCACCATGGGAAGAAAATAAGGCAATGCTTCCCTGGCCACCAGCACAAAAATGTTGTCATGCGGGAGTATTTTGGTCTCTCCGGTCGGAATAACCATCTCTTCGTTTCGCTGTATGGCAACAATAAGGAAAGAATCTGTCGCCTCGATTTCTCTTAATTCAGAGAGTTTTTTCCCCGCGATGGGGGCATCGTCGGGCACACTGAACCCTCTCAGAAGAATGTCTCCTTCGGTGAAATCCGCCACATAGATCGCACCGGGGGTCCCGATAATGTTCAAAATAGAATTAATGGTGATTTTTTCCGGGTTTACGATATGATCTATATGGAAACCGTTTCGATGTAAAAACGGTTTTTCATCAGTAAATTCAGGGCTTCTTATCCTGGCTATTTTCGTTTTAACGCCATAACTATGGCCGAGTGTACATACCACCATATTGATCTCATCACTGTTGGTAACGGCCAATATCATATCGGCGTTTTTTATTCCTGCCTCTTCCAGAATTGCAGGCGAACTGGCGCTTCCCGATGCAACAAAGACATCCAATTTTTCATTGATCCGTTTTACGAGTTCCGGGTCTTTTTCTACAACGGAGATGTCGTGCCCTTCCTTTGATAATTGCTTTGCCAGATTAAACCCAACGGCTCCGGCACCGACAATAAGTATTTTCATGATAGCTATGGATACCTCAAACCAAATTACGCTCTGTTTCAGGAACTAGGGAGTCTGTTGTACTCTTGAAATCTTACTTAACCTGTCAGATTTTGCCAAACCTTCTGTACACTTTTCTTCCAGTTCTTGAAATTGAGACTTAAAAGTTTCTCCGCCAAAATTGGGATCCTCTGAGTACAAACCATCGATGAGATTTTTTACATTTTCAAGTTTTCCCTGTTCAAAGAGGGTTCTGGTGATATCCAAACGTCCCTGCCAGCACAGGTGGCTGTTTTTGGGTGTTTCTTTGATCCAGGTTGAGAACCATTCCAGCGCGCGGTCGTATTGCTTCATTTCTTTTAAGCACTGGACAAGTTCCGATTTTAGGGAATCGTCGCTGGGGAATCGCTTTGCCATTTCCTCGTAAAGCCCCAGCGCCTTTGGCCAATCTTTTATTGCAGACAGCGTCTTTGCGAGCTTGATCTTCGCTTGTGAAATCTTTTCCTGTAGTTCCGGTTGCCTTGCGTATTCTGCAATTTGCCTTTCAAGAAGGGCTATGGCCCTTTTATAATCCTTGTTGGTATAAAAGGTCGTAGCCACGGCATCCAGTGTGTCAAAATTCATTTTTTTGATATTGACCAGAGATTCAGCCGCTTGTTCCGCCACACGTTTGTCGATGTCCTGAAGCGCTTTTATCAACGATTCGATAGCCTGTTGATTTCCGATTTGTCCTAATGCCGTCACAGCGGATTCTCTTACCCGGGCGCTGGTATCCGAGAGTAGTTTGACGAGGGACTCTACGCAAACAGGGTCGCCGATTTTGCCCAAACTATCGGCAGCATACCAGCGCACACGCTCCTGTTCGTCACTCAAGACAGCAATGAGAGGTTCGACCGCCCGGGCATCACGAAGTTTTCCAAGGGATGCGGCGGTGCACTCCCTTATTTTCGGCTCTTTGTGCGTTAAAAAGGCGATTAAAGGTTCGACTGCCTTCATGTCGCCGATTTGTCCCAAGGCTTCAACAAGAGAGCAGACACTAGATAAGTTCGTGTTCCTGCTTAATGCTGAAATTAAAGCCCCCACCGCCTCTTTTTTCCCTAATTGGCCCAATGCTTTTGCGGCCTTTTCACTGACGACCATGCTCTCGTCATTAAGGGTATAAATCAAGGGGCTCACAGCCCTTTCGTCGCCAATTTCTCCTAATGCCTGAACTACGACAATACGAACCTCTTCTTCCTTGTCTGAAATGGCATTAATCAACACATCGATTACCAGCGGGTCTTCAATCTTTACCAATTCTTTTGCAGCGAATATTCTTACCTCAGGATATTCACTCTTGATGGCGTCTATCAATGGTTTTGGATCCGTTTTGTCGGGACGAATTTCGAGTAATTTAATTGATTTTTGAGCCACTTCGAGTTTCATCTGGGCAATCTTTGATTCCAGTTGTTTTGCATTTTCTTCCTGTTTTAATACAATATCTTCCAACCATTGTTCCCGTGTTTTTGCTTTATTAAGGAGCCACCACTCATTCCACCACGCCGCATCGTTACTGCTGGTTAACTTTGTAATCTTTTCTAAAGATTTCTTTGCTGCTTCTCTCAGACCCCTGTCATCCATTGCAAGCATTTTAATCAGAGGTTCTACTGCATCCCGATCATTTGTATTGCCCAGCGCCTTTGCTAACCAGATTTTTGCATTCAGAGATCGTCTCGGATCCAGTAACGCCGCCGACATTAACTGTATGGAATTTTTTGTTTTTAGCTCCCCCAGTGTCTCGGCCGTGGCAGTTTGTATGGCAACAGAATCGTTGTCCAGCAAATTAATCAGGACATCAGTTGCGCGGTCGTCCCTGGTAAATCCAAATGCCTTAATGACGGAAATCTGGACATCCTCACGTTCTTTGTCGTCTTTTAGTATCCTTACCAGCGGTTCCTGTGCATTGAGAAGATTCAATCCCAGTAAAGAGACAGCGGCAGAGCTTCTGATGGTGGGGTCATGGGAATGCAACTGTTCCGTCCACTCGTCCAACTTGCGACGTAGTTCGATGGCGGTCTTGAGATGCACCTTTTCAATAGCAACCTTTCTTGAGATTGCTGTACATCCTGTCGATAAACTTACCGATATGAGCAATACACTACAAAATATTTGTTTTATTTTTTGCATACGTTACGAACATTAACCATCGGATACCGTTATTTTGCTTGGGAAAAGGTAAGCTTCGGTGAGTGCGCATTTAATGTAGTTGTTATGCAGTAAGCGAGATGTTAACAAATTTTAGTTTTTTAGTCAATACAAAAGACAAACCGGAAAGTATGAATTGCTCCGCATGGAATGCGCAACACGGAACACGGTATGTTTCACCTTTTGATTGCGGGTACGTTGCGCCGCGTCATCGGGCGCTTCAGAAAAATATTTTTGCGTCTTTACCAAAAACCTTTTACGCCAATCCTTCTGAAATTCAAATTTCATCTAGCAGGGTAGCGCACAAACATCACATGATTATGTTCCGATTCGCTCGGATTAAGGGATTTCCCGGGATAAATCTATGACAAGCCAGTTTTCATGGCCGGGTTCCAGCCGTTGCCCTGCTAAAGGAACTAGTTTCCAAAAGCCACTCCGTCTCTTTTTAACAGGATTTTCTAACGTCACATAATAATGTCTTTTTTTCTCTGACATGATGTCATTATATGTTTGAAATTTATGAACACGACTGAAGGCAATATTCAGATTCCGGTTGTCCATGAACAATACCCCATAATTGTGCCGGTCGGCTAAAAGCAAACGCTCGGAATAGAATGAAACACTAACGACCTGTGCCGGTGTTGCAACGGAAAACGCCCGCACAATCAAAGGAGCCAACAGTTTTACCTCTTTCGCGTGAAAGACATTCAAGGTCTGTTTCCTTTTAAACAACCCTTTTTCTTTGTAGTAAACATTCGATAACACTTTTGCGATGACATCCTCTGTAAGTTCATAGGGATGGTTAAACCGGATGCGATGGCCATTCTTTTTAACGGGTAATTCTTTGTGTCCAACGGCAATCGCTCCGTATTCACACGTAAATGCATGAGTGTCGCATACTGTGGAGGAAAATAAAGCGCAAACAATTCCTAGTGCTAAAATCAGGGGCTTCAATTTTTGGTTTCTCCCTGCGTTTTACACTTCCGGGTCGGTTAGATCAGGGAAACGAAAAAAACCTTTTTTTCAACAAACCTGCCACGGTAAAAAAATTCACGTAAAACCGTTCTGCTTGCTTCATATAATCCTTCTCTAACGTGGCATAATCTTCCAGCATCTTTTTTTTATCTGAGACAATGCCTCTGACAGATTCCAGTTCTCCCGTATAAGCGTCCAACCATTGGGAGATCATATCTTTTGTCACTTCCACGTGAAACTGGATGCCATAGATGTTCCGTCCGTATTTTAAAGCCTGGTTCTGGCAGAGTTCTGAAAAGGCCAATCTTTTTCCTCCCTGCGGTATGCCAAAGGTATCTCCATGCCATTGAAATACCTTAAAAACCTCCGGAAGGTCTTTAAACAAATCGTCCTTAAGGCCATTATCGGTAAGAACAATCTTGTACCATCCAATCTCCTTCTCGGGATTTTTTGTCACTCCGGCGCCAGTTGCCTTGGCGATCAATTGTGCACCCAGGCAAATTCCCAGAAAAGGCACATTGTCTTCAGCGATCCTTTTGAGCAGGATGTCCTCTTCTTTCAGAAATCGGTATTTCTCCTCTTCATATACATTCATAGGACCACCGAGACAGACAACCACCTGAAAATCCTTTTCTAATTTGGGCACTTTATCTCCGGACGAGAGATCGAGAACCGTGTATGGTAACTTGTTATCTTCCAGAAAATCTGCAATAGTGCCGGGGCCTTCGATGTCTCTGTGTTTTATGAATAAAACCACTGCACTGCTCCGGTGTAAAAGTTAAAAGCTGATTATAGCTGCCTCAAAAAAGTATTCGTTAATGTTGCGAAAATGCAGAACTGAATATACAGAAATTAGCCGTCAAACACAAGATGGAAATCGATTAGTCTTTCATACGTGAAAGAAATCGAAATAAGTGTACAAACAATCTCCTTGCTGCAAAAATGTTCTTACAGACATCTTCGAGAGTAAGGCTATCTTTCTGACACTGCCTAGCTGTGGAGTGCGGTTCCAGAGACCCCTTTACTCTGTGCCCCCAAAATCTAGAGGTATTTTTTTATCCTCTCTAAGGTAAGACGGGAGAGCGCTTCGTTTCCAAAAACACCGACGCGGATTTTCACAGTGGTTACTTTTGCCGATACCCTTTCAAGAGCAATCTCAATCTTCGTATCATCTGATCCATGTGCGATGAGCTTTGCAGAAAGGTCGTCTTTTTCTTCGCCTGTTATAACAAATTCCAAATCCTTCATGGCCTTGTGCGCCGCCTGCCAGACACTCCCGATCGATGCTTCTTCCGTTGATTTCAGTTCTCCTTTCAGATATGCAACGGTTCCAGCGCCAGCGCCGCCACCTACGAGCAGGGCAGCGATGCATCCACAGTGAGATAACAAAACAATTCCCAGTAACATTCCGTATAACAAATTCTTTGCCATAACAAATCCAACCCCCTTCTTAAAAGCAACAAGGTAGAATGCCCGGTTGCGATTTGATTCGTAGTCTCTGAATATAAACCACTGATTATACACTATAACTTTACCGTACCCGGCAAATCAAGGGTGTAATTTTTTCACTTTGAACCCACAATTTCTCATGCAGTTATGGTTACACCGCTCCCGGTAACTGCTGATTATTCCCGGATTTACACGTATTATGACCTTATATTTATTTACCATTGACTTTGGTTTTAAAACTGTTTAGCATATTTTGAAATACAAGCACGCCTTTATTCTGACGGAGTTATTGTTTTGATAGACAAAAAAAAGATTATAGAATCGATCCGATTGTTTATAGAGGGCATTGGCGATAACCCTGCTCGTGAAGGTCTTTTAGAAACACCGGAAAGGGTTGCCGAGATGTGTGAAGAGATTTTTGCGGGTATCGGGCAAGATTCTCATAAGGAAATCACGGTATTAAAATCTGAAAAGTATGATGAAATTGTGCTCTTAAAGGATATTCCCTTTTATTCAATCTGCGAGCACCACCTCCTCCCTTTTAGCGGGATCGCGCACGTGGCCTATATTCCACAAGGAAACAGGGTAACCGGGATCAGTAAACTCGCCAGGGTTGTTGAAATAGAGGCAAAGCGACTGCAAGTTCAGGAAAGACTTACCACGGACATTGCAGAATCAATCATGAAGGCTTTACATCCCAAAGGGGTGCTTGCGATCATTGAGGCCGAACATCTCTGTATGACGATGCGGGGTATCAAAAAGCCGGGCACAAGGGTCAAAACATCTGTTGTGCGTGGTATCTTTCGTGATAACCCTGCTACCCGTGCAGAGGCCTTGGCCCTGATCAAAGGGCATTAATCCAGTACATCGTTAACACGCGAAAAAGCTTGTCAGGATGAGATCAGTATACAAAAGAAAACTTTTAACACTATCTATTGTCTTGTCTCTTGTTGTATGGTGTGTGGATGGCTCCTTTGGCAGCGAAAACGCATCGAAGGAACACTCAGCTCTTACAACGCCGCCGGCAAACGTAGAAATGGATTCGAATGTGAAGTTCATCAGTCTGAGCCTGCAGGAAAGCGTTGTCTACGCCTTGCGCAATAATTTTGACATTGAGATGGCAAAGCTGAACTCGAAGCTTAGTGATTATGATATTACGATAGAAAAAGCACGATTTGATCCTACCGTGAAATTAGAAGGCAAGATCGAAAATGATGAAGTGCCCATTAACAGCAGGCTGGTTGGTGGTCTGGAAACAACGACGATAAGCCCCTTTATGGGGGAGGGGAATACGGCCAATGCTGTGATTCAGTCTCTGATTCCCACCGGCGCAACGGTGTCATTGGAATATAATATCTTCAGAGAATTCGTAGACCCCAACCCCTTTCGGCTGTTAAATCCATCCTATACAAATTTCATCGAGGCAAAGATTACGCAGCCTTTGCTGAAGGGTGGCGGTTGGTTTTATAACAGGAGTCCCATCTACATTGCCCGCAATAACAAAAAAATCTCGCTGGCCCAATTCAAGGGCAAGGCAATAGAGGTTTCCAATTCTGTCCAGGAAGCATACTGGAATTATGTAAGGGCCATGGAGAATTTAAAGGTGGCAAAAAAATCCCTGGAACGCGCAGAGGATCTGTTGAGGAAGAACAAGATACAGGTGGAAGTGGGAACCCTTGCACCCGTTGAGATTATCGATGCTGAATCCGGAGTAGCATCGAGGGTTGAGGTAGTAATTTCTGCAGAAAATGCAATTAAAGATCGGGAGGATGATCTCAAAAGAATAATGAATCTTGCAGATAACGAGATTATCTCCGATGCTTCCATCATTCCGACGGAAAAGCCTGTCTTCGAACCGAAGAAGGTGGAATTAAAGGATACGATGAAAATCGCCATGGAAAAGCGTCCCGAATTAACCGAACTGCAACTGGCGACTGAAAATGCAGGCATGCAAACAAGGAGACGAAAAAATGAGTTATATCCCGGCTTAAACTTCACGGGAGGAGTGCGGTACGCTGGGCTGGGAGATGAAATATCAGATGCAAACGATTCTACATTTTCTGAGGATTTTCAAGGGGAGTTTTTTATCCTTACCCTGGAAGTCCCCCTAGGAAACAGATCGGCAAGGAGCGCATACACTAAATCCAAGCTCAATGAGCGACAGGCCAAGATTAACGTCAGGAAAAAGGAACTGGACATCGTTGTAGAGGTGAGAGAATCCGTTCGGCAGGTGATGACAAACATTGAGAGGGTCAATGCCACAAGAAAGGCCAGAGAACTGGCTGAAAAAAGATTGGAAAATGAGGAAAAGAAATTTAACGTGGGTAGGACCACAAGCTTGGAAGTTTTGCGTGCACAGGAAAATCTTGCCATTGCTGAGTTTGAAGCGGCGAGGGCGATTATTGATTATGAGATATCGTTGGGAAATTTGGAGAAGGCCAAGGGTACGATCCTCGACGCTTATGATATTAAGCTGGAAGAAGAATCAAAAACTTAAAACTTGAAATGACAAGACTTCGGGAGATCACTCGAACAGGATGCATCCCGGAAATAGCCCCTTTCTGTTAATCCATCGATGAAAAAGGTTTTATCCGGTATCTCATGAACCTTTTCCTATCCAAATACCTTCCAGATAAAAACAGAAATCATGGCCAGACCCGTCAGTATTTTTATTACCGAACCCCCCAGAAAGCCTACAAAATTCCCCAAGCCAGATTTTAATGCCCCCCTGTAACCCTTTCCACCAATAATTTCGAAGATAATGGTGCCGACGATAGGACCCAATATTAAGCCTATAGGACCACCCATGTAAAATCCGGCCCCGGTGCCTACCACCGAGCCGACGAGTCCCCATTTGGTGGCGCCAAATCTCTTTGCACCATACACGTTCCCGAGATTTTCAAGTACGAGGGAAAAAATAGTCATCAGTGCAAATAACAGGAGCACCATCCCTGTGACCTTTTCGAAATGGGTGAATATTGCATAGAAAAATGCCCCAAACCAGATAAGCGGAATACTGGGTATTATAGGCACTACAATTCCAGCCATTCCCACAATCATAATAATGAGTGAAATCGCAAATAACACTATTTCCCAAATTCCCATCGACAACCTACCCTTTATGCCGGTTAAATTAAGGAATGAATTTTTGAGAAAATATGGTAATATAGGTTTTCCGCACAGATGCTTCAGAAAAAAATTTTATTGTTTTTATTTTCTTCACGGCTGGTTCAATACAAGGATAATTGAACCGCCGAAGACAAAGGCGCTGCCACGGGCAGACCAATATAATTGTAGTTTATTATAATCATAACATGATATCATGTTAGTATCGTATGTCCAATTGAAAATCTGTGAGGAAGAATTATGCTGTGGTCTATTATGGGAACAATTGCCGCAATTTGTACAACGGTAGGATTTATCCCACAAATAATACGTGGCATACAGACGCGGGAATTGCGCGACGTTTCACCGGTCATGTTGACTCTTCTCCTGGTGGGATGTAGTTTATGGCTGGCGTACGGAGTGCATTTAAGAAATCCGATCATTGCATTGGCAAACGGGTTTACCCTTTCGTTTGTCATGACCATCTTGTTATTGCGTATTTTATTTAGAAAAAACCATGCAAAAGACAATCTGTAAAACTGTATCACTTAAGTTTTACCTGTACAGAGACAATTTTCTATGGAATTTAAGATGATTTTTTACTACAATATGGGAGACTTGGGCGCTTGGCTCAGCGGCTAGAGCACTTGCTTCACACGCAAGGGATCAGTGGTTCGAATCCACTAGCGCCCATTTTCAATTGAGAATTCCCCTTTTCGCATTCCTGTGTGTACTGCCACAAGGACGGTAGGTTTCAAATGTGGAGCGCAACAATCAAAAAGCAGTTGTAATTCCTCCGGGCCAAATACCTAAGCCGTTTATTATTTTCCTCAACCTGTTTGACCTTTCTTCATGATTTTCACGGTTTCTTCTGATGTCATTCCCCGCTCAACACCTTTATTTGCCCTGTGTTTTTAAGCAGGTAGTCAGACGGTTTACTGGAGAAGGTTTATTTTTTTTCAAACGTTCACTTTGCCACTGCTCAATGATCTTCGGGCTTAAGTCACTTATGTACAAATTGCCAAATGCCTCAATGAGCTGAGGGATCCAATATTTCTTGGTTTTGTGTACCCTTTGCCGTTCTGACCACTTTAAATAGTCGCGGGCAAGTTCAACAAACCGGCAGCGCTTGACCTTCTTGTATCAATTTGGTTTTTGAAGATTCCTAAGCAGTTATGAAAGCTGTAACATCGTTTTTCCTGATGTTACAGAAATGTTACAGAATCATGTGACACATTAAAATATCCTTTGATTCTCACGCTGTCACCTTCAAATCCATTGATTTTAATGCACTTTTTGCCATTTATTCCTTACTTGCAAATCTCCCGATCCTGCATCTTTACACCGGCGATTAAATAAAGTGTAACAATCCTTGTTACACTTTCTGCCGGAAACAAAGGGCAGGAAAAATCGGATCCTGCTGAAGTCCTTTAACTATCAGCGATTGGAGGAGAATAACTTCTGCGAGCTTGGGTTGGTATTGAACTTGCAAACCCTTAACATCAGGGTGATTCATGATGCTGCGATAGATTCGTACTTTATAGAGGTGCATACAATAGGAAGTTTACCTGCCGAGGTGTTAATGAATTATGAATGGGAGAACTCCCGCGATGAAGATGTGATAGAAGGGCGATACGCCAACTACTTCAAAGTTGGCCAAAACGCCTTTGAATTCCTGATCGACTTTGGTCAGTTCTATCCCAACGATGGTAAGGAACACTTTCACACCAGGATCATTATCAGTCCATTTTACGCGAATGTCTTTTTAAAGATACTTCAGGAGTCTATCGAGCAATATGTACAGACGTTCGGGCCTATCCCTGCGGATGGGGAAGATGAATAGAGGAGTCAGCATGGTATTGAAAACAGTGTAGCAGACGAAAGATAAATTTTAGAGTTAGCACACAAACATTCCGATAAAGGCAAACCCTGAGCGATCAGGGGACGCAAAGGAAAGGGTCTTTAAAAGCCGTTTAAGCCGTTTAAGCTGCTTAAACGGCTTATTAGAAGACAGCCTTACTGCCGAAGAATTTTACAATGAATATCTTTGCAGTAAGGCTTTTTTATTTCCAGAGGCTGATTTATTGTGAGTCAAAATTCGACTTCATTTATCTTAAAATATTTCTCATAGAAAGCGGATGTATATCAAACCAAGGAGGGTAATTATGCCTGTTAAGATTGAAAACCTGACTACGAGGCCTGTGTTATTGCGCTTAAACAGCGGCCAGACGCTGCACCTTGCACCAAGAACAATCTCGGCAGAAGTATATGATGTCGAAGTAGAGAATAACCCAAAGGTTCAGAAACTACAGGATCGGTGCGTCATTGACCTGCAAGTATCCGGAGTAAAAAAGGAGCGTTTACCTGCTGGCACTGAAAAGGCAAAATATACAAAGGGAAAAAAATAACAGCCTAATCTGAAAGGAGGCAAATAATGGCAACTTTGTCATACCCAGGTATCTATGTGGAAGAGGTTTCCAGTGGCGTTCGGCCTATTGCGGCGGCCAGCACTTCCATTCCGGCTTTCATCGGAGTGGCTGAGAAAGGCCCTTTGAATAAGGCGATTAAGGTCTTTAACTTCACTGAATATCAGAATATCTATGGCGGTTTTCTGGACGGCTCTTTTCTTAGTCATGCGGTCTTTCAGTTTTTCAACAACGGGGGGAATCAATGCTATATCGTCAGGGTATCCGGAGCAAATACGAGGACTGCCAACATCGTTTTAAATGATCGGGGGACAACTGCGCAACAGAGCCTGACGGTCTCCGCAATCAGCCCTGGCGCGTGGGGCAACAAACTGGCTGTGGTAATCGCTAATGGTACGAATGAGCCGGGAAACGAATTTAACCTGTCTGTCTTTTGGCAGGATGAGCTGACTCCTTTAGAGAAATTCGAGAACCTGAGTATGGTGCCGGGTATCTCCAACTTTGTGGAGACAATCGTTGTTTCCTCAAAGTACATCCGGGTCACCGTAAACCAGGCGAATACCAATGCACAGGCCGGCACCAGCCGCGGTGAGGCTGCTCCATCATTACCATTGCCCGCGGGCAGGACCCGGTTTCGCATCAATATCGATGGCGATGGATACCAGGAAGTTAACCTCCAAGATGCGGTTGGGAGCGGCACCGGACAGGTAACGGATCTTGATACTGCCGCCAATGTTGCTGGCGCCATCCAATTCGTGGTCAGACAACTGACCAAGATGCGGGCATCTACGAACCAGAATGCGTTCACGAACTTTCAGTGCACGGTGGATGCGGGGGTTCTGCTGCTTACCTCAGGGGCCGCCGGCTTATCATCTTCGGTCAATGTAGCGCCGGCCTCCAGCAGCAGCCAGGACGCCGCCGGGCTGCTGAATCTTGGAAAGCTTGAGGGGGGTCAGGAGATACTGGGTGCGGCGGTGACACGTCCGCGCAATAATCCCGCTGGCACACCGCCCGGCAATTACTACCTGGTGGGTGACCATGCTGCCCCCACGGCTGAAGTGTCGTCTGTCCAGGCGGGATCGGATGGTGATCCGATTACAACGGATCAGCCTTATACCGATGCATTCAGCATCCTGGATGATAGAGAAGACGTCAGCCTCATCGCGGTTCCCGGCATCGGGTCGAAGGACGTGGTAGGGGCCGGGATGAATTACTGTGCCAATAATCGTCCGTTAAGCGATTGTTTCTTTATTGGTGACATGGCCCAGGACGACGATACCATAGAAGAGGCAAAGACCTTTCGGGATGGGATAACGCCCAAAAACTCTTATGGCGCGGTTTATCTTCCCTGGTTGCGCATGCTTGATCCGACCGGGAAGTCTCCTGAGCCTATCCTGGTACCTCCCTCCGGGTATGTTGCCGGACTCTACGCGAAGACCGATGCGCAGCGTGGTGTTTGGAAAGCACCGGCTGGCACGGCGGCAGCCCTGGGCGGCGCGGTGGGAGTTGCAGTGAACTTTACCGATGTCCAGCAGGGCAACCTTAACCCCATCAATATCAACGTTATCAGGCAATTTGCTGCATCCGGAATCGTCCTGTGGGGTGCTCGGACGATCACTTCAGATCCCGAGTGGAACTACATCCCTGTCCGGCGTATGGCAATCTTTTTACGCGTTAGTATCTACCGGGGCATCCAGTGGGCAGTCTTTGAGCCTAACGACGAGGATCTATGGGCTGGGCTTCGGTTGAATATCGGATCTTTCATGATGACCTTGTTCCGCCAGGGGGCTTTCCAGGGGTCTACACCGTCCCAGGCCTTCTTCGTTAAATGTGACAGTGAAACCACCACACAGGACGATATAAATTTGGGAATCGTTAATGTGTTGGTGGGGTTTGCGCCATTAAAGCCCGCTGAGTTCGTGGTGGTCAAGATCAGCCAAAAGGCAGGACAGTCTTCTTGAAATCTTTGATATAACGGAGGTCTTAATATGGCAAAGTTCACCGTAAACACTCATCGGTTTGATCCGTATCGAAATTTTAAATTCAAAATAAAAATCGACAATGTCTATGTGGCAGGTCTGAGTAAATGCAGCGCCCTCAAAAAAACAACTGAGATGGCGGAGTGGCGTGAGGGCGGCGATCCGAGCGCCGGTCGTAAGCTGCCCGGAAAAACAAAATACGATGCCGTTACCCTTACGGCGGGTGTTACCCATGATGACACCTTTGAAAAGTGGGCGAATCTGGCCAACAATTTTCAGGGAGATGCCGCCATGTCCCTGAAAAATTTCCGTAAGGATATCATCATCGATGTCTTCAATGAAGCTGGGCAAAAGGTGCTCTCATACAAGGTTTACCGGTGCTGGGTTTCCGAATATCAGGCCTTGCCTGAACTGGATGCCAGCGCTAACGCTGTGATGATCCAGACCATTAAGCTGGAAAATGAGGGGTGGGAGCGCGACACCTCCGTGACCGAACCTACGGAAACATAAGGAAGATTTTCTGAACCGATCTATGAATAAAATAACTTGTCTGTTGCCGGGAGGATATGTAGATAAAGACACAGTGGTTCACCGGGATGTTGAATTGATACCGCTCAGTGGCAGAGAGGAAGAATTTCTTGCTGAAAACCGGGGCCAGGAAAGTGCATCCCTTGTTACAACAATTTTATCTCGCTGTATTAATCGAATTGGTACCACGAGCCCTATATCTGAGGAAGTGGCACGCAACTTAATCGTTGCTGATAGACAATATCTACTCCTCAAGTTGCGTGAAGTGACCTTCGGGGATCAAATTCAGGCTACCATCTTGTGTCCCTGGCCCAATTGCGGTAAACGGGTTGATATAGACTTCTCATTAAAAGATATCCCTCTCAGGGAATCTAAAGATAAAGGGTCGATATATACAATGAAACTCTCACCGGAGGCGGCTTTCATAAGTAATCATGGGGAGGTATACAGGGAGGTCACCTTCAGGCTGCCAAATGGTGGGGACCAGGAAGCTATTTCACCGATTATTTCGAAAAATGAAGCCAGGGCATTAACAATGCTTCTGGGGCGTTGTATTCTCAGCATAGGTACCGTAAAGTATCCCGGAGATGAAATGATCAACCGGCTCTCTCCCATTTCCCGTATGGAGATCGAAAGACAAATGGATGCGGTTGCGCCTAAAGTGGATTTGACTATGGGGGCGATCTGCCCTGAATGTGGCCGTGAGTTCGGGGTGCCCTTTGACCTTCATGAGTTCTTTTTTGGCGAGTTAAGAACCAGCCGCGACCTCCTTTACCGCGAAGTACACTACCTTGCCTACCACTACCATTGGAGCGAACAGGAGATCATGGAAATGCCACGGGTAAAGCGACAGAAATATATCGAAGTGCTGGCAGATGAAATCGAGAGGTTAAATAATGCAGTCTGTTAAACAATATACTCCAAACAGTTATTTACACGATATCCTGATAGATGGTGTCAAGCCTTTCCGCTACAGAAGCGGTGTGCGTTCACTGCTGGGTATCCCAGACAATGATAATGGTAACTTAACCTTCTCCCCGACTATGCCGCTGGCTGGATTCGTGTACGAAAATTACCAATATAGCGGTGAACCTTCTATGACAGACCGAAATTTTTCACATGAAAACGATCGTTCAGTTCTGCATGGTAAGCAATGGATAAAGAGTGAAGACTATCAAGGAATAATCCACAAAAATATTCATCAAAATTCACCTTGTGATGGAACAAGGACAGATGCCACAGATACTTCTAAAAATATCCGATGCGATCTTCCGGGAAAAAAGACTGGTAATGATACGTTATTAGTGGATATAGCCCGAAAGGCTGACGTTGCTCCAGAATCAACGATTGAAAAGGATTCTCCGAATGGGTTATTTGGGCATTCATATGAAACAAACGACGAAATGCAAACAAATTTATCCAATGGTATTGAAAGAAAGCAATGTAAAACTGTTAAGCAGGAGACTACTCAAAACCGGCCTTTTATAAAATATTCAGTTCTGCAAAAAAGCTCCGTACCGGAATCAAATGATGAAAAGGCCTTTACCGCACAGGCTAAAAAATCGGAGAATAGTGATACAGATATCGAAAGAGCAAGTATAGAGATTCCAGGCATCCCTGGAGAGAAACGATATTTTCCCGGACTATCACCTGTAAGATGGCAAAACCCTCTACCTGACAAAGAAGAAGTATCTTCTTTCTTTCAGATTGGCGAGGAAAAGAAGGATACGTTTCATTCTCATCGAATTCCGGGTACATCTCATAGTATAGTTGCCGACACAATTAACGAGCTGAACAGAAACGCATATAATAGAATCGGGCAACTTCGCCAGGCTGTCCATGAGTTAACATCGAAGAAATCTGTACAGTCAGAAAGACCCGATAACGAAACAGTGCCGCAACAGGCTGAAAAGACTCTGCCACCATTAGCTCAACGAACTGTCGTTATCAAGCAACCTCCCAATCGGGTTAGAACCTATTGTGCCTTTTGGGAAAGGAGTTACCTGGGGCGTTTTCATCTGAGAATTTTGCGATGAGGATGACATGAGATGAGTGCTTCAACCGCCATCGGTATGGTCAGTGAATCGCTGCGGAATCTATTGGTCGGTGAAATGACCTTAAGTCCACCGGTTAATGTGACGATCCTTGCCCCCGACGAAAGTGGCGGTGACCGGAGGATTAACCTTTTTTTGTATAAAGTGCAGGAAAATCCGTCGTTAAAGAATCTGGACTGGCAGGTAAAAAGGGGCGAACCTACCCGATTGGTTCCGCCACCACTGTCACTGAACCTCTTTTATCTTATGACGCCGTATGCACCCAATGACCCGCAAACAGGGAACAGCATCGCTCATGAAATTTTAGGAGAGGCCATGCGGGTCTTTTACGAAAATCCCTTTGTTCCGCAGGACTATCTTGTGGACGGACTGAAAAACGCAAGGGAACGGATTAAGATCATTCAAAATACCCTGAACCTGGATGAACTCAGCCAGGTGTGGAGTACTTTTACCCAACCCTTTCGCCTTTCTATTTTGTATGAAATTTCTGTAGTGCAATTAGATATGCTCTCTGAAAGTGAACGGCTCATGGCAACACGGGTACGCCAAATCGGCGTGCCGGATGTGCGCGCACCCTTCAGTCCGCCTGTAGTTGAAAAGATAGAACCTTTGAAAGGCCCGGCCGGTACAGTCGTCACTTTTCGTGGCGAAAACCTCTCGGGATGGAGGGCATATGTTACCGTAATGGGAAGGCGGATTTTGGAAGGAGTAGAGCTCACTGGAGATGTATTTACGGTAACGATTCCAAATGATCTGCCTCAGGGATTTCATGAAATACGGGTGGATATTTCCCACCTGTTTAGAAAGACCTTTTTCTTTGAGGTCACACCATGACAGTACAACAGAAAAAAGATAAAAATAGAGAATTGTCTTTTTATACGCATAACTATGAACATCTTGCCGATGAATTGAAGAAGCTGGATCTTTTGATTCAACTCCGGGCAGTGGCCTTCCGGCTGAAGACCCAGGTAATGCAGAAAACTGCTGCTTCCCAACATGTGTACATATCCCACGAAGAGGTTGACCGGCTGCTCAGCCAAAATGACCCTTTTGTAGCTGATCACCCCGATTTACAAAAGATTCGTAACCAACGTGAGATACTTCAAAATGAAATCAACACCAGGGTAAACACAACTATTGAACACGGGATGTCTCTTGCACTGCCCCGATTAGCCCGTCTTTTTGGCTTATCCCCTTTTGAATTACAAACGGTCATTATTTGCCTGGCCCCTGAATTGCATCGCAAATATGATAAGCTTTACGCATACTTACAGGATGACATTACCCGCAAAAAGCCAAGTGTTGATCTGGTATTGGATCTGCTTTGTGAGACGGAAGTCGATAGATGGCGCGCCAGAACAATCTTTTCCGGTCACGCCCCGCTTTTCCGTGCCGGCATATTACACATGACCGATGACCCTCAGAACCCTTCCGGCTCCAGCGATCTGGCACGGTTTTTAAAACTCGATCCTCGCATTCTAAACTTTTTCTTAGGGAACAATAGTATTGATACACATCTTGTTGGTATAGCCCAAGGATATAATCCGCCATCCACCATGGATCATGTCCTGGTTGATCCGCTGATCAAAACGGAACTGCTCAATTTAGCCCGGCATCATTTTTCCGCGCAAAAGGCTGTCAAAAAACGATTGGTTTTCTATTTCCACGGACCTTACGGCGTGGGTAAACGTGACCTTGCATTGGGAATCTGTGGTCAATTGAATTGCCCAATGCTATACCTGGACATAGACCTGCTCCTGGCACACGGGTCTGACGTAGAAACTCTTCTAAGACCGGCATTCCGTGAAGGTTTACTCCTGCAGGCAGCCCTTTACCTTGGTAATACGGATGTTTTGTTAAAAGAGGACGATAAGGCGAAGTCCTTTTTCAAAAAGTTGGCAAAAGTGGTTGAGGAGTATGGTTGGCTGACCTTCCTGGCAGGAGAAAAGCCGTGGTCTCCCGGAGGGATATTCGTACATACCGTGTTTCATGCCGTTAAACTTCCTGTCCCGGATGTGCCTTTACGAGTAATGGCATGGGAAAAGGCACTAAAAAATCAGATCGCGGACACGGGAAAAGAATTTGCTGCACAATTAGCAAACGAGTTTTGCCTGACACCAGGACAGATATGCGATGCGGCTGAGTTTGCTCAAAATTATCGCGCTTCGAAAAAAGGGCAAGATGAAATTACATTATCTGACCTATACACGGCCTGCCGCAACCAATCGAATCAAAAACTGAGTGAGTTAGCGGTAAAAATAGAACCTCGCTATAGTTGGGAGGACATTATCCTGCCTGAAGATAAGGTGGCTCAACTTAAAGAAATCTGTAGCCAGGTAAAGCATCGTTATCGGGTTTTTGGTGAATGGGGCTTTGATCAGAAACTTTCACACGGGAAGGGATTGAGTGTCCTTTTTTCTGGTCCGCCTGGTACTGGCAAGACTATGGCCGCCGAGGTTATTGCGCATGAACTCCAGTTGGATTTATATAAGATCGATCTCTCAGGCGTAGTCAGCAAGTATATCGGCGAAACGGAAAAGAATCTCAGTAAGATATTTCAGGAGGCAGAGACCAGCAATGCCATTCTATTCTTCGACGAGGCCGACGCCCTTTTCGGCAAGCGCACCGAAGTATCCGACGCCCATGACCGGTATGCCAACATTGAGACGAGTTATCTCCTGCAAAAAATGGAGGAGTATGAGGGTATGGTTATTTTAGCCACTAACATTCGCGAGAACATGGACGAAGCCTTTACCCGGAGGATCAGGTTCATCATCGAGTTCCCCTTCCCCGATGAGCCGAGCCGTTCGAAGATCTGGCAATCCCATTTTCCGAAAGAGGCGCCTTTGGGCGATGAGATTGATTATGAATTTCTATCAAAGCAGTTCCAGGTTGCCGGGGGGAATATCAAGAACATTGTCCTGAACGCCGCCTTCTTAGCAGCAGAAAACGGGGGGATCATCGGGATGGAACACATTCTGCACGGGACAAAGAGGGAGTATGAGAAAATTGGAAAGCTGTGGGATGAGAAAAATCTCTATAAACCTAAAAGCATCGCACAGCATAACAGCAACCAAATCCCCCTTAACAAACTAGGGGGACTGAGGGGGTTGTAAAAAACTTGCCAAAAAAACAATTTTTGCGGGGTAAACAATCATAAACCGAAGGCTCACAAAAGGGCATGAAAATATACCACCCTCCCTTAATTCCTCCCTCGATGGGAGAGAAAGTTTCCTCGCCCCTTGTGGGAGAGGATCAAGGTGAGGGGTATTTTCGTGTCAATACTATGGGACGATTACGGAGGCAGTTATGATAGGGACAAAAGAATGGAAAAAGCAGACCAGTGAGTCAATAGACTTGTTGAAAAAACAGAATAGCGACTTAAACTTTAATCACAATCCGTGCGGAGGTTGTAACGCCTGCCATCAGATGACAAGTATTCATAATAAGGCTAGCAGCCCAATTTGGAATGGAACTAATGATGGAGAAAAGGGAACAAATTTACAAAGACCCTGTGCAACCAATTTCTTTCAACGACACCTGGGAAATAATTATCTGCAATCCATGGCAGGAGGTCAACATGCCATAAGACAAACGATTCAAAGAAAATGTAACTGTGGTGGTTCCTGTGGAGGTTGTGTTGAGGAAGAAGAGAAGTCCGGAAGAATACAAACTAAATTGGTAGTGGGTCCGGCCAATGACGTTTATGAGAAGGAAGCCGATCGGGTGGCGGAGCAGATTATGCGGATGCCGGATTCATTAATCCAAACCGAGAATGACCAACCCCATACAGGAATCAATATCCAACGCATATCAACCAGTAACAACAGTACGCAGGAATCTGCCCCGAATATCCAGCTCAGTGAGAGTGGTGGGCAAGCATTATTACCTTCGACGCGCCAGTTTATGGAGCCCCGCTTTGGTGTTGATTTTGGTCATGTGCGACTGCATATGGACGACGATGCCCATCAAAAAGCCTCACAGATTCAAGCAAGGGCGTTCACCTATGGGAACCATATCTGGTTGGGCAGAGGAGAGAGCGAGGAGAACAAACAGTTGATGTCTCATGAATTGAGCCATGTGGTGCAGCAGGGTGCAGTGATATCGACTAATCGGGTTAACAATATGCATGTACCTCAGGTCCAACGAGCGCGACTGCCTTGTACGAGCAGGAAGACCATTGATGTTTACCCGGTTAATCTTCCTGGTTCAACAAGAAGTATATATGACGATCTTCCAACTATCAACTCCGTTCTATGCCAATGTGGTATAGAGATAAATGTTACAAGCGGTGAATCTTGGGATACAAATGTTTTAGATTTGGATCCACCAACTGGCGTACTTAATGCTTCCGGAGCTACACCTTCTCGAGAATTGAGTCAAATGCTCAGTCACCGCCCGGGTGGCAATGTGATTCATGCCTATTACGTTCCTGCGCTTCAAGGACCTTTAGCTGAAGCTGTAGCAAGTTCCAGATTCACTCCACCCCTCCCGGACGCACTCATAGTAGGCAATGGGGCAGGGGCAGTACCGATTGTAGCGGCGCATGAGCTAGGGCATGTACTGCTTGATGATGGGTCACATCGTGATTCCAACCCTGATAACTTGATGGCCTCTGGAAGCGTCAATACTGGTGCCGGTGAACTGGAACAAGATCAATGCAACCGAATGCCGTAATCCCAGTGTAACTAAGTATGACGACAAGTAAGAAGCATGATTACTGTTAGATTTAATTTAGAGTGTCAAATTGAATGACATACATACAAAAGAAAATCTATTTTCATTGGATCCCAAAACGACCAACGAAAATCATATTTCTATGAGCAATTCATTGATAATGGAGGCCTATCGACTTATTGATCAAAAAATGGTTTTGGTTTTAGGTTGTGGACAGTGCAAAGAAATTCCTATTGAGAGCTTGATCATCTCATCTTATGTTGATTTGATCGATCTTGACAGAGAGGCTCTTCAAAAGTTAAGGGTTAATCTAACGTCTAACTGCTGTCTAAATTTAGAAAGGGTCTCTTTTGTGTGGGAAGATATTACTGGTTTCATTGTTTCGTTATCAAAAGAAGTTGAAAATTGTTTTCAGACAGCGGGTGGCGCAGAGAAATCGCTAAGGATGGTGACAAATCTGCTTGATAGCGCCAAAATGTCTTTTTGGACTTCACCAGTTGGTTATCAGTACACATTGATTATATGTTCCCTGCTACTGACTCAATTGCAAGCTTTCGTGCTATCAAAACTTGAGCGGATTTTTATCAAATTTTTCCCTAAAGATAGAGGCATGCTTTGCACGGATACTGATTGGATTAAGGCAAAGTTCAGGCTTGCAAGAAAACTCGAAGAAGCGTTTGTCGCTCATTTGAAGACTCTTATGGATACTGAAGCCATTATCTATATTTCCGATACTGTTCGGGTTTGTTTTGCAAAACACATTTCGGATGGTCTATTCTCAACCGAGGGCTCGTGGATTGCGTTAAAGAGTAGTCGTTTAGTAGATTATTTCGATTCAAGTTACAAGGTCATAAAAGAAACTTCGTGGCCTTGGTTTCTTCCAAAGACCGAGAAGAATTCCGACGGAAGATTGTATGACGTCCAGGCGCTTATACTCAAACCAATGAGGTAATGAAATATGCCAGGTGGCTTTAGCAACAAACCAAAAATCTTACGAGGCGCATTTGTGGAATACGGTCTGAGCCTGCCACCGCTGGTTGTCGTGTTTCAATTCAATCCGATTCAACTGACCCGCAACCGCAGTCTTACCTTCTCGGTTCCGAGCAGTGGGACATCGGGAGGTGGTTCTACCCCGCTCAGGAAATTCCATGAAAGACAGGACGATCTGACTGATTTGCGGGACGCCCAACAAGTACAAGTGCAGGAAGAATCCATCGGCTTAGAAATCCGTTTAGATGCTACTGACAAATTAAACGAGGGAGACACGATCACAGAACAGTTCGGTATCTCGCCTCAACTTGCCACCCTGGAGTTGATGGTCCATCCCAAGGGAGAGAGTCTTATTGGGCAAGCCCTGGGCGCATTACTCGGCTCGCCAGGGGGGTTTAGCTTTACCAGGGGGGAAAATCCTCCACTGATCCTCTTTATCTGGGGGCGTAAACGGGTGCTACCAGTGAACGTCAATAGCATGAACATCACTGAAACGGAGTTTAGCACGGACCTGAATCCCATACGGGCCACGGTTTCAGTAAACCTGACTGTTATTGAAGGTAAAAATATTCCCTATATGTATTCCAAGGCCATGAAGGAGGCCATGTCGGTGCTGAATCTCGCCAACATTACCGATATCGCCGATGTTGTTATACCGGGGTAAAGAAATATGTTTTCTAAAATTTCTCGTTATCGAAAACAGCCGGATATTGTAGCCATCGATAATAAAGGCCTGGTCCTGGCATCCAGAGACTTGCGATTGCTTCCTGAGGTGTCGGGTACATTCCTTCATACGGTGGAAGAAATAGATCGACTGGATCACCTTGCCTATAAGTACTACAAGCAACCAAGGAAATGGTGGCGGATCTGCGATGCGAACCCTGAGTTCATGTCACCCCAGGCACTTTTGGGGAAGGAACCTGTTGTAACGGATCGGTTTCCCTTGACTTTTAATGGAGATACCGCCCAACCTCCCTGGGCAGATCTTTTAAGACATCTCTCAGAAACTTTGGGTGTCGAGTGCGTAAAGATAGTGGATGATATAAGCCTGGTACCGGAAGAACAAACCCACAATGGTCAACTGGTAACGGTTTACGCAGAACACTTCGAGCGTTCCGTAATTGTGACATACAACAACATGAATCTGAGCGCAGAAGATTTGGCCGGTATCATAACTGATACGGGTTTCGAGGTAAGTCAGCCTGAGAACATCGGCAGAACAGGAAAGAAGATTATCATTCCACCGGATGTAGTAGCTTAAAACATGGAACACGAAAATTTTACTATAGAGATTGAAAACGAAGAGGTAGGTGACCTCTACCCGGATCTTATCAGCCTGGAGGTGGAGCTGGATAACGAGTTGGCCAGCATGTTCAGAATGCGGATCGCCATCTTGCAGCAGCCCGGCGGGATATGGACCTATCTGGATGACGATAGGTTAAGGATCTGGAAGAAAGTGAAAATCACCGCAGGTTTTGAAAGTGGCACAGAAGAACTGATTTCAGGGTATATTACTCATATAAAGCCCTCTTTTGATCCCGACTCTTCACGATGTACCCTGGAGATCTGGGGCATGGATGGCAGTGTGCTCATGGACAGGGAGGAGAAATTGAAGGACTGGCCTAACAAAAAAGATAGCGACATCGCCACAGAGATATTTCGTCTCTATGGCTTTACACAAGAGGTGGAAGATACCGGGGTGATCCACGATGAGGCTGTTTCCACCGTTATCCAGCGGGAGACAGATATGCAATTTCTGAAGCGGCTGGCCCTGAGAAACGGTTTTGAATGCTATGTGGAGGGCACGACAGGGTACTTCCGGAAGCCTCAGGTGGATGCAACACCACAGCCGGTGCTGGCAGCCCACTTCGGGGATGAGACCAACCTCAATCGCTTTTCCATTGAGGTCAATGCCCTAACGCCAGCGAATGTGGCCATGTTCCAGGTGGACCGTACCAATAAAGAGGTACTGGATGCAACGGCAGAAAGCAGCCAACAGACAGCCCTGGGCGATACCAATGTTGCCGGCCTGCTTGCAGCCGGGATGGATCCCGCCCGGATCTTTATTGGTATGAACGTGGCAACGGGGAGCCCCGAGATGACTGCCCTTTGCCAGGGACTGTATCACGAAGGTGAATGGTTTGTAACGGGAGAGGGAGAGATTGCCGCCAGTCACTATGGACACGTACTCAAACCCAGGGGAACGGTGACCATTAAAGGTGTGGGTGAGACGTACAGTGGCGTGTATTACGTTACCCATGTAACTCATTCATTTACTCCTGACGGGTATACCCAATCCTTCAGGGTAAAACGGAATGCGCTTATGCCCACAGGTGCAGAGGAATTTTCCGCTTCCTCGGGATTCCTGGGTGGGTTGCTTTAGCATCATGGATAGTTCGATGTACAGGAATTTCAAACAAAAACACCTCCCCCTTCATCCCCTCTTTTGAGGGGGAAAACCATATGTCCCTCGCTGGCGGGGGTGAAGGGGGTGGACAACTATCGTGAAAATTTGTATTTAAATGCACAGGGAAAGTATGATTGAGAAAGGATTGCCGTGAATTTAGAAAAAGTTGTTGCCAGCTTGGTCCAAAAAGTTGAATACAGGTTTTACGGGAAATACCGGGGCTTTGTCGTGGATAACGCCGATCCGGAACAACTTGGCAGGCTCAAGGTCAAAGTTCCGAGTATCCTGGGCAATGATGTGGTCACCGGCTGGGCCGTGCCTTGCATGCCTTATGGCGGAGACGCAAATCTTGGATTCCTTTTTATTCCAGAGGTCAATGCCGGTGTGTGGGTGGAGTTTGAGGAAGGCGACCTGGAATTCCCCATATGGGTGGGAACGTTCTGGAGCAAACCAGGTGGTGAGAGCGAACTGCCAAAACCAAACGAGGCTGACGGGTCAGAACAAGGAAGTGTTCAGGACCCGCCGACACGGAAGATCATCAAAACGGAAAAGGGACACACCATTCAGTTTGAAGATGCCGACGGTGAAGAGATGATTACTATTTTCGAGGCCACCAACAGTCATGTGGTTACAATGAATAAAGACGGGATTAAGATTACAGACGGCGCCGGAAATGAAATCAAAATGGATGGGCAGGGTCTCATCTGTAAAGACAAGAACGGCAATGCTGTTACCATGGATAGTTCCGGCATTACAATCAAGAGTAACCAAATAAAAATTGGTGAGAATGCGACCGAGCCTTTGGTTCTTGGAAATCAATTGAAGACGGCTCTCAACAACTGGGTCAATACCGTATTCGCAACGCATATGCATACAGGGAATCTGGGTGCACCCACGACACCTCCTTTACCCGGGGCGCCGCTCCTGCTTGATCTTGCGCTATCACCAACCAACAAGGTGAAATGACTATTATGGCACTTGAAACAGGCGAATAACGTCGTGTTCACCCAGAGTAATGATGGTACCGGACACGTGAGGTAATACTATAATGGCAGAGA
Organism: Candidatus Brocadia sp.; assembly: GCA_011525665.1. Classification (GTDB taxonomy): domain Bacteria; phylum Planctomycetota; class Brocadiia; order Brocadiales; family Brocadiaceae; genus Brocadia. The sequence goes on from WYAU01000003.1 coordinate 30,390, forward strand.
TTATAACATTTAGTTTTCCCTTTGCAGTTAATCAGGCGGGAAGTATTAGCGCCGCCGGAGGGGATGAGGCCATACGGGGAAAGATCATCCAGGTGCTCTTTACAGCCCCCGGGGAACGGGTTAATCTGCCTGAGTTTGGATGCGGGCTTTTCAATCTGGTCTTTGAGCCCAACAACACTATCCTTGCTGCTGCTACGGAGTTTACGGTGGGACAGGCCCTGACCCGATGGTTGAGGGATGATATCGTGGTAGATGGCGTGAATGTGAAATCGTCAGGGGAAACCATTACCATTGAGGTTGCTTACACAAAAAGACAGGAACTCTCAAAACAGGCAGTCCGTATTCATTTCAGGTAGGTGTAAAGGTAATGACTGAATATTAATAACTTAATGTATGAATTTTCAAATTTTCTCCTACTGCCTTACACACCCACAACCTCCCTCAAGAGGGGACCTGAGGAAATCCCCCTTAATAAAGGGGGCAAGGGGGTTGTTTTAACTGGCATTTGATGTGTATATAAAAAATCGCCGAAGTCCTAATTAACAGACCGCTCCTTCGTCGTATGGCTGATCCTTCGACAAGCTCAGGATGCAGCGCCGTGCATGGTAAGCCTGCCGAACCATCATGACGAAGTCTCCTCCTTGCTAAGGAGAGGGATGGGGGTGGTAATGAAAGCTCCACACAATATTATTGAATAATTACAAATAAGGGAGATAGAAATGGCAGAGATAAAGCAGACAAGTGGGCGTGCGATTATTGATTATATGGCCCGTGATTATGATAGCCTCCTGCAATCTATGAGGGCTCTCATTCCAGATAAACTTCCGGAGTGGACAGAATATGAGTCCGAGGCTGATTTTGGGAATGTCCTATTACAACTCTTCGCCCATATGGGCGACATCCTGAGTTACTACCAGGATCGCGTTGCCAATGAGAGCTTCCTGGGAACGGCACAGACCCGCCGCAGCATTATTCATCACTTGAGACTGATAGGATACAAACTTTCCACAGCTGCGCCTGCATCTGCCAAACTCAAAATAACCATTACCGTACCGGACACGAACAATGATATTATTACCATCAACAAGGGAAATGCCTTCGCCACCAAGAGCCAGAAGGATAAACCCAGTGTCCGCTTTGAGTATACAGGCGAACAACCATTTTCTATAGATTTCAGTGCCGTTCCCGTAGTCGCAAATAAAAAACACTTTGAAGGGATGATTCCGGTTGAAGAGGGCCGGCTGGTGAAAGATGAGATCCTGGGTACATCAGATGGTACCAAAAATCAAAAGTTTCCTCTGGCGCACCCGGGTCTGATTCTCAGGTCTCTGGGGCTGGGTCAGGCGGTTAATAAGGATATTTTCCTGCTCACGGAGTTGGGCGGGACGATGGAGGAGTGGTCATTGCAGGAGAGTCTGGCCTTCAGCCGTGAGGGGCAAAAGGATTTTATCATAGAGATCGATGAGGAAGACAGAGCCACGGTCATTTTTGGTGACGGTGTCTTTGGTGCAATCCCAGCCGGTGGGGCTGTTATCAAAGTTACATATCGTGCAGGTGGCGGTCTGCACGGTAATGTTGCAGCAAACACCATACAGACCATCGTGAATGCCCCCCAGTTGGCACTTCTTGGGGCAAAGGTTACAAATCCAGAGCCTGCCACAGGTGGAGCAAACCGTGAAACCATCGAACATGCAGTCATGCATGCCCCCAGTGTATTCCGTTCGCTCAGGCGTGCTGTAACAGCGGAAGATTATAAGGCCCTTGCCCTGGACTTTAAAGGTGTGGGCAAGGTGCGTGCGGAATCCACCAACTGGAATACCGTAACGCTCTCTATAGCACCAGAAGGTGGTGGGCAGGTGAGCGACGTGCTTAAGGCCAACCTGCTGGCCTACTTTGAAGACAAGAGACCCCTGTCAACCATTATTGAGATCGAGGACGTGGATTATGTGAAGATATACGTCACAGCGGAAATCGGTGTGCAGAGTTATTACTCCCGGGCGGATATTAAAGAGAAAATTAAAAGTGCAGCAGGCAAACTGCTTGCCTTTGATAACGTGGATTTCGCCCAGATCATCTACCTGAGCAAATTTTACGAAGCGATTGAAGCAATCGACGGGGTGGAGTACGTGACGATCACTGAGTTCAGGCGCGGACCTCCGCCCATTAAGCCTGATGAGCCTGGGAAGATCCAGTTAGGAAGCAAAGAAATCCCCCGAATCCCGGACGACCCTGAGGATGGGCCAGAGTATGTTGGTGGTATCAAAGTGGTGATCAAGGAAGGAGGTATCTGATCATGCGTCTAAAAAATATTACTGCGATTCCTCATCCTTATGGAAACAGGATAGACCTGACATGGATCAATCCTGATCCCGTTCAATTTCCCGGTGTGCGAGTGATGCGACGTGAGGGTACCCATCCTGTTTCACCCGAAGATGGTATTGTGGTGGCAGAAGGTGAGGCGCTCACTTCCGCAACAGATCAAAATCTCAAGGGTGAAACGGTGTATTATTATACCCTGTTTCCCTATAAGGGCGATCCTCCTGAATACCAAATTGATCTTCATAACCGTGCATCCGCAATGGCAACCGCTCCATACAACATGGTCGGACAGATGTATGACACCTTACCGGCAATCTATCACCGTTACGACACTGTTTTGCCAACGACCATTACCGATGGGATGCTGGAGGAGGATAAGCAAAGAGGACAATTGCGCCGTTTTTTAGGTTTGCCAGGCTGCCATCTTGATCAATTCTATAGTTTTGCCAGAGCTATGCTGGACTTACATAACCGTAATAACGTGGATGGGCGTTTGTTGCCGTTGCTGGCGCAATGGATTGGTTGGAAGACAGATTACAACCGGGAAATTGATGCGCAGCGTAACGAAATCAGAAACGCACCTGCAGTTTATAAGACGGTTGGGATCATTCCCACGGTAGAGGCCACCGTGAAGCGCATCAGCGGCTGGGAGAGCCGAACCAAGGAATTTGTTCACAATGTATTTTTATCCAATCGCCCCGAACGAATGAATATGTGGGCACGTCAGCGCAGTAATGCCGGTGAATGGTCGGAACCCCCGGAACTATTGTCATTGGATTTTGCTTACGAGGGCAGACCATCAGCGGTCAGTGATGCGGATGGAACCCTTTGGCTTTTCTACCACACCCTCAGGAATGGCCAATGGAATATCTGGTATAAGACCTATCGTGAGGACAGTGGATGGTCACCCAGTCAACCCTTTACGAACCGTGCAGGAATCGACAAATATCCTGCAACAGCTATTCAGGGGGGAACGTTATGGGTTTTCTGGAGTACCTATGATGAGACACAGCACATCTGGCATATCAATCATCGAACCAGAACTGGCGGCGCTTGGTCTGCAATTGAGACTGAGGAACCTTTTGCAGATATGGAAAACGAACGCAAGAATCCCTGGGCTGTGGTCGATAATACAGGTGGTTTATGGCTATTCTGGCTGGAAAGAGTTGATTCGCGATGGCAGTTGAAATACAACAGGCATAATGGCACTACCTGGGGCACAGTCAGCAATTTCCCTCTGGATGTTGCCGGAGCGGACCCCAGGGTGGAAAGTGAACCATTTGTCCTATTCTATCCAACAGGACCGAATCAAAGTATCTGGGTCTTTTGGACCCGACGTGAGCCTGCGGCAGAACCCGGGCAGACCCGATGGACGCTCGTATATCGGACGAAAGGAAATATCGATCCGGATGAAACCGGTTGGAGCAATATTGAATCACTCTCCACAGTGCCGCCCACATTTCATGACCGTGAACCTGCTGCATTTGTTAGTGATGCCGGGAATATCGAACTCTTCTGGGCTTCCAATCGTGATGGAAGCTGGTGCATCTGGAACAACACTTTGGATATAACTACCCAAACCTGGGGAACGGCAGAACGGGTCACCGATGGCCCTTATTCCCAGCGTGACCCTCTTCCCTTATTGCTTAATAATGGTATGTTGCTCCTCTATCGCTCAAACGAAAGCCTCTCTTATACCAGCAATGTCTATCGAGCCACTGAAACGGTGGATTTTCGTTACGCTGGTTGCACAACGGTTGACACCCGCAATGCCGCCAGGATTATCCTGCGGGGCCAGTTCGAGGACTTTCAGACCTATACCTATGATACGGGTAAAAACGGGGGACGGACGAACGAAGACTGGTATGCCCGGGATACCATAGGTCTCTATCTGAATCCGGATACCATGGATGCAGAGAAGATCACCCTGGGAAGATCCCGCATAGCGCAGGTTTTACGTGAGTTTATGCCGATAACAGACAGGGCAGTATTATTTACGCAGTAAGTGATTGACATACGAAAAAACGAGGATAAGACTATGGGAGACTTTTCAAGAAATACCTTTCAACTAACCAATATAATGCATCAATTGATTACATGGGAACCGGTTTCGAATCCCGCACATTACGTAGGCATCAGGCTTCAGCAGGGAGTGCCTGTGTTAGATGCCGACTGGAACGAGTTGGAAGACATTCGGCGTTCAGAACTTCTGGCCATGATCCGTTACTTTATTGGCAATGGGGTCCCCGCTGGAAATCAGGGATTTCAAATTTTATCAACGAGTGGACAAAATAACTTTTCCGTTGCCGCAGGAATTGTCATAGTCGATGGCCTTTTGGTAATCAACCAGAACATCACAACCTACCAAACTCAACCTAACGCGGCCGGACTTCCCGCCCTGGCAACCCCGGGTGCCGACCGTACCGATATCGTTTACTTAGATACCTGGGAAAAGGAGGTCACGGGAAGTGGAGGAGGCGACCCCCGCCTTATTGATACTCGCATTGGTATTGAAACGGCGGTGAGGGTTAAACGCGAATGGGTTGTGCGTGTTAAAGAAAACACCAACAACCTTTCTTCGATCGTTAAGGAGAAAGGACATAGCTACTTGCCACTGGCCCGAATTAATCGCCGGGCAGCGGTGGCGGTTATTACTTCGGATATGATCATTGATATGCGAAAAACCGGCATCACGCTCGCGGAGCACATCAAAGTTCCGATTTTTGTCCAAATTGGTCTCGAGATGCTGGATGTAGCCCGTTTCGTTGTGATGCTGACAGGACTGAGAACCTCACTCTTTGCAAGACTCCGGCAGGGGCAATTGCCTCATCAGACCGCTTCGGTTCAGGATGAAAATATTTTACTCATCGCCCTGCAGGAAGTTATGAACCGCGCCCACATCGGCGAAGTGCAAACTGCCTCCCGCAACATGGACAATCAAGATGCCTTGCAATTTATGCGCAGTCTTTATGATGTGCAAAAGGATTTTCTTGGTGTTTTGGAATCCATAGGTAACGTTGCAAATGCCGCCCAGGCTTTTATCACCCAGTACAGCAAATATTTGGATGGGAGCACTGCGGACTTTATCAAGGGTCTAAAATTAGCCCTGGATAATCAGGATTTGCTGGCAGCAGTTATTGCTCAGGAAGAGCTCAACAGTTTTCTTTCAGCGCCGGTTACCAACCTGCCGGAAGGAACTGTAAACGTATTTTATAATTCGGTTATTCCATTTGAAGCGCTTACAGCCGGATCGACTTACGCCTTCACTTTCGAGGTGGAAAGCCAGGTTACTTCTCCGTTAGGGAGTGAGGAATTTAGTATCCAGGTAGCCGTCTCTGCAGCTTCGTGGACTTTCACCGTAAGTCAAAATAACGTGATTTTAACCAATCTGGGTGGCAAGACAAGCATTGCTGTTTCTGTGACTCCAAACGCAGCCGAAACACAAGCAACCCTCACAGTAACGGCCATTGCTGTTCGTAACCCTCTCGTCCGATCGCCTCAACCAGGAATCCCCCTCCAAATCGGGGTAGAACCGCCTGTGGGAACCTTCTTTTTCTATGCGGATACACGTCTTAACGTTCAGGGTCAGCTTGAGATTCGACAGAACCATTTGACCCGAACGACAGGACGTGACATCCTGTTCAAGATCAAAAATGATAACTCCGGTGAAATTCGTACCTACCGCATTGATCATTACATCAGCCCGAATGTCGCAGATACAACCGGTTGGAGTCCGCTTCAGGCATCTCCCGCTTCCCAGGATGTACAGGTGAATCCGAACACGACTACCGACTATTTTGCCAAAGTCCATGGTCCTAAATCTCCGGCCCCACCCCCTCCAATAGGAACAACCGGAGAGATTGTCGCAACTGCTACGCTTATTGAAATCAATGGCACTCCGGTCGTGGGAGGCGCTACCGTGGAGATTCGAATTAATTTTATAGTCATTGCGTAATCATTTTATGGAGAACAGACATGAAAGCTCACATGCCAAACTATTCGCAGTTCAGTTTGCATCTTCAACGGCCATATTGCCTGATAATTTTTCTACTCTTATTTTTGACACTGCGAAATGTTTTTGCGGATCAGCCAACGGCAGGATGTCCCTTGACAGCTGTTGGGGGCGCAGGTGCGGCGGATGATTGCTATACGGTCACCCCCCTTCCTGGTTCTGTCGCCATTGATGGTATACTTACCGGAATGGAATGGACCGGTGCCCCTTCCAAAGACCTCAGCACCGCTGGCTTTCAGGCAAAAGCCCGTTTCAAAAGGAGCGGAAACAATCTGTATTTTTTGATTTCGGTTAACGATACAGTTTTAAATGCTTCCGATCGGATTGAACTTTATTTCGATCCTTTACATAACCATGCCACTACTACGGATGACGTAACATTTCGCATTAAACGCGGCAATGCAGATCACCGCAAGATCACTAGTAGTGGGGATGTACCCTGGGTGCCTGGAGCAAACCTGGACATCGAAGATGACTCTACCGGTGGCGTACCACCTGATTTTGGAGCAACAGGCTGGGCTGCAGAAGTAACGATTTCAGCGGGTGATTTGGGGATATCCGACTTGCCGGCAATTATGGGGTTTTCCTTATTGATTACAAACCAGGACACCAGTGATCAGACCTCGTGGCCTGACCCTTTCCCAGCATCGCCGGCAACCTGGGCAAATCTGAAGACACGCTATCCCATTGAGCACATGATCGTGCTGGATCAGTCCGGCAGTATGCTCGATCAAAGTAAATGGGATAATGCCAAAAAGGCCGCTAATTTTATGGCAAACACCATGGCGATTCTTCGCGATGCAACGTATTTTGAGGACAAAATTGGTGTGATAACATTCTCCTGGAACAATGCCGCTAACACAGATCAAACAACGATTCCAAAGCCACTTGCCCTGGTTTCGGCCTTTCCTTTGGGGAACTATACCGATGCCCAACCCGCAGTTTCGCCTCCTCTACCCAATTATTACACGCCAATCGGTAAAGGTCTGGATGCGGCCTTTACTGCCCTGGGCACAGGGGCAGAAGAGACACAAAGGGTGGCGCTTTTTCTTAGCGACGGCCTACACAACCGGCCCGTAACTGATGTACCACTCCAACCGAGTCACTTAATAAACTATGATCCTTGCGATGGAGTGGCCGGCTGGGGTATTTGCCCTGCTGGAACTGATCACCGGATACAAGTGAATACGGTTGCCTTAGGTCAGGATTGGGGGGTAGATACAGCGCTTTTGACGAATATAAAAAATCGGTTTGCTGGTCAGCAATTTGGATCGACATATAACATTACCACAAACGTTGAAGATTTGAAGGAGTTCTTTATTCAGTCTCTCGACGACATTTACCAAATGAATTTGGCCTCTTCTGGTCCTGGTGGCACTGAATTTAGTGTCAATGCCGGTGAACGTAAACTCGTTATCATTCTTTCATGGACAAATCCTGCAGGTGCCGTAACTTTTAGTCTGCAGCAGAAAGTTAACCCCGGCGACCCGTGGAACAATGTGGCGTGTAATGTTTCTGCGGTGGAGAATGCCACGGTTGGCTATGCCATTTGCGTCGTCAACAACCCGCCTGCGGGAACCTGGCGTGCCGTTGATGGAATGGGCAATCCTTTGGCGACGGCGGATCGTCAGTTCGTTCTGCTCGATCTTAATCTTCGCGCCAGATTCGCTATCGATCAAAAAGTACATGGAACAGGTCTGGACATCATTTTGACAGCCGATCTGAATGAAGCTGGCGTTCCCGTAATCCACGATCCGGTTAACCACCCGGTCAAGGTAACTGTTGCTATTAAGCGGCCGGGGGAGGGTTTTGGGACATACGTTTCCGTACATACCCCTGATAATTGTGAACCGCGTCCACCGTCACTTCCCCCCATTCGCAGGGATATAGATTTGTTCAGGACAGGTTTAACGACCGGTGTCTTCACAACCGCGGTTACACAGCCGCCAAATATCGATGTAAAACCGGACCGTTTTGCGAAAATTGACACGCTCTTCAAACTGTGTAATAAAGAGGGTCTGATTTATGTCGAAGACCCTGGCATAGAACTTTACGATGACGGTACGCACGGCGATGTAACACCAAATGATGGCATTTATACCCTTCAATTTCTGAATACCCAGTATGAAGGGAGTTATGTCTTTCGATTCAAGGCTAGTGGTGTTTCTCCATCAGGAAGCCAATTTAGCCGGGTAAAAACCATATCAGAGTATGTCCGTGTCGATGTTGACCCAAACCAGACAACTTTTGATTCCCGTATCTATCAGCAAAGTGGTAACTTTGTGGTTAGAGAGTTTTACGTAATACCACGAGATAGGTTTGGTGGGTATCTCGGACCTGGCTATCCAGATCAAATTCAGTTTTACACAGCAGGAGGTCAGTGGGCAGGCCCTGTTATCGACTATAACAATGGCATTTATTCCCGTCTGCTCAGTTACGACCAAACTCAAGGGCAGCCAGATGTGACGCCGGTAATTCAGGGTAAACCAATTAAACCCAAGCCCGGTGTGTCAGCCATCCCTTGCTGGTGGATTTGTTTAATTATCATCATTATTTTATTAATCATCATTGCGTGGTTGATCATTCGTAGACGCAGACACTGATGATTAGGCTGGGGAGCGAGAATGAAATTATTTTGAAAGGTGGCGTATAATGAAAATGAAATTTAGTATTTATTTGACATGCTTTATTTCTCTGTTTTTCCTTTCGTGCGCCAAAATCGAAGTGGTCGAAATCAAATTTAACCACGATGTGACGAGTTGGAGCGATGATGCCCTGAATATCCGCAGGGAAAAAAGCAGCGGCGGATCTCAGGTTACTGGCGCAAACTCTTGACGAAAATCTGAAGAAAAAAACAAAGGTAACATTCACAATCTCTGGATAAGGCTGATACCTTGATTGTATAAGGAATTTCAAAGGTGCGGTTGTAACACGAATTTCAGTTCGCTTGCATACCGTTATGAATTGCCGGTCGCTGTCAGGAGACGGCTCCTACCGATGGGCATTTTAACATTCAAGCCAGTGCAGGGTGCGTAGGACGCACCCTACTCAAGCTGCCCTTGTTGGGAGAGGCATCTTTGCCTGTCATTATCGCAAAGAGACATCTTACGATGTCAAAATTCCTCATATTTGTTCGGAATGACAAGAAAGTCGTTGGGTTTTTGTCTTTTAAAACCCAATCTAATTTAATGGAGATCGCCCCCGGTGAGGAGATAGCACGGAAGATGCTATACAAAAGCTGAACAAATAGAATTATAAAGGTTAAAAAAACGTGGAATGTCAACCGGTAACCAAAACAAACCAATTAAATAACAAAAGGGAAAGGCCTCCTTCCGCTAAGCAGGTGTTGCCCACTCAGACCCCGGTCCATCCACTTTTGCAACTCCAACGGGCGATTGGGAACCAGGCTATAGGTCGCTGGATCCAGGCCAAACTCAAAATCGGCCATCCCGGTGATGTCTACGAGCAGGAAGCAGATCGGGTGGCAGATCAAGTAATGCGCATGCCAGAAAATACAGTTATCAGCAGCCAGCCATCAGTAGTCAGAAAAGACGATGAATCTGTTCAAAGAAAACCAATCTGACCGCATGCAAAGAATTCCCCGTGTGGGAAGGAAGAAGAACAATTACGAACCAAGGCTATCTCGAAACAGATAACTCCTTTCATCCAGCACCGGAGTGAAGAGGAAAAAGTAGACCTTCGATCTGGGGGGACAAAAAGCGTTTCCTCCGAAGTTACTCCGGACTTGGAGACGCGTATCACCTCTAGGAGGGGTGGCGACCAGCTTCTTCCAGAATCTGTCCGGGCGTTTTTTGAACCCCGTTTCGGATATGACTTTAGCCAGGTACGGTTGCATACCGATACACGTGCAGCGGAGTTGGCACAGGAGGTAAATGCATTAGCCTTCACGGTAGGGCAGGATGTTGTGTTTGGGGCAGGACAGTATGCGCCGGAAACGAGTGTAGGCAAGCGGCTGTTGGCACATGAGTTGACCCACGTAATCCAGCAGGGTAATGCATGGCGAGGCACTGGCATTCAGCAAAACGCACAGCATTCATTCCCCTTGGCTGGGGTAAATGAACCGTTTTACTCAGGTACTACATGGCAATCTTCCACCTCTCAGCCACCACGGATCACGCGCAAACCCGATGCAAACGGGTCGATCCTGCAGCGGGAAATCGTCGAAGGCTGCCTGGCGCCAAGTGAAATTCCGGGGATCACAAAGAAACAATTCGATGACTTTGGGACAATCGCGGAGATGGCGGTCACTATGGACTATTGCGCGCACATGGGCTGTGCGCCGTTCGCTACCGACTACTTTGACAGCCCGGTTGGACCTGCACCTTATATCGCCTTCCTTGCAGCACACAACCCTCATCTCACGACGAGAGATATTATAACCCTGGCTGTGTTATCGCAGATCGAGTTGAATCGGCCTGATATCCTTACCCATAAGCCGGGCCGTCAGGAGTTTGAGGAGATCAAACCAAACTCGATCAGCGGTCGGGCTGCAGGGAGGCTCAAGGTTGGCACTTTAATTGGGTTTTACGGGATATGGTCGTTACCGTATACCCCGGGGATTGCCTATGTTCCGACACCAGAGATCTTGCTTGCTACGGCTCCCGGGCCAATCGAGGTCTTTCTGCGCATCCAGCGTCAGACCCCCGGCTTGATCGTCTATGATATTTGTGTCCGTGGCGATAAGACAGTTCTCACAATCGCCGCAATCATCGCTATTCTCTTGCTCGTTATCGCAATTTACTTGAGTCGAGGACGGATCCTCCGAGGCGCTCCTATTCCTGCGCCTATTCGTGTACCTGGATTTGGTTTGGGCTTAGGGATAGCTGGAATGTCCGGTACTGAAGAGCCTTCACACGCTCTTCTGGCGAAGCTTACTCTTGTCGAGTCCGGCAATCGATTTGAGTATGAAGAAAGGGAACATGGCTAGAGCGATATTCAAATTAGTGTTATGGTTACTTTTGGCTATGAGTGGTAAGAGGAGGAATTGATTGATTACAATAGGTATGTCTCTCTGTTGTACCAACACGCTTGCAAGCCAAAAAGCGTTTCTCAAACGACTACAAGCCAGTGTAGGGTGCGTCCTACGCACCATCCATACGGAGGATTGTTTTGGTGCGTAGGACGCACCCTACTCAAGCTGCCCTCGTTGGGACAGGCATCTTTGCCTGTCATTATCGCAAAGAGAAATCTTACGATGTCAAAATTCCTCATATTTGTTCGGAATGACAAGAAAGTCGTTGGGTTTTTGTCTTTTAAAACCCAATCTAATTTAATGGAGATCGCCCCCGGTGAGGAGATAGCTCCGAAGATGCTATACAAAAGCTGAGCGAATAGACTTCTAAAGGTTAAAAAACATGGAATTTCAACAGGTAACCAAAACAAACCAACCAAATAAGAAAAGGGAAATGCATCATTCCGCTAAGCAGGTGTTGCCGACTCTGCCTCCGGTCCACCCGCTTTTGCAACTCCAGCGAACTATTGGCAACCAGGCTATGAGTCGCTTGATCCAGGCCAAACTCAGGATCGACCAGCCCGGTGATATCTGCGAGCAGGAAGCAGGTCACGCGGCGGATGAGGTGATGCGGATGCCCGAATCTGATGCGGCAATAACCCACGGGCTTTCTTCTTCGGTCCAATCTCCGGCCCTCCAGCGGTTGTCTTCCCAATGTGATGAGGAAGTGCGCGGGCAACCATTAGAGAAAAAAGGGGAAGAAAAACTTGTGCAAGCCAAAGGACTGCCTGGCCAGGCACCCAGAGATATTCCGCAAATTACAACCCGCATCGATGCGCTACGAGGTACCATTCAACGCCAGCCCCAGCCAGAACCGTCCAGATTTCCCAATTTCCCGGGATTCCTGGAGACGATGGAAAGAAACGTGGGCGAGAATCTCTTTAACTACGGGCATCATTTGTATCAAATTTCGGTCTTGCATCCCGATCGCCCAGACCTGTTGAAGGAGGCTTTTGCCAGATACGCACTGGGACGAAACGTGCTGGAAACGGGATTCACCTTTGCCGGATTTGAGCCAGGCACAGCAGAAAAGCTGAGTCTGGGAACCGGCATCCTGTTTAAAGGAATCAACTTTCTCAGGGAAGGAGAACTTGTTCTCGACTTCCAGTTCGATATCGGTCATGGCCTGAAACTGGAAACAAACCTTGATCTGGCGGTAAATCCGGATGAGTATACGGAGGTCAGGAAAGTAGACGTCGGTCTGGGAGTAGTTGGGCGTTTTTGAACAGGTGAATTATCATATAATTATTTTAAGAAAGGAGTGAAGACATGGATAAAATTAAATTAAAAAGGGGACGCCAGGAAGTCACCTTTAAAAAGGTACCGGGTTATTTTGCGGTACGTTTGAAACAGGGGAAAGCTGTTAGCGAAAGGGCACTTGAGGCATGCTGCGGGCGTCCAATAACAGAAATTGAACATGTAGATTCCGCAGCAACTGAAAATATGGAAATCTTCACGGTAAAGGAGGCTGCAAAACTTGAAGAGACAATGGACGAGTTACGGAAGGCGCCTACAAGTGAGGTGATAACCCATATGTACGCCCTGGATGATACTCCAGGCGGGGCAGTGATTCCCACGGGCACCATGACAATCCAGTTTAAATCCGATGTTAAGGACGAAGAACGTGAAAAGATCCTGGGGGAATTTGGCCTGGAAGTTTTAAAGGAACTTGATTTTCTTCCGCATGGGTATACGGTTAAGCTTACCAGAGACTCTCGGGAAAATCCCTTAAAGATCGCCGCCAAGTTGCAGCAACGAAAAGGGATTGTAACAGCTGAGCCGGATCTGAGCTTTCAAATCTCTCTTAAGCATATACCACTGGATACCCTTTACCGGGAACAATGGCACCTGAATAATAGAGGGGATGGCGTTGGTTTGGTTGCAGGAGCGGATGTGAAGGCTGAAGGGGCCTGGGATTATACCAGGGGGGCCGGAGACATCGTAGTTTGCGTAATGGATGATGGCTTTGATTTGGGACATCCTGATTTTGATGTGCCGGGAAAGATTGTTTCTCCGAGGGATTTTGGACAGGAAGATTTCGATCCCAATCCGGTTTTTGAAGATGACAATCATGGCACTGCCTGCGCCGGTGTTGCGATTGCAGAAGAGAATGGATCGGGGGTCGTTGGATTGGCTCCCGGATGCGCCTTTATGCCGGTGCGTACTTCCCCCTGGCTTTCCGATGAATCTATTGTAAGTCTTTTCCAATATGCTATTGACAAAAATGCCGATGTAATCAGTTGCAGCTGGTCTGCCGCGGCATGGAACTTTCCTCTCTCGACCAAGATGGGCGGTATCATCCATAAGGCTGCTACCGAGGGGCGCCTGAACAAAAAGGGGTGTGTCATTTTATTCGCTGCCGGCAATGAAGACCGGCCGCTTAATGGGCAAAAAGACGGACAAATTTCACATCAGGGCTTCGCTTTGCATCCGGATGTAATTGCGGTTGGAGCTTCCAATAGTATGGATAAGCGCTCCTCATATAGCAATCACGGCCCCGAGCTTACCATATGTGCCCCTTCAAGCGGTGCCCCCGGCAGACGCATAGTAACAACGGACAGGCGTGGTACCAAAGGCTATTCGACCGATGACTATACGAATGATTTCGGTGGGACCTCCAGCGCAACGCCTTTAACTGCGGGACTTGCTGCCCTCGTCCTTTCGGTTAACTCAGAACTGACCTCTGCAGCGGTAAAGCGTATCATCATGGATACGGCGGATAAGATTGACCAGGAAAATGGCCAGTATATGAATGGTCACTCACCGTTGTATGGTCATGGGCGCATTAACGCCCACAACGCAGTAGCCCGTGCCGCCGGGGATACCGGGGAGAGACTGCCGGAAACGCTTTTCATGGAACATCGGGTAAACAAGCCCATTCCGGATCTTGGAGTAACCGAAGATGATATAACGTTCCCCCTGGAAGTTACCGTTAAAGAAATTGAAGTCACTCTGGATATTAAACATACCTATCGTGGTGACCTGCGGGTAATCCTCAAGCCGCCGCAAGGTGGTGAAATCATACTCCATGATGGGTCTGGCGGTAGTCAGAAAGACCTTATTCGCAGTTTCCGTTCCAGTGATGAGCCAGGGCTCTTCACATCTGTTATAGGAACCTCTGCCAAAGGAGATTGGCACCTCAAAGTAATGGATATGGCCAAACAGGATGTAGGGAATCTCAATAAGTGGGGGGTGGCAATCACGTATACATAACAATACGGTTAAATTATGAAAGGAGACTCCCATGAAAATGTCTACTCTTATTTTAGGCATGGCAATTTTTTCTCTAAATGTAATAGCGTTTGCAATCTATTCACCGGAAACTTACGCCCAGGAAAAGAAACGGATTTGTGCAACCATGGATGTTCATGAAAAACTCCTGAAAGCCGTTCCCGCCTATAGAGATAGTCGGGCAGCAATTGAGAATCTTACAAGAAATTACTTACTCAGGAAGGCAGTAAGGGCAGAAATAGTGAAAATACCCGTAGTTGTTCATGTAGTATATAATACCCCCGAACAGAATATTTCCGACGATCAAATCAAGAGCCAGATTCGGATTCTGAATGAAGATTACAGAAAATTAAATGCCGATGTGTCCACGGTTCCATCGGCATTTCAGGCTTTGGCAGCAGATTCAAAAATCGAATTTGCTCTTGCGTGCAGAGATCCCGAGGGTAAACCTACTACCGGTATTACAAGAACAAAAACAGATGTAGCGTCATTTACGTATGACGATGCAGTGAAATTTACGACAAGTGGGGGAAGGGATGCCTGGCCAAGGGATAAGTATCTAAACATATGGGTGTGCAACCTGGGCGGAGGACTCCTTGGATATGCTCAATTCCCCGGAGGCCCGGCAGACACGGATGGAGTAGTTATCACCTCTACTGCATTTGGAGATATCGGAACGGCATCCCCGCCATTTAATAAAGGAAGGACAGCGACTCATGAAGTCGGACACTGGTTAAACCTGTTCCACATTTGGGGCGATGATTGTCCTGGCGGAGACCAATGCGGCGGATCTGATGATGTTGGTGATACACCCAATCAGGAATGTTACAATTATGGGTGTCCCACATTTCCCCACGTAAGCTGCAATAATGGCCCGAATGGAGATCTGTTCATGGACTATATGGATTATACGGATGATGCGTGTATGGTAATGTTCACAGAAGGGCAATCAGCAAGAATGGACGCTGCTTTAGCCGGACCACGATTGGCTATTCAAAGCTCAGACGGACTCCTCTGCCCGGATGGTGTGAAGGCAAAGTTCCTGTACAAGGTAAAATTTATCTGTGGAAAGTCGGACGGCAAGGTCGTGGCTCCCGGGTCATATTGGACCGCTATTAACGTGGGTAATCCCACTGACAAGGATGTCGTTCTTAAGAAAAAGTTTTCTCTTGCCTTGCCAGGCGAGAAACCGGGTCCGGTTTCCGAATTCTTCAAAGCGAAACTCGGCCCATATCAAGCGTTCGAAATCGATAATCGGGACATCTTTGAACACACGAAAACTAATGCAGATTTTATCAAGGGATTTGCCTTTATCGAGAGTGAGGTTGAACTGGAAGTCGTTGCGGTCTATACAGCTGCCGGTAAAAATGAGCAGATTGAAACCCTCGACGTTGAACACGTATTACCACGGTGTCCCGGAGCGGAAGGCTGCCCTGATCTGATCGTCGAGAAAATCGAGATGCCGGAATGGGACTCTCAGAACAGGCGTTCAGTAATTCGTGCCACCATTAAGAATATTGGTAATGCCCCAGCGGGATCCACAGTTTCCCGATTAACTGACACAAGCTCGGCGTGGGAACCAATTACTACAGCGGATGCTCCCACCCCAGCCCTTGGACCCGGAGATACCGCAACGGTAACCTTCTTTTTACCCTACTGGGTGTATAATCCTGACGCTGATTTGGAGGTAAAAGCAGATTATAAAAATGAGGTCTCAGAATGTAATGAAGATAATAACGTCAAGGAGTTCCATGGGATAGGTTAACGATAAAAACAGTAAGGCATGCGGGTGTTGCCGTCAAAGATTCGGAGATGAGGACGTGCCTCTTTTTTCGGCGGGTTCTCCCTTCTGACACGAATAGAATTCACCCTTGCTTGCAGGGCCCCCGCGGTGGTACCACAAAATAGTTGCATGAAAATATTGGGATGGGCATGCAGAAGGTCATCTTCTGCATGCCACTTTAAAGGGATAAACTGAACTATGAAGATCATAAAATCATTACTCTTTTTTTCACTGCTGCTCTTTAATGTCCAAGTTACGGGAGGCGATAACGATCTCCCCAAGGAAATTTTCAAGCACTGGATACATTCTTATGAAGAAGATACGAAAGAGGCAAAGGTCTTCAGACCAAGTCATCACAAATTTCCTCCGGCAAGGGGGAGGTTCGGATTTGAGGTTAAAGAAGATGGAGAATTTGTTCAATACGGAATAGGTCCGGCTGACCGTCCGGCGAAGGTTTCCGGCCATTGGAAGGCTGAAGGAAAAGACAAAATAATCGTATATTTAGAAAATAAAGATGTACCGTCATATACGATAAACATTATTTCGTGTACGGAGGATATTCTGATGATTAAAAAGTAGAAATGACTTTGATCGGCAACCTTTTTTTTCAAACTATAAGGACTACAGGTAAATGAAAAATTCCACTTGTACCATTCTCTGTAATTAAAGGCACTTTCCACGTTTTCGGTTACTCTCCAGAGGGACATTCTATGTGATTCAAGGCCGATAACAAGGTAAAATGGACTAAATTATTTGGTCCGCCGGTTAATCTGAATGCACAGCAGCACACGCAGTTGCGCCTCGAAGCAATTGATACTTTAGAAACTCACTATCGAAGTAAAAACGACAAAATTACCCGAAGACTTGGTGTTTGGGGGGATAAAACAGTGTTTTCATATACCCATTTTTAAGGAGACCGTTTATGTCAGACCATTTTGATTGTGTTGTCCTGGGTGCGGGTATTGCCGGTGTTACAGCCGCCAGAGAATTGAAAAATGCCGGAAAGAGCGTCTTAATACTTGAGGCATCAAATCGCGTTGGGGGGCGGATGCTCTCGAAGAACGACTTTGTGCTTACCGATGATGGTGGTACCATAAAAGAGGGCTTTCCGGTTGAGGAAGGTGCGCATTTCATCCACGTGGATGAAGATCCGTATAAAGAGTTTTGGGCAGAGATAAAACATCAGAAATTCGAGCATGAAAAATACTCCAAATTCGGTCATGTTCGAGTTGCTTTTCCCGGAGATCCAGATCCAAATTGGAATTTACCCCAACCGGCTACATGGGCACATACGTACGACACGAGTTTGTTTAAAATGGGGCTGAAAAATTCGGGACTCTTCGAAAGGATTAAAAACTTTGACTCCGCCAATGGCGACCAATCGGCAAAAAAATTTGTTGAGTCACTGGGGTATCAGGGAAAAGGTCATGACACGGCATTATATGCCATTTCTTCCCATACACCCGGGATATTGGCATTAGACGGCTTGCCTGCAAAACTTTGTCCACCGAACCACACGGGAGATCCACACTGTAAATCTGTTGATGACAACATCAGTGTCGCAGGCCTCGGCTTTGACAAAATTCCCGATCAGCTTCGTGAAGAGCTTTATGAGTTCAAGATGCTTGGCCCTGATAAACAAAGGTTCGGCTTTGACCGGCTTCCTGTGACTATACTGAAAGAGTTTGAACGTGAAGTATCCGGAAAGAAAAAAGGGAAAATTCTTTATGAACATGAAGTTACCGCCGTGGAAAAATTTGGGGAAGGGATCAGGATAAAAATAAAAAACGGACTGGAATTTACCGCAGATGCGGCGATTTGCACTTTTTCCGTCGGCATGCTTTTGCACAAAGGATCCCGCATCTTTGGACAGTTCTTCCCTGAAGGGAAAAAAAAGGTTTTTGGCATCATAAAACCCGGCCCTATTGCCAAATTTATTATGCAATTCAAGGAATGCGTGTGGGGATATGACCATATAACAAATGATAATCATATGGCGCTTTTAGTCAATCCAACTGGACATAAGCAAAAAGAAAATCCTCAGCCACGGACATTCTTCGCATCTTTCCCCTATTTGGAAAATGGACCATACGTTCTTACCGCATTAATGATGGGAATTGATTATTTGATCATAAAGAACTTTAACGATAACAAAACAGCTGCTGAGTATATATTCAAGCGTATTGAAGAAATATACACCATGAAAGGGAAGTGGAACTGGAAGGATAAACTGGTTTGGAAAAGTAATGACGAACCAAACGTTTACCGCAAGGACTGGGGGGCGGACACATGGTCAAGGGGTGGAAATTCGTACATTACTTACCAGGAAGGAAAGGGTAGTGAGGAGATTAAAAATGTCCGTGAAAATTTGAAGAACCCGCTCGAAACACTTCCTGTTTTCTGGGCGGGAGAAGCTACGGCTCCCGCATACAACAAACAGTACCAGCCCTTATCGGTACACGGGGCCTATATCAGCGGGATGGAGGTTGCTAAAGATGTGGTAGCATATCTGGAAAACCCCGGTGATAAACCTTCTTTTGGTAAATATTATAATGAAAAATACGAGAAAGTATCGGCAGAAAAAACAATGATTGCCCTGCCTCATACCGTGAGTATCAACCTGAGAAAAAAAGAGTTTAAAGTAATCGAGGAGTATGCGCGTAGGCATACGAACGGGGACATTAACTTGGCTGTGGAGGATTTACTGGATTATGCTATCAGGGATCAGGGATAATGGGAGTTTTCATATCATAGCGCAACATAGCCGCAATCAAAGACAACCGCCCCTCTTTCCCCTCCTTCGCAAGGAGGGGAGAATGAAGATTGAAGAATTCTTGCAAAAAGAGAATGGCGGGTTTTCATCTACTCGTTTAGCGTTTCTGCTATGGGCAGTAGGTGTGATTATAATTTGGATTGTCAATAGCGCAAAGAGTGGTATACTTCAGCCTGTTGATGGCTCTGTGATAACGATCATGGGTATCGTGATGGGTGGTAAAGTTGTGCAGAAATTTGGTGAAAAGCCATAGCCACCACTAAGCGCCGGTATCCAGATGATTGAATGCAAACGGGGCTGGTGAACTAACATTATCAGGAGGATAATCTATGCCGGAGTTGATTGATGTATTGTGTGATGACTTGAGGACGGTTAAAAAGAATATGAACCGCTTTCTTCGTGGAGGATTGCTGTTTGCTTTGCTCGCCCATTTTTACGTGGTAATAATATGAGCGATTACAGGGTTTTTCGACAACACGCCGAGATTCTTGATAAGGCTGGGCCCATTCTCACGGCTGTGGTTGAACAGGTGTTTGGCCAGGCAAGCAAATCAGGCTAATATATTTCTCGCACAGTTTTGCAAATAATGGGTATTTTAAAAATAAGGAGAAAGACATGGATTATCTAAGATTATCAGGCATTGTAAAAAAAACGATCTTTGGCTCTCTTCTCATCTGTGTCATCCTCAGTTTTTTTACGTCCAGGATGGTATGGAGTAATCCGTGGAATGGCAAGGTGATCCTACAGGGGTTCTTCTGGGATTGCTGGAACGGGAACTATCCCGGGGACTGGTACACCTATCTGGCCAAATTAGCGCCACGTCTGAAAGATATGGGATTTGATGGGATCTGGACTCCTCCTCCTTGTAAGGGAAATAGCGGTGTAAATAGTATGGGTTACGATCTTTTTGATCATTACGACCTGGGGGATAAGGATCAGAAGGGGACGGTTGCCACCCGATTCGGAGACAAAGACAGCTTCCTGCGATTGGTCGCAGTCGCTCATGCCAACGGTCTTGAGATATATCCTGACGTCGTTCTCAATCATGTCATGGGAGGGGAAGAAGATTCCGGTGCGCCGGGGGATAAGTTTAAAAAATTTCGTTATGCGGGATTTTCCGGTTTGCAGAGCGGGCGGTGGGCCAAGGATCATTGGAATTTCCATCCAAATCCTGACCACTGGTGTACTACCGGCGACTGGTGTGAGCAGCTTTTTGGTCCGGATGTTTGTTACCTGGACACAGAGCATGGTGGCGGAGGAAACGGGAAATATATGAGGGACAGGGCAAGGGAATGGTTCGTATGGTTTAAAAAACAGACCGGTGTGGATGGATTTCGCTTCGATGCCGTAAAACATTTTCCTGCGTATGTAGTTGAAGATATCCTGTATAACGCTATGGGCAACCGGAGTGATTTTATTGCGGTTGGGGAGTTTGTGGGAAACCGGCATCAATTGGATGAATGGGCCGGTTTAACGCAGAACCGATCAGGTACCTTTGATTTCTCTTTAAGAGACGCCCTTGCAAATATCGTTGAAGCCGGTGGTCTTTTCGATATGAGCGGCCTGCCTGATTATCAACAAAAAAATCGAATAAAAACGGCGCCCTTTATAAATAATCATGATACATGGCGGGGTTATTTCTGGGATTCCAATCCCGGCTCCGATAAACATGATGACCGGTCGGACGACTGGCGCAGGAACGGAGACGAACTTGCCCCTACCATTGATCCGGACAATGAAAGGACCGACGTTGCCTATGCTGCCGCTTTTGCTGTGGACGGGAGCCCGGTGGTTTATTATGAGGATCTTTTTGTAAACTATGGTCCTGAACGTTTTAAAGCCGATCCTAAAACCTTTCCGACTCGTAATTACCTGGTAAATCTCATCTGGGCCCATCAAAAGCTTAATTTTAAAGACGGAGTTTACAAGGTTCGCTATCAGGGATCACCCGACCTCCTTGTTATCGAACGCAGCGGGAAGGCATTGATCGGGTTAAATGACCACGGTTCGCAATGGTTGGAGGCGTGGGTACAGACTGATTTTGGCTCTCATCTCAAACTCCACGATTACAGTGGTTCTATTATTAATGACCTTACAACCGATGACAACGGATGGGTAAAGGTTTCTGTACCACCAATGGGCTATGCAGTCTGGGGCCCGGCTGGAATACAGGGAGGATTCTCCCCTCAATCACGAAGGACGATCCAGGAGTTTCAGCTGGATGACGACCTTGGTGATTCCCGGATTTCCTCTCGTGGGTACGGAGGTAAGATCAGGTACGGAGAATACCGGACGGGTGGTTCTGTCTGGGTTGCTGCCAATTCAGCGGTCAGAATATGGGTTTATACGGAAGGGAAAAGGGATATCGAACTTCGGGTGGATAAACCCGATATGAAAGGTGCAAAGAGTAAGGATCAGGGTCAATACCTGGAAAAGGGGAAGGCTTCCGATAATAATCCCCTGTCTTTTGAGTTTAGCGCCGACCGCGAGGGGTATCATCAACTTTCTGCAAAAATTAATGAAAGCGATCAAACTCCCGCGCGGGCATATATCAAGGTTGAATATGAAGCGTCTGCTGTGTCAGACAAATTTTAACTACGGGCTACTACTACCTTATGTCTTGTTAAAAGTCGCCAAAAGGCCTCGTGTAAGAAAGGGCTGTTATAAAAACATATCGGATCCAACAAATGGAACTGAATTACGAGGGCGCCTGGCATATTCAGGGCAACTTCAGATTATTGAGTAAAAGGAGGAGAAGACGGTGGCAAAAAAGAAAAAGGAGGAGAAACGTATCCTGGATGCACGTCCTGATACGCTCGATTTTCGAGATAAGATGTATGTACCAACATTGATGGAGGTACCAACTCGTATTGACCTTGATGGATATAAGAAATTTTCCGTACCTGTTCTTAACCAGGGTACGGAAGGGGCTTGTACCGGATTTGGTTTGGCTACGGTGGCGAATTATCTTCTCCGTAAGCGTAGGGTGGTGCCGGATACTACATCGGTAAGTCCGCGCATGTTTTATGAAATTGCCAGGCGCTATGACGAGTGGGTAGGAGAGGATTATGAAGGGTCGAGTGCCCGTGGAGCAATGAAGGGTTGGCACAAGCATGGGGTTTGTGCAGAAATGCTCTGGCCGTACAATCCTTACAAACCAGAGAGTCGCCTGACAGATGAGCGATTGAGGGATGCAGCAAAGCGTCCTTTGGGCGCCTATTTCAGGGTGAACCATAAGGATTTAGTTGCGATGCATACCGCCTTGTCAGAAGTGGGCATTCTTTATGCCACTGCCCTTGTACATGACGGCTGGGATAAAATTGACGCGGATGGAGTAATCCCGCCCAATGGTAAGGTGCTTGGTGGACACGCCTTAGCTATCGTAGCCTTTGATGATCGAGGTTTTTGGATTCAAAATTCCTGGGGAGAGGATTGGGGGCAAGGCGGCTTTGCCTTAATTACGTATGATGATTGGTTGAACCATGGTACCGATGTATGGGCGGCCAGATTAGGTGCTCCGGTTACCTTACGCACACCGGAGGCAGTCGCTATGAGTCAATCAGCTATAGCCCGGCCGTCAGAAACGTATGTCTACCAGGACCTTCATCCTCACATCATTAGTATTGGCAACGATGGTTTTCTCCGGGAAAGCGGTACCTATGGTACATCAGAAGATGAAGTTGCCTCAATCTTCCGTGATGATTTCTTACGGATTACGAAGGGTTGGAGCAAGAAGAGGCTCCTTCTTTATGCACACGGCGGGCTTACCAGTGAATATTCTGCCATACAGCGTGTTGCAGATTACCGCACGGCATTATTAGAATCCGAGGTTTATCCCCTTGCATTTATCTGGAAGAGTGATTTTTGGACGACATTGACCAATTTACTGAAAGATGCCGTGAACAGGCGGCGTCCCGAAGGTTTTATTGATGAATCAAAGGATTTTATGCTCGACCGGCTCGATGATGCATTAGAGCCACTCATTCGAACGCTTGGGGGAAATCTCATATGGGGCGAAATGAAGGAAAATGCCTTGGGAGCAACACATGAAACACAGGGCGGTGCGTGTATCGCAATAAAATATCTGGCGGATTTGCTATCGAAAGACCCATCGGTTGAGATTCACGTGGCCGGACACAGTGCCGGAGCTATATTTCATGCCCTTCTTATCCAATTATTGACCGGGCAAGGGAAGATAACCTCAGGACCATTGAAGGGGAAAAAAGGCTATGGACTTAAGGTCTCCTCGTGTACCCTCTGGGCGCCTGCATGCACAATGGAATTATTCAAGCAAACCTATATGCCCGCACTTCAAAACGGAGGTATCGGGAGATTTACCCTGTTTACCCTTACGGATAATGCAGAACAGGATGACCATTGTGCATCTATTTATCACAAATCACTTCTCTACTTAGTCTCCAATGCCCTTGAAGAAAAACCACGCATTCCTTTATTCCGTGACGGAGAGGCAATTCTTGGTATGGAAAAATGGATAAGAGATGATCAGGATATTATGAAGCATATCGGTACCAAAAAATTCCAGTGGGTTCTTTCGCCGAACAATGCCGATCCGGGTTCTCCGGATCATTCAACGGCAAAAAGTCATGGTGATTTCGATGATGACAAGGCGACGCTCCGCGCTACGCTTGCCCGGATCCTTCAGAAACCGGAAGTAGAGGTAAAATTTGCTATTCACCGTTCTGCATCTTCTTTACGAGATAAGAGACATAAACTGATGTAAAGACTCCAGAAAAGAAACGCTCTTTGCTGAAAAGCATTCAAAAAGTACTTTAACTTAAATTAAGAAAAAGGAGACGTCTTATGGCAGAAGAAAACACGGTGTTTGAAAATATCAAAAAGGCTATTAATGAACTTGTAACGCTCAGGATTGTGACGGCTGTTGGAGAGATTACGAAAGATGAAAAGGGTGTCCCCATGATTGATTATTCCCAAAACCCGCGGATTATTTTAACCAGTATTAATCTGATTCAGGGGGATATTACAACCGTTTTCCATGAAGAATTTGTTACGGGAAAGTATCAGAGCTTGCAGGTCTTCCATGCTGCCAGGGAGAAAGAAGGCTACGAGTTGATAAAGAAAAATATTGAGGTACTTGAAAAGCTCTATGAGGTTGCCAAATCAGTGTTAGGCAAGTAAAAGGGGTCAACAATGCAGAATTTCAAAGAACAGTTTAAGAAGATTGCGAGTGATCTTTTAAATCTCGAGATTAACACGATCGTTAAATCCAATATTGAAGGCTTAAAGATGCCGGGCCCCCGTCATGCATTGCTGGATATTGCACGGGATTTTGATAGCGCACTTTTACGCTTGGGGGCGAAACGGTTTGATGAAAAGCGCGATGGCGAAAAGCACGACGATACGGGCGGTTTCGCGGCGTTTGATCAGTTGCGAAGAAGGGCTAACCAGAAAACCACAGAGATTGAAAAAGAAGGCGGTGAAATGACGGAAAAGAGAAAGTCTGATATATTGATGTTGCAACGGATAAAAGACAAATCGGATCAGATCAAAGGTATGTTTAATTCCATCCGGCTGAGGAAAGTTGACAATTGGGATAATGCATATTCACGTGAACAAATCGAGACGGAAAGGCCTTCTTTTCCGCTCAACGCTGATGAACTCGTGTTAATTAGAAAAATATGGGAAATAGGGACGGAAGAGATTGCCATGCAAACTGTTATACAACTGGACGGAGATGTCGTAACACGTGTGCAGCCTAAATATGTATCATCGGGTAGTGAGTTAATCCATAATTTTCACAATCAGGGCATTAGCACTTCTGTGGGCTTCTGGAAGGATCTTGTGGGAATTGCAGGTGTCTTTTTCGAGTCCATCATAAAAATATTCTTTAAAAAATAACCATGTTTTTTCGCCAGGTGAGAACGATCATGAAAGAGATGTATCTTCAGGGGGGAATCGAGATATGTACCTATTTTGATAACCCGTCATCTCATTCTCAACTTCATGCATGGACACTGATTCAACCTGACGGCGACGTTATCAATAAAATATCTGAGGTTATTCTCACCCGCCCTGATGACTTACGCAGGCATTTCGATAATGTGAAACGGAAGACAGCCACCATACGGAGATTCAGGATAGTTCTGAAAGGTATATCATCTTCTTCTGTTCTACTGTTATTCCCTACACTTTATTTTGGCTGGACTGCAAAGGATGATGTTTGCCGTATGATCTCGATATTTGCCATGGGATCGGTTCCGGGCATTTTTTGTCTTCTTATCAGATTTATAGCAGGCTTTTTGCTTCGTTGGTACGTTAAACAGAAGCTGGCGTCAATTGCGAAATAGCAATTTTACCTGGCGCTTTAAACATTGATGAACACTGTTAAACACCAATAAATGTTAGCCAAGGAAAAAGAAAGAGGTATAAATTTAGGCATTTTGAGATATAATTTTTATGGAGAAAAACAAACTTCTTTCCAGAGATCATTTTGTTGAGGGGTTTGAACAATGAAAAAAATAAGTAAGCCGTGTGTTTTTAAAACTATGAAAAGTCCTATAGGAACCCTGACGATAATTGCGTCTGACTCAGGATTAAAGGCAATTATCTTTGAAGACGATGCAAAAAATTTAAAAGGTGTTTATCTTAATCTAAAGCCGGACAACAATCATAAACTATTAAAGGAAGCCGAGAAACAACTGGCTGAATATTTTGCAAAAAAACGGACATCGTTTGACCTGCCCCTTGATCCCGAAGGCACCAGCTTCCAGAAAAAAACATGGGAGATTCTTTCAAAAATCCCTTACGGACGAACCATATCGTATAGTAAACAGGCCGAATTAATAGGTGACGTCAAAAAAACCCGGGCGGTCGGTATGGCAAATAGTAAAAATCCTCTCGCTGTTATCATACCTTGCCATCGTGTAATAGGCAAAAATGGGACGCTGACAGGATATGCCGGAGGCGTAGACAAGAAGATGTTTCTTCTGAATCTTGAAGGAATTGAAAAGCAGATTTTATAAGTTTCGTCCGGCAATTACAGTAATGCATCCCTGAAGTCAGGACAATAAGGATGGTAAAACTGTATAGAATTTTGCTCGACTTTTCATGACATTCCTGACTTAGATAACGAGTCTGCCTTTGACAGACAACGCGGAAACCTGAGTTCCTGCACTATACAAGCCAATACCGTGAATAACGAATCAATCACGGAAAAAATTTGCCTCAATCCGTTAGCTCATCGTATGTTGCGTTCATCTTTACCCACGGCATAAAAAAAATGTGCTTGGGGAAATTTTTGTCATGTAAAATACAGGAAATATTGATATAATATGATTCGTAAATAGTAATCATTACACAATCGATTTCGAGGTGATAATCTATTATGAAGATTGCCGTATCAGGAAAGGGAGGCGTTGGAAAGACGACGTTTGTCGCTACGCTTGCAAAGGTTTTTGCGGAAAACGGAAAAAAGGTTATTGCAATAGATGCAGACCCTGTTTCTAATCTGGCGACAACCTTAGGGATTAAAAATGTATCAGATATGGTACCGATCAGTCAGATGAAAGATTTAATAAAAGAACGTACCGGTGCTTCTGATGAATATGGAAAGTTTTTCTCGTTAAATCCCACGGTTTCGGACCTGCCGGAAAAACTTTCTTTAGAGCACGAAGGAATAAAGCTTATGGTGCTGGGGGCTATAAAGCGGGGAGGTGGCGGGTGTGCCTGTCCTGAAAGCGCCTTTTTGAGGGCATTGCTGAGTCACCTTATTGTACAAAGGGATGAGGTTGTAATTGTCGATATGGAGGCCGGCGTTGAACATCTTGGCCGTGCGACCGTGCGATCGGTAAATGCCCTGATTGTTATCGTAGAGCCCGGTTCCAAGAGTATCCAGACGGCCTTTCAGGTCAAAAAACTCGCAGACGACATAGGCCTTAAGTCGATTTACGCCGTAGGTAACAAAGTGGCATCCGATGGACACCGGTCGTTGATCAAAAATGGGTTACAGGGCATCCCTGTTTTGGGGTTTATTTCTCACAATGATAAGATCCTTGAATCAGATATTGTAGGACGGGCTGTTTTCGCAGAAAACAGCCAATTGTTGTCAGAAGTGAGGCAGATAAAGAATTGTCTGGAAGATTGCACAAAAGGCAAGTAAAAGTTTATATTTTCCCTTGATTTCGATGTGTTTGTTTTTATAATGTATTGTTCTATTTACCACTCTGAAAACGTGGTGAATATGCAGTCCGGCTTGATGGGTGGTTATGTCTCATGAAAGCAGGGCTGTACTTTGTAAACAGAGCAAAGGAGGGTTGTGAATTATGGAAGAAAAACGAAAGACCGTAGATAAGGTGATGCTTGAGAGAATGCAGGAAATGAAAGTGGAAACGATGTATGACCGATACCAGGCGCAACTCCCGCAATGCGGATACGGGAGTCTTGCGTTATGTTGTCGTCATTGTAACTATGGACCCTGTAACATCGACCCATTCGGCAAAGGACCCAGGAAGGGTATTTGTGGAGCCGATGCCGACACCTTTGCGGGGAGGCACTTCCTGAGAATGAGCGGTGCGGGAACTGCCTGCCATTCGGACCATGGGCGTGCGGTAGCGCATCTCCTGGTTGCCACAGCAAGAGGCGAAGCTACAGGTTACCGGATTAAGGATGCAGACAAGCTTCTGATGGTTGCAGAGTGTTTCGGGGTAAAGACGAAGGATCGTAAAATAAACGAGATTGCCGAAGAAGTGGGTGAGATGGCGCTGATGGAGTTCGGAAAACCATACGGTACTTTGTTGTTTCTGAAGAGGGCGCCGGAGGCCCGTCAAAAAATATGGGAAAAAATAGGCATTGCGCCAAGGGCTATAGACAGGGAGGTGTGCGAGAGTTTCCATAGAACAGGGATAGGCGGCGATCAGGACTATAAAAACCTGACAAAGCAGGCCATGCGTGTTGCGTTGGCGGATGGTTGGGGCGGCAGTATGATAGCGACAGAATTGCAGGATATCTTATTTGGCACTCCCAAACCCGTTCAGGGGAGGTCGAGTATGGGGGTTCTCAAAAAAGATTCTGTAAATGTAATAGTTCATGGCCACGAACCACAGCTTGCAGAAGCAGTTGTTATGGCTTCCAGCGATCCGGAGATTACCGGGGCTGTTCATGCAGCGGGGGCAAAGGGGATCGTGATTGCCGGCCTGTGCTGTACGGCAAATGAACTCCTTGTCAGGCACGGAATTCCTATGGCCGGGCATATGACCATGCAGGAGCCCGCTATTTCCACGGGCGCGGTTGAATTGATGGTTGTGGATATACAATGTGTAATGCAGGCAATTGTGGAGACAGCAAAGCACTTCCATACGAAGGTAGTTACCACATTATCAAAGGCGAAAATATCCGGCGCAGACCATGTGGAGTTCAGCGATGAACATGCGCTCGATGCTGCGAAGAAGATCCTGCTTATGGCCATAGATAATTATAAAAACCGTGACAACAATAAAGTGTTTATACCTGCCGGTGCGGAACCGAATCTTGTTGCCGGTTTTAGCCATGAAACGATCAGGTATATGTTGGGAGGGAGATTCCGGGCGAGTTACCGGCCTTTAAATGATAACATAATAAATGGAAGAATACGGGGAGTTGTTGGCATTGCAGGCTGCACAAGTCCGCGTATGGGTCCGGGCGTTCAATCGTATGTAACCCTCGCTACGGAGCTTATTGCTCATGATGTGCTGGTGGTTGCAACGGGTTGTGCTGCAGGCCAATGCGCTGACGGCGGTTTGATGTTGCCGGAGTTAAAGGATGCCTGCGGTCCCGGTCTTCGGGAGGTTTGTGAAGCTGTAGGTATACCGCCCGTTTTACATTCCGGCGCTTGTGTCGATAACAGCCGCATCCTGATAGCACTGTCCGAAATGGCGAAGGAAGGTGGTTTGGGAAATGATATCAGCGATTTGCCTGTTGCCGGGATATGTCTGGAATGGATGAGCGAAAAGGCAATTGCCATCGGGCAGTATTTTGTTGCATCGGGTGTTTATACGATATTTGGTATGAATACACCGGTAGGGGGAGCGCCTGGCATGCAAAGGTTGCTTACCAGGGAGTTGGAAGATGCGGTGGGGGCCAGGTGGGATTTTGAGAAGGATTTCGCGAAAATAGCCAGGATGACAATGGATCATATAGAAAAGAAAAGGGACGCGCTTGGCATAAACGTGAAAAAGGAGAGGAAGCTGTACGATATGGCTGAAAGAAGGGCATTGGAAAGGGAATGTAAGCCTGTCCCTGGGGGTCATCATTAAGAAAAGTTAAAAAAGGGGTAATTTTTTATGTCAAAAATCATCTGTTCCGCCGCCATCCGTGGCGCATACCAAATTGTTGATAAGGCTGATAAAAAGTTAGCAGAGGCAATTGAGCAAAAAGGACGTGATTGTAAAGTGGAATTCCCCAACACGGCCTATTATTTGCCCATTATTTATTCAATGACGGGTATTGCGGTAAAAACTCTGGAAGATTGTGTCCATGTGTTAGGCCTGGCACGAAGCATGTTGCCTCCGCAACCTGCTGAACACCACTGGGTTCCATACCTTGGGCATACATTGGATGCTGGTATGGCAACCCTCTTTGCCGAGGAGGTGTATGAGGCCTGTAAATATTTAATTGGACCTCATCCTGTAGATGGAATATGGTTAGGCGCAGCCGATGATGTTATTATGCGCGAACGTGGTATCGAATTCGTGGATGGTACTGCGCCTGGATTTGCGGCCATTGTGGGGTGCGCTCCGGATGCAGATACAGCCGTAAAAATTGCGCGTGAGCTTCAGCAAAAGAATCTCTATGTTTTCATGGTATCAGATAATTTTGGGGTGTCGTTTGCCGAACAACTGGCCGAAAAGGGAGTCCAGATGGGTTGGGATACCAGACTTATACCCTTTGGGAAAGAAACCTCTGCTGCCGTGTATGCGCTTGGCTTTGCAAACAGGGCTGCCCTTTCCTTTGGAAACGTGCCTCCAGGCGACTTCAGGAGGAACCTCCTTTACAACAAGAACCGCATCTTTGCATTTGTCCTGGCGTTGGGGACTGCGGTAACAGATGAACAATATGCGAACGCGGCCGGTGCGATAAATTATGGTTTTCCAACGATTACGAACATAGACATTCCGGAGATATTACCAACAGGGGTATGCACCTATGAGCACGTGGTTTCAAGGGTGCCAGTTGATAAGATTGTTGATAAATGCATTGAAGTACGTGGGTTAAAGATATCTATCCATAAGATGGATATTCCGGTGCCTTATGGCCCGGCCTTTGAGGGCGAGCGGATTCGAAAGGAAGATATGCAAATTGAAGTCGGTGGGCCTGGTACACCGGCTTTTGAATACGTGTGTACAAGAGAAAGCCATGAGGTTGAGGATGGGAAGATACAGGTTATAGGTCCTGATCTGGATGAAATTAAGCCGGGACCCGGCGTGTCTCTTGGTATTATGGTCGAAGTATATGGTCGGAAGATGCAGCCAGATTTTGAGCCTATCTTTGAACGGCAGATGCATCGGTTCCTGGGTGAGGCCCAGGGATTATTCCACATGGGCCAGAGGGATATTATTCGTCATCGTATCAGCAAGGAGGCCTTTAAGGCGGGATTCAGGATTAAACACATCGGCAATATTATTCATGCGAAATTTCATGCAGAATTTGGAGCCATTCTGGATAAGGTTCAGGTGACGCTGTATACGAAGAGGGAAGATGTGGAAAGATTGTTAAAGGATGTACGTGCCGCATATGCGGAACGCGATGCACGATTGAAAGGTATGACCGACGACTCTGTGAGCATGTTTTACAGCTGCACGCTTTGTCAAAGTTTCGCGCCCACCCATATTTGCGTTGTAACCCCGGAACGATCGGGTTTATGCGGTTCCGTGAGCTGGCTGGATGGAAAGGCCGGGTATGAAATAAATCCTACGGGACCGAATCAGCCGATCGAACGGGGGAAGGCGGTTGACGAGAGATTGGGACAGTGGGAAGGTACGAATTCATTCATTTACAACGGCTCGAACAGATCCCTTGAGAAGGTGAGTTTGTACAGTATCATGACAGATCCTATGACGAGTTGTGGTTGTTTTGAATGCATTTCGGCCATGCTGCCCATGACCAACGGCATAATGGTGGTAGACCGGGACTTTACCGAAATGACCCCTTGTGGCATGAAGTTTTCCACGCTTGCCGGAACGGTGGGCGGTGGATTGCAAACTCCGGGCTTTATGGGGCATAGCAAATTTTATCTGGGCAGCAGGAAATTTATTTCGGCAGATGGCGGTCTTGCCCGTGTTGTGTGGATGCCCAAGGCGCTCAAGGAGGAACTGGCGGAGACTCTTGCCAAAACCGCAGAGGAGCTGAGTCTTGACGATTTCCTTAATAAAATAGCCGATGAAACGGTAGCGCAGACCGAGGAAGAAGTTTTGGCGTTCATGCAGAAGGTCAATCACCCAGCGCTTGCTTTAGCGCCGATGTTTTGATTTTTAAACGAGAGATATTGTGAGTTCCATAGAGACTGTAGGTTGGGTGAAGCGGAGCGCACCCAACAAAAAAGATACTCCAGCGGGTTCAGGTTTGTAACCCAATGTCATTAAGTTAAGAAATTGGTTTATAAGGGAAGGCGAAGATTTTTTTATGTGGTTGAATATTTCTTGGAAATTTTCTTCCTTTTCTAATAGCGGAATTGTTTTCAATAAATAGTTTATGGA
>WYAU01000028.1 GCA_011525665.1 Candidatus Brocadia sp.
GCACGGTAGTTACAAAGGACTCGCTGGATACGATCTTTAAAAAAACCCTGAAAAACCGCCTGCCGACATTCTGCACGTCAGGCGCAATGGTTAAGGCGGGTGCGCTGATTTCCCTTTCTCCTGATTATCGGCACATTGGCCTGCAGGCAGCCCGGCTTTCGGAAACGTTGTTACGTAATCCTGCAATAACCTCACTGGGCATTCAAAAACCCGATAAATTAAAACTCACCCTGAACACCCAAACGGCTGAGATAATAGGGGCAGATTTGCCGTCGATTAAATCCCGTGATGACATAGTCTTGTATCCATAATTACAGAGTAATTTTGAAATCACATGATTGGTATCCGTACAAAACTTATCCTCTTTATGAGTTCTCTGGTAATCATCATTGGCACACTCAGTTGTCTGTTCTTTTTAATCCATGCAAAAAGACAGCAGGAAGAGGCGATGAAAAGTTTTGGCTCGTCCCTTGTTATGCTGCTTGCCCAGGATATCGAAGTCAAACATGCCCTCAGTTACGCACAACCGGCCTTCCTTGATGCCCCTGTCAGGAGGATACGGGCGCTTGACAGGGAAGGGGAGATTGGTTACTTGCGCATATCGACTGTCCAGTCGGCCCTGGCTGAAGAAAAGGCTCCGTGGGTAAGCATCGATATAAAAGAAATCCCCCACAGAAGAGACTCGCAAAATTATGAAATAGTACTCACGCCGTGCATGCTTCCCTGTTCTCGGGAAGCATTTTATGATTTTTCTCTGCCCGTCCTTGAGAAACAAATATTTTCAGAGGAGGCATTTGCTGCGCAGGTGTTGGAAGAAATCCCTGGAAAAACAAGACAACATACCCTGGGTTTTATACAAATCGGTTTATCCCCCCATAAATTAAATACAAGGATTCATAAGATTATCTGGAGAAGCGTTATTCCGATGGGGCTAATTATCATTTTTGGCGGGATATGCATTACCGTTTTTCTCACCAAATACATTGTTTTGCCGTTGCAACAAATGGCAAGCGTTACTCTCGATATTGCCAGGGGCGATCTTTCACGCACGGTGGAGGTCTATTCCAAAGACGAGATTGGACAACTGTCCCTGAATTTTAATCAAATGACGTGTTCGCTCAGGACATCGTATGACGAGCTGAGGGAAGAAATTTCTGAACGCAAGAAGGCAGAGGAATTATTGAGGTATCGGGCAAAAATGGAAGAAATTGTTGCGACCATATCGACAAACTTTATCGACCTGGCGGCGGCTGAGATTGATACCGGGATAAACCGCGCGCTGAAAATGATCGGTGAATTTGCCGGTGTTGACCGCAGCTATGTTTTTCTGTACTCGGATGGTGAAGAGAAGATGGACAACACGCATGAGTGGTGTGCGGAAGGAATTCTGCCACAAAGGGAAAACCTGAAAGGGGTTCCCGTCAACAATTTTGCGTGGGGAATAGAGAAGTTGAGGAGATTTGAAACTATTCATGTCGCCCGCATGTGTGACTTGCCCGATTGTGCGAACGCCGAACGAGAACTGCAACAGGCGCAAGATGTTCAGTCATTTATCGTTGTTCCCATGATTTATGGCGGGTCTCTTGTCGGATTCTTGGGGTTTGATTCGGTCAGGAAGGAGACAACATGGACGGGTGAAGATATCGCTATGCTAAAAATGGTGGCGGAAATATTTGTTAATGCGCTTGAGCACAAGCGGATGGAAGAAATGTTGTGGAAGGCAAACACGGAATTAGAAATGCGCGTTCAGAAACGCACTGGGGAGCTTTCAAAAGCAAACGAACTGTTAAAAGAAGAAATCGCTGAACACAAGAAGGCGAAAGATGTATTGCGAAAGCACGAGATACTCATTTCCCAGATGTCTGATTTGGCGTATATTATTGATACGCAGGGAAATATTGTATTTGTAAATCCCCCCTTTGAAAAACTTACCGGCCACAGGCCTGGCGAGTTCATTGGAAGGCCTTTCTCTCCTCTCTTCGATGGAGAGAATCTGAAAAAAGGCATGGATTTTTACGCGCGGACACTGGGTGGAGATGCCCCCCAATTTGAACTTTGTTTCAAGGACACGGACATAGTGTGCGAATATAAAAATCTCCCTTTACGGGACGATCAGGGGAATGTCATCGGGGTTATTGGCGTTGCCAGGGATATTACCGAGCGCCAACGAATGGTCGATGCCCTGCGCCACGCAAAGGATTATGCCGAAAACCTTATTGAAACGGCAAATGTAATGGTTGTGGGGCTGGACGTGATGGGGAATATCCAGATATTTAACAAGATCGCCGAGGAAATTACGGGTTATGAAAAAGGCGAGGTTTATGGCAAAAATTGGTTTGAAACACTTGTGCCCCGGAATATGTATCCCTCTGTTTGGCAGGAATTCATCCGTTGGCAGTCGGGGGGGCAGTTGATCAAGACCTTTGAAAACCCCCTTATTACGAAATCCGGCAAAAAGAGATACATCTCCTGGCAGAACAGCGAGGTGCGTGAACAGGGGAAGATTACGGGGACGATCTCCTTTGGGATCGACATTAGCGAGCAGAAGAGAACGAAGGAATTGGTCGAGCGGATGCGTCTGACTGCGTTTGTCAGGGACGTAGGGATCGCCCTTACCGAGGGTGATACCTTGCGCGAAATTCTCTGCCGCTGCGCTGAGGCCATAGTCAACAATCTCGACGCGGCATTTGCCCGTATCTGGACGCTGAACGAGGAAGAGAACGTTCTGGAATTGATGGCCAGCGCAGGGATGTATACCCATATAAATGGTTTCCATAGCAGAATTCCCGTTGGCAGATTGAAGATTGGACTTATTGCGCGGGAGCGCAAGCCGTACTTTACGAACTCCGTTATCGACGATTCACATATCAGCGACAGGGACTGGGTAAAACGGGAAGGGATGGTTTCTTTTGCCGGGTTTCCCCTGGTTGTTGAGGATCGCCTGGTAGGGGTCCTTGTAATGTTTGCCCGCAAATCGGTTAACGAATTCATCTTCAGGGCTTTGGCTTCAGCAGCCGACATAATTGCGCTTGGCATTGCACGCAATCAGGCGGAGGAAACTCTTCGTATGAGTGAACGGAAGTATCGAATGCTGCTCGAAAACCTTCCTCAAAAAATATTTTATAAGGATGAGAATTCGGTTTATGTGTCCTGTAACGAAAACTATGCCCGGGATTTAAATATCTCCCCGGATGAAATTGCCGGTAAAACGGACTATGATTTTTTTCATCATGATTTAGCTGAAAAGTATATTGCGAATGATAGAAGAATTATGAAATCGGGACAAACGGAGGATATGGAGGAAAAATATACAAAAAACGGGCGTGAATTGATTGTCCATACGGTCAAGACTCCCATAAGAAATGAAAAGGGTAAAATCATTGGCATATTAGGTGTCTTCTGGGATGTAACGGAAAAAGTGACCTTGCAGATGGAGGCCATACGCTCGCGACACATGGTATCGCTGGGTGAGCTGGCGGCAGGGGTGGCCCATGAGATTAATAATCCCATAACGGGTATCATCAACTGTGCCCAGATATTGGTTAACAAAAGTCATGCGGGAAGCAGAGAGCGTGATATTGCAAACCGTATTGTAAAAGAAGGAAACCGTATAGCCACCATAGTCCAGAGGCTTCTCTATTTCGCCCGGCCCGGCGACATAAAAGAGCAAAGGAGCATTGTGCGCCTGGGTGAAATAGTGTCTGATACGCTTGTGCTGGCAGAGGCGCAGTTAAGGAAGGACAACATTAAGTTATTTGTGGACATTCCCAAAAAACTACCCCTGGTAATTGCGCATCCTCAGCAGATTCAGCAGGTCTTTTTAAATATCATAAGTAACGCGCGGTATGCCTTGAATTATAAATACCAGGGAAAGCACGATAATAAGATTCTTGAGATTCGGGGGGAAGAAGAGGCTATGAATAATTCCCCCTCTGTAAAAATCACCTTTTGCGACCGGGGCTGTGGTATACCTGCCAATATTTTGGATAAGGTAATGAATCCATTTTTTACGACGAAACCACGGGGTAAGGGAACGGGACTTGGTTTGAGCATCAGCCATGATGTTATCCGTGAACATGGCGGTAAGTTACTTATAGATTCTGTTGAAGGGGAATTTACCAGCGTTGCGGTTCTTTTGCCGTTGACGCAGAAAAAAGCGTGACAAAATAGAGGATTTTCGGTTTCCTTTTGTTTGTACAATCCATTCGGCATGATTCTTGCTCATTCTTAAACCAGCAGAATTTTATAATTGCGGTTATAGCGCGAAGGGGTTATTTGCTTTGCGTTTTAGTGTTGCAGGAGGGAAGAATGAAGGCGAAAATTCTTGTAATCGACGATGAAGAGAATATCAGATTTACCTTTGAAAGCTTTCTGCTGGACGAAGGATACGACGTCGCAACCGCTGAGGATTATCAGGAGGCATTGGCAAAGATCGATGAATCGAATTTTGATGTGATATTTGCAGATATTGTGTTGGATGATAAGGATGGGATTGAAATCCTGAGATATATTAAGAACAAAAATCTCATATGCCCGGTGATAATGATTACCGGCGCTCCTGATATAGGGACTGCGTCGGATGCACTGAGGTTGGGCGCATTCGATTATATTTCCAAACCTGTGTTGCAGGAAACCTTATTGCGTGTTACAAAGGTGGCGCTTCGGCACAAAGCGCTGGCGGATGAAAAAGAGAGATACCGCTCGAACCTTGAAGCGATATTCAGGAGCGTAAAGGATGCAATCATTACCGTAAATAAGGATTTAGTGGTGCTCGAGTTAAATGAAGCGGCCAAAGGTATTTGTCAGTTATCCCGTGATTCCATCGGTAAGCCGCTGAATTCACTTCCAAAACAGTGCAGCGGAAAGTGCTTTGATGCCGTTCGTAACACCATTTTAACAAAACAGCCTCTTGAAATATACAACATTGAATGCAAGCATAACGCGTATCCGCAGCAGGTTGTCAGCATTGCCACCTATCCCCTTTTGGATAATAAAGGCATGTTTTCCGGTGTGGTATTGGTGGTAAGGGATGACACCCACCTGGCCGATCTGGAAAGGGATATGAAAGAACGCAGGAAATTCTATAATATTATAGGGAAAAGTGAGAAAATGCAGGCGGTTTACTTCCTGATAGAAGATCTTGCCGATGTGCAGACCACGGTGCTCATAACGGGAGAAAGCGGTACCGGGAAAGAGTTGGTTGCTGAAGCGCTCCATTACACGGGAGCGCGCAGCCACAAACCCCTCGTCAAAGTAAACTGCTCGGCATTGTCTGAAAATTTACTGGAAAGTGAGCTCTTTGGCCATGTGAAAGGTTCCTTTACCGGCGCCGCCCAGAATAGAATTGGCAGGTTTCAGAAAGCGGACGGTGGAACGATATTCCTTGACGAAATCGGGGATATATCCCCGAGGATACAACTCCAGTTATTGAGGGTGTTGCAGGAAAAAGAATTTGAGCGTGTTGGAGAATCGAATCCTATCAAGGTCGATGTGCGTGTTGTTGCCGCTACGAACCAGAGTCTGCAGGAAAAAGTCAAACACGGTGAGTTCCGGGAAGATCTGTATTACCGCCTTAAAGTCGTGGAACTCAATCTCCCCCCTCTGCGGGAAAGGCTGGAAGATATGCCGCAGCTTGTAAATCACTTTTTAAAAAAGTTCAATAAGAAGCTAAACAAGGATATTGCGGCGACATCGGCAGATGTCCAGAAAATATTTATGAATTATTCATGGCCTGGCAACGTGCGGGAACTGGAACATACGCTGGAGCATGCATTTATTCTTTGTCATCAGAGCATTATTACGGCGGATCATTTACCGCTTGCTTTTAAAGACGTAATTGGTGTCAAATTACGTCCATCAAAAGACTTAAGAATAGATGAATCAAAGGCTATCCTCCAGGCGCTTGAACAATCTGCATGGAATAAGGCCAGGGCTGCGAGGCTATTAGGTATGAGCAGGCGTACTGTCTATCGAAAGATGAAAGAGTACAATATTGAAGCGCAAGGAAAATGACATGAAACATTTTTTAAAAAATGTTTTTTTGGAGATTCAGCCTCTGTTTTCCCGATTGTTTTTCTTGTATATTGTGTGACATGACACACAAGTGTGACGTCACACTTGTGTGTCATGTCACGCTTTTTTCGGATGATTATGAATGGATGCATGGTATTTTCATCGTTTTTGTAAATGCCCTTCTTAATTAGAATTTCAACCCCTCTGAAATAGTTGTTAAAACACTTCCTCTTTCTTCTTCAGTAAGTCTTAAATTGTTATTTAGCAATAATTTAACTTCATATAAATTTCAATTTTGACCCTTTTGCTTAACGCTTTGCTTTGCCAGGTGTGATCTTTTTCACTCCGGAATCTGGTAATGTTGCGTTTCCCGTCGCTGAAAACACCCTGGCGCTAAAGACAATAAGTATAATTTTCGCATTTGGCATATATTTTGATAGTATCACGAGCAATATTGCAAGTTTTTGTATGTGAAGATTTTTGATAAGAGAGCGAGGGCAATGAAATGTATATATTTTTTACCTTTTTGATAATTAGCATTTTGATTTCTTTGGTAGCGGTGGCGCTCCTGTAAAAGGCCGCCCTATATATAGCGGCCTTTTTATGTGCAAAAATGCCTTGAGTTTCATTATTGAACTGGAGGGTGGCGAAAGTGGAAATACCAAAGGTTGTTTATAAATTGATGGAAAATGAGCTGATGAGAGTATTGCTTTCCGGAGTGACCGATCTTACTTACATTTACGATACGGAAGGGAACATTTTATTTGTAAATAAAGTGTTTGAAAAGCTTACGGGTCATAGACCGGAGGAGTTTTACGGAAAACCATTCGCAACCCTTTTTGACGAAGAGAACGTAAAAAAAGCGATGGATGCTTATACGCGGACGTTAAAGGGCAAGAGTCCCCACTATGCGCTCTATTTTAAAAATACAAAGATATTGTGCGAGTATAGAAATTTTCCACTGAGGGATCAGAAAGGGAAGATTATCGGGGTAATGGGGATAGCCAGAGATATTACCGCGCGGCAACATGCAGAAGAAGGATTGCGCGTGCTGAATGAATCTTTGGAAAAAAGAATGATCGAGCACTCATCAAGGCTTACGGAGTTGAATGAAGAGTTAATGGAAGAAATCAGTGCACGGAAACGGCAAGAGAAAGAGTTTACGCAAAGCATTGAGAAGCTCCAGAAATCCGTAAGAGGCATTATCCAGACGTTGGCGCTAACGGTGGAGTCCCGTGATCCCTATTCAGCCGGCCACCAGAAACGGGTAGCCCTCTTGTCTTCCTGCATAGCGGAAGAGATGGGTTTTACCAAAGGCAGGGTAGCGGGAGTTCGTTTGGCCGCATTGCTTCATGATATAGGGAAGATATCGGTGCCCGATGAAATTCTCAATAAGCCTGTTAGTCTTACCGAAGGTGAAATGAATGTGATCAGAGACCATACACAGGTGGGTTATGATATATTGAAGGAAATAGAATTCCCATGGTCTGTGGCCAGGATCGTGCTTCAACACCATGAAAGGATTAACGGCTCCGGATATCCCCTTGGTCTGTCAGGCGATGATATCCTCCCGGAAGCAAAAATTCTCGGTGTGGCCGACGTTGTTGATGCCATGGTCTCTCCCCGCGGTTATAGGGAGCCCTTTCCTTTAGATAAGGCATTGAACGAAATTTCACAAAACAGGGGCATACTTTATGATTTCAGTGTGGTATCCGCTTGTTTGACTGTTTTTCATGAAAAAGGATTTAAATTTGAACGGGGAAACTATTCAAATTCAAGACAAATTGAAGACCTTTTGTTAATAGTTTGACAAATAAACAGTGATCCAAATTTGATCTTATGGGGTATGCGGGAAATGAGGTGTAAGATGTCAGTAATAATCGTAGGGGGAGACCATCTGGGAAGTATTCCGAAAGAGCTTGACAAAATGGGGGTGACGGATATTCAGCACGTAACGGGCAGGACCGGGCAAAAGATCCGCGGGAGAATTCCCGACAAGGCTGATTTTATCATTCTCCTCTACGATTTTGTCAATCATAACCTGGCTTATAAGATAAAGAAATTTGCCGGTAACCGGGGGATACCCATCATCTATGCAAAAAGATCATGGTCCTCCATATACCAAAAGATGAAGGACAGCAGGATACCGCTTTCCTAGATAATGATACACACTGAACAGGGACAAACGGGTTTATCGTTCACCTGATCCCTGCGACGGCGGGGCTAGAGGATGTTTGTAAATTTTTTTCTCTTCCTGGATATGGTAATGGTTATAGTGTATATTTGCTGTCGTATTGAGAAAGGAAACTGTGTATGACAACGAACACATTTTTTGTGTGCCCTAACTGCGGGAACGTGAGGAAATTTAAAATATTTACGAGTAACTTTCAGGTGATAGAACAATCCCCTGAAATGGGGGTGCGTATAGGCGAAAGCGGGGTCTTGCCCAGCCTGCGGCAAAACGATAATTACGTCGAATGTCAGCTCTGTTTTAAAAAATCGGATGTTGACATGGTAGCAGATATAGGCAGGAGATATATGCAAGAGACCCAGGGTGTGAAATGAAACATCCCTGACATCCGGTCGTAAAAGGCGCTGCTCGCCGTTTGCCATTCCGAACAGGGCGAATATCTTCAGGATTTTACCTGGCGTTTAGCCGGTGAAACAAATTCTTCGCCTGCGTCCAAGGATATTCCTTCGTCTCTTCCGTTTTATCACAAGCAAAATCAAGAGGGGAAATTGTCGTTGACATTAAATTTACAAACTTGTACAATGCCACCTTTGAGTCGTCAGATACTTGTATTATAAGCAGTTACAATAATTGTACCGAGATTGTAGAGGATTTCAATTTTACTTAAGAAGCTTTTGGGATGGCACGGACAAACTTCTTTTGCCCATGTTTAACGTGAGGTGGATAGGGTATGTATGTGGGTATTGATATTATAGAAATAAAACGTATTGAAAAGCTGTTTTCTGCTAACGAAGGTTTTCTGAGAAGGATTTATACGGAAAAGGAAGTAGAGTATTGCAAGCAAAAGAAGAACAAATATCAGCATCTTGCGGCTCGTTTCGCCTCAAAAGAGGCGCTGTTTAAGGCGCTGGGGACCGGTTGGGTCGGTAAAATGAAATGGACGGACATTGAACTCTTGAATGATCAAACGGGCAGGCCTTATTTGAATCTTTATGGCAGTGTAAAAGAGATGGCTGATAAGAAATGTATTAACACTATTTCGGTATCATTATCCCACTGTCAGGATTACGCTATTGCACAGGTTTTGTTAGCGCCAAAGACAGTGCCGGAAGTGTTGTAGTGTGACTTCAGTCAGGCAGGTAAGAAATGACGACTGCCGTTATTTCGGGACATTGGCACACAGTGATTATTATAATACCAGAATGGTGGCCGGAGGCACTACAGCCTGACATAATCCGCATCTCCAAAAAAACAAATGAAAGTGATTTTTGTGTTATCTGGATCTGAAAAGGAACGTTCATGAAAAGACTCGTATTAATCAATCCTCATCCGATTGGAAATGTTGGTGAGGAGAATGTCTCAGTATTAAATCAAATGCCGGTGAATCTCGGCTATCTGAAGGTATTAACACCAAAACACTGGCAGGTCGATATTATCGATGAAACCCAGGAGCTTGCGATTGATGAGAATACAGGAGACATTACTTTTGATGGGGCTGACCTCGTTGGCATTACGTCGGTAAGTTATCAGGCCCATAGGGCATATCATATAGCGACTGCCTGTAAAAAACGGAGCATACCGGTGATTATGGGTGGTATCCATGCAACGAGTTACCCGGAAGAGGCGGCAAAATATGTGGACTGTGTTGTGACCAGGGAAGCGGTAACTACCTGGGAAAAGATCATCGGTGATTTTGAAAAGGGCCATCTCCAGAAAAGATACGATGGCGTTCTGACGCCCATGGAACTGTATCAGGGGTTGCGCCCCGATAGAAAATATTTGAAGGATAAATATAAGTACCGGTATTCGGGTATTATAACGACTGCTGGGTGTCCTTTTAGTTGTGAGTTTTGTTCGGTCCCTCAGTTTCAGGGAAGGAAATATCGCGAAAGGCCCATCGAGGATGTCCTCGACGAGTTCGAATCCATTAAGGGTCAGTATCGCGGTTTGATCCTGACGGATGAAAACTTCTACGGGCACAGCAAAAAGTCCAATGAGCGCGTCCGCGACCTTTTTAAAGGTATGGTGGAAAGAGGCATTTACCAGAACTGGTTTGGTTTCACCTCCCTTAATATTTATAAAGACGATGAAACACTCGAATATATGAGGAAGAGCGGATGTGTTGGGGTATTAATCGGCATTGAATCCATTAATGAAGAAGCCCTGAAGACGATGAACAAGAACGTGAACTTGCGCATCTCCATCGAGAATTATTTTGAGGCCATAGCGAATATCCGTAAACACGGTCTTGCCGTGTGGGGGACGATGGTCTTTGGAAATGATGCCGATACCCCGGAAACCTTTAGGCAAGTTGCCGATTTTGTCCTCGATTCCCATGTCGACATCATGACCTGTGGTATTTTATGTCCGTTCATCAACACGCCGCTGTATCACCGGTTGAACGGCGAGGGAAGACTTTTCAGGACACACTTCCCGGAAGATTGGAAGTATTACACTTCGCACCACCTCACCTATGTCCTGAAAAACATGTCCCTGCAGGAACTCATCGATGGATTTCAGTATTTGTATGACAGGATTTATGCTACGGAGGTATTGCGGCAGAGATTCCAGAATGCAAAAGAGGTGCTGAAAGACAACATGAATGCCGCTCTGTTTGCATTCAGGGTTAATCTGGATTGGCAGACCGTTTACCAGCACCTGATTCAAAATCTCAAAGAATTGCAGGCATCCGGGTTCTATGACGAGGCCCTAAAACGCTATCATCAAATGAAAAAAGCCGGGAAAAAGGCGGAATTGACGCCGGCCGAAGTCTCCCCGTAGTGACAGGAAAAGAAGTAAGTACGCGTAAGGAATTTCAATCGTTATAATTAGTTGTTTGATTTTAATCATTGTAGGTCAACTCGTCCACATTAGTATGTGTGAATAGTTGACCTCTCTTGTTTTAATGCGCAAAAAAATAGTAAGGGTGGATTCGGCGTAAAAACCGACGCCTTGCTCCATCCTTATAACGTGAAACGAATACTATGTCAAAGATTGTAATTACAGGTTTAGGATTGGTCACGCCCGTTGGGATTGGAGTCAAGCAATGCTGGGAATCATTCATCCAGGGCAGGAACGGAGCTAATGAGATGAAATCCTTCGATACCTCTAAATACAAGGTACACCGCTCGTGCGAGGTAAAGGATTTTCACCTGGATGTTGAGTTAGAAAACCAGATTAAGGAAAACACCATCCATAAATATGTTTACTACGCAGCCAGAGAGGCATTGCAGGAAAGTGGTTTGTCAGGAGACAAAAAATTTAACCGGGAGCGATTTGGCATCACCATCGGGACGTTGGCAGCCGAATTGACTCCTTTTGAAAGGCTCCTGCGGTTAGATACCTTAAAAAAAGATAACGGTTTCGATAAAATTGTTGCAGCCGTTTATCCGCCCAATTCGATCACCAATATCCTCGCTCACTATTTTGATTTTGAAGGACCAGCTATGGTCTCACTGAATGCCTGCTCATCGGGCAATCACGCCATTGCATGGGCTTGCGAACTCCTTTTGGAGAACAAGGTCGATGTGATGATGGTCGGTGGAGGCGACATGATTCCGCAGACGGAGTTTACCCATTTCCATAACCTCAAGGCGCTGGCACCAGATTGCTGTCAACCCTTCGATAAAAACCGTCAGGGGCTTATGATTGGCGAAGGGGCGGGGATATTGATTATGGAGCGTTATGAATTTGCAAAAAAACGTGGGGCGACGATTATTGCCGGGATGGCGGGTTATGGGTTAAGTTGCGATGGATTCCACATGACGGCGCCCCATCCTGAGGGTGACGGGGCAGTAAAGTGCATGAGCGATGCGTTAAAGATGTCAAAACTTTCGCCCCGGGAAATTGGTTACATCAATGCCCATGGTACGGGTACGCCGCACAATGACAAGACCGAGACTATTGCAATAAAACGTGTATTTAACGAAGGGGCATATAAGATTCCCTGCAGTTCTACCAAATCCATGATCGGTCATCTCATGGGCGCTGCCAGCGCGGTAGAGTCGGTCGTCTGCTGTCTGGTATTAAGGCACGGAATTTTACCTCCGACGATTAATTATGAAACCCCTGATCCGGAATGCGACCTCGATTACGTACCCAATACAGCGCGGGAGTTAAAAGTGAATCATGTCTTAAATAATTCCTTTGCCTTTGGTGGCAATAACGCCACGACGATATTTAGCAGGATGGATTAAGTATGTCCCGGGCTTGCCGGGACGTAGTGAACCCCAGCGTTCCCTGTGTGTCTTTGACTCTTTTATAGCTAAAGTGTTACAAAACGTATGAAAAAACGAGTCGTCATTACTGGTTTAGGTGTTGTTTCTCCCCTTGGATGCGGGATAGAAACGTTCTGGAATAATCTTTTGGAGGGAAAATCCGGCATTGCTCCCCTGTCCTCTCTTGACCTCTCTCCCTATAAATGCAAGCTGGGAGGCGAGGTGAGAGATCTTAAACCCGAAATATACCTTGGTAGTAAGGGTCTAAAATATTTGAACAAGGGTACACGGTTTTTAGGGTCCGCAGCAAAGATGGCCATTGATGACGGAAAACTCCCAACGGATGGTTCATTGTCGGAACAGATGGGCATTGTCATTGGCTCGTCTCTGGGAAATTTTTCAGAAACGACGGATTATTTTTATGAAATTATCAGGAATAATCCATCTGAATTATCACCCATGCTCAGTTATGACGTTGCCTTGAATTCTTCCATCAATTACGTATCGGTTATCTTTAAAATCAGGGGACTTGCGCGTACCATATCTGCGGGTTTTACATCAAGTACCGATGCCATAGGAGACGCATACAAGATGATTCAGCGTGATATGGCGAAGGTAATTATTGCAGGCGGTGTCGAGCAGATATCCATTGACTTGTATCTGATATTCTCTATAAGGGGTCTGCTGTCCGGCCTTGACGGTACAAAAGAGG
Source organism: Candidatus Brocadia sp. (assembly GCA_011525665.1). GTDB lineage: Bacteria > Planctomycetota > Brocadiia > Brocadiales > Brocadiaceae > Brocadia. Next base: position 13,133 of record WYAU01000028.1, read on the forward strand.
CAAGCTTACCCTTTGACAGGGAAAGGAATGGTTTTGTCATGGCAGAGGGCAGTTGTGTGGTTATCCTGGAAGAACTCCAGCATGCCCTGGACAGGGGAGCCCATATCTATGCAGAGATAAAAGGCTTTGGCACTGCCTTCGCGGGCGGTAAAAAATATTCAGAGGAGATAAGAGTGCGTCGTGCTGAAAGGTCCATGCATGAAGCAATGGAAGACGCCGGGGTAAAAAGAGGGGACGTTAATCTCATCAGTGCAAATGCCAATGGATGCAAGGTGCAGGATGCAGTCGAAGCAAAGGCTATTCAGTCTTTGTTTGGTACGAACAACAATACTTTCTCTGTCTCCGCAATCAAATCGAATCTGGGTGAGGCCTATGGCACATCAGGTGCTGCCCAGCTCATTTCCACAGTCATGTCAATCAACACAGGCCTTATACCCCATATCATCAATCACAACAGTACGGATCCAGAAATCAGTCTGAGCCTTATCCTGGAAAAACCTCTCAAAAAAGAGATCAACTACGCAATCATAAACAACAGGGATTATGATGGGAATAATTCATGTTTGGTGGTAAGCAAGTTTGGCGAATAGGAGAACAATGAAAAGCAGGAAGGTGTTGATAATGCTGATTGTCTGTTACCTGAGGGCGTTTGCAATTTTTCTGCCCAGTTCTCTTGCGGCATTCAGGGCATCCTGCTGGTCTTCAAACCGGTTTATCCCGACAGATTCCACGGTAGCATCATGGCCAAACATCATCTTCACACCTGACATCTTGCAGTCGTTGCCGTATCCACATTTGATACAGGGGACGTTTCCCTGTATCTTGACGGCGCCTACAAAGTTCATACCCTCTTCCATCATGTAAAACATAATGGCATTTATGCCCATATCGCCGGCGGGAGGCAACGCCTTGTTTTTATCAGGAACCGCACAGGTGACAATAGCGCCACCCGGCTTGCCGGCCATGAGGCCATGAATATGGCGGAGGGGATAGAGCCGTTCCAGAAATGCCTTTGTCAGGGAGTCTATCGTACTATACGGTGTATAGCAAGCGATAATCAAGGCATCGGCATCTTTTGCCTTTTCTGCCAGAGGAATTCCATCATCGCGGATGTTTGTACATTTGTTTGTTTTTACACAACCGAGACATGCCCTGCAGGGAGTAATGGAGTATTCTGCCAGTTTTATGAATTCCGTTTCCAGTCCGGTGGCCTCCAAGGCCGCTTTTAGTGCCCTATCGGTATTGCTGTCATAAACAGGAGACCCGGAAACACCAAGGACTTTTCGGACGGACATGATCAATCTCCTTCACGGTCTGTTATGCTGCCAAAAGGCAAAAAAAGGGGAAATTACGCTGAAAATTCCTCCCCGTGTGCCGGACAAACGTCACGTATGTGATTCAAAACAAAGCGTCTCCGGTGATATAAGTATTCTTACCTTTCTGCCCTCGATTTTTAATCTGCCCTCTGCAAAGAGGCGTATTGCCTCGGGGTATGCCTCGCATTCCTCTTTAAAGACCCGCTCGGCGAGGGTATCCGGTGTGTCGTCATCAAGGACAGGGACAGTCCTCTGGATAATGATAGGGCCGTTGTCATAGATGTTATCGGCAAAATGTACCGTGCATCCGGAAACCTTTGCGCCGTAATTGATGACGGCCTCATGCACCTTTCTGCCGTAATATTGATGACCGCAAAAGGCGGGGATAAGACCCGGATGGATATTCATAACCTTTGCTTTGTACTTTTCAGGAATTTTATAAAAATGCACAAAACCGGCAAGGGTAACGAGGTCAATGGGGTACTTATCCAGTTCGGACGTAATGGCGTTACTGAAAGCATCCGTATCGCGGTAATCTGTGTAAGGTACCACGGCCGTGGGAATATTGTGTTTCTTTGCACGTTCCAGGCCGGGGACGTTCGCCTTGCTGCTGATTACGACTTGAAGAGAAGCATGTAACTTCCCCGCTTCTATGCGGTCTATAAAATTTTGAAGGGTATTGCCGCCGCCCGAAATCAACACCCCCAGGTTTAATTTTTTTATCATAAAATAAGCAAAAATATTGACAACGAATTTGCGATTTGCTATTATGCTCGTCTTCTTGGTCTTGATGAAGACTTTCCAGAGAATACATAAAATATAAAAATAGCGTGTATATGTCAAAGATAATTATTGAGAAATCAAAAAAGGCATTTGCCGAGGCACAGAGTTTTATACCGGGTGGAGTTAACAGTCCTGTCAGGGCCTTTGGCGCCGTAGGCGGTACGCCGATTTTCATAAAGTCAGGATCGGGTTGCTATCTGACCGATGTTGACGGAAATAGATATATAGATTATGTGGGTTCGTGGGGGCCGCTTATTTTGGGGCACGCCGATCCGCGGGTGGTAAAAAAAATTCATGAGGCAGTTGCCAACGGGACGAGTTACGGCGCGCCAACTGAGTTAGAGGTACAACTTGCCCAGATCATTAAAGAGGCCATGCCATCGATAGAAAAGGTGCGGATGGTAAACTCCGGTACAGAGGCCACGATGAGCGCCATACGTTTAGCCAGGGGATTTACAAAACGGGATGGAGTGATTAAGTTCGAAGGGTGTTACCATGGACATGTGGATAGTTTGCTTATCCAGGCTGGTTCGGGTGCGACAACGTTAGGGACACCCACCAGTCCGGGTATTCCGCAAGATTTTGTTAAGCATACCATATCCCTTCCCTATAACGATATAGATGCGGTAAATGAGGCTTGTTCAAAACGGGGAAAGGACATTGCGTGTATTATTGTTGAGGCAGTTGCAGGTAATATGGGGGTTGTACCTCCTGAAAAAGGTTATTTGGAGGGGCTGAGAGAAATAACCAAAAAACATGGTATTGTGCTGATATTTGACGAGGTTATGACTGGTTTCAGGGTTGCGCATGGCGGTGTGCAGTCGCTCTATAACATTACACCTGACTTAACCACGCTGGGAAAGATTATTGGCGGGGGTCTCCCGGTTGGGGCGTATGGTGGTAAGAAAGAGATTATGGACAGTATCTCCCCGGTTGGTCCTGTATACCAGGCGGGCACGTTGTCGGGCAATCCTGTGGCCATGACTGCTGGTATTGCCACCCTGGAAATACTTAGGGATGGTACTATTTATAAAACCCTGGAAGAAAAATCGAAACGGTTGGCAGCGGGTATGGAAAAGGCATGCAAGGATGCCGGGATACCGGCCTATCATACCCGTGTCGGTTCGATGTTGTGTACCTTTTTTACCGACCAGGCTGTTACGGATTATACTACTGCCAGGAAGAGCGATACAAAACGGTATGCAAAGTTTTTCCACGGCATGCTGGAAAGGGGGTTCTATTTTGCACCTTCACAGTTCGAGGCAGTATTTGTTTCAACTGCTCATGGTGAAAAAGAAATTGATGCGACCATTGAAGCCCTCAGGGAAGTAATAAAAGGTTTTTAGAAGTTAGTTGTTCTTTGAATAAATTGATATAGATCATTTGGTCATAGGTTTATAAATGACAGAAAAAAACCATTCTAAATTCTCCTTAGGACAAGGAAGGAAAAGGAGGGAAGGTTATGAATACAATAAATGTAAATAGCGACTTAAAGGGTGTACTTGAACGTATCAGTGGTATGTGCTTCAAGGTAGAGTCGATGTTGAGCCTTTGCATGGATGGTTTTATGAAACATAAGATCAAATTGATCGATGAGGCGAAAAAGGTGAGCCAGGCCATACATAACGAAGAGAATGAATTGATAAGTCTGCTCAGCAATAAGGCCGCAAAGTCTGACATGGATAAGGAGTTGATAAAATCTATGATGGCGGTCGTAGGCCATATTGAAATGGCAACGAATGGCTTGGATGTCATCCTTCAAAATGTGCGGATTAAAGTGGGCGAAGGGGTACTGTTCAGCGACAAAGGTGTGAATGAGATATCTCATCTTTTTAAGGAAACCCTCAATGTATTAAAGACGGCCGGTGATGCCATTTTGACTAAAAACGAGATCCTCAAAAAATATGTCACTGATAAATATGTACGTCTCGCTCAAACTGTTGAGGCCTATTCAGAAGAGCATGAGAACCGATTAATTAAAGGGATATGTCAGCCCAAAAGCTCTTCGGTATATCTAAATATCGTTGACTCTCTGGTGAAGGTAGTTTGGCATGTGAAACAAGCTATAAACAGGTTTTTTGGAAGCAGGTGATGGTTTGCCCCTCATCAGAAAAGATAAAGATAATGAAACGTATCGCATCATAGGGTTGGTTGGAAGTTTCGGTTTTACGACTGCAGGTGCCATAGCAGGTGGGTATTTTCTGGGAAGTTATCTTGATAAAAAACTCAATACATACCCCTGGTTCATGTTAGTCTTTATTATGTTAGGGATTATTGGAAGTTTTATAGAATTTTTTAAGGTAATAAAGAAGTTGTTGGGTGAAAATAAAAAATAAACTATGATAACGGGCGATAAAACAAAAAATTTTTTGTTGCTTGATGATGGTTTCCCCGACAGGGTACTGAAGACATCATTTTATTTGTCGCTCATAGTAATTGTCTGTTCCCTATCGTATATGTCTTTCATGGGAACGGTGAGTGTTGCGGTGGGTTGTTGCATTAGCCTTATTTTATATAAAATGTTGTGGTGGACGATCCAATATGCGGTACGTCATAAGAGGTCTGAAATTAAGGGTTTTTTTCTCAAGGTCAGTCTGGTAAAGTACGGTATCGTTGGGGTAATGCTGTTTTCCGCCTGTGTATTCCTGGAGGTCAATGTAGTTGCCCTGGCGCTGGGCTTGAGCATTGTGCTGATTGTGCTTGTTATGAAAATCGGAAGTAAATTATTGGTAAATTATATGAATAGGGCTGTTAAGGTTTCTTCTCGGAATATTGGCGGTATTTCTGCCAATACAAGTCAGAAAGGGGTGTAAGTTACGTGTCTGGTGGTGAAAGTGAACTAACAACGGAATTACCTTCGTTTGTCGATTTTGCGCCGATAGATGCCCATAGTCAATTTTTTGGACTCACCAAGCACGAGTGGGTGCCGATAATTATGTCTGCCACAATAATTATATTTCTGGGCCTGTTTTCAATACTTGCGACATGGAGGTTGAAAAGAGTACCCGGAAGGCTTCAGTCCTTGTTGGAAATTATTGTGGAAGGGCTCGAAAACTTTACCAAATCGCAGATGGGACGTGCTGCGGGTCCATTTATCCCGTTTATCGGGACGTTATTCATATACATCTTTGCTATGAATATGCTGGGGCAGATACCGCTCTTTCATTCCCCCACGAGTAATTTTAACACAACCATTTCTTTAACGTTAATCGTGTTCTTTGTTACCCATTTTCAGGGGGTCAAGAACAATGGTGTTGTGGGGTATCTCAAGCATATGGCCGGGAAACCAATCTGGCTTGCCCCGTTAGTATTTCCCCTGCACTTGATGCAGGAACTTCTCTCCCGGCCTCTGTCGCTTTCCATGCGTCTCTTTGGAAATATCATGGGTGAGGATACGATTATTGCGATATTCATCGGTCTTTCGCCGTTTCTCCTGGGTCTTATTCCGATCCCCATGCATTTACCGATGGTTTTCCTTGCCCTCTTAGGAAGTACCATACAGGCGATGATATTTTCTCTTTTGGCGAGTTTTTATATTGCGGGTGCAATTGGCATCCACGAGGAAGAGCATCATTAAATTTTTTTTAAAAAGGAGGTTGGGTCGTGATTTATTTTGCGTTATTGGCAATAGCGGTGGCTTTGATAGCAATTGCGGCGTTTGGTTGCGGTATTGGGCAGGGTATTGCGGTTTATGGTGCAGCGAACAGCATGGCCAGGCAACCGGAGATTGCCGGAAAGGTGCAGTTGGTTATGTTTGTGGGTCTGGCTTTCATCGAGTCTTTGACAATTTATTCCCTGATGATGTCATTTATTCTTATGGGTAAATTACCAAAGACAGAAGCAGTTCTTGAGTTAATTCAGCACGCCGTTAAATAGGCGTAGGAGGAAATTGGATTGGATATTTTAAATACCCTTGGAATTAATCTCAAACCCATAATCATCCAGGGTGTAGGTTTCTTAATACTGCTTTTTGTCCTCAAAAAGTTCCTCTTCGGCAAGATTTCTGCCATGATAAAGGCCAGAACTGATGAGGTGAAAAATACCTATGAAAAAACCGAAAAGGACAGGACAGAGGCTGAGAGGCTGTTGCTGGAATATCAAAGGAGGCTTGCAGAGGCTGAATCAGAAGCGGCAAGAAGAATACAGGAGTCTATCAACGAAGGAAATCGGATTAGTGGGGAGATTGTTAAACGTGCCAAGGAAGAGGTAGAGCAGATCAGGGTAAAGGCGCAAGAAAGCATTGAGCAGGAACGGAAGAAGGCCCTGACGGAAATCAGGAACCAGGTAGTAACTCTTTCTATCTTGGCTTCTTCAAAGATCATTCAGCAATCTATAAGTCAAAAGACGGCAGAAAAGCTCGTTGACGACTTTATTGAAGAAATAGGGGAATTGAGTGTTAGATAAAAGTGTCGCAATTACATTTATCAATGCCCTTCTGGAAGTAGCTTCAAAGAAGGGACAGTTTGAGCAGATTGAAAAAGATTTGGATCTGGTTTGTGACGTAATCGTAAAACATGATAACCTTAAGAAGGTCTTGTTTCATCCGTCGATTTCACGAAGCGACAAGAAGGATTTGGTCAAAAATGTATTCGGTAAAACGGTTTCTCCCCTTATGACGAACTTTTTGTATTTGTTGGTTGACCGCCGCAAGGAAGAGATTTTGGAATTTATCCCTGATGTATATAAAACGGTCACTGATGAAAAGAAGGGGGTCATAAAAGCCACGATACAGACGGTTATGCCTTTGACAGGGGACCGGCTGGATACTTTTAAGAAACAGTTGAAAAAGATTACGGGTAAAACGGTAGAGTTAGAGGTTGTCCAGAACCCGGATATTCTGGGGGGGATGGTAATCCAGATCGGCAACAAAATGATAGATGGAAGTGTTGCAAATAGATTAAAAAATCTAAAAACCAGATTGCTGTCATTGCGCACGGCATAGGTTTTTGTCTTCTTAAATAGAGAATTACTCATAAGACTTGGTTCGCACATCTGTCGCTGTAATCAATTTTCAGGTTTGATGAAATGATTGAATTAAGTGGCAGGAGTTTTTCTCCTGCCACACATTTTGGTAATTAAGAATTTCGATAGCTAAATTCTTCAGGCTTGTTGTATTTCAGAATGGCATAGGGAATAGCAAAACGTCATTCTGTGCAAAGTGAAGAATCTTATTTACAAGAGGAGTAGGTAATATGGCATTAGCATCCACGGATATTACTTCAATCATTAAAAAAGAGATTGAAGGGTATGAAGAAAAACTAAAATTAGAAAACGTCGGACACGTCATGCAGGTTGGTGACGGGGTTGCCCGTATTTACGGGCTTGATGATTGTTTGTCCAGTGAGCTGTTAGAATTCCCTGACAATGTATACGGTATCGCCATGAACCTCGAGGAAGATAACGTAGGGGCTATTCTCCTTGGTTCTGATGAAAAAATTAAAGAAGGTGATATCGTAAAGACTACCGGGAAAATCGTCCAGGTACCTGTGGGAAAGGCTTTATTAGGCCGTGTAGTGAATGCTCTGGGTCAGCCTATTGATGGGAAAGGACCTATTGCTGCAGATCAATACAGGCCAATCGAAGGTTCTTCTCCCAACGTGGTTGAGAGACAGCCTGTAAAAGAGCCATTACAGACCGGTATCAAGGCAATTGATGCAATGATTCCCATCGGTAGGGGTCAGCGTGAGCTTATTATCGGTGACAGACAAACGGGAAAGACCGCAATTCTTATTGATACCATAATTAACCAGCGTGAATCAGGGGTCTATTGCATTTATGTAGCGATCGGTCAAAAGATGTCCACGGTTGCCGACGTCGTTAAGACACTGGAAGACAATAAGGTGATGGACATAAGTATTGTTGTGGTAGCCTCTGCATCTGACCCTGCACCGCTTCAGTATATTGCACCCTATGCAGGGTGTGCCATGGGCGAATATTTTAGAGATAACGGAATGCATGCCGTGGTTATGTATGACGATTTGTATAAACATGCAATTGCTTATCGTCAAATTTCATTGCTCTTACGACGTCCGCCCGGTCGTGAAGCATTTCCGGGGGATATTTTCAACCTGCACTCACGTCTCCTGGAAAGGGCAGCCAAACTGAGCAGCGAGCTCGGCGGCGGTTCTTTAACAGCACTGCCGGTTGTGGAAACTCAGGGTGGTGATTATTCAGCCTATATTCCTACAAACGTTATTTCCATTACTGATGGTCAGATCTACCTGGAAGGTGATTTGTTTAATGCCGGTATACGTCCTGCTATTTCGGTAGGTCTGTCGGTATCCAGGGTCGGTGGAAATGCCCAGATTTCAGCAATGAAAAAGGTCGCCGGCACGTTGCGGCTGACCTTAGCCCAATACAGGGAATTAGCCTCTTTTGCACAGTTTGGTTCTGAACTGGATAAATTTACTCAGGCACAGTTGTCCAAGGGCAGTAGGCTTGTAGAGCTGTTGAAACAGCCGCAGTATGCGCCGGTGCCGGTAGAAGAGCAGATTATGGCAATCTTTGCCGGTATTAATGGATATCTGGATGACGTTGCTGTAGATAAGGTTAGGGTCTTTGAAAAGGAATTCCTGAAGTTTATGAGGGAGAAGTATGCCGCTATTGGTATCGAGATTAAAGAGAAGAAGAAACTCGATCCGGAAATAACGAATAAATTAGAGAATGCTATCAAAGAATTCAAACAAATCTTTGCAAAAAAGGGCTAGGGAATGCTGAGTACGAGAGAAATTAAACAACGAATCAGAAGTATTACGAGCATCAAGCAGATTACCCGTGCCATGGAAATGGTGGCGGCAAGCAGGCTCAAAAAGGTTGAGTCAAGGGTTCTTGCCTCACGTACCTATACGGAAAAGATGCACTCCGTTTTAAGCCACCTGGTTTCTTCACTTGAAAGTACCCATCCATGGTTTGCAGAGAAAGATCAGGCGATTCCTGTTATAAAAGTCGTCCTGATTACGGCGGATAAAGGGCTTTGTGGTGCCTATAACAATAATATAATCCAGAAAGTTGTGAAATTTATTAAGGAAAAGACAGGCAAGGAGATCAAACTTACCCTTATTGGGAAGAAGGGATACCTGTATTTTTCGAAAGGAAGGTACGCTTCTCTCATAGAAAAGTACATTCCTGAGAGTGTGGAGAAACTTGGATACAGTCACGTGCTGGCATTGGCTGACCAGTTGATAAAAGGATATGAGGCAAATGAGTTCGGAGAATTGCATATATTCTTCACAAAGTTTCATACGGTAATGCAATCTTTTCCGACAAGTATGCGATTGTTGCCCATAGAAAAGGGGACGTTCGGATCAGAGGAGAAAAAACCCGGTGGTGAATATATTTTTGAACCGTCTCCGGTGCAGATCATTAGTCATCTATTCCCGAAATTTGTGGAAACCCGGCTTTATCAGTGTGTCCTGGAATCCCTGACATCCGAGTATGCTGCCAGGCGTGTAGCCATGATTGCGGCGACAGAGAATGCCGGCGAAATGATTGATGAATTGACCAGCTCATACAATAAGGCGCGGCAGGCGGCAATCACCAAGGAATTACTGGAAGTTGTCTCTGGTGCCGAGGCCCTTGTACGATAATGGAATAAAATATCACAGGAAACGCGGGAAGAAGGTTGGGATTGAAATTAATTGTTTACAATAGGCGAAAATAGTTAAAAGTTTTTCCTCCCCATACTCTGTGGTTAAGTTTTGACAATAATCAGAATGAAGGAAGGAGTAAGAAAGTTGGCTAAAAAGGTTAAAGAAAGTAAAGAGAATAAAGGAACTATTGTGCAGGTGATAGGACCTGTTGTGGACGCACGGTTTTCACCGGGTGCTCTTCCCGCTATCAAGAATGCTGTCCATATAAAAGAACCAAAAATGAATATTTACGTTGTAGCCGAAGTTGCTCAACATTTAGGAAACGATACCGCCCGTTGCATTGCAATGTCTTCAACAGATGGGCTGATGAGAGGAATGGATGCTATTGATACCGGTGCGCCGATCAGCGTACCCGTGGGAAAAGAGGTATTAGGGAGGGTCTTTAATCTGTTGGGTGAGCCTATTGATAAGCTGGGTGACATAAAGACGGTCAATCGTCTTTCTATCCATCGTGCATCACCCTCATTTGAAGAGAGGGAGACTGTTACCACGGTTTTGGAAACGGGTTTGAAGGTTATTGACCTCCTTGCACCTTTTGCGCGTGGTGGAAAGATTGGGATGTTTGGAGGTGCCGGGGTAGGAAAGACCGTCTTGATCATGGAACTTATCAGAAGTATCGCTACTGAGCACGGTGGTTACTCAGCGTTTGCGGGAGTTGGTGAAAGAACCCGTGAAGGAAACGACCTCTGGCTTGAAATGAAGGAATCGGGGGTTATTGATAAAACAGTACTGGTCTTTGGTCAGATGAATGAACCACCGGGAGCCAGGCTGAGGGTTGCGTTAACGGGTCTGACCATGGCAGAGTATTTCAGAGATACAGAAGGGCAGGACGTGCTCTTATTTATTGATAACATCTTCAGGTTTGTGCAGGCGGGTTCTGAGGTATCAGCACTGTTAGGCCGTATGCCCTCTGCCGTGGGTTATCAACCTACACTGGCTACAGAAATGGGTGATTTGCAGGAAAGGATCACGACGACTAAGAAGGGTTCGATTACGTCATTGCAGGCGGTTTACGTTCCTGCCGATGACTTTACCGATCCGGCACCGGTAACGACCTTCCCGCACCTGGATGCTACTATAGCCCTATCCCGTCAGATTGCTGAATTGGGTATCTATCCCGCGGTCGATCCATTGCGGTCTACCTCAAGGATACTTGATCCAAGGATTGTCGGGCAGGAACATTACGAGGTCGCCCGTGAGGTTCAAAGGATATTGCAGCGGTATAAGGAACTTCAGGACTTTATTGCAATTCTTGGTATGGAAGAACTTTCGGAAGAGGACAAGATATTGGTAGGAAGGGCCAGAAGGCTGCAGCGATTCCTGTCGCAACCATTCTTTGTGGCAGAACAGTTTACAGGTACAAAGGGAAAGTATGTGCCTCTGAAGGAGACAATCCGGGCATTTAAAGAGGTGGTAGAAGGTAAACATGATAGCTTGCCTGAGCAGGCCTTTTACATGGTAGGCGGGATTGAAGAGGTCGTAGAAAAGGCAAAGCAGATGGGTGGATAAAATGGCTAAAACATTCAAACTGGAGATTATTACACCTGAAAAAGTTGTTTATAGTGATTCGGTTCAAAGTATTTCTGCCGATGGTACTGAGGGTTCCTTTGGCGTCCTTGCGGACCACGCACCATTGATTACGGAATTGAAAACGAGTATTTTGACAGTAAATGACGCAAATAACAAGACAATACGGCTTGCACTCGACAGGGGTTTTTTAGAGGTCATGGCAAACAACGTCGTTGTTTTGAGCGATGCGTGCGTTACAGAAGGCGATGTGAATGTTGAAAAAGTGAGCGCTGAAAAAGATGCTGCGGAAAAGACTTTATCCAGTGGCGGGAGTGCCGAGGAGAAAGAAAAGGCGCAAGCCATTCTCACGCGAGCTAACACGTGGCTAAAGCTTGCGAATAAATAGAAATGTTTTATGGAATGTAAAATCCCCTTGGTTTCCCGCTATTTGGAAAGGGAAAGCAAGGGGATTTTTTTGTCTCTAAAAAAGTATAGTATGAACGGTTTTCATTTTGGTATAATATTGCAATGTGAGCATAGCACAACAAAAAAGAGTTACTTAATATAATTAATAACAAATATTCACGTCTGTTTTTTTAACAAATTCGAAATTCAAATAATGAAATCGAATTTTAAAGGTGGATTAAGCGGTGAGGACTATTAACGCATAGGCAAGTTTATAAGTATCATGGTGGTTATATGCAAACAAGTATAAGATACAATTATCAGGATTATTTGCAACTCCCGGAGGATAAACGATACGAGATTATTGATGGAGACCTGTTTATTATGGTACCTTCACCTAATGAAAGCCATCAGCGTATTTTGGCTAATATTTTTAACATTGTTTCGAATCATGTTAAAAAAAGTAAACTGGGAAATATTTATTTTGCGCCCTTTGATGTCCTCTTTTCAGACGAAGATATCGTACAGTCCGATATCATTTTCATTTCCCACGAAAATAAGAAAATTATTACAAAGGACAATATTAAAGGTGCGCCCGATTTGATTGTTGAGGTATTCTCGCCTTCCACATTTAAGCGAGATACAGGAATTAAAAAGAAATTATACGCAAGGCATGGAGTGAGAGAGTACTGGATTGTTGACCCTGAGCGTGAGACGGTTGAGGTGTTTCTCTTAAGAGGTAAGGAATTTGAAGGTAGAAGATATGGCGTAAAAGACTCCATAAGTTCGACCGTGATTAAGGATCTGAATATCGAAGTAAAGGAAATTTTCGTTTAAAAAGTATGCAACGAATCAGCCCGCAAAAAACGCAAAAAGCACAAAAAGAAGATTAAAGGAGCGTGTTTTCGTGAGCTTTTGCGTATTTCGTGGGCCATAATATCTGGCTGATTGAGTAGGTGGTTTATGTCTATACTTATAACAGGTGGCGCGGGATTTATTGGAAGTCACTTTGTCCGCCGAGTTATCAATCAAGGCAATCGGGCGGTAGTACTTGATAAATTGACCTATGCAGGAAATCTTGAAAATCTGAAAGAGATTATAGAAGACTCAAAAACATCCCGGCAGTTTAAGTTTTACAAGGGTGACATCTGCAATCAGGAGTTAGTGGAGCATATCCTGTCTGAGGAAGGTATTGATACGGTCGTCAACTTTGCAGCCGAATCACATGTTGACCGAAGTATTAGCAGTGCAAGTAACTTCATTGATACCGACATGAAGGGCGTTTTTGTCCTACTCGAGGCGTCGAGATGTTTCAAGATACAGAAATTTATACAAATATCTACAGACGAGGTTTATGGGACGGCCTATCAGGGTGCATTTAAGGAGACGGACGCCTTAAACCCAAGTAATCCTTATTCTGCAAGCAAAGCGGGCGGTGATAGGCTGGCTTATGCCTATTGGGTAACCTATCGGTTACCCATCATTATTACCAGGGCTTCCAATAACTACGGTCCCAATCAACATCCGGAGAAATTCATTCCGCTCTTTATCACCAATGCATTGGAGGATAAAAAGCTGCCACTGTATGGCGACGGAAAGCAGGTAAGGGATTGGGTTCATGTTGCAGACCACTGTGCCGCCATTGATTTTCTCGTGACACAAGGGAAGGACGGTGAGGTGTATAATATTGGAGGGGGGAATGAGCGGTATAATATCGATACGGCGCATTTCATCCTGGACGAGCTCAAAAAACCTCGCTCATTAATAGAACATGTGAAAGACAGGGAAGGACACGACAGACGCTATGCCTTAGATTGTACGAAGCTCATGTCCTTAGGTTGGAAACCGCAAATAAAATTTGAAAACGGCCTGAAAGATACGATACAATGGTACAGGAATAATGAGGCATGGTGGAAGCGGATAAAGAACGGTGAATTTATGGAGTATTATAACAAGCAATACAGTCACCGGTTTGCAGATACAGGTGTGCAGCAAAATCTTAAGTAGCGCATTTGTTTAAAAGGGAGGTGTTATGATGTATACGACAATTTTAAAAAATACAAGCCTGGTTGTGAACTTAAGGGAAAAATCAGTACACCTTTTAGCAGCTATCCATAATTTTAAGGAAGTGCACAAAACTTTTTTAATGAAATGTGCCATTATATTCATGTCGGTAAAGATAGGGCTCATCCTCCTTGCCACCTTTTCAGCAGTGGTCTTCTTACTGGGTTCTGCAATGCCATATCTTGCCACAGAAATGTCAAAGACGAAGGCAATGCTCTTCGCATCTCCCCTGATATTGATAATTATGCTGAAGTTGTACTTTATCGGTAAGATATTGATGACCTGTGACAGGTCTGGTTTGATAATTAAATCTGTTGTTAATGTACTGTTACTGAAAGGCAGGCAAGGTCTGCGCCGCGTACGGGTAACTATTCCGGCAGATTTATCACCGTTTTCCCTGGAAAAGGTCAAAAATCGGTAAATTATGGCGTACAAATTTCTGTTGAAGGAATTTTCAACCGGCAGCGAAACCGTCCCGGATCTCAATGTAATGACATTGTCCATCAGGGGAAGGAAAATACTGTACGCCTTTTATCAAAAGGGAGATGGGAGAAGTTCCCTCTCCCTGGCGGGAGAGGATAATGGGGATGTATACTTAGTTTTGTCATTTCCTGCCTTCCCGTTTTTCAATAGCCTCAGCCTGTCGCAGATAGAGTGGCAATAATGTATTTAGATCGCATCGGTGGCCGGATTCGAACATCCTTTCTCCTAACAAGGCCACATGCTCGATATTCGGTATTGCCCGCTCCTCTTTGTCTATAAAGATGTCCTTTTGATGAAAAATGTCCTTGTAAGGTGATACACCACCCCCAAAGATAATTACCGGCCGTGGAAGGAGAGACAAAAGTTTTTCCGGAGGAATTACCAGAAACTCAGACATCCTTTCCCTTCGTACACTTTTCCACCCTTCTTCCTGACTGGCAGGGGTAAGCTTATAGATACATGCGTACACATGGTTTCGTCTTGCATCAAGGATAGGGCAAATATAGTATTCCTGCGGGAAACCATTTTTTTGAGGCATGTCTTTTGTTCCCTCTTGCGAAGAGAGAGGAATAGGGGGGGGGATTGGGTTATAGTTTTCAGCAATAATGTCGAATATTGGCACGTCAACAACGGGTTTATTTAATGCATAGGACAGTGTCTTCGTACAGGTCACGCCTACCCGCAGCCCGGTATATGAGCCTGGTCCGACATCGACAGCGATAAGGTCTATATCTTCGGGTGTCCAGCCGATTTCAGAAAAGGCGCTCTTTATGGTTGGCACCAATTCCTTACCGTATTGCATGCCACCTAAATCCTTTACAAGGATAATATGCTTGTTTTCACAAATGGCAATTCCACCAATATTCCCCGATGTTTCTATTCCAAGTACTTTCATAGAGTAAAATTTATACCTTTTTCATGGGGTTTTATGCTTCTGCCGTCTGAAAACGGTATGGATAAGAAGAAAATTCCTCTGCACTAATACACAGAGAATAGCAGAAATAACCGGGAAATGAAACTGCTAATTCATGCAAAAATGACCTGTTTTTTTCTTTTGTGAGAGGGGTAGTTCATGGCTGTAGATTATGGCAAGCAAATAAAAAAGCAACCTCTGTCAAGGTTGAATCGGTTTTTTGCCAGTAAAAACATTTTTCATGAGAAGCAACCGATTGATTACAAATCCGAAATCCTATTAAATTCTGAGTGATATGCTCTGCATCGAAGTTTCGAAAAGAGGAAAAACTGATACACCAATTTTATGGAAAAGCCGTGATTTGATAAAGAACATAATTGTTTCAGGGAGATAGTTTTATAATTGACCATAAATTTCATTTCCTGTACTATAGCAAGGTATAACGAAAGGTTCAATCGTTACTCAGTTAGACATAAGATTGGTAACGGAATTGCCCGTCATGGATAAAAATCGGGGATTATGACTGATTACACAAAAAAACATAGCGAATCAATACGGAGGGAATTATTTTATCCTTGGCGTGCGTATCGATGCATAGTGAAACATGATTCTCGTATTATCAGGCACTGAAGAAGGAAAAGAAATCGTCAGAAGACTCCATGAAGAAGGACTGCCTCTCTTAACAACCGTTGCAACGGAATATGGAAAAAAGATGTTTGAACAACTGGGACTGGAGTCAGTGTGTCTGCAGGGGCGGTTGGATGCAAACGGATTTTTCCGGCTGATACAGGAAAAAGGGATACATACGGTAGTGGATGCCACCCATCCATATGCCATCGAGGTGTCCCGGAATGCAATGGACGCCTGCAAAAGAACCAACGTACAATACGTGCGTTTCGAAAGGCAAGGCATGACAATTCCGGCGCATCCCTTGATCCGCAGGGTAAAGAGTCTGACGGAGGCTGTTGATGCGTCCAGAACGCTTGGCAAAAGGATATTTCTGACAACGGGCATATCGAGCGTGGCCGGGTTTATCATTTTAAAGGATGAAAAAGAATTATACGTGCGTATCCTGCCCGTCCCCGGGCACATTGCCTTGTGTCTGGATATGGGGATACCGCCTGCAAACATCATTGCCATGCATGGCCCGTTCTCAGAGGATTTAAACCGGGCAATGTTCAAACAGTATCGGGTTAATACAGTGGTAACCAAGGACAGCGGCGAAACGGGGGGGGTATTGGAAAAGATTCACGCGGCATGCAGTGAAGGGATAGACACGGTGGTTATTGAAAGACCACGTCTTGAGTATCCTCAAAAGTACACGTCTGTTGAAGAAGTGATACATACAGTTAAAACATAAGTGAAACCGTGAAGAACCTTATGAATTCATTTTTATGGTTAAAGAGAAAATTAACACTGCGAATTTCAATACTTGTCATAAAGAGATGCTGTTATGATTATTAAGGTCTGGTGGATATGGATGGCTTTTGCGGCAATCTTTATTATAACCGAAATTTTTACAGCAGGGTTTTTCCTCCTTTGGTTCGGTATAGGTGCAGCAATAGCCGGTATTCTGGCAATTTTTGACCTGAATCTTAGCTGGCAATGGGGAACTTTTCTTGTTGTATCGGGCGGACTTTTTGTCATTTCGCGAAGGTTTGCAGAAGGGGTTACTAGGAAACAGCCTGCGGGAATTGGTGCCGACCGCTTTATCGGGAAAAGAGGTATTGTACTGGAAGAGATTGACAATATCAGGGATACCGGGCGCGTCAGGGTTGAAAAAGAGGACTGGTGGGCAGTAAGCGAGACGGGTGAAGTTATTCCGGCAGAAAAAAAGATCGAAGTGATCAGGCTGACGGGAACCCGCCTTGTGGTCAGGGCATTAAAGGAGGAAGGGTAAGATGATTGCGCTAAATCAAATAATCGTGTTTATCATTGTTGCAATTGTTATCTTTGTAGTTGCTGCTACGGGAATAAAGATCGTCAGACCCTGGCAAAAGGGACTGGTGGAAAGAATGGGGAAATATCAGCGCACAGTGGACAGCGGGTTAACGATTATCGTTCCCTTTTTAGAAAAAATGACAAAGGTGGATATGCGGGAGCAGGTGGTGGATGTCCCCCCGCAGGGGGTCATCACAAAAGATAACGTAGTCGTCGAGGTGGACGCGGTGATCTACTATATGGTTACCGATCCGGTACAGGTTGCATATAATGTGGCGAATTATTACATGGCCGTTACTAAACTTGCCCAAACGAATCTGAGGAATCTGGTTGGTGATTTGGCCCTGGACGAAACGCTTACTTCACGGGAGCTTATCAACGCCAAGTTGCGGGATATCCTTGATAGCGCCACTGACAAGTGGGGTACAAAGGTCACCCGGGTTGAGTTGCAGAGGATAGAACCACCCAAAGATGTTACTGAAGCCATGCATCGTCAGATGAAGGCAGAACGGGAAAGGCGCGCAATGATCCTTGAGGCCGAAGGACACAAAAAATCAGCGATTCTTAAGGCCGAAGGGGATGCGGAAGCGATTATGAAGGTTGCTGAAGCGGAAAAGTTTAAAAGGCTGACCGTGGCCAAGGGTGAGGCAGAGGCCATACAAACCGTCTTTGACGCTATCCATGCGGGAAGGCCGACAAATGACTTAATTGCCATAAAATATCTTGAAGCACTTCAAAAGATTGCTGACGGACAGGCGACGAAGGTATTCCTGCCGTATGAGGCGACGGGGATTCTCGGAAGCATTGCCGGGATTGGTGAACTCCTGAAGGAAAAGCTTTCACCGGGAAAAAATGAAAAACAAACGTAATAAAAAGATGGTATTTATTGCAGGGAAAGCGTGTAAAAAGAAGCTATGGTAACCGCTCTTTATCATCTTCCCGCTCGTGCTTTTGGCCTGCGATTTATGGATCGGTTTGTTAAAAGCTAATGCAAACTATTTATTCCTATCTGTAATGCATGGAAATATGGCAAATTCCGGTTATCTTTACCGTTGGCATCATAGCGGGGATTATTAACACCCTGGCGGGTGGAGGCTCGCTCCTTTCCCTGCCTATGCTTATTTTTCTCGGCCTGCCAGCGACTGTGGCAAATGGCACCAACCGCCTTGCAATTACGGTTCAGAGTATATTTGCAGTTACTGGCTTTAAAAGGAAAGGTGTTTCGAATTTTAAATTAAGTCTTCTCATGTCAGTACCTACACTTGTGGGAGCCGTTGTTGGCGCCCGGCTTGCCGTAAATATATCCGATCTCCTGTTCAAAAGAATACTGGCCATCATCATGCTCTTTGTCCTTGGAATTATCTTATGGAACCCGATACAAAGGCGTTATGGTGCTATCCTGGATAATACAGGCGTGATCAGTGTGAGTTGGAGCCGCCGCATAGTTCTGATAATTGCCTTTTTCTTTATTGGAATTTACGGTGGCTTTATCCAGGCGGGTATCGGCTTCTTGATCATCGCAGTCTTAACTACGATGTGTGGACTAAACCTTGTGGAGACCAATAGCCACAAGGTGTTTATTGTCGGTATCAACGCATTGTTTGCATTGCTTGTGTTTGTGTTTCATAAGAAAATACACTGGCCGGTCGGTCTGGCTTTGGCGGCCGGTAACGGTTTTGGTGGCTGGCTCGGCAGTCATCTGGCGGTTACCAGGGGTGAACGTTTTATACGTTTCGTGCTTACTGTTAGTGTTATTGCAATGGCAGCAAGGCTTTTAGTCTCGAGATAGAAGAGAAAACAAAAAGTCTGGATATTGAAGAACGGTTAATGAATTTGCTGTTTTTGTAACACGCAGAAGAGAACCGCTCAGAAAAGGAGCAAAAAACTTCATACTTCGGGATTCCTTATTTCGATGAGAGGACTCACCGGAACATCCACAATATCAAGTAATTCAAAGGATTATTCATCTGATAATGGTTAATTTCCCAAACAAAATTTGTCCAACTGCAAGCCATAGAGGGAAGAACCCGCTGGCTTTATTATAATTTCCGGAAGGATATCTTAACAAAAAAGTGAGAGGGTTTCGTGTTTATGCGACAATCTGGTGTTTTACACGACAGAATATCCCTTCAAGCCGCTCCTATTGGTATTGGTACTTACCTGGGCAAAGAGGACGACAGGACGGATGAACTTTATCTTGACGCAATCACCGGGGCGGTTGAACAAGGGTGTAATGTCATCGACACTGCAATAAACTACAGAGGAATGAGGAGCGAGCGGGTCGTCGGACAGGCGGTGCAGAGACTGGCGAAGAAATACCCGGATATTCGCGAAAAACTCGTTATAGCAACCAAAGGCGGTTTTATCCCGGCTAACAGTGCGTCCGGGGAAGAGCCTTCCGAATTTTTCCGGAACCGCTCCGTAATGAAAGGCATGTTCAATGAGGAAGACATTGTTCAGGGATGCCACTCTCTGAAGCCTGAATTTATCCATGAATGTGTTTTGATGAGCCTGGAAAATCTGGGACTAAAATACATCGACATATACTATATCCATAATCCTGAAATACAACTCACTGAATTGTCTGCGAATGAATTTTATCACAGGCTTTCTAAGGCGTTCGAGGTTTTGGAAGGTTTGGTACGGGATGGGCGTATCCGCATGTACGGTACAGCGACCTGGGATGGGTACCGTTTAGATGCCTATGACCCGAACAGACTCTCTCTCAAGCGCGTGATTCAGGCGGCTGAGGCGGTTACGGTAGGGTCACAGCACCACTTCCGGGCCGTTCAACTACCCATAAATATTTATATGCCCGAGGCTGCAACACTGCAGAATCAGGAACTCCATGGCAAATGGGTCACCCTCCTTGAAGCCTCCGAAGGAATGGGTATTTATGTTATGTCCAGTGCAACCCTATTACAAACCCATACCCTGAAGGAAAATAAATTGTTCTCTTTTCAGGCGCTTGATAACCTTGGCACCAGTGCCGCCCGCCGTGCAATCCAGGTTATCCGTTCACTCCGTGGCGTAACAACCTCACTGGTGGGTATGAAGACGGTTAATCATGTGCAGGAAAATCTTCAGTTGCTGAAAGTACCCAGGCTAGACCCTGAAGAGGCCATTAAAATAATCGGTGAATTTGCATAGTACAAAACGATCATAATGTAAAGGGAAATAGGTTTTACTTTGATCTTCTCTACTCTTTTCAAATGGAAAATATATTGAAATAGCCGTTTAAATGCCTTATACTTCGTACGATATTTCAAGCCTTTTTATACCATCACTGCAGATATAAATAAATTAGGTCTTCGGCTGGACAAGGCACGGTCGGTGTAATATCCTGTAGACGCAATTCATGAATTGCGTCTACAGAAATTGTTGCAGTTAAAGCCATGAACGTTATTCAGATGGTACTATTACATCTAAATATGCGGAAAACAAGGCATTCCGGTCATTCCGTTTTTTTACCGTATCGAGCATGGTCTGCAGACTCCTTTCCGTCTTTCCGGAATAAACTATTTTACCATTTATTGATACGCGTACGGGCTTTTCCATAGCTATAAGTTCTTCGTCCAAATACAGACGAAGGGCGTTGACCCCATGTGTAGCAAGAGAGACCTCATTGTCCTTTCTTATTTCCGCCTCAACGGTTGCCGTCTCAGATAATCCTTCGGACTTCGTCATACGCCCGAAAGCATCCCTGCGAACGGAAAGCTGTCCCACCAATTGGGAAAATTCTGTAATCTCAATCCAGAAGGAAGAGGGGTATTTGGGAGAATCTGTGGAAAATTTTATTTGCTTCGGATAGGGCGATCTTTTCTGCGTACGGAACCAGTCAAGAATCTTGTCTGTTTCAGTTGCTGGAAACTGATGTTTCAACTCAGGCAATTCTTTATAAGTAACACGATAGCCAAGCTTTTCCAATCTCGAGCTTGCGTCCCTTGCAGCCGCTACCGGAATGACGGTATCTCTGGCTCCGTGTACGATCAGGACAGGCACCTCTATCAGGTTTACCAAAAGGGAAGGTAGGGGGCATTCACCGGCAACAGGATTTATGGCCGCAAAGAGTGAAGGATAACGGATGGCCAGATACCATACGCCGTGTCCGCCGCTGGAAAACCCTGTCAGATAGATTCTGTTGGTGTCTACAGGGTAATCCTGTTTAACCTTATCGAGTACCGAAAGTACAAATCTTTCCGGCTCTTCCTTCCACCACAGACCGGAGCCATATGTAGGAGCCACAAAGATAAATTCATTCTTGTGCTCTGATGACTTTAGCCACGTCATTATCTGCCCGTAACCACCGCCTCCAACCCCGTGCAATGACAGTACAACAGGCCAGGACCTGTCAGACGCATAAGAAGGTGGTATATATACGAAATACTCCCCCTTCTTTTCACCAACAGGGGCAAACTCTCTGTGTATGCCCGGCTGCTGAGACGTGAAGTTTGCAGAAGCACTGACCCATTCTCTCACCTCACCGAAACGTGCTCCTAACTCCTCCAATTTCTTAAGTATCCTATCCCTTTCATCTGTACGGGTGCTTCCCAGGAATCTGCTCACCAATAATTGTCCATCTGATTTTCTCTCCGGCCCGGCATGGACCGGTAGAGAAGCAATCAGGACAAGAAATATGATAATAAAAGGATATCTGCGCATGATAATTATTTTTCAGACAACTCCATCAAGAATAAAATGACGATTACGTTTAATGCGGAAAAGGCCGCTCGCAAAAACGGGAAATGTTTTCGGGTTGTGTGAAAATGGGTTTTCTATCATGTTTCTTTCTACGATTGTAAACTTACCTAATATTGGCAACGCCGGCGCTCTTAAGGATCGCTAATAAAGTTTGAGCAGGTTCTTCAAATGTAAAAGGATCGAAACGGAAGCTTGCCTTTTTTGATAAATCATCATCCAAAATCGTCGCGATAACCCTGATGGGGAATTGAGATGTTTTTTGCTGCGAATTGTCACGGCGTCGGGAAACTTTGCAAGGAATCGTTTATATCTTTAAAAAAGTCCCCGATCAAATGCCAGAAACCTGCCCTCAGATTTGTCGATATCTATGGGTGTTCCACGGGAATCAGAAGGACTTTGCAATACCTCAAACAAGGTTTATCTCAGCGCCAAAACTGTCTGACAACGTTTAAATATCAAATTCGGCTACAATGAAGGTATGATCCGACGGTTTTTCAGAAAGCCTCGGGGCGACATCAATCCGTGCCATTGTTGATTTCTCTGCCAGGGGCAGGGTTGCCCAGATATGGTCAATCCTCCAGCCCTTTTTTCTGGCAATTGCATTTTTTACCCGATAATCCCAGAAGGTATACTGTTCGGGACCATGCTGATGCAACCGGAAAACGTCAACGAATCCCCATTCTTTAAATCTCCGGAGGGCCGCGTGTTCATCGGGATGGAAACATATGCCTCCCCGCAGATGATCCGGGTCATAGACATCAATGGGTTCAGGGGCGACATTGAAATCACCCATCCATAGCAATGCCCTGTCAGGTCGAAAGTTTTTGTTAAAATAGTCATACAATCTTTGAAACCATTCTAATTTATACCGGAATTGTTTCAAAAGCGGATGGACACCCTGAGGGATATAAGTATTGACTACTGGAATTTTATTTACGGTGGCAGTAATCAGGCGTGTCCCCTCGGATGCATCTTCGTCAAAGCCTACACGGACGTCTTTCAGCGGGGTTTTGCTTATTATAGCTACACCGTTGTATGACTTTTCGCCACGGAAGACAGCATGGTAATTTATCTCATGAAAAGCGGTTTTGGGAAATTCACCGTCCGGCGTCTTTGTCTCCTGGAGACAAAGAATATCTGGCGATTCTTTCTGTAGCCAGTCAAGGACTATGTTTAATCTGGCCCTCAGCGAATTGACATTAAAGCTGGCAACTTTCATAGGGAAAGACGTACACTATCGGTTTACACGGGTTTTCTTATACAGCAGCTTTCATTCAGGAACGCCTGTTTTCAATACTTTTTGCGTAGGTAAGCAACGGCATCTTCGGAAAGGAATTGAATGTGGTCGCCTCCGCGAAGAATAATCTCGCATGCCAATTCAAAAAAACTTGCCTTTTGTATGACGTCATTGAAATTTTTTCCCGCAGTTACCAGTCCGTGATTCTTCAAGATTACGAGATCGTGCCCTTTCATAGCTTCGATAACTCCCCGTGCAAGGTCGGTCGATCCGGGATTCAGGTAAGGTACAACTGCAATGGGGCCAATATAGTAGGGAATTTCAGGAATAACAAAAAAATTTTTCTGCTCTCTGCCACGGCAGGCCACTGCTGTGGCAAAAGGTGTTTGGAAGTGCAGAACCACATTGACGTCGGAACGCTCACGGAGTATGCCAAAATGGAACCCGCTTTCTGCAGAAGGCCTCTTTTCGTTCAGAACAGTGCCATCCGGAATCCGGCAAACTGCTATCTGCTCCCCGGTAAGTTCGCCCATCCACGAACGGGTTGCGGTAATAAGCATATATTCTTTTACCCGCCAGGATAAATTTCCGCTGCTGCAACGTACCAGTCCAAACGCTGCTACCCTGCGGCAGGCAGCGGCGAACTCTTCTAAATGGTTTTCAGAGACATGATCCATAAATTTTTTTGACCGCAGGCAACAGCAAACGTTCGTTATTTTAAACAATGAAGAGATTTGAATGCAAGAAAAACATTTGCAGAGAGACGGGGTTTCTCCGAGAAACAAACAGGAGATGATACGGTGAGGAACGAAACCTTATAACTTCTCAACTTCTTCACCGTTTGTCTTTTGCTCTGTTCTCATGGGTAAGCGAACCGATATCCTCCTCATTATTTATAATAATTGCAGGTTGAATCTCCTGACGAGAATGACGGAGGTGCAGTGCATCGTTCGAGGAATTCCAGATACATATACGCTTCTTCAAAGGTTCGTCCGCACATCTCTTCCGCAGGCCGAAGGTTTAAGCAAACCTCAGGCCTTTCCCGTTTACCCATAAGGAGGCAACGATTATCCGGACTGAGTTGCAGACACCGGACGCCGGCGGGCTTGCCGTCCGGCATACCCGGAATCGGGGACGAAATGGATAATGCAATACAACATGCCCCGCACCCTATTCTACATTCCAAACAAAATCCTCCTGAAGCACCCTAAATTCGTAAGCGTCAGTGGGTGCACAAATCCCGTGCGGCACGCTTTGAACAGCATTCTGCCGCCGTTTTGATTGAATACAGAGGCGCGTCTTTCTCATTTCACCGAAATCTGCTTTTTCACTGTGTCCGAGATTTCCCGGAGCAGTGTTTCATCCGGGACATACTGAATCTTTATGGTTTCCATCATCTCAAAACCGCATTCTTTCAAAACGCTCTCTATATGATTGACCGCCTGCCCTCCCCAGCCATAAGAGCCAAAAGCAAGTCCAACCCTGTTTTTCGGAGATAGCCCCTTTAAATACGTCAAAAACCCTGACACCGTAGGGAGCATATTGCTATTCAAGGTAGGAGAACCCACGCAAATAAACTGCGCAGTCAAAACATCTGCAATGATATCGGAGATATGATTTTTTCTAAGATTGAGCATCTTTGCGCAAATCCCCTGAGATTCAAAGGCTTCCTGTATCGTTTGAGCAAGCTTTTCCGTGGAACCCCACATGGTATCAAAGATTATCAGCCCTTTTTTTTCTGTCCGGTTGGCAGCCCATTTCCTGTATTCATCTACAATGACATTTACATGAGAACGCCAGATAACACCATGGCTTGGGGCAATCATGTCAATGGGAAGAGGAGAAATCAAATCCATCGCCTTCTGAACCAGGCCGGAATAAGGTAAAACAATATTGGCATAATACTTTTTTGCTTCTTCAACGACAATACCCCGGGAACATTCATCATCAAACCTCTCAGAAGAGGCAATATGTTGTCCAAAGGCATCGTTGGAAAAAAGAATATTATCTTCCACCAGGT
Organism: Candidatus Brocadia sp.; assembly: GCA_011525665.1. GTDB lineage: Bacteria > Planctomycetota > Brocadiia > Brocadiales > Brocadiaceae > Brocadia. The sequence continues at coordinate 38,154 of WYAU01000028.1, forward strand.
AACTCACCATATTGTCCGGCCAGTGAACCATGGGAGTAAGAATAAATTTTATATTTTTATTGCCGAGAGAAATCGTTTCGTCCGACTTGACGACCTGAAAATTCCAATCCTTGTTTTTATAATGGGCTATGAGCCCCTTCTGTCCGTTCGGGGATGTTATAATTGTGGCATTTTTCGCCGTTTTCATGAGCAGAGGCAGGCTGCCCGAATGGTCCATTTCCACATGGTTTGAGATAATGTAGTGGATCCTGGAAGGATCTGTGAGATGTGATAGCCTCCGTATCATTTTGTCATAAAGATAAGGCCTTACGTTGTCGATTAAGGTAATTTTCTCATCCAGTATCAGGTATGCGTTATACGTTGAACCCCGGTGAGTCGAATAGCCGTGAAAATTCCTCAAATCCCAGTCTATTTCTCCGACCCAATAAACATTTTCCTTTAGTTTTATTGGCTTCATAAATCTCTCTCCTCAGGATAAACACGGACAAACAAAGTTTGCCCGTACCGCCCTAAATTCCATTCCTCGTAAATTACCTCTCCGTAAAAGAGTAACAGTTCACTCCGTCTTTCATCACGCCCTGCGAAAAAAATAGCATCCGTGTTTATTATATAGAGATACTCCACATGTTTCCAAAGTAATTTTACCAGCGTTGGAGCATAGGAGGGGGAACTTTTTATTTCAAACGAAAAACTTTAAAGCCGGGAAGACTGACATCATTGTCTGGCATTGTCAGGGGAAAATACCATTGCTTCGAAAAATGATCGAGATAATCCTTATCCGTATCGTAAAAAACGAAAAGCGCAGATTTTGGCATAGGACCTTTATAACTAAACCGCTCATAAAGTTTCTTCTTTTCCGGAGTACTTCCCATACCGCCCAGCTCTAACAGCCAGAGCAGCTTTATCCGATGCCTTTGCTCTTTCGGCATTAGATAGTAGAATGTAAATACATTGATATTTGAGATAAATATCGACTCGGCGTCCGTCTGTGCCAGCTTTTCCACTATCCGGCGATGGTCATAATAATCCCAGGTGTTGTCGTATTTACCGCCCACATAGACAGAAGGGCTGATAACGCCGCTTGAGCGGCTGTTCGGAATATAGTAATTCATCATAAGGAGCATCAAATGCAGTGAAATCATGACGCCACCGATAATGCGCCACCTCCATGCATAGAGGTCTTCCATCCATATTCCGATCAAAATCGGAAAGATCCATACCGGAATCAACCAGAGGCGTGAACCCATTGAGCCAAATGGTGTCATCCGCCAGATTCCCATGAAGTTAAAAACGAGAAAAACCCATATCCCCCAGAATAGTTTCTTTTCTTCTTTCCCGTGTTTTGAGAAGTAAAATGTGGCCGGAACGACAAGTGAAAATCCCAGTATACCCCATACACAGGGAACGACGCTCCCTCCTGAAAAACGGGCAGAGAGACCATCGCCTGAGAGCGTATAGAAAAGATTGGAAAGTGAAGTTTGCAGCGAAGCCGGAGGGATATCCGGCCTTTTTTGAAACAAAACGTTTCCATAAATAAATGCTGAAACAAATCTCGGTGTGAATCCCACCACAATTCCGAGTGAACAGAAGGCGCTGTTGATGAAAAATTGCCGGAGCCCGGGCCTCATGAATAATACGTAACACATAACAAGAGACAGGGCGCTGGGCAGGAATATTATATGATTCCATACGCCAAGTGATAACTGAATGCCGGCGAGGATAAACCCTGTTCTGCTGATGTACTGTCTTTGGCTCCGGCATAGTCTCACATACACCCAGACCGTTCCAAAAAAAAGGAAAGGATTCAGGACAAATACATCTCCGCTCAGTCGTGAAAGCATGATGACAGAAGGAAAGGTTATAAGGAGGAAAGCAATCCATCGTGCACGAACAGGAGAAAATTGCCGAACAATGTCATAAATTGCGGTAATCGTTATGAGTGTGAAAATCGGACCCGGACACCGCAAGCTCCAGATAGAATTCCCGAAAATCTTTGTAATGAAGGCAAGCAAGTATGAATGGAGGGGAGAGGTATAGTAATTGAAAATGCCGTACAGCGGCCTGGCGCCATCAAGGATCATTTCTGCAAAAAGACCAAATACCGCTTCATCCCGGTGCAGTCCGACAATATCCTCCAGTTCCCAAAATAGAATAATGATGCCTGTGCATAGCCAGGCGGGATACCATGCTCTTTTTTTTATTTCATTCACCATTTTTGGCAGTTTTCTTTTTATCACCCGGCCCTCCGTAACAATACCGGCATATGTGCACGAACGGGCGGTCTGACGGAATAAGATGCGGTTACCGCATCGCCTTTTTGCAGCCGGGAGAGGTGCTGCAATACCCCTTTTTACAGGCCTCTTTTGCGTCGTGGGGGGAATCTCTCCATCGGGGGGAAACGCGTTCCCTTATCGGAAGCAATAAACTCCGGAATATAACTGCAAACAGGGAACAGGGAATAAATCTGACCGTGCTCATCCAATAACATGAATTATTATTTCCCTTTCAGCGTATCCTGATAGAGTTCCCGGAATTTCTTTACCTTGGGGTCAATTATGATACGGCAATATGCTTGTCCGGGATTCAGTTTATAGTAATCCTGGTGATAATCTTCTGCCTTATAAAAGGCCTTAAATGGCACAATCTCGGTCACGATAGGATCGCTCCATAATTTCTCTGACTGAATCTCACGGAGCACCTCCCCGGCGATGGCCCTTTGTTCCTGACTACGGTAGAAAATCACTGAACGGTACTGTGTTCCGACATCCGGGCCCTGGCGGTTCAGGGTAGTGGGGTCATGTACGGTGAAGAAAATTCTGAGAATTTTCTTCACTGAAATGACCTTCGGATCGAATGTGACCTGTACCACTTCGGCATGTCCTGTCTTCCCTGTACAGACCTGTTGGTACGTAGGATCATCCACCCGGCCGCCTGAATACCCGGATTCCACCTGCTCCACCCCTTCCAGCTCTTCAAAGATCGCTTCGATGCACCAGAAACAGCCCCCGCCAAACGTCACGATTTCTTTGTTTTGCGAGGAAGTGACAGCTAGATCCTTTGATTGGTTCATATTTACAGGGTCCTTCAAAGTGCCGGACAGCACCACGCTGCCCAGTAATAAGCCTAAAAATACTTGTGTGATCATAGAAAAGTATGTACCTCATGGCTTTGCCGCAAAAAAATATCAGATGACAATGATTCCTCCAGTGAGTAATGCGATGTGATACCCCCCGGGATACAAAAGAAGCTATCTTCGTCATGACTGAATTTTATGCCATGCTTCACGGCAAAAGTCAATAATTAACTAAGCAAAAAACTGAGCAAAGGTCTTACTCCTTTCCGGAAAGCGATTACTTTCGGAGCCAAACTATTTGCAAGATTATCATGTCCTTTGCATGAAAATATTCCTTTTCCGAGAACGTCCAGGAACAAGTTAATTCCCTTCCTGGGAGGGGCTAACCCGCATTTCTCACAGAGGGTAATTTGTGATATCAAAAGGTTTCAAAATACATAATGAGTTTGGTATCCAAGACTGATTTTTCTGCTTTTATGCATCAACATTGAATATCCTGATCGTTTTA
>WYAU01000029.1 GCA_011525665.1 Candidatus Brocadia sp.
CCAAAAGGATACAGAAACTCCCCGTCCCCGGTCCCATTAGTACCAAACTTACGCAGAAAAGACCCGGATGAATCGAATACCTGAATGCGATGATTACCCGTATCAGCAACGATGATGTTGTCTGCGCCGTCTACGGCAACACCAAAAGGATAATTAAACTCACCATCTGCCGTACCCCAAGAGCCAAATGTGTGCAGAAAGGACCCGGACGAATCGAATACCTGGATGCGACCGGCCGCTTCAACAACGACGATGTTGCCTGTGCTGTCTACGGCAACACCATAAGGATACAGAAACTCCCCGTCCCCGTTACCATTAGTACCAAACTTACGCAGAAAAGACCCGGATGAATCGAATACCTGAATACGATGATTGTCGCTATCAGCAACGATGATGTTGCCTGCGCCGTCTACGGCAACACCCCATGGACTCCTAAATTTTCCATCGACAAGATTATGAAAGCCGAATTTGAACAGAAATTGATACTCCATGTCGCCACTGGTGTGAAACAGAGGTGCCTTGATGGTTGCCTTTGTGAACATGGAATTAGCTTTAGCGGTATTATTTTTTCTGTTGTCTTTTATCCCATACCCCTCCAGGATAGGGTGGAGAGTGCCTGCATTTAATACAGGAAAAAGTACCCTTCTTTTCTCCAGCAATTGATGAAATAAACCCATCCTGTGGGGAAGCGCCTTCTGACTGTGATTATGTTCACTGTAATTAAGGCAGGCGTGGGTATCAGCCGCGGCATTATTTCCAGGCACATCATGACCTGTGAGAAAATTCCTAGACAAAAACACTACCAGCAAAAGAACGAATACGGGTAATACAACAAACCTGATGTTCCCCTTCATTTTACAGACTCCTTTTAGAAATGGACGTACATTTTTCATTGTTTTTATTGAAAAATATTATCTTAATGCGGGAAACAAGCCACCCGCGCTACCGATTTTTTAACTCTTTAAAATAAAAAAGCCCTACTACCAAGATTTTTAGTAAACATCTTTGGCAGTAAGGCTGTCTTTTCTCAACGTAAATCCGTTTGTTAGATGCAGAGACGCACAATGCGTCTCTGTCAAAATCTATCGTACTTCCCTGTACGCCTCTAAAGACCCTGTTACTTTGCGTCCCCGGATTACTCCGGGTTTGCCCTTGTCGCGATAATGATATTTTTATTAGTCTAAGGTGAGTGAATCATATTGCATAATTCATTTCGGTATGTCAAGAAAAAAATATAACAAAGTCAGATAAAAAGGGAGATGCGCGCAATCTTTTTCTGCCTACCACCTAAAATTCCCAAGATCCCGGCATTCCCTGTATCAGAAAGGCTGTAGCGGAAAAGTATACATTGAGGTAACACAATCAAATTGTGTGCCTTGTTTAGTAAACAAAATGAATTTTTATAATTATGTTTTTGTAGTTTGATATTAAATCACTTATGAATAATAAAAGGTGGGATAAAGGGTAATAAAGTTTTTAAAGTAAAAAGGAAAAGTGTGCCATGACACACAAGTGTGACGTCACATAAGTGTGCCATGGTACACTTGTGGCGAAATGAAGACAATAGGCAACAGGCAGCGCTTTGCCAAAAAGGGGTGTTAAAGGATATTTAAGAAATGGGTTGGTAGAGGTAGTGCTAAATTGAAAAAAATGCGCTATAATATTATTGCCTTGAATATATTGAAAACACACTGATTTCAGGTGAAAAATACTATCGATACTACTTCCTTGCTAGCGGTATAATAGTCAATATCTCTCGTTTCCCGTCCCTGAGTACAACCACCTCTATCGGTTTACCGATCCCAGCAGCATCCATCATATAGTTATAATCGTAAATATTGGCAATCTCTTTCCCGGCAATTTCGACAATGATATCACCGTCTTTCATTCCGGCTTTATCCGCAGGCCCTTCTGGTTTAACCGTACTGATTTTCACGCCTTCACTGTTTTCGCTGGCAAAATCAGGAACGGTCCCCCAATAAGTCCGGCGGGAAACTTTTTCTTGCCCCGATACACCAGACTGCGCAACCTTTACGTAATCGGGGCGTTCAGCATTTTTTATTAAATCAATAACGATTGCCCGTGTAAATTCTGCAATCCTCACCATACCGTCATAATTCAAGGTAGCCGGGTCATCCGTGGGTCTATTGTAATCCTCATGTACTCCGGTAAAGAAGTGAATTATGGGGACCTCTTTTGAATAAAAAACCGTGGCATCGGTTGGCAGATACGGGTCACGGTGAAGCTTTACATTAAACCCGGAGGTTACGTTACATTTTTCAATGAGCCGGGCCCAGGTATTGGATGAACCTACCCCTTCAACGATCAAATTGTTTCCACTGAGCCGTCCCACCATATCAAAGTTAACATAAGCTACAACATTTTTTAAGGGAATAACGGGATGCTCAATAAAATAAGACGATCCAAGGCATCCCAGTTCCTCTCCCGACCAGAGGGCAAAAATAACCCCGCGTTTAAATAGTTGTGGATTCGTTTCCCGCTCTGCTGCAAGGGCAGCAGCCAGTTCCATGACTATGGAAACCCCCGAAGCGTTATCATCGGCACCGTTGTGCACCCGACCTTCTTCACCCTTGTGCGCCAGTGAATCAGCACCTCCATAGCCGATGTGGTCGTAATGAGCGCCGACGATAATATAGTCGGCATTTTTCGCGTCATCACACGGTGGCAAAATCCCGAGGACATTCCGGTCATTTTCTTTTACCTGTTCAACCGCCGCGGAAATTCTTATCTTCACGTTCGACAGATTAAAGCCCAATTCAGTCATGGGGTCTTCTCTATCAAGACCGGCCTGAATCGCCTCAAGATCCTTGCCGGAACCGGCAAAGAGTATTTCGGCTATTTTGCCACTTATCGATGCAGCAATAATTCCGGAGCCGGCCGATTCCTTATCGCCGGACAGGGAAAATAACCCGCCTGCTCCGGGAGTCTTTGGGCCAATAACAATCAGGAACGCCTTAGCTCCATGCTCGCGCGCCAGCATTGCTTTGTAACGCAATCCTGCGTATCGGGTGAGTTCTAAATGCCTTTTCATATCCACTTTTTCAGGGACATGGTGAAGAACCAGTACAATTTTGTCTCTCACATCGAGTTTTTCGTATGAGTCGTAACGATCCCCTTCGTTTCCGGGAACGGACAAGCCGTAGCCAGCGAAAACCACCTCCCCCTCCACATCACCGTTAGCGGTAAATGACAGGGGGACGAAATCTTTATTTACCTCCAATTGAACCGTTACTTTTTCGGTACCTCCTTTCGTAATGTGAAAGTGATTCTGTCCCGGAATTATCTTTGTCCCGGCACTAAAAGGAAATTCCTGAAAATAGCCTTTGTTATCGTCAATGACCTTTAGACCGATGCCCTTGAAATAATCTGCAATATAACTGGCTGCCTGTTTCGTACCTTTTGTTCCTGTCAGGCGTCCTTCCAATTCATCGGAGGCGAGATATTGTACGTGAGCACGAAGGTCAGTAGCAGTAATTTTAGGTGAGAATTGATGCCCTGTTTTTTCAGGAATTTGAACTTTTTGAGGAGAAATGTCTAATGTCTTTTGCGGTAAACTCTCAGGGGTGCCGAATGTTTGCGCTGGCTGTGATGCGGCTCTCACGTTTGCCAATCTTAGTGCTTTCACAGCGGCTTCGTGGTCCCAATCTGCCAGGAATAGCTGAGAATCACCGTTCGCTGTCCTGCCGGAAGTCCAGGAAAGTCGTTTGCCATCCGGCGCAAAAACAGGCAACCCATCGAACTTTTCATGAAAAGTAACCCGTACCGGCTCCTTTTCGCCAAGGGCATCCACGATAAACAATTCGCAATTGGTAAATCCATATTTATTGGAATGAAAGATCACGTACTGACCGGAAGGGTGAAAATAAGGGGCCCACGACATGGATTTAAAATCAGTCAGTCTTCGTATATCGGAACCATCAAGCTTCATCGTGTAGATATCAGCCAGCATGCCATCCTCGTTGAAATGCCTCCAGATAATCCTTTCCCCATCCGGACTGAAAAAAGGACCGCCATCGTAACCCGGCCAATCGGTTAACCGTTTTTGCCCGGAACCGTCAGCACTCATAAGATAAATCTCACCGAAATACGCGGGGCTGGTTTCCAGACGTTTCCTGTCTTCGGGTGAAAGTTTTTCAACCGGATAGGCATCCCGCAGGGAACAAAAGACAATTTTACTCCCATCCGGTGAATAGGCGCCTTCTGCGTCATAGCCGTGGGCATCTGTTAACCGCTTTAATGCGCTTCCATCTCGTTTTGCCGAGAAAATGTCGTACTGTGTGTCGTAATCCCAGGTAAAACGGCGTTTTTTTCCGGAGGCCCGGAATTCAAATTCTGCCTTTTGTTTTGCCTTTGCTTCGGGGTCCAGGTGGGTTGAGGCAAAAAGGACTTCTTCCGAGTTGTTTCGAAAAAACGAGCAGGTTGTTTTGCCCATTCCCGGAGAAACCCGATGGATCTCCCCCGTCTCCAGACTCATGATATAAATCTGGTAAAAAGGATTTTCAGGGTCGCGTTCGCTTTGAAATATCACATATTGCCCGTCCTGAGAAAAATATCCCTCGCCCGCGCTCTTTCCCTGGATGGTCAATTGCCGAATATTTGTTAAAAATTGTCCTTCACCCTCTTCACTTCCCCTGCTATTGACCATACCGAAATGAAGACACATTGCTGTCAATACAATGGTAAAAGTAATCATTAAAATAAATTGCTTCATGAAAAATCCCCCCTCCCTATTCGAACTTTATTCTTTAAAAGAATTTCCGTGATAAAACTGAAAATCATTATATACATTAAGATAATAATGGATAAGGTATTAAGCTGTCAATCGTGATATAAAATTAAGCCAGCAGGATAAAAATGTGCGGGGAAATAATAATGGAGGGGATATTTTCAGGCGAAAAGAGGAATATTATCGTGTGAAAGCGGTAGTAAAAGGGATACTAATAAAATATTTTTTTCGTAAACCGGACAAAAACTCCTTTATTTTAAAGATACGTCGGAACCGGCCCTTGCGCTTCCCAAGATATAACTTACCTGATCAGAAGGCATTGCTTGACCCAAATCTGCAATAAAATCTTTTGCCCATTTTAAGGCATCCCCGATGTTCTCTTCTTTCGTAGGTACGTCAAGTCGGATCATGAGACCGGCCCTTTTTTTATTAATCAACGAGAACCATAATTGTTTCATTTTCTGCTCTGTCCAGTCAACAATGTTTTTATCAATACACATCCAATAGATTAACAGAAAACCTTCGGCATCTTTTTCGACATAAAGGCTATGTGCTTGAAATTTATGATTTGGTACGTGAAATTCCACGTCTTCTAATTCTCTCACACTAAAGCCGGAACTGTTAGAACATACCTTTGGATTGTGAAAATTGTCCGCATCCAGTACAAGCAAAAAAAGACTTTTGCCATCCCTGGCGACATATTCACGGTACACTGACTGGCTAACAAAATCATATTCTTCATCTTCCGTGTTCCATTCTTGCTCCACATCCATTCCTTGCCATTCGTCAACCTCGAGCGGTATCATTACTTGTGAAAGGATATTCAGGCCTTCGTACTTTTTTGACCTCGAAAATCCGAAGCAATAAATAATAGTAAACAATAACAATGCGACGGTTATTAATTCCTTTTTATTTTTATGCATTCTTATTTTTTTCAAACGAATACTCAAAACCAATTAATCCGAGTATGATAAACAGAAACATCACAATGCCGCTAAAATTATGAAAAAATCCCTGACCGGCTTCTTCACCAAAATGATAGGTAATGAGACATAAGGCTATAATGCGGATAAGATTACCCAAGACTGCAAGGGGAACGACGGAAACAAGGAGGAGACTTTTTTTCGATAAACTGCCTTTGCTGAGGTATACATAAACGAGAGATAAAGAAAACATTGTAACAAGAGAGCGAAACCCACTGCATGGTTGTCCCATAAACAATTCGTTCTGGCCGATGGATAATAAAAGTCCTTCCCTTGCAATTGGATAGTGAAAAATCTTGAGGATTGTTTCCGTTACTATGGAAAGAGCATACCGCATAGGGAGGGTAATACTGTCTATGATGCCCACCGGAATTGGAACCAGAAGTATCAGGTAAAAAAGAGGAAAAGACAGTATCTTTGTAACATTTAATCCGTAAAGATACCGTAGCATCCCGTATAAGACCGGAAGAAGGGAGAGCGTTGTAATAAATCGATAATCATAATGAGAGCCAAAGATAAACAAAAAAATTCCCACCAGAAGGATAGAGAGTCCGGTCAGGTTGGTACCATGATCTGATTGTTGTACTGCTTCCCGGAGAACAGTACGTTTTCTCATAACAAGCCAAAAAAAAACTGGCAGGATAAAGTAGGCGTGTGTGTAATCAGAGGATTTCCAAACATATCGGTACAGGGCGGAAAAAACGGGCGTGTAAAGTACCGTTATCAATGCCCAAATTATATAGTGGATCATGCTGTAGCTCGAAAGTATTAATACAAAAGCCGTATGGATTCTACAATCCAAAATTATAAAAATCGGCCATTTAAAGGCAAGTAATACGAGTCACTAATCTGTAAACCACATCTATTATCTATAATCGGCACAACAAGTAAAATTTTTAGTACAGAAAAATGTCATGAAAAGAATTTGATTAAAATTTAGCGCTTTTTGTTTCTCCCTCCTTTTCTGATTCCGCCTCACTAGGACCTTATCCTGCAATCAGGTTTCACCCCGATTGCAGGATTTGAGTAATACTGCCAAAGGAATTCACTGCTACAAACATGAAATTACAGTCGTTTTTCTTTTTTCATCCTGCTGATGCGCTTTTTGTTTTTAACAATCGACTTGTACGCAGGGGTGGAATCTGGACTAAAGGTTATCGTAATGGTGTCGGTTCCTGAATTTCCTGCACTATCTACGCTTGTAACCGTTATTATATTATCTCCGATTGAAAGGTTTATATTTGAAATTGACCAATTGTCCTTTCCACTTGCTGTCCCGTGGTACCCCTTATTGCTGTTCCAGGTAACGCTACCGATCCCGCTTGTGGTATCAGAAGAGACCCCGCTGATACTCACGTGGTTGACCGCTGTGGTATAACGTGAAAGGGATGTGGGGTTTTTGATGCTAACAAGGGGAGCAGACACATCCAATATAATTGAAGCACTCGAGACATCTGATATGTTATTCGAGGCATCTTTATAAAAGGCATAGAGTGTCTTATTTCCTTCTCCGCTGCTTAAGATATACTGAATATTGGAAGAAAAATTGGTAGTCGAAGCAACGGATACCCAGCCAGGGTCAGACGCCAGTGGTATATCAGAACTGGTAGTAATAAAATAGCCTGTTATCCCTCCATTGTCTGTTGCAGAAAGATTTAAGGTAACTGTAACCACGTTGGTATACTCAGCGCCGCTGTTGATACTGAGAGAACCATTCGGCCTGCTGGCATCTGAAATCGTGGTAAAACTCCATGTGTAATCTGAGTCCATCGTAGTTCCCGCGTAATTTGCAGCTTGTATTTTTTTCTTTAGTGTCGCGGTATATTTGGTATTGTATGCAAGGTTTGTAGATGGAGTAAAGGTAACAGTGGCTCCGTTTGTACTTACAGAACCTTTGACTACTCCATCACTGCTTTGCACTATAAACGTCTCTGAAGTAACTGTAGAACCGTTTACATACAGAGAAAATGTTGCAAATACGTTTGTACTGACAGCCACATTCTTTGCACCAGGAAAAGGATTCGTTGAGTTTACCTTTAATACGGTTTTGGGAAGAGGACCGTCCGAATCACCTATGCCACCAGAACCATCGGTATCATCTGAATCATCAGCGCCGTCTGTGTCATGAGAATCTCCTGAGTATGATTGAATTACATATTTAAGATCATCGTTTGCAGCATCATAATAACTGATGCATATCTCATTTGAAATGCTCACTGCCAGAGAGGTATATCGTCCTACGTCTTCATCGTTATCCACGATGTCCGTTGTCCATACACCGGATGAATTCGTGGCATACTTGAGATAGCCGTTATCAAAATCATAATAGCTGATGTGGACAGATCCTGATGAGTCAACTGCCAGTGAGGTATATCGCCCCACGTCCTCATCACTATCCACGATGGTTGTTACCCATGAGCCAGAGGCGTTTGTGGCGTATTTGAGATAGCCGTTATCATAATCATTATAGCTGATGTGGACTGCACCTGATGCGTCAACTGCCAGTGAGGTGTACCGCCCCACGTCCTCATCACTATCCACGATGGTTGTTACCCATGAGCCAGAGGCATTTGTGGCGTATTTGAGTTCGCCATTATCATAATCATAATAGCTGATGTGAACTGCACCTGATGCGTCAACTGCCAGTGAGGTGTATTGCCCTGCATTTCCGCCACTATCCAGGGTGGTTATCACCCATGAGCCAGAGGTGTTTGTGGCGTATTTGAGTTCGCCATTATCATAATCATAATAGCTGATGTGAACTGCACCTGATGCGTCAACTGCCAGCGAGGTATATTGCCCTACATTTCCGCCACTATCCAGGGTGGTTATCACCCATGAGCCAGAGGCGTTTGTGGCATATTTGAGGCCATCCCCGGTTGTATCATAGTAGCTGATGTGCAAGGCGTCTGAGGAATCAACGGCTATTGAGCTATATCGCCCCACGTCTCCATTATTATCCGTGGTACTTGTCACCCAGGTGCCGGAAGCGTTAGTAGCATACTTGAGTGCACGGTTGGTCGCATCGTAATAGCTGATATGAGCTGCACCTGATGCATCAACCGCCAGGGAGGTATACCGGCCTACATATCCGCTGCTGTCCGGGGTATCCGGAATCCAATCGGCAAACGCATTACCGGCAGAATAACCCAATGTGAAAAAAACGAGGGAAAGAACAACCAAAAATATTTTACGGATCAAATGTCCCTGCATGAATAACCTCCTTTAAAAAAAGCCTGACTATGAAAAAAATACATTAAAGCATTTTCGGCAGTAAGGCTTTCTTTCATACCGGCTTCCCTGCAGGTTCAAAAAGACCCTGTTACTTTGCGTCCCCTGATCACTCAGGGTTTGCCTTTCTCGCTATGCTTTTACTTATAGCATGAAAACACCGCACGAGTAATTATTTGTGCATTATCACCTCTCTGTTATTTTCACAAAAACAAAAAAACCTTACTGGATAAAAATGCAGTGAAGCATTTTCGGCAGTAAGGCTTTCTTTTATACCACTTCCCTGTAGGTCGAAAAGACCCTGTTACTTTGCGTCCCCTGATCACTCAGGGTTTGCCTTTCTCGTAATGTTTTATTTCTTTAATTATCTTTAATTATCTTTTAGAATTACGTGATATTTTATTAAAAAATCATCAAGGCTTTGATTATAGTGAGGTCTTTTAAAAGAGGCTGTAAAACCCCTGTCAATACGCTAGCAGCGAGAGTATTCAAGTGAATAACCCACACAACTTCAGCACCCAATACCCTCTCTTCTTCCCTGATAGAGAGGGTACGGTAAATTTAGCCAATAACCACTTTTTACGTCGCGAAGACCAAAAGTCACAAAAAACTCTGCGACCTAGGTGATTTTGCATTTCCTGAAAGATTTAATTAGGAATTCCCTCCGCCATATCAGCGCCCTGACTCTTTGATTCCTTCAATTTCCTTCTGTTTCGTAAGTATCGCAAACCCACCAAAGTCCCTCCGCCGGCTGCAAAGAGAACACAACTAATGGGTTCCGGAGCAGCTTTAGGCGGGTTTCCCTTTCTTCCCATTCCTCCGGCATTCGCAAGGTCGATGACTATCATCGTGGATACGATAAAGGCGCTTATAGATACTCCAACTGTAAGTAATTTTTTTCTCATTTCCATCCTCCTTCGTTAATCGCCAACGACTTCAAATTGACCAAAATCTTTCCCTCTTTTCCCGCTTGGAAAAGGCTTCACCGTTGCAAGATAATCGTAAATCCCTTCGCTTAATGAATCTTCCGGTTTCCACCAGGCAAAATACCAATAATCAGGGTTTAACAGTCCGCCGGGTTCTTGCAAATCTTCAATTTCTTCCTGATATTCATACTCACCATCCGGCCCTTCAATCTCCCAGTTTACTTTTACTTTGGTTTTGTTCGTTACCCTGAACGCCACAAACAAATAAGCTTCATCCGGATACACCCATGCCCAATAAGTATCATTTTCATGTTTGTCTGTGTAGCTTGTGTAGGCCGCGTATACAATAGCTGTGGGATTAACATTGGGAATTACACCCTTTTTTGATTTAAACACTTTCGAAAGTGATTTACTTCCCATTTGTTCGCCGCGTATACGGCCAAGCCCAAACTGCCCGTTATTTTGCACAACCTCAACCGATGAATTTCTTGGAAGATCGCGAGTATCCTTGGCAAAAGAAACATGCGTCAATGCAAAAATCACCGTAAAGGGAATTACTACTACAAACAAACCTTTAATAATCTTTAAAAAATTCATTCTTCCCTCCTTTCCAACCATTTAATTTTTATTGCTCCCAATACACTCATTCATTACGACAAGAAATACTTCTTTTCATAACCAACAATCCCCACCTAAATCAATGTTGACATATTTTTCCTCCTTTCCAGATTATACCGAAGCCTCCTAAAACAAAAAAGCCTTGCTGTAAAGATATTCTACAAAACATCTTCGGCAGCAAGGCTGTCTTACATTACGTCCTTGTAAGTTACAAGACCCTTTACTTTGCGCCCCCTGATCACTCAGGGTTTGCCTTTGTCGTAAAGCGTAACAGTTGAATTTTCCGTTATTATCTTATCATAAAATTCTCAGAATTTTTCCAGAGAAAATAAAAGACAAGCATCTTTTAAAATTACCTTATCGTGTGATTCTTAGGCTGGAAAGTTTACAACAGCCATAGAGTATTAAGGTGGTACAAAAAAAATAGCCTTGCTGTAAAGATATTTTACAAAACATCTTCGGCAGCAAGGCTATCTTACATTACGTCCTTGTAAGTTACAAGACCCTTTACTTTGCGCCCCCTGATCACTCAGGGTTTGCCTTTATCGATATGCAGTATCAACCTTATTTCACATTACGGTGAGAGATTTTATCGTATAATTTTAAAATGTCAAGTAAAAAAAATAAAAATAATTCCATGAGATACAATTCTGTTTCACTCGATCCTTGTAATTTTAAATTTTGCAATTGCAAATCCAATTTCATTTTGTATAATTCACGCAGCTATAGGCGGATAGACGATTAACCAGTCCGACTGATCGGGTTTTTTTCATAATAGTTTAGATTTCACCTTGCAGTGTCTATAAAAGCTCGAACGAAGCACTTGTCGTTGAATGATATAAAAACAACCGCTCAGCGTATGGCAAGTAATAACAAGCTTACTATGGAGTTGCCGCTACTAATATGGTAAGAGACCTCAACCAATTATCGGCAGCATATCTTCGGGTAACTATGCTTATTGCACCCCTCTCCAGTGATTGTTCCTTCGGTAATGCCTATGGTAGCAGAAAATATCCCCCCTTGAACGCTTCGTCAATTGCCCGGCTTGTACCTATGTCGGGTTCGGATTTCACATTGCCGCCGGTATCGGGCAGTATCCTGCCAAAAAGCTTTATTTCGGTGCGAAATGCGGTATTCTTCGGGTTAAGAGCAGAATTTTAGCATGATAAAAGAACACAACATATTATTCAAATGGGTGATGATATTTATCGATCTTTGCATTGTCGTTATAACTTTTTTTCTGAGTCTCTTTATAACAAGCGAATTTGATTTTTTCAATAACGAGCTCGGTCTTTATATCGTATTATTGCCCACGTTGCTTATTATCTGGGGCATCCTTCTCTACTATTTTGGAATGTATGATTCTTTTAGAACCAAACAAATACTCGATATTCTCTTTATTGTAACCGAAACGACCCTTATTGGAGGCAGCATTTTTGGAAGCTTTATTTTCATTACAAATATAGAATCCATCAGTAGACTCCATATATTTTACTCATTTTTGCTTGCAGCGATATGCATCAGTATTGAAAAAGTCGCTCTTGTGCTATCCTTTCGATATCAACGCAAAAAAGGTCTTAATACAAGAAATATGCTGATCGTTGGCACAGGCAAAAGGGCTCAGCGTTTTGTTCATTTAATCAGCAAGCACGTTGAGTGGGGCATTAATATTATTGGTCTTGTGGATGAAGATATTGCAAAAATAAACAATACCATACATGGCCATAAAGTTATAGGTTCCTTCAAGGATGTGCCTGACATAATCAAAAATAATGTTGTCGATGAGATTATGTTTATCGTCCCGCGTTCCTGGTTAAGCAAGATTGAAGAGATAATGTACAGATGTGAAATCGAGGGATTAAAAGTAAGTGTTGCTCTGGATTTGTTTGAGCTTAAGTTATCAAAAGCAAAATACAGTTATCTGGATAATTTCCCTGTACTGACTTTTGAAAGTACACCGGACCAGTTAATACGCCTCTTAATAAAGCGTTTGTTTGACATACTATTCTCCGGCGTAGCGCTCATTTTATTATCACCGCTTTTCGCCGTCATTTCCTTACTGATAAAGACAACATCGCAAGGCAGTATATTTTTCAAGCAACAAAGAAGCAGTCTGTACGGCAGAAAATTCCTGCTTTACAAGTTCAGAACAATGGTTGAAGATGCTGAGATTAAGCTGAAAGATCTGTTGGTATACAACGAAATGGATGGACCCGTCTTTAAGATGAAAGATGATCCCCGGATAACAAAGGTTGGAAAATTCTTAAGGAAGCTTAGTATTGATGAATTGCCACAATTATGGAATGTTTTCAAGGGGGACATGAGTCTGGTGGGCCCGAGACCCCCGATTCCGGCAGAAGTGGAAAAATACAAACCCTGGCAACGAAGAAGGCTTAGCATGAGACCGGGCATTACCTGTCTCTGGCAAGCATACGGAAGAAATAAAATAACCGATTTCAATGAATGGATGAAACTTGATCTAGAGTATATCGACAACTGGTCACTGTGGCTCGATTTTAAAATCATGCTCAGAACCATACCTGCTGTATTATTTGGAACAGGAGCAAAATAATTATCAGAAGGGACGTCGAAACTCCCCGTTAAAATTCCAACAGCCTTAATTCAGTGCAACGATTAACAGACCATATCCTGACAGACATCTATTTTTACAACTCACCATTTCGCCATTGTATATAAAATTTTCCGGCAAAATTCTGTAAGTGTATTGTCCCGTGCCCCCATAACAA
This sequence comes from Candidatus Brocadia sp., assembly GCA_011525665.1. Lineage (GTDB taxonomy): Bacteria > Planctomycetota > Brocadiia > Brocadiales > Brocadiaceae > Brocadia. The sequence goes on from WYAU01000029.1 coordinate 13,253, forward strand.
GAATGCAGTCGCCCGGAGAAACCAGCTTATAAATTGCTGGAATAATATCGTCCCTCTTTTCAATAAAAAAGGCATTTTTTCCACCTCTGCTGACCCTCTTAACGATATCGGAAGAAGAGATATTTTTCCTGGCAGTGCCACCGGCGTAAAATATTTCGGGCAGAAAAAGGACGTCGTGAGGAGAAAGGGCTTTCGTAAATGCATCGACAAATTCTTCCTTCATAAAACGGGTGGGGCCATAACCATGTGGCTGGAAGATGGCAATCACCCTCTTGCAACCAAGCTTTACCGCAGTGATCGCCGCCATAACTTTTTCAGGATTGTGGGCATAGTCATCTATTACCTTTACTCCATCAACCTCTCCGACAATATCCATCCGGCGTTGCACACCCCTGAATTCCCTCAGTGCTGCGGAAATTTTACCGTCGCTGATATTTAAGCTCCTCGCAACTCCAATGGCTGCAAGTGTGTTTGATACATTGTAACTACCGGGAAGGTTTATCTCAAATGATTGCGCATCTATGGTGAACGTGGATTGAAATGGTTTATAGACGATATTCTTTGCACATATACCGGCATTGTCATGTAATCCGTAAGTAACAATATCCTTATGGTCAAAATCTATCGCCTTCAGGTACGGACAATCTGTATTGAGAATGAGCCTTTCCCGGGTATTTTGCGAAAGAGTTATAAACATCTTAGATATCTCTTCGACAGATTTGTGATCTTTCGAGATATTGGTAATAACGGATATGCGGGGCGCATACAAAACAATGCTGCCGTCACTCTCATCAGCCTCAATGGCGATGATGTCCGAGACGCCTGTCTTTGCATTACCTAAACGGGAATTATTCGCATAATTCTTAATACAGCCACCTACGATAATGGTAGGAGACAGACCGGCAAAATCGAGGATGTAGCCCACCATACAGCTTACCGTGGTCTTTCCATTTGTTCCTCCAACGGCAATGCCATACCCCGGATTAAACATTTCAGCAAGGATGTCGGCGCGTTTTATGATTTTTTTGTTAAATACACGTGCTTTCCTAACATCAGGATTATCTTCTTCGATAGCAGAGGAAACCACGACATAGTCTGTATTTTCTTTCACACCGGAACCGTCCTGAGGATAAAGTGAAATACCCTGTGCCGAAAGCTTTGAGAAAACATCCTGGGTAATATATTTATCGTAATTTCTGTCGGAACCGCTCACAACATGGCCTTTCTCCCTAAGTACCTGTGCAATTGCACTCATACCAATGCCACCCACGCCTACTAAATGATACGAAAACCCCGTGAAATTCCCGCAACTACCCTTTATCACTCCCACCTCCCTTTATTAACAGGAAAATGCGGGGATTCAGAAGAAATTAATAATGCGGGAAGATTGATGAGAATCCGGGATGTATTCTGTTTCGTCTCATGTTTCATAATTTCTGGACTATACAGTATGGGGTTTTCATTGTCAAAATATTTCTCCATTCACTATATTCATTCTTGACAAGTCTGATTATTCATTCTAGAATCAGACGCTTGATTACCGATGAACCGTTAATTCTTCTAAAAACACTGTTAACTAAAAATTAGGCCAAAACGGTAAAATGATTTCTGAATATCCGTCTGATTCACCATAAACCGAAGATTCTGTGTTTACTTTATTTTATTACGCAGTTGGAGGATACATAGTGGATGCATTAGGTAGACACATCATCCTGGAGATGTGGGGATGCTGCAATGAGATCATCAACAATGTTGAAAGTGTAAAGGAAATTCTCACAGAAGCCACAAAATCTATAAAGGCAACGTTGGTGGACGTAGTATGCCATCAATTTAGTCCTTATGGTGTTACAGGTGTGGTTATTCTTGCAGAGTCTCATATTTCGGTTCATACCTGGCCTGAATATGGCTATGCCGCGGCAGACATCTTCCTCTGTGGTGGCAACATTATTCATCCTCAGAACGCAGCTTCTTTTCTCATGCAGGCATTTCAGGCAAAAGAAACCTCTCTGTTGGAATTTAAAAGAGGGCATCTTTCATCCAGAAAGATACAAAATGGCAAAATGGCGGAGATGAATGGGAATGTCCCGGATCCTCATTCTCCAATCTGCTTATAGGAATGGCGAGGGATTATATGGAGAAAGCCCCGGTAAACTGGATAGACGATTATTTTAACAGCTACGAACTGCACAAACACGCCTTCAAAAATGTTGTCTGCCAGGTTCAGTCAGAGATTCAAAAGATTATCATAGTTGACACCTATAATTTCGGAAGATGTCTCATCCTTGGCAACGAGTTTCAGTCGGCGGAAACTGATGAGTTTATCTACCACGAAGCACTCGTCCACCCTTCTCTTACCCTGCACCCTGGCGCAGAAAGCATCCTTATTTTGGGCGGCGGCGAAGGGGCAACCTTGCGGGAAGCGCTTCGTCACCGAGCGATAAAAAAGGCTGTAATGGTCGATATTGACAAGGAAATGATACATTGTTCCAAGAAATTTCTTTCCTCATTTCACGCGGGTTCATTTGATGACAATCGTGCGGAACTTCTTATTGAAGACGGACGAAAATATCTGGAACGGATACAGGATAAATTTGACGTGATCATCGTAGACGTCAATGATCCGTTAGAAGGCGGGCCAGCATATATGCTCTTTACCCTTGAATTTTATCATATCATTGCAGAAAGACTGAAAAAGAATGGGATCCTCATCGTACAATCAGGTGCTGCCTCTCTTTCAGAAAACAATGCTTTTACCTGCATCTGCAATACATTAAGCCAGGTATTTTCGCATGTATTCCCTTATGTTGCCTACATCCCCTCTTATGCACTCCAATGGGGATTTGCCCTGGCGACGCATAACCCGTCCAATCTTGATATAACGGCTGAAGAAATTGATACAAGGATCAATTCACGGATTAGCGGCGAACTGCGTTTTTATGATAGTATTACCCATCACGCACTCTTTAATCTGCCAAAGTATTTACGGGCCGACATCCAAAAACAAAAGCACGTCATACGGGATAATAACCCGTTAAAAGAACACTATCCCGGTATTTCCACAGAATCCACAAATCATTAAATTACAAAAGTTACAGAATACATACCTTTCTTATGTCGTACTCCTGTCGTACCCTTTTTATTGTGTAATGGCTAAACCTGTCCCGATCGAAGGTTGTCAAGTCATCCTCCCCAGCCCGGCCAGCATTCTCAGCAAATTGCAAGATACCATAAATATAAATTATCCGGGACTGCTCTGATCTTAGCGGAACGGGACTTGCCGGATGGTCATGTCTTTGCTCAAGTTCAACGCTGTCATCGAAGCTTTCCGAACCATCACGTCAAAGACCTTTGTGGTTTTATTTATAATTGATAAATTGCATGGCGAAATCGTAGTTTTGATCTTTTATTGCCTTAATAATTGTCTGTAAGTCATCTATCTTTTGGCCTGAGACCCGCACCTTGTCTTCCTGAATCTGTGCCTGGAGCTTGAGTTTTAAGCCTTTTATAAATTTTACGAGTTCCCTGGCCTTTTCCATGGGGATGCCCGATTGAAAGGTAAGCACCCTCCGGACAGTTCCTCCCAACGCCTTCTCTGCCTTGCCAAAATCAAGCGCTTTCGGGGGTATTCCCCTTTTTTCGAGTTTCTCCTTTAAAATATCCGTCAGGCATTCCATCTTATAATCGTCATCGGCAATTAACATTATCGAGTTATCGTTACTCAACGTGACAGATGATTTACTTCCCTTGAAGTCATATCGTACTGCAATCTGTTTCTTTGTTTGATCGACCGCATTATTAACCTCGTGCATTTCTATCTTACAAACGATGTCAAATGAATGCGTTTCTGCCATAGTGGTATCTCCTCAAAATTCATGTTTACCTTTAGCTGTCACTTGTTTCTCGTCATTGCGGAAACAGCGGTATTGTCCCGTTGTTAATAGCCTAATTTTCGTATTTCTTCCTCGGTAAAACCAACAAAATGCGCCACTTCATGACGGACAACTTTTTTAATTCTTTGCTTAATCTCCTCATCGGAACGGCAGATGTTTTCGATGTTTGCCTGATAGAGGGTAATCCTTTCCGGCATGGTTCCGTAATGCCAAACACTTTTCTTGTTGAGCGGCACACCCTGAAATAACCCGAGCAATGTGGTATCTGACGTCAGCTTTAATTTTTCCATTATACGACTATTTGGCTTGTCTTCCACGATTATGGACACATTCGATAAACGATCCCTTACCACGTGAGGCAATTCATGGATCGCATCAATCACCAGCCGGTCAAAAACCGTTGTGTGTTGCACGTCGTGTCCTTCCGGAGGCATTTCTCCCGGTGCATAAGTGTCGGTTTCAGAAATATGATATTTGCTCAAAAAAATTTTTGCTATTAAATAAATTATTCCACCACCCAGGGAAAAAGTTACCCAGAAATTCCATCCGTGCACCAGCATGACTCCCCCTGCTGCTCCCAGGAGGGCGATGATACCAAAAAATCCCAATAACACCCAAAACCCTTTTGTTTCCTGCGGGATTATAGTATCGGCAATAAGGGGCGCCAGTTCCATACCGCAGCCAAAACATTTCATACGGCCGGTCTTGCGGTATTCATCGAAATGAAACACTTTACCACAATGAAAACAGTGTAATAACCCCGGGTCCTTTTCTGCAGATTTTGAGTATTCCATCAAAAATTGTATCCCACGCTGCCAATTATCGCCCTATCCTCTTTTTCTTTGCCATCTCCCGGCGTATTGTCATACTGGTCAAGCAGTTCCAGGTTTACCAATAAGGACTTTGTAAGATTATGTTTTATTCCCACGCCGGAATCCAATCGCCAATCGTCACGCTCTTCTGCGCTTTGTATATATTCTGTTTTTGCATAAAACGCAGTCGTAGGAAGGATTTGCCAATCGAAATATTGTCCCACCCTTATACCCAAAGCTTCCTCTGTAATGTCCCCATGAAATCTTTCATAGGTGTAAGCAGGGCCACCTTCTGCCTTATATTTCAGGGCTTCCTTGAGGATGAAACGGAAACCTATGCCGGGGGAGGAAATGAGCCGGTAATTTAAGTTCTCTATTTCATCATGCTCGAAGTACTGGTTAAAAAAAGAATAGAGCCTGAGTGTGTGCTTGTATTCGTACTTCATCGTAGCTCTTTGTTCATTGATAGTTTCTTCATCTACGTCCGTGTCTCTGTTGGTCACTACCTCATAGCGGGCGAACGCATCAAAATAGATGTTATCCCGGTTTCTTTCTCGTGAATATTCTCCCTTGGCATGCATGGAAGTTGACTCCGTATTTCCGTCTTTTATATTAACGCCGGCGCCAATGCTCCCTTTCCACGTCTTGGGGGGGGGAGAAGAACTCTGCCCTGTTGCAGCCTTTGTTTCAGGGACACCGGCCGGGGCGCCTGGTTGCCCCGTTTTTTGTGTATCAGAGACAGAGGCTGCCGTTTGCGCCGTCTGTTTCACTCCGTGTTCAAAAAAGGGACGGCGTCCGTGTGTCTCTTCAGGATAGATGTCCGACACCTTATCCGTCGTCATAAGATTCATGTCCTTCGCGGATAAACTATTCGCAGTTGTAAGAATTGAAAATTTCTTCTGAGTTCCTTCATGATTTAAAATAATGACCTCTTTGTCCCTCGAAATAAGGCTGATGATGCGCCAGTGAAGGAAGCTGATGCTGTCTCCGCTGTGCCTGATGGAGAGATAGTCCTCATCGGCGCCCACCACTTCACCCACGATAATATCGCCGTCGATTGTTTTTACCTCCTCGCAAAACACCCTATCCATAAGGCACAAATAAACTACCGCAAGAAATACAAAAATCAGCTTATACATCCGTCTTTTTATTATCCTGATTATCATTTTGTTTAACATATCCCTGAATATCCTGGAAAGAAAAAGGCGTTACGGAACGTATATGGATATCCCTCTGGGGGAAGGCAATTACGATATTATTTTTTTTAAATACCTCATCGATTGCGAAATTGAGTTCACTCATGGTAAACCAGCGTTTTCCGGGATCGTCTCCCCAGAAAAATAATTCAAATTTCAATGCAGAGTCCCCAAATTCAGAGAAGCGCACAAAAGGCTCCGGATATGTCCTTACATTGGGATTTTGCCGGGCAATCTCCAGCAAGCACTTTTTTACCAGCGCTGTATCGGAACCATACGCGACTCCCACCTTTACGGAACCCCTCATACGCGCAGAGGGATTTGTCCAGTTGGTTATCCTGCTTTCGACAAACTTTGAATTGGGCACCGTTATGGTGATCTCGTCCGGAGTGGTAAGCGTCGTGCTTCGTGCACTGATCCTATCGATTGTACCCAAGGTGCCGTCCTCCAGAGTAATAACGTCTCCTACGCGCATGGGACGCTCAAAGAGCAGAATAATGCCGCTTACGAAATTACTGATGATGTTCTGCATTCCAAACCCGATACCGATACCGAAGGCACCCGCAAAAAATGCCAAACTTCTCAGGGGAATTCCCGCTATGCTCAGGCCGATAAGCGACGAGATGCCAATAATGACATATCGCGTAAGGGTAGAGAGCGTTTGCTTCAGTCCACGGTCGAGTCGAAGTTTGTAAAATACCTTTTCATCAAGCAGCTTTTTTATGTACCGTGCGATAAAAAAGGAAAGAAAGAGCACAATCAGCGCAACAATGATCTTTATGGGTGTTGTATACCTGCCTTCTTCAAAGAAAAAACGATATTTGAGCCCGCTGCCAATGGCTCTTAAAACCATCCCTATCTGTCCGAATATTTTCTGTACCAGATAGGGGGCGGCGGGCGAACCCAGCGCGTCACGAAATGTCCCTACCCATACGCGAATAATGACGATTGCAGCGACAATCGAGACGAGGTAATTCAGTGAAATATGGTATAGTGCCGTAACGCCATGAAATCTTTTTTCCTCAGGGGTGCCTTTTTTCAGATTTTCCTTTACCAGGCGCGCTTCTCTCATACGGAACAAACGGTTATAGAAATATTTCCACGCCCAAAAAGCGATAAATGCGATAACAAAGCTTTTAATGCACGTCATCAACAATACATAGGAAAGGACCGGATACCCGAGCGTCCTTATCGCAAACAGCACTACAACAAAGAAAATAAAAACGGGATAGATTATTCTTATTATGCGGTGAATAAGCTTGCCGAATTGGGTTTCTGCACTCGGCAATAATTTGAATATCAAAGTCTTCTGGGTTGCAATCCACAGCAAAAGCACTAATATGCCCACCCGGTAGATAAACCAGAGCAATTCAACGACATCATGCCGGTACCCCAACGTCGTCAGAACGGCGATCAGCGATAAAGAAATCAAGGAGAACAAGAGAATGGCGCTTAATGATTTATAAAGATGCCGGGGAGAAATATACGCCAACGAGGTGACTAATTTTTTATCTCCTTTTTCGGGACTGAAGGACTCGGTGAGAAAGCTTTTCAGGATTCTATATACTGCAAAAAAGATCAATACATATATCGTCGCTGTTATTACGGGTGTTTTTACGGCAAAAATGCCGGGTATGGACACAGAAAGGATGGCGAGCCATATGGCATATATACTCTTCTTAAGCACGAGTAAAAGGCTGGGAAACAGCCGTGATTTGTAATAGGATAGGTCTGCCGTTTCATACAATGCCTGTGATTTAAACGTACTCCACAGGTAAATTTGTTTTTTGGAAAAATAAAATCCGGCAAGGAGCCCGGCTAATCCGCATAATCGTATCCAGAAAGTAACCGTTCGGCTTTTATCGGAGACATATAAGAGAAAATTCTTTGCGTGAGCCTGAATTATGGCGTAAAAAGGGTCCGCCTGCTCGTAGCAATACAGCGCGTCTTTATATACCGCTTTCAGTGTCTGAGATGAAATAGTGCTTTCTATCCTCGTCCAAACATTGGCAGCCTTCAGGTTAATCAACTTTTCTTTCGTCTTTTCCAGCAGGACCAGCGCATTTTTTTTGATTTCCCATCGTTCCTGCAGTCTGTCCAGTCTCGTTGATATAAGTCCGGATTGCTCTTCTATGGCATTCATGATTTGTTTTGCATACTCTATTGCCTGACGCGCCAACCCCCTGTCCCTGAAAGAAGCCGACTCATCTTGAACCTTTGCTATTTCTTCCCGGGACTTGTCCAAATTTTCCGAAAGAAGCTTTTTCTCCTCATTTACCGACGGTATGAGGCTTTCCAGTGCCGTAATCGATTCAGAGAACCGCCGTATGTCTGCCTCTATTTTCTTTATCGATTCGTCAATCTCTTTTGTTGTTCCTCCCCTGCTTAATAAAAGGCCAATTTCCGCCTCTAACTTCTTATATTCGGTAAAGTCTTTATATCTCTGGGAGCCTTCCGTGATAAGTTCATCTTTTCTTTTGGCAATAAGCGCGGTCTGTTTATGAACTTCAGCCTCCAACTCCAATACCCGCTTTTTTTCCGGGGAGGTGGTTGTCATTTGTTCCAGGGCAATTTCCTCACTTTTTCTTGCCGCTTCCTGCAAGGTTTTTTCAACTTCAGCCTTGGTACTTTCAGCGGCCTTACGGCTTTCCTCCTCGGCCTTTTTTGCCGCCTCCAATTCTGCCTGTTTCTTTGCTAATTCATCCTCCCTTATCCTTTCTTCCAGGCGTTTTGCCTTTTCGGTTAAAAATGCCGCATTGTATTCCGCGTTCTTCAATTCCAGTTGCGCCTTATCGAAACGGATCTTAGACGTTCCGAGGCGCGTCTCAAATATGGCAATCCACTGGCTGCCAATGGCTTTTTTCCAGAGTAAAATGCTATCGATTTTTTCCTGCAGCTTACCGGCATCTTCTGCGTTTCCGATTTCTGTTTTTAAAGATTCTAAATATTTCTCAAGCTTCCGTTCCTCTTCAGACACCTTCGATTTAATCTCTTCCAATCTTTTCGTAAAAAAGGCGATCACCGATTCCTTCTCTTTAATGCCGGCCTGCACTGCGCTTATGTAGTTTTTAGCAATTTCGGCCTCTTTTTTCACGATAGGAGCGTGTTCATGGGACGACAAAAGTGTCTCTTCCAGACCCAGGATCGATTTTAACAGCACTACGATTCCGTCATGGGCCTTTGACTGATCGTAAAGCACTTCTATCCTGTCCTTGTATGTCTCTATCTGCTCATTGTCTATATCTATTTTCTCCTTAACAATGGCAATTTCTTTATCCAGTAATTCCAAAAATTTTTGATTGACTTTCTTGCCAAGGTAATCCATCCTTTCTTGGTGAAGATTTTCAAGATGGGTGCCCATGGTTTTAATATCCCGCTCCAAATTGGCAATAAAAGAATGTGTTTCTTCTATTGATTTTGCAACAGCAGCCTTTATCTCTTCTTCCCGTTGCTTCGCTTTTCTAAAATCTTCTCCCGTTACAATTACACCCTTTTCCGAAAGCCTTATTTCAATATCTTTTTTTTCCCCATTTTGCGCCTGAATACCGGTGCATAAGCACAACCATATGAAGAAAATACTCAGACTGAACGGTAACCCACTGCAGAAAAGAGGGTTAAGAACAAACAGTGCTCTTTTTTTAAACATCACATACCTCAAAAGCATAAACAATCCTCCCTGCCACCTGTAAGTATTTTTCCCATCTCATACCGGTTTTTGAAAAAGCCTGCACGCTAAGCGCCTATTCCGCTTTTATAAATATTCCACAAATCGGAATGAATTTTCTGTGGAACAAAACGGAAGTTTTTGTATGACCACACTGTTATAGTCGATTGAATGAGTCCCATAAACACGATTGCAGATACCTTTGGATTAATGTCTTTTCTCACTAGCCCTAATTTTAAAGCGGAAGAAAGTAATTTTTCTATTCTTCGAAGATATTTTTGTATTAGCTGCGAAATCTTTCTTCGAATGACGGGGTCACTGAACTGCATAGCCCCCATAATGACCACGAAAGATGTTTTGCGCCTGTTTTTTGCCAGCGTGAGTTGTGCAAGCAGGATATTTTTAAGATTTTGTACCGGGTCATTTTCTACCGTCGCTTTATCCAGGGCTTCCATGAGGGTCTCCTCCACATTATCAATTAATAAACTCAATATATCTCTTTTACTCTTAAAATGCCGGTAGATAGCCCCTTTGGTAGTTCCTATTTTCTCTGCGATCTCGCTTATAGTAACGTGTTCTATCCCTTGGGACGAAATGATGTTTCTGATAATATCTACAATCTGCTGCCTCCTGATCGCGGTAGATTTTCTAACCTGCACGGTGCCTCCTTTTGCTCATAATCTGTCGTTTGTCTGCCGAACAAGCTGGCATAAAATTGCCGCTGAGAGAGTTGGCAATGACACAGCCTTTGCCTCCGGTCCCGGCGCCTTTTGCGATGGCAATTAACGTGTAATGTTTTTTTAGTAAATTTTCGTAATATTTTAGCTTTTTGAAAAATTTCAGTAAAATGAAACTTAGCCGGGCAAGGACATTTCCTTATTTCCAAAATTCATTTTCAGGGGGCTTTCCCCCCCGCTGTATACTGTCCGCCCTTTGGGGCATAAAAGTTAACATCCCGGCATTTCGAAAGACAAAACACTTATCATTTTTAAATACGGAACGGTACAAATTTTTATATTTGCATATTACAAAAATAAAAAATCATTATAAATAATAAAATTACAGATTGGAAATAAAACTTGGAGAGGTGAAAAAAAAGGGGGAATTAGCTACCGGAAATTGCGCGGTGGTTTTCTTCCCTGTGGGGAAGCCTATCGGTAATTACAGTGAAGAGAAGGAGCCGATCATCATCCGGCTTAAAACACCGAGTGATGAGCGTTAATGATGTGCCTTATTTTACGCTACGGAAATTCAGCGCTAATGCAGAGCGAAAAGATTTCTCCGATCTGCATTAGCGCAACCCTCCGGCTTCATTACACTGCAGTCGCTATTTTTCGCTGCGCGTTCGTCAGGGTTTTTTCCTCCATAAATGACAGACACATGAGACACACGAGGGATACGAAGATATACCCGAGAGAGTAATTGTTGGTATAATCTTTTATTGTACCTAAAATTATAGGAAGAAAGAAGCCTCCCAGACCGCCGGCGGCACCTACCAGACCACCCACAGCACCCGTATCTTTTGGAAAGTATTCCGCCACGAGTTTATATACGACGCCATTACCTATCCCGAGACAGGTTCCCATAATATAAAACACCATGAGTGAAGTTGCCAGCGATACGTTTAAATTAAGGAATATCGCTATGACAAGTACAATTACGGTAAGAAGCACCATTATTTTCCTTCCATTGAACCTGTCACCGAGATACCCACCCAGGATTCGGGTAAAGGACGAAAGAAATACAAATATCGATGTGAAGATTCCGGCCTGTACCGGTGAAATATTATAAAAATCACAAAGATACGATGGCAGCCATATCGAAAAGCAAACAAAGAACCCAAAGAACATAAAATAAAACAGACAAAAGATCCAGGCCAGCCTGGAAGATTTATAGAGTTTCAGTTTGTCACCCAAGGTAGAAATCTTTACGTTCTCCGGTTTTGGGGCATTGGAAGTAAAAACCCAGTAGACAAAAGCCATCAAAAGCAAAGGAAAGGCATAAATGATAAATGCCTTATTCCATCCCAAAGACTCCGCGATAAATGGCGCCCCAAATGCTGAAAGGGCAGTACCTGCGTTACCCACGCCATAAACTCCTAATGCAAAGCCTTGTTTTTTCTTTGGATACCATTCTGAAACATGCGGAATTCCAACAGCAAATGAAGAACCTATTAAACCGAAAAAAAATCCACACACTAACAACGAACCATAACTATGCGCAAAACCGGTAAAAAACAGGGATACGAAGCCAAACAGGAGCATGATGGTAAAAACGAGCCTTCCGCCAAACCTGTCTGTCACAATACCCATGGGAATTTTTGCAAGGGAACCAAGTAATACCGGAGTTGCTAGTAATAACCCAACCGCTGTGGAAGACAGGTTAAACTCTGCCTGAAAATATATTGCCAAGGGTGCAAACAATGTCCAACCTGCAAAGCAGAGTGCAAATGCCAATGTTGCAAGTATCATTACCCTTGTGTTGCCCTGTGGTGCTTGTATCGATTCGTTCGCAGACATATTCATAAAAATCTCCTGACATTGAAAATTTATCGTGTCACTGAAATCATTGCGATTTTACTGACGATAATTAAGAAAATATTACAGTTCAAACAATTGTTAAGAGGGGTGTACACGCTGAAAGAATTTAAATTCGGTTTTTACCTTTAATGGACATTTATATAATCCTTCTGTAATCAGAGAACTTGTTTGCTTTATATAAAACAATGCATCATTCTTTGTCTTCATCAACGTAAAATAACCATATACCTGTCCATCGCGAAAAAGCATAGACAATGTCTTTTCATGGTCAAACGGATGTGCATATAATTCTTTGACTCGCTTCCCGATTACATCATCGGCTGAATTATAGCCAAAAAGCCTTGCACCATTGGCATCGATATGGGTAACAACGCCATCGTAAGATGGTTCATATTCATACCAACCCTTCGCATCCTTTACATCGGGAAGCGTTTTTAATTCGCTCTCTGCTGACATCTGTTTATTGGCCATAGAAATCCTCCTCTCCCATAATTATATTTTTACTGTTTTAATTCCCATGCCATCACCGATTTTTCCGATGATTGTTTTGTATTACTTTCAACAACCTCTTTCTCCTTATTTTTCTGGTAAAGAGTATTTTCCGACTTGATTACCGGGAGCTCTTTTTTTAGCCTGGAAATCTTACTCTTGATAAAATCCTCATCCCTCTGTGTTACAAGTGAACCAAGTGTATTGAGGGGGTTCTGTACTTTGTATTTTTGTTCACGAAGATACCCTCGTTCTTTCCTCAATTCATAACCGTCCAGAACTGCTATGATAAATCCAATCGTGATAATGGTTGTTACTCCCAGCAGCGCCTTATGAGGTACAGACAAATTTCTGAGCATATAACCCACGCTTAATTTTCTGTATGTCAATATTGCCATTGCAAATGCCGGAATGAACATTGCTATCATGAGCGACTTTGTCATTGAACGAATATTATTTAAGGCGCTGAAAGCTTCATCGGCATCAATTTCGACAATGATCCCCATATTAAAATCTTTCAGCCAGCTCCATGCACCCACGACTTGTATTCCACCGTAATCCCTGTATCCTTCCAGGTCATAGCCATAAGTTTTTTCTGTTATGCACCTTTTTACACCTTTTGTAATCATTTGATTATCAGGATCTGCAACGACGTGACACGTTTTGCAAGTATCACCGGTATTTTTCATGTGCTCTGAAAACCTTGACTGGGTAATCATAACCCCTTCTTTATTTACCAGATAAGATTCTCCTGTCTTTCCCAGGAGAACATTTCTCATGGCATGATTCAGCAGGGAAGTGTCCATCCACAATACAACCGCACCGATTACGTCGCGATTTTCACCTCTGATCGGGTATGATAAAAACAGAGAAGGGATATCAGCGTCTTTTCCCTCCTGGATACTGCCTTCGGGAGAAAAATGGATTACATCGGAAAAATATGTTTTACCATCATATAAGGTTTCCTGGATATTACGGAATGCCTTTTCCTTCATAATGTTAGCGCCAACCATGGATTTTTCAGTTTCTGTTGCCACACGAATAATACCTGCGCCGTCGCAAATGAAGATTCCTCTATATCCATAATCTGCCTTTGTACACTCCAGTTGTGTTTCCAGCCTGAGATATTCATGTTCGTTTTTCCCATTTATGAGATTTACAAATTTTTCATCACCATGAATCAGTAATGTGCTGAGAATGCCATCGGAAATAGCCCTGGCGTGCGATTCCCTCTCATACCGCATTAGTGTTAGCATATCTTTTTGCTTGTTGAGTATGCCCTCCAGATTTCTTTGTATTCCCTGTTTTAGTTCTGCGCTTGCTTTCGGAAATGCAAGCATTCTGAACAAAATAAGGGGAAGCAGCCCAAAAAATATAAAAGTGATAATTACGACGACAATGCGTTTTTTAAATATTCCTATCATATTTTGCCCTTTCTCCGGGAAAATTACATCACCTGCAAAACATAAGTCTTTATTATAACCAACACGACGCGCCTTACCGATCCTTCAAAAAAACAGTATCACAATCTTCTATAAGTAAATAAACGTATATATACTTGACATAGTATAAACCACGAAGTATTTTCTGTCAATAATTTAGTATACAATTGTTTATATTAATCCGGGATGAGGTTGGGAGCATCTGAATTTGCAAGTGTGAGTATGATCCGGATTTCACCGGTGGCTTTTATTATAAAAAAAACGCAGCAACCCGGGCGGGACAATTTGCTGTTGCGAAGGATGTCTTATGAGAGTTGGGCTATCCGGGAATGACTGTTCCGCGGGAAGATATTCGTTTCCTGCGTGGAAAACGAATGAAATGTTTACGCAAGGTAAACGCGAGTAAAAAATTTCAAAGGTGCGGTTGAAGAGCGAACTTCTGTTCGATTGTATCCTGTGCAAACCAAAGTTCACATTCCTTTGAAAAATCTGACGGGGAACAAATGGGAGCCGTTCACCAGCATAATTCCCATCTCCATCGAATAATCTATGAAAAAAGGAATTTTCCCGTCATCTCCGGACATCGCTTTTAAAATGCAGATAAACCTCTTTGGTATTTTCGTCAACGGTAACGCGAAATTTTTTAGAATGACGCTTTTTTTGTCTTGCAAGGGAAGCCTTCAGAAATAAAGGACACAGAACTGATGTACACACAATGACCATAATAATGGAAGAAAACACAATATCATCCAATATGCCGATATCCCTCCCGATCCCGGCGAGTATCAATGTCCCCTCCAGCTTCATTGCCATTCCTATCCCTATGATAAGGCGATTTACGCCTTTTTCTACCGGGCAAACAGAACAAAACATCTTTCCGATAATGGCGGCGCCTGTTATAGCAAGACCGAGGATGGCTGCATTCAGATTCAAAAAGCTCTCCATTTCTACCTGCGCCCCCACCCGGACAAAGAGTATGGGCACAAGTATCGAGGAATACGGTCGTATTATCCGCTCTACAGCGCCATACTCCACCTCGGCATAATCCTTTAACTTTAAATTCCGGAGCAATAAACCGGCAACGAATGCACCTATTACTGTATGGAGTCCGATTGAGCCCGACATAAACGCTAATAAAAGGGCTGAAATCACCACAATCGGAATGTTTAAACCCTCCGTAACTCTTTTTGTCAAAAAATTTCCGAATTTCTCACCGTATCGCAGGATGATTATCAGGATAATGGCAAGGAAAGAAATTGCTATGCCTATGGTGACTAATATGTGTGGTATAGATGTCCCACCCCGTACAACAAACCCGCTGACCAGCCCAAAGGTTAAAATTACAATAATTTCGGTAATAACGGCTGCGCCTGTTAAAATCCTGCCTTCCTGGGTATTTATCAATTTCAGTTCACCCAGAACAGCCATTAATAATCCCATTCCGGTATTACAAAGAAGAATGGCAATAAGAAGTTTTGCCCCTGTTGTGGCATCCGGAAGCAGAAAATGGCCAACCATAAGTCCAAGCCAGGCAGGCACGACGATACCGCCGAGACATACCAGAAAGGAAGAAACACCCACCCTCAGCAACGCCCTGATGTCAGTATGAAGGCCTGCTGTAAAAAGAAGTATCAATGTTCCGAAGTATGATACCATCTTCAAAAACGGCATCGCCCTGAGAAAATGGAAAAAATCCCATCCGGTAAAGGTAAAAACATTACCCAGTATCATCCCCATTATCAGGGTTCCCACTACCGCAGGAAGCCTCAGCATCCTTGCCATCCATTCTGCCACCTTGGCGGCAATAAGTGTTATAACAACGGCAAGGATCACATTATGTGTCGGATCCCTATGCAAAATGTCCCATAGTGGCTTTGATTTTTCTCTCTCTTTTGAAACCGCTGACTCTGCGGTGGTTTCCGGTGAAGACGTTTCCGTTTTTTGCTCTTTTTCATCTGCAGCTAATTCGTTTGAGTTCTCTTTGCCATGAGCATAAGGGGTTTCTCCTTCCGCAGTGAATGGCGTTCCGTTCCCGCCTATGATCGGTCGTGATTCACCTTCCGGGTCAACTGTCTGATTTCCCTCTGCCTCTGATGGCTGAAGTTCCCCCCTCACGATGGTTTCACGACGGAATTCTGGTGTGGCTATTGTCATTGGCGCGCCTTCTTCTTTGACTTCCTGACCGGTTTCCGGAAAAGAGGCGATAGGCCGGCTGCCTTCGACGGTCAGGGATCTCTTCTGAGAGGCGTTTTCCTCTAAAATTTCCGTGACGGGGGAATCTTTCCCGGTGAGAGGCGGGTGGGGCTTGTTATTCTCACCGTATACCTGAGTCACGTCTCTTTTATCTGCAGGAGGCTGTCGTTCTGCCACAGATGCAGTTTCAGAACCCGACTCAATTGGCATTGAATGAACATCCGTTTCCTGATTATCGATAGCAATTTCCTCTCCTGTGGCCGCTGGGTGGGAACCTTCCACAACTGGAAGTTCATCCTGAATTGCTTTTTCCGTCACTACCACAGGTGAAGCCGGAGGTTTTTCATCTGTAGCAGGGAGGAAAGATACGTTATCCACAGCGGACGTTTGCGTTCCTTTCTCCTCTCCTGCGGGAAATTGTTCTCCGGCAATAGGTGTGGGAGGATATTCCCGGGCTGAGGCCGTTGCGTTGGCGCCATTTTCACCGGAAAGTGAATGTGCTTCATTCTCCCCGACAATTTGCGGATGCCCCTGCATTTTCTCCTGATGGCCTTGTTTCTTTGCGGTCTCCAGATATTTTTTTAGAAATTTCTTTGGAGAAAATATTTCATCAGTCGTTAACGCCCCGACTCCCGTCTGAATATTGGTCAGATTTTGCCGAAAATCTTTGACAGTTGTTGAAGTTCCTGTGCCGGATGGAGGAGAGCCAACTGCAACAGAGCAGCAAAAAGAAATGAAAATGAGAATAAAACCCGGGTTAAATGTAAAAGTACGCATATGGTATTGTAAATCCAGACATTTTATAAAAGATGAGGGTGAATTGGCCCCATCAGGTGCGCAGGAACACACTCACTGCTTTTTATGCAAACGGAGCAAGGGCATGATAAGACAAGACCGGTCAAGGATTTCCAATTGTCCGTCTAAAAATCCCGCTGCTTTCTCCGTATCATCCTGATACTTATCAGGGAAACAATAACATCCCGTAATTGGTTCCTGATTTCAGATTTTTTCAAAAATTTATTTTCCTGATGAACACATTTCATGGAACGAATATGGTTACACATTTGCGCTCATGTGCTTGTTTTTTCTTTCAAGACACCACTGGATAAACCTGTCCGACTCTTTCATCAGGATACTTCCGAGAATGGCGCTGAGCAATACGTAGACACCCGTGAGAGATTTCAACGAGTAAGGGACATGGGGGTTTAGAGCTATGGCTCCGGCAAGGATAATGGAAAACTCTCCCCGGGGGATGAGGCTAAAGCCAAGCCTGAACCCGGCCTTTTTGCTTAGGGCATACTTCCTGCCAACAAAATAACCGCAGAAAATCTTGCTGAAAGAAGAGAGAACAAAGAGCAATATTCCCAAAGGGATAAGATTCCCGATGTGTTTATAATCAATGGACATACCAAATGCGACAAAAAAGATTGCCGTAGAGAATTGCTGAAAGGGCTTTATAGACTCCGAAATCCTGTGTCTCTGTTTCGTCTCCGACAAGAGAAGTCCGGCGAGGAATGCGCCAATTGCCTCGGAAAGCCCTATCCTGGATGCAGCGCCGGCAGAGAGTACAATGATCGAAAGGATCAGGATTACAAACAATTCCGTGTGCTCAATATTAACGAGCTTGTCAATGAATTTTTTCGAGGTCCTGGCAAGGATGATAAAAAACAGAAAAAACGAGGCGGTTTTAAAGATCATAAAGAAAGCGCCCTTCGCATCCAGAGAACCGTTATTGGCAATACCGACAATACATGCGAGAAAGACAGCAATGAACATATCTTCAAAGATTAAGATATTCAGTATGTGTTCGGTTTCCGGGTTTGCAGAACGTTTTAAATCAATAATAGACTTGGCCACAATCACCGAACTGGTTACATAAATGATACCCGCAAGCAAAAGCGAGTGCATCAGGTCGTATCCAAGTAACCATCCCAGAAGCAGTCCGAGAGGAAAGTTAAATGCCAGGTCATAAATACCGGCACAGAATATTTTGCCGTGATTATTCATTAACGTTCCGACGGAAAATTCGAGGCCGAACATAAACAGCATGAAAATAATACCCAGGGTGGCAATAAATTCCGTAATAATGGTAACGGGGAAAAAATTCTGAAGGACCATACCGGCAACGATAAAAATAGCCGTAAGGGACTGGTTGATTTTGGTAGCCAAAAAACCGGCAAAAAATAGGGTGAGGAGAGAAATTCCCAATGATAATACGCTTTCATTAACAATCATTTTCCGGTCCTGTCGTTAAAATCAACGAAAGAAATCGTTAATAAACCGCCCATCAACCAATACTATGCATCTCAACGTACGCCAACCTTTTCCGATTTCCTAGGGCACTAAAAATATTTTCACCTCCCTTACATTATCATCGATACATGTCTCACGAGGGACCTTTTCGAGTTCAGCCCGTATTGTATATACATCCTCTTTGAGCCCTCCGGTGTCCCAGCTATAGATAATCTTACGGGAAGACAAACTTTCCAGCGTCTCAGCCTCCCGGCCGATTATCTGATCTATCGTAGGGCACGTCACCGTCACTATGGTTGTCTCCTTTGTCACCCTTTCATTGCCAATAACCACCACGACATTGACCTTTTCCCCGATCGTTGCGCGCAGGGGCACGTCCAGGGAAACGATCATTACCCCCCGTACCACGGGCTCGACTTTTCTCTTTTCTTCCGCCAGAACACACGGCAATCCACTCGACAAAAAATAACCAAAGAACAAAATGGAATTCAATCCACAGATTACGAGAGAATACTTCACTTGCTTCCCTCCTTCCTGACGATAAATGTTCAGAAGATACATAATCACTTTTTCGCACAGGCTATGACATTAGTATACTATCGTTTACTGATTTGTCAATGCAGTATATACGATTGTTTACATGTATTCGGCATGCAAATCAACGGCTTCGCCTCCCTGTGCCATTGCGAACGGACGGAAAAATCCTGAAGCGTCGTTATCTCGCCGAAAATGGTAAAGACCCGCAGCGTCCTGACTATGCCTTTGGCCGCCATACCTCTGGCGATCATACACCGTGACTTTTCTCCGGGCATTGCAAAAAGATTTTTGAAAGACAAATGGCCTTTGACCCGCCGGAGCTTTTTCTTATAATAAAGCGGTTTTGAAATACACTGTGAAAGTAATCAGCCATCGATATCTTATTGAGCAGGAGTTGACCGGTATATGATGAGAGAGCATATGCGCGTTATGAACACCATAGTATACTGCCGGAAATGGCGGGAGACGGTTTCCTTTTATCGGGATATTTTGGGTTTTCCGGTGACGTTTGAGAACAACTGGTTTGTAGAGTTTGAGACAGCCGCTCATGCCCGGTTGAGCGTGGCGGATGAACAACGAGCAACCGTCAAGAGCGCCGGGGGGCAGGGTTTGACGCTGGCGTTTCAAGTGGAAGAGGCAGATGCGACATGGCAGTCTTTGACGGCGAGGGGTGTAAATGTAGGCAAGATTGCCGACCATCCATGGGGTGGGCGGGCATTTTTTCTCTTTGATCCGGAGGGAAATCGCCTGGAGGTATGGTCGGTGTAAAACAGCATAAGGAATAAATAATGATAAGCGGCGACAAAACGTCCAGGAAAGGCGCGCCAACGTGTATGTCGTAGTCAGTAATGAATCCCAACACGTTCGTGGAGAAAAGATTTCTTGCAAGAAAAAACAGGAAAAGCGGTAAGGCGACGGATTTGCTTGCAGTCAGATGTTTGCAATAAACGTAAACAAAGATAAGCGGGTTGCACAATTTTATCATATCGTTTACCAGACTCAGAAAACGGCACAGAGGGGTGGTGTTTTCAGGAAAAGCTATTTCCAATCCCGGGGACAGGAAATACTTTGAGAGAAAATATGAACCAAAGCCCAGGGCGAGAAGAAAAAGGGAGTTTTTTGAAGACCGGACATGCCTTTTCAGTCGTTCGATTGCCGCTAAACGCCGTCCACTCAACCCGGGCAGACAATCCAAACCGGTAACCACTCTTTTTATGCGGAGGGATGTAATAAAGTGATAAGCAGCGGCAAAAACCAGGGTCATAACCACGTCCCCGTACATGTCCGGGATGCTGGGGGCGTGTATATCGTATCTGTGGTCGGGATTTGCCGGACGGAGGACATGAAAAAAAATGAGGGCATTAATGACATTTCCCGTAAAAAACCTCAGGTTGATGCCTACAAAGGTCAATAGTACCCCTGTTCGCAAATCTCTGAACGCTGAATCGATCATCACGGAATGAGGATGATCGGCCGTCACATCAACCTCCCCGGTTTCGGGGGGAATAATGTCACGCTGCCGCACACGGGAAAGACAGGCAGAGGTTTTCATGATGACATTACCGGCATCGCGCTAAGCACCAATTCCCCCGCTCTGCATATTCCTCTTCTTGTATGTTCTTCGGATTTGCACATGGCCTCCTTTCATCCATGATAATTTGCTTGCATGTACGATAAAACGGTGATTATAATAATTATACGAACAGTTTACAATAGGCAACTTACAAGGGGCTCAAGCGGGTCCGATTCCTGAACACACAGTTATGATCTGGACAAAAGATTCATTAAAAGAACTTATTTCGAGTAAGCTCAGAGATTATAGGCTTATTATCGTGTCCAACCGTGAGCCGTACAGCCATACCTATGTGGGAGAAGAGATCAAATGCATCATACCGGCCAGCGGAATGGTCACGGCGCTGGATCCTATTATCCGGGCTGAAGGGGGTACATGGATAGCTTACGGGAGCGGTGACGCCGATAAGGAGGTAGTAGACGGCAACGACCGCATCGCCGTCCCCCCGGACAATCCGCAATACACCCTGCGGAGGGTCTGGCTTACCCATGAGGAGGAGGAAAGGTTTTATTATGGTTTTTCCAATGAGGCGCTGTGGCCGCTGTGCCATATCGTGTACGTCAAGCCCAAATTTCATGAGGCGGATTGGCTCGTCTACAAAGCGGTGAACCGGAAATTTGCAGAAGTCATTTTGGAAGAGGTTGGTAGCGACAGGGCATTCGTTTTCATCCAGGACTACCATTTTACCTTGCTTCCCAAGATGTTAAAAGAAAGCAGGCCGGATTTGCTTGTGGCGCAGTTTTGGCATATTCCCTGGCCAAACAGGGAGGCGTTCCGTATATGCCCCTGGGGCCAGGAAATCCTGGAAGGGCTCCTCGGGAATGACCTCCTGGGATTCCACGTCCAGTACCATTGCAACAATTTCCTCGATACCGTAGACAGAAACCTGGAGTCGAGAATCGATTATGGAAAATTTACCGCCACAAAAGGCGGAAAGACAACCCACATCCGGCCATTTCCCATCAGCATCGATTTTGATGACCTCAACCTGCAATCCCGGGGGAAAGACGTTGAAAATGAGATGGCGCGGATGAGAAGAGAGCTTGGCTTAAAAGGACAAATTATCGGCGTGGGGCTGGACCGGGTGGACTATACAAAGGGCATTCCTGAAAGGTTTAAAGCCATTGACAGATTTCTTGAAAAATACCCTGAATACAGAAACAGGTTTACCTTTATACAGGCAGGCACCATAAGCAGGATCCATATAGAGGATTATCGCGATTGCAACGACACGATATACGATTTGGTAAATGAGATTAATCACAAATACCATAGAGGCAGGTGGACTCCCCTGCGACTGCTGAAATCACATTTTAACCGGATAAGTGTACAGGCCTTGTACCGTTTGTCGGATGTTTGTATCGTTAGCTCTTTGCACGACGGCATGAATCTGGTCGCCAAGGAGTTCATCTCTACCCGTTTCGATGAGTCCGGCGTACTGCTCCTCAGCCGTTTTACCGGAGCAGCCGAAGAACTTGCAGGCAGTATCCAAATCAATCCTTACGCAACCGATACCTTTGCTGAGGCAATAAAGACCGCCATTGAAATGCCCTCCGATGAAAAGAAGAAGAGGATGCAGCGTCTGAGAGAACATCTGCAGGAACATAATGTCTACAACTGGGGACAAAGCATCGTGAACGAATTGATCAAATTGCATCAATGAAATACGCATTCGACCATACTCACACAATTATGGACCTTGTCCGGGCTCACAGGAAAATAATTCTCTTGACGGATTTTGACGGCACCTTAACGCCCATCCGGGAGCATCCTGATCTTGCAGTACTCCCCGGAGAAATGTACCGGATTTTACAAAATTTTTCCCGGAACAAGGCATTCTTTCTTGGTATAATAACGGGACGTTCGCTCCGCCAGATAAAAAAACTGGTGAATATTCCGGGGATATTATATGCCGCCAATCATGGGATAGAACTGGAAGGGCCGGGTATACGGTTCAGCAGTTCGGAGGCCAAAAAGGCGCGTTGTAATCTCTGGCACGTTTATATGCGTCTCTTTAAATCCTTGCATCACATTGAAGGAATATACCTGGAAGATAAGGGCTATACCATCAGCCTGCATTACCGTTCAGTCAAAAAGGCCGGTGACGTGGAATTCATAACAAAGACACTCAGCGGCATTGTACAACCTTATGTTGAGAGAGACATCCTGTCCCTGAGTACGGGAAAGATGGTTTACGAGATACGCCCGCCGG
The DNA here is from genome assembly GCA_011525665.1 of Candidatus Brocadia sp. GTDB lineage: Bacteria > Planctomycetota > Brocadiia > Brocadiales > Brocadiaceae > Brocadia. Next base: position 36,054 of record WYAU01000029.1, read on the forward strand.
TAAAATGGAACAAGGCAACCACGATTCAATGGTTACTGACCAATTATTTTCCCCTGGAATTCAACGGGGACGCTCTTCTTGTCTATCTGGGAGATGATCAGGCCGATATAGAAGTATTTACTGCTTTGAGCGGGAAAAGATTGATGATCTTCGTTGGGACGCCGTCGGATACATCCGCAGCCGATTACTTTGTCAACTCACCCGAAGAGGTCAAGGCGTTTTTGGAAATTCTTTATACGCAAAAGGAAGAGGACGGCAATGGGACCCTTAGCGAGGGCAAAAGAGCCATTTAGATTCTGTACGCAGACCCATATACCGGAACTTACCGGACTAAAGGCAAATAACCTGCAGGAGTTGTTGGACCACATAAAAACAGTTCCGGGGTCAGTTATCTATCATCATACCCACCATTTTCTCCAGCAGCATCAGTATTTATCACCGGAACCTCCCAACGATTTTGCCTATTGGATTACCGGTATTTTGGGAGAAGAAGTGCTCGGAGAGGCATTGTTCAGTATTGACACGATTCAATACACAACCATCCGCGAGCTCCGCAATGAAATTATTCGGACCATTGATAATTACGTGGAAAAACACCCCAAATCGCTTCAAAAATTTGCGACAACGGGAGAAGATTTCCATTTTGTAAAGTCCGTCAGCTTCGTTTTTCAGACACCCTATATTGTATCGGACCTCAAGGAATTCCAGGCCGCCCTCCAGAGGGTAACGCTTGAGTCTATCTATTTTCACATGTTTGAAGCCAGGCTTCGCATAGGGATAGGCACCAATGATTTCTCCAATTGGCTTGAACACAGTCTGTCAGAAAATAAACTTGCAAACAAAATCGCATCGCTGGACCCCTACACCCATACCATGGAAAACCTGAGATTTGCCCTGGTAAAATTAATAGAAAAAAGAATAGTTGAACTTTCTTTAGAGGAATTTCCCGTCAGGGTGACACTGCAAAACCACTAAGCCGCGAAGGAATCGGAAGAGACAGTCAAACGGGATTTACGACGGGGGATTTAAAAAATCACATATCCCAAATCCCCACCCGTGAATTTTTGCCGAAAATGTTCGAACACAGATTTTAAGACGTTTTGAGACGCTATGCCAAAAATTACTGAATATGAATCCATCGTGGGCCCCAACACCCTTGAAGAATTGAAATTACTGGCGGGGAAACTCCAGGGGAAACTTATCCAGAACATCAACTCTACGGCCGTTGGCGGCGGCGTTGCGGAGATTCTCAATCGTATGGTGCCTCTGTTGCAGGAATTAGGGGTGGATGCCCGATGGGATTTCATCAAGGGTGGCGAGGATTTTTTCAACGTCACCAAGAAATTTCACAACGCCTTGCACGGTAAACAGGAGGAGATTACCCCGCAGATGTTTGAAACATTCATGGAAACAAGCCTCCGGAATATTGACGAGGTGAAGACCTACGGGGACGTTGTGTTCATCCACGACCCCCAACCCGTCGTGCTGATTAAAAAAAAGGCCTCCATCCCGGACAGCAAATGGATCTGGCGATGCCATATCGACGTCTCTACGCCCCACAAGCAGGTCTGGAATTTTTTGACGCCCTTTGTTCACCAATATGACGCCGCTGTCTTTTCTGCCCCGAACTTTTCACAACCATTGCCCATCAGGCAATTTCTGATACCGCCATCAATCGATCCTTTAAGCGATAAAAACAGGGAATTACCACAAGAAACGGTCGATGCAGTCCTGGAAAAATATCATATTCCCAAAGACAAACCCATTATTACCCAGATCTCACGATTCGATTATCTCAAAGATCCCATCGGCGTTATCGAGGCTTATCGCTTGGTGAAAAAGCGCATAGACTGTCAACTCATTATTGCCGGCGGGACGGCTGCAGACGACCCGGAATCGACCAGGGTCTTTGCAGAGACAAAGGAAGCGGCAGGCAATGACGTCGACATACACATTCTCCCCATCCCTTCCGGCAGCGATATCGAGATCAATGCGCTCCAGAGGGCGTCTACCGTCATTGTTCAAAAATCACTGCGTGAAGGATTTGGGCTTACCATAACCGAGGCATTATGGAAGGCAAAACCGGTCGTTGCGTCCGGCACGGGGGGTATCCCTTTACAGATCAGGCATAAATACAGCGGTCTCTTGTGTCATAGTGTCGCCGGAGCGGCTTTCTCCATCAAACAGTTATTAAATAGTACGGAATACGCCAAAAAACTCGGCGAGAACGGACGCGAACACATCAAGCAGAACTTCCTTCTCACCCGGCATTTAAAGGACTACATGCTCCTGTTTCTGTGCATGTACCATCCCGAAGATATTGTTTACTTATAAAAAGATTCGGTGTTTCCATATCTAACCATTCATACTTATTTTTTTCTCAAGACGTTTTGGATTGGATTTTACATGATTAAATGTTATATTTTAGACTCATAGAAAACATGACGATAAAGGCAAACCCTGAGCAATCAGGGGACGCAAAGTAAAGGGTCTTTAAACTTTTTTCCTGTAATGGTAGGATAAAAGAAAGATGGCCTTACTGCCGAAGATGTTTACAATAAATATCTTTGCAGTAAGGCTTTTTTATTTTCATTACCTTACTTTGGTACAATAACGATATTTTGGGCTATCCGCTTGACTCCACTAACCACTAGATATTTTTATTCACAGGAGTCAAGCGGATATTATTTAACTTATACCGCTAGAAATGTACTGTTTGTAATTATATGAAGGAGATAACAAATGCTTTACTGGGCTATTGTTTTTTTCATCATTTCAATCGTTGCTGCATTGTTTGGATTTACAGGAATTGCTATAGCAGCTTCACAGATTGCAAAATTCCTTTTTTTTATTTTCGTCGTGCTTTTTGTCCTGGCGTTACTTAACTTAATGTTATGGCATATCCACTTATAGATTTTTAAAATGGGACTACTGTTTTCAGGCGATTATATGAAATAAAGAAATTTAGTAAGAAGAAAAGGAGGAGGGCCTAAAAATGAAATTAACATTTAATTTATTAATAATTGCGTTAGTAACAAGTTTTTTCTCTATAGGATGTGAAAGGGCAAAGGAGGCAGTTGAGGAAAAAGAGATATCTGAAATTACCGTGGAAGAAGGAATAATAGCCGAAAAAATGGCCAACGAACTCTGGAATAAAATCCAGAATGAGAAATACTGGATCAACTGGAAGATGTGGCCAGGCAAAGAGGCTTTTTATAAAGGAAAAGAACCTCATGGGGCTTTACTAACTACATACGTAAATGATGCATCCCTTGAGACAATTATACAGAAAAAGGGACAGATGCCCCCTGGGGCGATAATAATTGAAGAAAACTATATGCCTGATAAAACCCTTGACTCTATAACTGTAATGCACAAAGTAGAAGGTTTTAATCCTAAGGTAAATGACTGGTTCTGGGTTAAATTTGGACCGGATGGCAAGATCGCAACTGCTGAAAAATATGGCCAGACCCTGATGTTGGCGGGTAAAGTTGCAGCTTGTATTGAGTGTCACGGTGAACAAAGTGCTAATGACTACATCTTTACAAGCACCTTGAAGGAAGAAGTGTCAGAAGCTGGAAAAGTGGAAAAGGAAATATCCGACACTGAAAAAATGGCTAATGAACTCTGGGATAAAATGCAGAATGAAAATTACCGGTTAAACTGGAAGATGTGGCCAGGCAAGGAGGCATTCTATGAAGGAAAGGAACCACATGGGAATTACCTGACTACTTATGTAAATGCCGCCGCCCTCGAGGTAATTGTGCAAAAAAAGGAAAAGATGCCTCCCGGAGCGATAATTATTAAAGAAAATTACCTGCCAGATAAAAATATTGATTCAATAACTGTGATGTATAAGATCGAGGGTTTTGATCCTGATGACTTCGATTGGTTCTGGGTTAAATTTGCACCAAGCGGTAAAGTCATGGCTGAAGAAAAAGATGGCGAGACCGTAACGCTGGCCGGTAAAGTTGCTAACTGCATAGAATGTCATGGGAAACAAACGAGTAACGATTATATTTTTACAAGCCCTTTGAAGTTAGAGCACATGTATTAATTCCATGTTCACTTTTAATATAACCAACCGAATAGTGATGTAGTTTTGTTATAAATCGTTAGATTTATAACAAAACTTGTAAAACAAAGATAAGGCCAATTTATTTACATTACTCTGGTAAAAATTGAGCGGCTTAACAGGAACCAGAAAGGGAGAAACCGTGAAAAAAATAGAATTCGCGCTAGCGCTGGTTTTTTCTTTATTTTTTGTTACTGCCTGTAATCAGAAGGAACCTTACAAACCTGAAACGCTTAACAAAACTGAAACAGAGGTGTCGTCTGAAGATGTCAAACGTCAAACAGGAGAAGCCCTTGAAACAACCAAAAATTATCTGAGACAAAAAAAGGAGGAATACCAGATGCACCTGGAAGACAGGATGAAAGATCTCGAAAACAAAATAAAAGAATTGGAACAGCAGGCAGAAAAAGCAGGTGAAGAAGCCAAGGATAAATTTATTGAAACAATCGAATCATTGCGAAAAAAGCAGAGAGAAGCGAGAGAAAAATTAGAGAATCTCAAGTCGGCAGGCGCTGATGCCTGGGAGGATCTCAAGGCTGGAACGGAGACTGCCCTTGAAAGTCTGAAAAAAGCATACACGGATGCAGTTTCGCGTTTTAAATAATTTCCGCACCAAAGGAAGACGGCTCTCTATTTCACGATTCGGTTTATCATCGGTATCATTCCCGGCCGGAGGCGGTATAGCGGTATGGTAGTTGCGGACGTTCGCATCCTGCGCCGGGCACAGGCAAATGTTTCTCCTGCGGGAAATCTCTGTCCCTGCCCCCCTATAAATCTTCACTCTTTTGGTTTAAACTGAAACTTCTGCCCCCCCACCGATGCCTCAAACATAAAACCGTTTTTCGACAGGGTAAAAATTGCTACGCCGTGGTCATAATCAGCATCCGTAGAAGCACCCGCCGTTGAAGCGACAGCAGAAGCCTGCGCCCCGGGCTTGAAGTTTCCTTTCCTGAAATCATCAAGGGTTTCCTTGTCCTTGAAAAAAACGATTTCACTGTATGTCTGCCCGCCAAACTGGGCGCCAATGGTCACCTGAGTCATGCTTGCAGTGCCAATAAATTCGCCCTCTTCGTATACGTCACCGACGCCATGGGCAGCCCCAATGCCAATACCACCTTTTGTGATAGTAGGGAACACCGCATAACCGTAAGCCTTTTCAAAATAGATCGTCAGATGCGGGTAATGAATTTTAAAATTCCTGATAACTTCTTCCGTCTGCGTATGCAGCGACCGGGCGTTTTTTCCCGGCATATCTTCCACCGATGGTTTCCAGCCTGCATAGCCGGACGGAAGATGTATTGAAGCAGCGATCATGATACTTAACGCCAAGATGCAGTGTTTTTTCATCATATATGTCTCCTGTGTTAAACAATTCGTCACACTAACAATTTAGTTTTTTGAAAAACCCTCTGTAGGGAGGGGTTTGAAACCTGCCCCTACGTTGCATGCGACACCCTGTTTTATGAGATATTTTCGCAAAGCTGTCATTGATCTCCTTTTATCTGCCTTCTCAGACGAAGGGGTACTAAGTACTGTATCAGGATGTCCCGGAATTTTCAATATCATTCCAAATCCGGCAATTTTGCTTGACAGTTTTTTTGTCATGCAATAATATGCTGTTATTAAGTATCTAAAGTCAAAACAGACCTTACAGACAAATCAAAAAAAACAACAGGAGGGAAATACCATGGCAAAAAAAATTGGTTATCAGTTACTTGTTGCGGGCGCATTATTGTTTGGCGTTGGCGTCGTAAACACAGCGGTGGTTTGCTCTGCGATTGCAGACGAGGAAAAGAGATGCGACAGATGCGGGCATCTGCCGTCCAAGCCGGATGGCAATTGCAAGTGCGAATGTCATGCAAAGAAACGCCGCTAATGCATCGATGATGAAGAAATTCGTATTTTCTCTCTTTTTCATCCTGGCCATATGCTGGAGTGTAAGTCCTTTTCTCTGGGTTTTTCTAACCTCGCTCAAGCCCACTTTTCAGATTATGCAACTGCCTCCCGTCTTTCCCGACACCTATAGCCTTGACGCATACAGGAATGTCCTTATTAAAAGTCATTTTCCACGGTATCTGCTTAACAGTTTTTTCGTTTCGCTGTCGACCGTATGCGCTGCAATACCTTTAGCGCTTCTCGGGGCATATGGCGTATCTCGTTTCTCATTCAGAGGGAAAACGGTTATTTTCCTTATGATCATAATCGTATTTGCGCTCCCTTCGATCAGTCTTGTGGCGGCGCTTTATAAACTCTTTCATACCCTGGGCTGGATCAATCTTCCCGTTTCTCTCGTCTGTTCCTATTGCGCCCACAATTTTCCTCTCGCTTTTTTCCTTATGGTAAAATATCTTGATAAAATACCGGGGGAGATGGATTGTGCCGCACTCATAGACGGCTGCACCCATTTCCAGACCTTTCGGCACATAATCGTGCCCCTGTCAGCACCCGGCATCATTTCGTCTGCGGTTCTTGTCTTCATCTTTTGCTGGAATGAATTTCTTTTTGCCCTTACCTTTACCCTGGACGAATCATCACGGTTGGCATCGGTGGGAATCGCTTTATTTCAGGGAACATTTGAGATACCGTGGGGCGATATTGCGGCGGCTTCCGTCGTTGTTACCTTTCCGCTTCTTATTTTTTTGATGTTCTTCCAAAAATATGTGGTACAGGGTCTGACATCGGGCGCAGTAAAAGGATGAAAATAAAACTGGAACGCATTTCAAAAGCATATCATCATAATTTCGTTGTGAAAGACGTAACGCTGGTTATCAACAGCGGGGAATTTCTCGTTGTCCTGGGTCCCAGCGGAAGCGGGAAATCCACCACGCTGCATATGCTTGCGGGTTTAGAAACGCCCTCATCCGGGACTATTTTCTTTGATGACGGCATGGTGAACAACCTCCCTCCCGGAAAAAGGGACGTTGCCATGGTTTTCCAGAGTTACGCCTTGTATCCGCACATGAAGGTATATGACAATATTGCATTTCCCCTGAAAATCCGAAAAGAAAAGGATGCAGACAAGAAGATCAGCAATACCGCTGCGCTGTTAGGCTTAACGGCTTTATTACAAAAATATCCAAAAGAACTTTCCGGAGGTGAGAGACAGCGGGTAGCGCTGGCAAGGGCGCTCGTGCGAAATCCACAGGTCTTTCTCATGGACGAACCCCTCAGCAACCTTGATGCGCGCCTTCGGCTTTCCGCACGGGGAGAGTTAAAGAAGCTCCAAAGAGACCGCAACATAACGACCGTCTATGTCACCCACGACCAGACGGAGGCGCTTACCCTGGGAGACCGCGTCGCCGTTATGGATAAAGGCCGTTTACAACAGGTTGGCACACCCAATGAGATATACCAGAAGCCCCAAAACACCTTTGTTGCGGGTTTTATTGGAACACCTCCGATGAATATGATCACCATAAAGCCTTGCGGAAACCGTTCCTTTGTTTCAGGAGAGACCACGTTTGAATTTCCCACCCCTTTACCGGTAAAAACCAACTGTATTCTCGGTATACGTCCGGAAAAACTAACTGTAGTGCCTGCCAATGAGCCTTCCCTAATACCGGGTTTGATTGAATATGTCGAATATTTAGGACACGAATCAATAAGCCATGTGAAAATTGCTTCTCATATGACCTGGTACGTAAAGGATACCACTGAAAGAACACGAGTGGGTGAGTTAGTCGGATTAAAATTTCTTCCCGAAGATACCCATTGGTTTGACCCTGTAAGAGGGGAAAGAATAGCAAATTGAACCGGAGAAATTTATCGTTTTAGCGTATAATGTACCCCAAAAACTGGACAGTATGTTAATAGGAGAAAATAGCAGGAGAAAATAGGGTCAGGCATTCATTATTCGCGTGCCCAGGGAAGGGTACTGCTTTCTAGCGGGTGAAAGTCCCGTCGTGGTAAAAGCCGGAGCCATGTAGCTTGGATGGCAGGGGGCGGTGGAAACATAACCTTCTGAAGCCCATCGACAAAGTCG